>CAZQIX010000065.1:0-19621 GCA_964593855.1 uncultured Desulfobacula sp. | reverse complement strand
TTATATAAGGAAGACTGAATCAAAAAGAAGATCGGAAAAAAACGGGTTCAGCCGCTTTCAGCCCGACCTTCGCCGACCCAACCCCGGAGACAGACGTTTATGCTGACTGTATATGCCGCCCAATGGTGTCCCCATTGCCGAAAAACCATCGCTTATCTGGACGAAAACCGTATTGCCTATCGTTATGTGGATATTGAATCCCAGCCGGACGACATTGTCGAGAAGGTCGTTCAAGTCAATGGAGGGGACGACTGGGTGGTTCCGACCCTTGAATTCAATGGGAAATGGCGGCCGGGAAAGGTGTTTGACCCGGTTGAGCTGAAATCCGATCTGGAGCGGCTCGGAGCGGTATAGACAGGAGCCGGGTCAGGATTTGAAAGAGAGTTTGCGGCTGATTTTGTCGGCCGCCGTCCGGGTCTGCTGGATGATTTTCTGAAGCTTCTGGTCCGAAAGGGAGGCCTTGAAGCCCACCACCCACAAAGCGGGACTGTAGGCCCCATAGCGCCTGATGCTAGTGGCCACGGCCCGGACGCCGGATATATATTCTTCGTCGTCGATGGCAAAACCGTTTTTTTTCACGGTTTCCAGCTCCCGAAGATATTGGTCCGTATCGATTATGGTATTGGATGTGTAGCGGACCAGGGGGTTGGCATGCAGAAATTTTCGAAGGTCTTTGTGGTCCATCTGGGACAGAAAGAGCTTGCCGATGGCGCCGGCCTGAAGGGGCAAAGCCGTGCCGATGGGGGAGGTGATCTTGAAATCTTTTTTGGATTCCACGCTGTCGATGATAGTCACACTGTCTCCGTTCTGGATCCCCAAAAAAACCGACTCCTCGCATTGATCCATGAGCTCTTCCATGACGGGCCTCGCGATTTTGTTGAAATCGATCCGCTCATAGGCTATTTTCCCGAGTTCCAGCAAGGTGATCCCGATGGTGTACCGTTTGGAAACCGAATCCCGGACAATGGCCCCGACTTCTTCCAGTGCGGCCGTTATCCCGTGCACCGTGCTTTTACCGATATCGAGCTGGGCTGACAGTTCACTGATGCGAAGACCCTGAGTGCTTCTTGAAATGGCATCCAGGATCACAAAGGCTTTTTTTACAATGGGGGCCTGATATTTTTTCGGCATTGTTCACCATAATGAATTTTTTATTCTGAACCGTAGCTAAAAATTAGCTTGACATCCATTTGATAATAATATTTATTGTACCCGTGTTCATTATTATGAATTCTTAAAAAATGCAATGATAATTATGAACGCTTTTGCGGCCAGGGAAGAGGCAACGGCCCATGGTTTTTTCATGATAAACTCAGTATCTGGGTTTATACGTATTTGAAGTCTTAAACATCAACAAAAGGAGGGTCACTATGGCAGTTGATACCAGCAAGATGTCCAGTGCCGAAAGTCTGCGTAAAACCAGAACCTACGGTAAGTTTAGATGCCATAATCCAACCTGTATGGGCAGGTTGGAACCAAAGCCGGGTGACAAACATGTCAAATGCCCGATTTGTCAGTGCGAATTCCGCGTCGCGTGGATTCGTCCGGATTTTCCGAGAATCCGCGGTCCCGTCTGGGAAGTGAATAAAAAGCTTGCCGAGGAAGCATTTAAAAAGAAGATGGAGGGTAAATAATATGGCATTAAATCGAAAAATTGCATATATTAACCTTACCACCGGAGAGATAGAGGTCAAACCCATTCCTCTGGATATCAGAAGAAAATTTCTGGGTGGTCGAGGACTTGATGCGTATCTGTTACTGAATCATTCAGAAAAAGGTTGTGATCCTCTGGGACCGGACAATCCGTTGATTGTCAGCGGTGGTATACTGACCGCCACCTGTGCTTCAGCCACAGCCAGAACCCACGTCATGGCCAAATCACCCCTGACCGGACTTCTGGGTTCCTGCAACATGGGCGGATTTTTCGCGCCTGAAATGGCCTGGGCCGGATTTCATCATCTGGTGATCAAGGGAAAAGCCCCCAAACCCTCCTATATTTTTATTCACAACGGCAAGATCGAAATCCGGGATGCCAAGAACATCTGGGGCAAAACCACGACCGATGCCCAGTGGGCCATCCGTGACGAGCTCAACGACCAGGAAGTCAAGTCCCTGGTCTGTGGACCGGCCGGTGAAAACCTGGTCGCTTTCGCCAATGTCATGACCGGAATCAAAAACGCCGGCGGCCGGACCGGAATGGGCGCGGTTATGGGCTCTAAAAATCTGAAGGCCGTTGCCTGCCGAGGGACCATGGACATCAAGATCGCCCATCCCGTAGAAGCCCTTGAATACAACAAACGCTTCATTGATCAGATCACTTCGGCCAAGGTCAACAAGACCCAGGGAACCCTGGGAACCCCCTTTATCTGGGGCGCCACCAATTCATGGGGCGGGGTCCGGACCAGAAACTTCCAGTACAACCAGTGCGAATACGCAGATGATATCGAGCCCGAGGCCATTGATGAAATCTGTGAAGACACCATGGGACCCTACCACATGTCAGGGTGTTTCGGATGTCAGGTTCACTGCCGTGCCCAGTACAGAATCCCGACCGGTCCTTATAAAGGCAAATACGACGAGGGTCCGGAGTATACCTCCCAGGGCGCCTTCGGCGGTGAAACCGATACCCCGAGAGCGGAAACCGTTCTGGTGGGGAACCATCTGGTCGATCAGTTCGGCATGGACAACCTGGAAACCGGTTCTCTGATTTCCTGGGCCATGGAGCTTTATGAAAAAGGCATTCTTACCAGTCAGGACACCGATGGTCTGGATCTGAGATTCGGCAACGACGAAGCCGTGATCGAAATGATCGAGCGCATCTGTTTCAGGAAGGGCAAAGTCGGTGACGCCATTGCCCAGGGCGGTATCCCGGCCTCCAAGATCTTCGGTCAGAATTCCTTTGATTACCTCATCCAGGTCAAGGGCATGAGCAACCTGCATTCAGACGAACGGGCCACCCCGGGTCTGGCATTGAACATCGCCACCGCTTCCCGCGGTTCCGACCATCTGCGAAGCCGGCCCGCCATCGACCTGTACCATCTGCCCGTGGACGTGCTGAGAAAAATCTACTCCAGCCCGATTCCATATGAGGGCCCGCTGTCCTCAGAGCATACTGAATATATCGGCAAACCCTGGCAGGTTTTCTGGCAGGAAAACTGCTATATGGGCGTCGACTGTCTGGGTATCTGCAAATACCACACCACCTTCCTCGGCGCTACGCTGCCGAACTTCGAAGACTGGCCGAAAGTCCTTTACTACAATACAGGCCTTGAGTTCACTCCGGAAGAACTGTGGGACGTTGCAGCCCGATGCAACATGATTGAACGACTTTTCAACTTGAGGGAAGGGTTGACCAGGGAAGATCTTGAAAAAGGCGATATGATCAATCATCGCTACTTTGACGAGCCCTGCAGACGCGGTGCGCCGGACGTTGTCGGCAGAACCATCGACAAGGAAAAATTCATTAAAATGATCGATGAATTCTACGAACACAAGGGGCTTGACAATGACGGTCGGCCGAAACCCGAAACCCTGAAACGGCTTGGGCTTGAAAACGAGCCTTCTCATCTGCTGTAAAAGTTTGAAAGGAGCATATCATGGAGAACAAGGACAAAGTCCTGATGATAAACCCTGAAAAATGTACAGGGTGCAGATTGTGTGAGCTGGTATGTGCGGTCAAACATGACGGGTCCTCCAACCCGACCCGGAGCCGCATCCGGATCATGAAATGGGAAATGGACGGGGTTTACATCCCCATGGCCTGTCAGCAGTGTCAGGAAGCGCCCTGCATGAGTGTCTGCCCGGCCGGCGCCATTTCGCGCAATGATGAACTCAACCGGATCGAAGTGGATTACGAAAAATGCATCGGCTGTCGTTCCTGCGTGGCCGTCTGCCCCTTCGGCGCCATGGGTTTCAATTCCATCGACAGAAAGGTTTTCAAATGCGATCTTTGTGACGGTGATCCCCAGTGTGTGCGGTTCTGTGAGGTCCAGGCCATTGAATACCGCGTGGTTGACGACGTGGCCATCCTGAAAAAACAGGAAGCCGCCAAAAAACTGCATGCCACCAGCCATAAGGTTGCATTGAAGGAAGCTTAGACAACACAGCAAGACAATAAAATCGCTTAGTCGATTTTCATTAATTCAATACCGCACGTTACGGAAATTTCCGCCAACGTGCGGTTATTGTTTCAGGGGACTTATGGAAAGAGAAACCAGGCCGATGGTGATCATCACCGGTTATTTCAAAGACGAATCCTACGGGCTTCTGGGGCCTCAGATGGCGGCCACCATCATCAACGACAATACCGATTATGACTGCAGGGTCCTGGCCGTGACCAACCATGACACAATGGATGAAGTCAGGTCAGCCCTATCCGGTTATTTTCAGGGCCGGCTCAGGGTAGTTGGATTTTCCACTCTGGGCGGGCGCCCCGATCTGTTTGAACTGGCCCGGGACCTGAAAGACGAGGGCGCCGTCACCATCCTCGCCGGTCCCCAGGCCGGACCCGATTATTCGGGAGAGGTCGGCTGGTCAGAGCATCCCCACCGGTTCAAGGGTCTTTCCGATCATTTTACCTTTGCCCTCCAGGGACCGGCCCAGCAGATCATCCCGGTTCTGTCAACGGACCTGATGCCGGATCATATTATGTCATTTCCGGGTGTGATCGTTCGGGATAAGGCAGGATTTCTTGTCGAAAACCCGCCTCTGGGCTGGGACGATGAATTTCTGTCCAAAGTGGACTGGCAAACACTCTACAGAATTCAGGACAATGCGCTGAGCCCTCTGACTGTCACCATGGCTCAGGTTCTGGAACAGATCGGATGCCCTCATGCCGCCAGGGAAAAAACCATCCGGATCGATTATCCCCATGGTCTGAAGATCCGGCAACCCGGTTCCCGTTTCGTGGAAATCCGGCAAAAAGGGTGCAGTTTCTGTGATGTGGCTGTTGACAAGGGTTTCAGGGGATCCGTGTCCGATCAGGTCTTAAAAGACCAGTTAGCGGGCCTTCCTCAGGGTTTGGACGGCCGAAAAATTCCTTTTGAACTGATTAATGAAAATCCATTGTTCGGGCTGAAACGGATTTTTGACCTGGCAGACGCTCTGTCCATTGAATTGTCTCGGATTCATCTCACCCTGAGAGCCGACTTTTTTCTCAAGGGATTGCCTTATCTTGCAAAAGTCCTGGAAACCGCCCGGCAAAAAGATGTACGAATTCTGTTGGCCTCCATCGGCTTTGAATCTTTTGACGATACCATTTTAAACAATCTGAACAAAGGCATTGACCGAGCCGCCAATTTGTCCGCCGTAAAGGAATTGAGGAGTCTTAAATCGCTTTTTCCCGCCCATCTCGGGTATCTGAAAGAAGAAGGCGCAAACCACGGATTCATTCATCCCACGCCCTGGGACAGCCGGGACGTCATGGATCAGATTCAGCGGACCATATGTTTGTACCGTCTTTCAGAGGATGTTCTGCCCTACCACAGTACCCCCTTGATCATTCACCACGCTTCCGGGCTGGGGGACTGGATCCGCGGAATGGAAGAAAGGGAACGGATCGAATTTCCAAGAGTGGGCACCACCATTGGCTGGTGGCGGACAAAGGACGGCAGTCTGATATAGGGACAGAGTTTCAGTATTTACTTGAAAGCCTGTGTCTTTATGCGGTAGTATCCTCTCAGACGGCCGGGGGTAGCGTATTTTGATCGTGGACGACAACCGGCTCAATCTGGAAATCCTCGAAGGGTTTCTGGGAAAATGGGGATTTTTTATGGAATCCACAACAGACAAAAATCACGCCGTCCAGATCATCAAGCTCATGGCAAAAACCAACATGCCGTTTGACCGGTTCATAACAAAATATCGGATGCCGGTCGTGGACGGATACAAATATGCCTCATGCCCCAGCGTCGGAATGGATGATTATACCACCAAGCCGGTCAACGGTGATGTTTTGATGCAGAAAATCAATGGCCTGGTTTTTCAGGTCATAGCCGGTGAGACCATGCTGAAATGACACTTTATTTGCCCTCCCTTCCGGTTCGGATTCCATGAACACTCTGTCCACCATTGTGCCGATCTTCATCGTGGTGTTTCTGGGCCTGTACGCCCGGCATCGGGGATTTTTTTCCGCTGATTTTCTGAGTCGGGCCAACCGGCTGGTCTATTACATCGCTATCCCGGCCATGATTTTCAGTGCCATTTCGAAAGCCAGTCTGAAAACGGAAATGAATTTGCCCGTGATTTTCATCACGCTGTCGTCCCTGGTCGCTGTTTCAGGTCTGGCCTGGGTTTTGAGTCGACCTGCGGGCCTGACCCGGCCGGCCAGAGGATCGTTTATCCAGTGCTCTTTTCACGGAAACCTCGGTTATATAGGTCTGGCCGTGGCCTTTTATTATCTCGGCAATGACGGATTCGTCAAAACCGCTATTATTTCCGGATTCGTGATGATCCTCCAGAACATCCTGGCCGTGTTCATTCTGCAGTATTTCAGCCGGGCGGATTCAGGAGAGATAAATCCGCTCGCTTCACTGAAAAAAACCATGGCCAATCCGGTTATCCTGTCGGCGCTTGCCGGTATCGGTTTTTCCCTGTCCAACCTGCCCATGCCGGTGATCTTGGCTCGCTCCCTGGACATCCTCAAAGGCATGGCCCTGCCCATGGCTCTGCTGATCATCGGGGCATCCCTGTCCTTTGACGCCTTGAAACCCAGATTGGCCATCACCATGGTGATTTCTTTCTTGAAACTCATGGTAACCCCGGCCCTGGGCTGGATGGCTTTCAGAGGGCTCGGCATCTCTTCGGAAAACTATCTTCCCGGATTGATTCTCCTGGCGTCCCCCACGGCCACGCTCACTTATATAATGGCCAGGGAAATCGGGGGTGATCCGGACATGGCTGTAGCGGCCATATCCATCTGTACCATTCTTTCGAGTCTGACCTACGGAATCTGGCTGGGAGTCGGCTGATCGTCTGAAAGCGCAGTAAAAAGCTGGCGGTGCAAAAAAGATCTTGCGGCCCCCTCGGGCATCCAAGCCTGAAATTCAGAGTCTGTTTTTGTAATTTTTTTTGCCTTTGTCAGAATTGAATTTAACTTCAATAAGTTATAATAATTAGCAGTCGGCCTTGATTTTGCTTAAACTCTGGCATGGTTATCGCTATATGTTATCGAAAATATGGATTGTGTCGGCTGGAAGTCCGTTTCCTGCCCCCATAAATCAATCCAGCATACCCAGATGACGGCGGATATGCCCTGAAGATGGCCGGGACCGGGAATTGTCCCAAAAGTCGGCACCAACATTACCATAAGGAGATCGTGAAGAATGGATAAAGAAGTCTACAGTTTGTGTTTCATGTGCTCGGTCCGTTGCCCCATCAAGGTCAAGGTCAAAGACGGCCATGTGGACTGGGTCGAGGGCAACACCCATGTGGCCGGAATAGACGGCAGCCTTTGCCCCAGGGGATCGGCCGGAATTTCCATGCTCTATGACGACCAGCGGGTGCAGACCCCGCTGATCCGTGTGGGGGATCGGGGGTCGGGAAACTGGCGCAAGGCATCCTGGGATGAGGCCCTGGACTATGTGGCCGCCAGACTACGTGAAATTATCGAACGGAACGGCGGGCACAGCGTCGCCCTCTGTGAAAGGGCCCAACTGTCCACCCACGTGAGCAAAACTTTTCTCAAGGCTCTGGGGTCCCCCAATCATTTCACCCATGACGCCCTGTGCAAAGGCAGTGTGAACACCGCCTGCCGATCCCTGTTCGGATACACCGACGGCGATATGGGCATTCATTATGGAGAAACGCGGCACATAGTGCTTTATGGACGGAACATATTCGAATCCCTGGCCTTGAAGGAAGTAAACACCTTGATGTCGGCCCTGGAAAAAGGGGCCAAGCTGACGTATATCGATCCGCGGGTGACGGTCACGGCATCCAAGGCGCATCGATACTGGATGATTCGCCCCGGGACGGACCTGGCCCTTAATTACGCCCTCATGAATGTGATCCTGAACGAACGGCTTTACGATACGGCCTTTGTGGACCGCTGGGTTTACGGCCTGAACGATCTCAGAGATTTTGTGGAAAACTACACGCCGGAATGGGCCGAGATGGAAACCGGCATCCCGGCGGGAGAAATCATCGCTTTGGCCCGGGAAATCAGCAAGGACAAGCCATCGGTCATTTTTCACTATGGTTACCGGGGGGCCAATCATACCAATGAAATTTACCTGCGGCGTTCCATTCTCATGCTCAATGCTCTGATGGGAAGCGTGGAAGCCAGAGGCGGTATTTTCTTCAAAAAAGGGCCGGGCGAGGTCGGGGGCAAGTCGGCCCGGAAACTGACATCCCAGGAATTCCCCAAAATCACGGTTCCTCGATTCGACAAGGTCGGAACACCGGACTTTCCGCTGCCGGATCCCAATCACGGCGTGGCTCAGATCTTCCCCCAGGCCGTGTTGAACGAGGACCCCTACCCCATCAAGGCCCTGCTGGCTTACCGGCTGGACCCGCTCATGTCCATTGCCGATACCGCCCAGACCCTGAAGGCCCTGGAAAAGCTCGATCTCGTCGTCACCATCGATATCAATTATTCGGACATCGCCTGGTATTCAGACGTCATTCTGCCGGAGTCCACTTATTTTGAGCGAACGGATTGCATTCAGCAGATGAATGGACTCAAACCCCAGATGTTTCTGCGAAAAAAAGCCGTGGAGCCCCGGTACGACACCCTGGAAGGGCCCGTCATCCTGAAGAGACTGGCCGACCGCCTGGGCATCGGTCAGTATTTTCCCTATGACACCATGGACGATCTGGTTCAGTGGCAGCTCGAAGGCACCGGGTTCGGCATGGCGGATTTTGAGAAAAAAGGATTTGTGGCATATGGCTCCGATCAGATTTTCTGGGATCGGGACAACATTGCCTTTAAAACCCCTTCCGGAAAAATCGAGTTCGTATCCTCTCTGCTGGAGAACGCCGGCTATCCATCATTTCCCCCCTACGAGTCCGTCAAGCCCCCGGAAGAAGACCGATTCCGGCTGGTGGTGGGTCGTTCCGCCATCCATACCCATATCTCCACCCAGAACGTTCCTTACCTCAACGAGCTGGAAAATGAGAACGTTCTGTGGGTGAACACGGACCGGGCCAACCGGCTCAAGATCAAGAACAACAGTCTGGTTGAAGTGACTTCGGCCTGCGGGAAAGGGCGGATCAGGGCCTTTGTCACCGACTTCATTCATCCGGATGCGGTGTTCATGCTGCATGGATACGGGCATCAGGCCGGCAGGGCCAAGCGCTCTTTCAACAAAGGGCTTTCCGACGCCCTGATCCAGGAAAACATCTATGACCGAGTCGGCGGCAGTCCGGCGTTTCACGACACCTTTGTAACGGTCAAGGCCCTTTGATATCAACAGACACAACAGATCCATCCGGAGGCGTTGAATGAGTAAATATTATTTGTTCCAGGACATCAAAAAATGCATTGGGTGCCATGCCTGTGAAATCCAGTGCAAAACCAATAAAAAACTTCCCAAGGGCCCCAAGCCCTGCCAGATCATTCAGGTAGGCCCTAAAATGATCGGCGGCCTGCCCAAAATGTCATTTATTTTCATGCCCTGTTTTCACTGCGAAAATCCTTGGTGCGTATCGGCCTGCCCCACCGGGGCCATGCAGAAAAGGCCATCGGACGGCATCGTGTTCATCGACAAGGATTTGTGCGTGGGCTGCAAGACCTGCGTGTCGGCCTGTCCATGGGGTGCCCCCCAGTGGAACCCGGAAACCGGCAAGGTGGAAAAATGCGATTACTGCAAGGATCGGATCGATCAGGGTCTGATGCCGGCCTGCGTCACCACCTGTACCACCGGTTGCCTGAAATTCGGCAATGTTGAGGACATGACACAGATTCGTCGCGTCCGGCATGCCCAGTCCGTAGCCTCTCTGGAAAACAGCAGTTTTTAGAAGGGTAAGGAGTCCACATGTCAGCACAGACCTGTCCGGTTCGAAACACCATTTTGTATCTGTCCGATCAGATCGCGTCCGGAGCCTTGACCGATCCCAGGGAAAGACGGATCTGCGAACAGATCCTGCATCTTACAGAAGAGATCGCCGAAGGAGCGGCCGGGAAAGAGCATCTGCCGGCCATCGACGGATTGCTGGACGAATACCTGAATGATAAAAGCCGGACCCCCACTCTTGAAAACGGGCGGCGTCTGAAACAGATGATTGCCGAGAGCCGGGAAGTGTTTCAAAGCCATATCGAATCCAGGAACTGTCCGTCCCACGACTGCGGCAAACTGGCGCCGTCTCCCTGTCAGATGGCCTGTCCGGCCGGGATCGACATCCCGACCTATCTGACCCTTATCGCCCGGGGTGAAGATGCCAGAGCCATCGAAGTCATCCGCAAGGACAACCCCTTTCCCTGGGTCTGCGGATTGATCTGTACCCGACCCTGCGAAATGATGTGTGTCCGATCCAGAATAGATGCCCCTGTATCCATAAAGTTTCTAAAAGCCTTTGCGGCGGAACGGGCCATGTCCGAGGGGGCCTATCGCAACCCGGAAAAAAAAGCCTGGAACGGGAAAAAGGTCTGCGTGGTGGGGGCCGGGCCCGGAGGGCTGACCGCCGCTTATTACCTGGCCCTCATGGGGTACCGGGTAAAAGTGATCGAAGCGCTTCCCGTTGCCGGCGGCATGCTCATGGTGGGAATTCCCCGATACCGGCTTCCCCGGGAGGTCATTGACAGAGAGGTGGCCATGATCGAAGACCTGGGCGTTGAAATCATGTACAACACGCGTTTCGGTGTGGACGTCACCTATGAAGAAATGAAACAGCAGGGGTTTGACGCTTTTTTCATCGCCATCGGGGCCCACAAGGCCATTTCTCTCGGCATTAAAGGGGAAGCGGATTTTCCAAAAGTCCGGGACGCCATCGGGTTTTTGAAAGCCGTGGCCTTGGGCGATCGCCATGCGCCCGGCCGTCAGGTGGTGGTCATCGGCGGGGGCAACGTGGCCATTGACGCGGCCCGAACCAGTCTGAGGCTGGGTGCCCGGAAAGTGACCATTGCCTATCGCCGTTCGGAAAATCAGATGCCGGCCGACATCGAAGAAGTGGAACAGGCCGGTGAAGAGGGTGTCGAGTTTTCTTTTCTCACCATTCCCGGGGAAATTGTCGGCGATGGGGACAGGATCACGGGTCTGTCCTGTATCAAGGCCGAACTCGTTCAGCAGGAAGGTTCCGACCGGCTGGTTCCGGTTCCGATTCTGGGTGGGGAATTCGTCATTGAGGCCGATGCCGTGATCAGCGCGATCGGGCAGTATGTGGATGATCAGGGAATGGAGGGCTTTGAGCGGATGGGATGGAGCCGAAGAGGCACCATTGACGTCAATCATGCCAGCATGGAAACCGGCATGCCCGGAGTGTTCGCAGCCGGAGACGCGGTATCGGGTCCGGCCACCGTGATCGAAGCCATCGGCGGCGGCAAACGGGCCGCCGAGGCCATCGATCGATACCTGAACCATATTCCCCAGCCCCGGATGCCCAAAATACCGGTACGCTATACCATTGAACCGCCCATTGAGATGACGGCGTCCCGGAAAATGACCTTGAAGCGGCCTGTCATGCCTATGTTGAACGTCGATCGTCGCCGCATCACCTTTCAGCAGGTGGAACTGGGGTATGACGAAGAAAGTGTTCGCAAGGAAGCCGGCCGATGCCTGCGTTGCGACATCTGCCGGCGATGCGGGACCTGTGTCACGGTCTGCCGGGATAAAATGGGTATTGACGCGCTTCAACTGGGATATTTGGATTTTGATCATCCCCGGGAAACCGATTTCAGGGCCACCGAAAAAAAATGCATCACCTGCGGGGCCTGTGCGGCCAATTGCGAAAACAAGGCCATCGTCATCGAAGAAAAGGACGGGCAGCGGCTGCTCAAATTATGCGGCACGATTCTGAACAGCCAGGCCATCCAGTATTGTGACAACTGCCGGGCCGTGCTTCCGTCCGCCGAATACCTGGCTTTTATTGCCCGGAAAACGGGAAATATGGTAAAGTCCAACCAGACCCGGCTTCTGTGCAACAATTGTCAGCGCCTGTTGGGTGCCAAAACCAATGTGGCCACGCGGCCGGTGGACCCCAAATAAAGGAAAAATTCATGCAATTCAAAAAAGGCGACAAGGTCGGTGTGTTCCAAAAGTCCAGGGATGAAGCCTGGGAACCTTATATGGACGATTTTATCGGTCTTCATGGGTATGTCACGGACCCCGATACGTCCATCAATGATCCGGACGCATTGATTGAAGTGAGTCTGGAAGGCAGGGGGACTCATCGTCTGCCCCAGGACTGTCTGAAAAAATTGAATTGAAACCGTGAAAAAGAGGCATTGAGCATGATTGAATTCGTCCTTGACGGTCGGACCGTTCAGGCCCGGGAGGATCAGACCGTTCTTCAGGCGGCCCGGCAGAATGGAGTCCGGATTCCCCATCTGTGTTATCACCCCGCCCTCAAACCCTCGGGATCCTGCCGGGTGTGCGGTGTGGAAGTGGTGTCATCTTCCGGAAAACCAGCGGTGGTTCTCTCCTGCGTGATCAAAGTCAAGCCCGGTCTGGTGGTTCGGACCGATACCGATCAGGTTCGGGCCCATCGGGAAAAAGCCTTTAACCGTCTTCTGCAGATGGCTCCGGACGCCGTCCGGATCAGGAACCTGGCCCGTGAAATGGGTGTGTCCGTATCTCCTAGGCCGGACGGATGCATTCAGTGCGGCCTTTGTGTCAGGGTCTGCGCGGAAATCGTGAAGGCCGGCGCTCTGAAAATGGTGAAGGACGGCCGGATCAATCGGGTCACGGTCATTCCCGGACGCTGCATCGGTTGCGGCACCTGCGCCAACCTGTGCCCCACAGATCTGATCAGAATCCGGGACCTGGACAATGTCCGGACCATTTCCATCAAGGACGATGTCGTGGGAGAACTTCCGCTGGAGCGTTGTGAAGGGTGTGGTAATTTGTATGCCACCGAGATTTTTCTCCGACACGTGGAAGAAAGCATGCCCCGTCATCCGGATACCAAGGAACACCACCATTTGTGTCCGGCCTGTATCAAGCTGTTATCCGGTCGGGCAGTCACGGAAATGGAGAAAATCCGGAAATAAAAAGGTCCTGTATGTGGTCACGGGTGATGAACATCCTGAAATTCCTTCCGGTTTTGGTGGTTTCAGGATTTGCTGTGCCGTTGAAAGAGGCGTATGGCATTCAGTTGCATCTGACCTCGGAAGGCATTATCACTCACCAGATGGGCCATTTGTTTTTTCTGGTGTCCATGGTGGTCCTGATTTTCACACTGGCCGGAAAAGACCTGGATCGGCAGAAAAGCTGGCGTAAAATTCAATACTCGGCTTTTTTCTTTATTCTCTGGAACATTTGCGCCCTCCTAGCTCATTTTCTGGACAATCAGCTCCACGTCGTGTCCATGGAAGCCCTTTCCATGGACACGGTTCGGGTGGTGGCGCACAATGGCTCTTCCCTTCTTTTCTGGGTGTATTATTTTTTGAAGCTGGACCATCTGCTGGCTGTGCCGGCCATGCTTTTTTTCCTTCTCGGCCTCTCCCGCATGGTGATGGACCAGAAGTCGGCCGGCACCCAAAAGGAAGATTCGTGATCGTTTCCTTCATCCCCATTCTGACTGTGGATGTCCTCGGGTCGGTGGCCATGATCGTTCTTTCCCTCCTCTGCCTGAACAAAGCCCGGATCTTGAGGGAGCTCGACACGGAAAACGCGGTTTTTCTCTACCTTCTCTGGATCAGCACCGGATTTACCGTTTTTGCCGTATCGCGATCCTTCGGTCATATTCTCAAACAGTTTCTGGTAATCACCGGGAACGCCCAGGCATGGGAGGCCATCAGTCCCTATTCAGGCGGAGTGAATACCATATCCTTTCTCATGGTGGCCTTGATCACGCTTTTTTTCAACCAGAGCTGGAAAATCAACGAAAAAATTCTTTCCGGCCGCAAAGCCCTTGAACAGACCCATATCCAGCTCAAACACCTGAACCAGACGCTTGAACACAAAGTCGTGGAGCGGACGGAACGCCTGACTTCCAGCGAATACAAGGCCCGTCGGATTTTTGAGCATTCCTTGGACACCATCGTGGTAACGGACGAAAAATTCATTGTCACGGAGATCAACCAGGCCGGAGTGGTACTCACGGGGTATGAAAAAAAGGACATGCCTGAAAAACGGATGGGCATCAGGGATTTTTTCGCCCATGAATCCGAGTGGGAGAGGATAAAAAGACTTCTTGATGTTCATGAACATGTGGTCAATGAGGAAACGGATTTTCTCAGACCCGACGGGTCCATGGTCCGGGTGATGATAACCGGAGGAGTTGATTACGGGGCTTTTGGTTGCGGAAAAACATTTTATTTCATCATCAAGGACATCAACGATAAAAAGCAGATGGAACAGCAGATCGCCCAGGCGGATAAACTGGCGGCCCTGGGCGAATTATCCGCCGGAGTGGCCCATGAGATCAACAATCCTTTGGGAGTGATCCTGGGGTATACCCAATTGCTGCTTAAAGAAAACACCGGGTTTGAAGAAGATCTTAAAACCATTGAAAAACATGTCAAGAATTGCAAGAATGTGGTGTCGGATCTCCTTTCCTTTTCCAGAAAAGGATCAGCGGAGATGCGACCGGTGGATGTGACCCAGGTGATTGAAAACGTGATAAAATTTTTATCCAATCATTCGGATTTCCGAAATGTGGCTGTTCATTTGAGCCTTTATCGCGAGAAACCGTTGATGGTCAACGGCAATGAGCAGGAATTGGCTCAGGTGATCATCAACCTGATGATCAACGCCTGTCACGCGGTGGATAAGCATGGCCGGATCGAAATCCTCACGGAAAAACCGAGTGACGACCAGATTCTGATCACCGTCAAGGACAATGGAACCGGTATCCGGAAAAAACATTTTTCAAGACTGTTCGATCCATTTTTCACCACCAAACCCGTGGGGCAGGGCACCGGCCTGGGTCTGTCCGTGGGATACGGCATTATCCGCCGTCATGGCGGGGACGTCACAGCCAGAAACCGGAAAGATAAGGGTGCGGCCTTCAGCGTGAGTCTTCCGGCATTAGCTGCGGATCAGGTCTCATGAAATGGCCGGTTTCTGAACGTATGCAAAACAGGAGAAAGATTCCATGACCCCTCATATCCTGGTAGTGGACGATGAAACCGATATGGCCCGGCTTCTTCAGCGGACCTTGGAACCTGAGCTGGCATGTCGGGTCTCCATGGCATTTTCAGGAGAAATGGCTCTGGACATCCTCGAACAGACGGAAGCGGACCTGGTCATCTCGGATATCCGAATGCCGGGGATGGATGGATTTGATCTCCTTGAACGGCTGCGTACCGTCCATCCGGATGTGACCGTGGTCATGCTCACGGCTTTCGGCAATATTGAATCCGCAGTGAAGGCAATCAAGGCCGGGGCTTACGATTTCATCGCCAAACCTTTTGAACGGGATGAGATCATTTTCAAAATCCGCAAGGCCCTGGAGCGAAGCCTTTTGATAAAAGAGAACAAACGGCTGCTGAAAGACCGGGACAACCGCCCCCTGGAACTGATCGGCAAAAGCGAGGCCATGCAGCGGGTGTTCGATCAGATCCGCCTGGTGGCCGCGAGTGATGTGACGGTCCTGATCACCGGCGAATCCGGGACCGGCAAGGATCTGACGGCTCGATCCATCCATGCCATGAGTCCGCGTAAGGACAAACCGTTCATATCGGTCAATTGCCCGACCATCCCGGAATTTATACTGGAAAGTGAACTTTTCGGTTATCGAAAGGGCGCATTTACCAACGCCGGACAGGATAGAGACGGGCTTTTTCAGGAAGCGGACAAAGGTACGATATTTCTGGACGAAATAGGGGATATCGGTCCGTCCATCCAGACCAAACTTCTGCGGGTGCTGCAGGAAAAGGAAATCAAACCCCTGGGGGATACCAAGACCCGGAAAGTGGATGTGCGCATCATAGCGTCCACCAACAGGGATTTGAAGCGAAAAATAGAAGCCAATGAATTCAGACAGGATTTTTTCTATCGCCTGAACGTATTGCCCATCGAACTGCCGCCGTTGAGAGAAAGGATCACGGATATCCCTCTGATTGCCGAATATCTGGTGGCCAAACACTGCATGAAAATGAAAAAAGAGCTGAAGCTGATTTCCGAAGACGTTATGGATCTTTTGATGAAACAGCCCTGGCCCGGCAATGTCAGAGAACTGGAAAATATCCTGGTTCAGGGCCTTCTGTATTCAGCGGGTGACAGTATTCAGCTTTCCGATATCCCGTTCCTGGATTCGGGGACATGCGGCAAGCCGGGGGGAACACCCGACGTCAACCGTATGAACAGTCTGTCTTACAAGGAAGCCAAGGAAAAAATTCTGCGGGAATTCAGCCACAATTTCATCGGCGCCCGACTCTCCATCTCCCAGGGAAATGTCACCCGGGCGGCCGGGTTGTGCGGCATGGACAGACAGGCCCTCCAGCAGATCATGAAACGGTTTGACATCAATCCCGATCAGTTCCGGTGAGGTGTTTGGATCGGATCGCTTACGCCCGTTCCTTGGCCGGCCCATTGGGCATATCCGGGAATCCGTCCCAGGACCGATGATCCGATCATACGAGCGGCCACATAGGTGAGAATAAAAAAAGCCGCATAGTGAAGGGTGTCTCCGAGAAAAGGGATATGGACGGGCAGTTCAAGAGGGACGTCGGCAAACCTCAGATGCATCCAGGCCAGGGCAAATGGCACTGGCCAGATGGAAACGCAGAAGATGGCCGCTCCCAGGGAAAAAGAGTGGCCGAAAGAATCCAGAGCCTGCTGATTGACCGCTTTGTAACTGTTTTTGTCACCCATCATGAGGGCTTTTTCCGACAGGTTGTGGTGCCGCTCCATGTCCCGACGAAGACGTTTCAGATGGTTTCGATTGAACCATTTCACACCCACTGCCGACAGTTCTCCCACAAGAAAACACTGAAATGCCAGGATGCCCGTGCCGAGAAGATATCCCGCCGTCGGATGGGAAGGCCAGCGGAACGGGCCGATCAGCCAGGGATCGAAAATGAGTATAAAGTCAATCAGTGGGCTCATGGATAAGCTCCGGGTATTTGAACCCGGAGCTCCTTGGTTCATGCGACCAATGGCCGATTATCCGAAAAGCCGGTAATTAAAAAAGCCTCTCAGGACATAATCGATGCCGACATAAAGGGCCAGCACGATAAACAGGCGTTTGAGCCAGGTATCGGAAAAGTATTTGGAGGTCCGGGGACCTATCACCGAGCCCACGGCAATACCCACCATTTCAAGTCCGATCAATGCCCAGTCAAACTGAACTCCTTTGGTGATGAGGGTAAGGATACTGGTGATCATGCTGATCAAAACGGCCAGGGCCGAAGTTCCGGCTGCCAGGTACATGGGCAGTTCGGCCACGCTGGTCAGGAACGGAACGAGAAGAAAACCCCCGCCAACACCCAGGAAGGCGGCGATGGCGGAAATCACGACACCGCCAAAAAACGGGATCAGGGGGTTGAACTTGAACTCGACACCGTAAAAAGTAAATCGGATCTCGGTCATGGAAAAAAGGGTCACTTTGACGCCCATGGAAGCCGTATCCACTTTTTCTCCGCTTTTCTGTTTTTTCACGCTTTCCTCAAACGCCTGGGCGGCGGCTTTGGCTTTTTTCTTGCCGGCCTGACCTTTGGGGGAGGTTTCATAAAACAGATAAATACCGAGAGCCAGGACAAACAGACCAAAATATCCCTGGTACTGAGAAAAGGAGATCTTGCCGGCGCTCAAGGTGACGGATCCCCATGCCCCCAGGATGGATCCCAGACCGAGAGCGACAGCCAAAGGAAGAACCAGACGGCCCATGCGGTAGTAATTGAAAGAGGAAATGAGGGCGGAAAGACCTACCAGATATTGGTTGGAGCCCCGAATGGAATCGGTGATGGTTTTGTTCAGGCTCGGTGCGGTTTCTTTAAAGGATTTGGCATAGGCCCCTAGTCCGAACACAGACATGTGTCCCACGCCTGCCATGACCCCGCCGAAGGCGCCAACAGTGGAAAAAATCCAGCCCACCCAAATGGCCCACAAAAAAGCCAGAATGAGATTGACCTGTGGTCCGCCTGGAATGCCAAGAAATCCGGTGGGTTGACTGGAGTCGATATGACCCGGTTCAGTTCCCAGCGGCGCGGATGCAATGGCATCTTCCAGTTTGCCGGCCAGAGCCGGTTCCATCCATAACCCTGTCGCCACGATCAGCATGGCAATGAAAAACATGATTTTGTACTGTTTTGTCACAATCATTCCTCCTTGAAAATGTTGATGAAGTTGCTGACACACATCTTTCTGTTCTTTTGTTTTCATAGCAAGCTGTGTGCCATGAAATGGACAAAAAGATTTGAACATCGGAAAAATGGTCGAGAAACAAAAAATTTTTCCTGAAGTAAGGTCTTTCTCCGGTATTGGAAAATTAGTCGGTTCGATTCAGCTGTGAGTTCTGGCCGGGTCTTATGCCGGATTCCCGCAATTCAGCAAACCGAAGTGCAAGATTATTGATGCGCCGGTTTTCGGGAAAACGGTTAGCGTATCGTATCTGTCCGAAATCGGGTCGTTTAGCGGCATCAAAGGGCCGCTATAAATTTATGGCGCTTACGAACAAAAAAATTCCTGCCCAAAGAGCAGACAGGAATTTTTTTGTTAAGATTTAAGAGGTCTTCAATACAGTAGTTTCGGAAGGAAAAGCACGATGTTCGGAAAAACGATCATCAGAATGATGCCGATAATAATGGCGATGAGAAAGGGCAGGATTCCCTTGAAAATTTTTTCCAGCGGGATTTCGTCTTTGAGAACGGTTTTGGCCACCCCGTAGACTACATACACGTTGATCCCGACCGGCGGCGTGATGACCCCCATTTCCGTTACCATCACTATTATCAGGCCAAACCAGATGGGATCGAACCCCAGTTCCTGAACCACGGGATAGAAAATGGGCACCGTCAAAGTGATAAAGGCCAAAGAATCCATGAAACACCCGCCGGCGAAATAGATCCCGATAATGACGGCCATGACCAGAACAGGAGCCATGTCCAGCTCACTGACCCAGCCCGCGATTTCAAAAGGAATGCGGGTAACGGCCAGGAACTTGCCGAAAATAACGGCCCCTGCGATGAGCATGAGGACCATGCAGGAAGTTTTCAAGGTTTCCATGAGTGACTTGACGAATCCGGTCCAAGTCAGCTGCCGCCTGATCAGGGATACCAGGAGCACGGAAAAGGCACCTATGCCGGCGCCTTCGGTGGGTGTGAACAACCCGATGAAAATACCGCCGATGACGACGACAAAGATGGTCAGAGTTTCCCCGAGGCCCAGCAGGGCCTTGAGTTTTTCAGGCCATGAAAATTTTTCACCGGAAGGTCCTAGATCAGGATTGATTTTGCATTGAATATAAATGGAAATGATAAACAACACACAGACCAGCAAAGCCGGGATGATACCCGCCACAAACAGGGCACCGATGGACTGTTCGGTGAGGATCCCGTAGATAATCAGCACCACGCTGGGCG
>CAZQIX010000064.1:13374-20660 GCA_964593855.1 uncultured Desulfobacula sp. | reverse complement strand
TTTATCGCCACAGTCATATCAAAGGCCTCCTATCTTAATTTGGCTGCGTTGAGATACTGCACCAGATTGTCCACCCCGCCGATGGTGATGATATGAATCCCCTGGCAGATGTCCTTCAGACTTTTCACGGTGTCGGCAAACAGCTCGAGGCTCGCCTTGTTCTTGTTGGGGGCTTTGAGCAGTTTCTGGATAACCCATTCCGGCACCATTCCGGATTTGAAATGGCGATTCAGAAACTTACCCATGCCGGCGGTGCGCAGAATCATGACTTCGGCAATGACGGGAACCTTGAAGGGCTCCACCTGTTTCATGAACCGGGCGAACTGGTCCACGTCAAAAATGGGTGTGGTCAGAAAATAACCGGCCCCCACATTCATCATGTCTTCCATTTCCTCCAGCCCGCGCTTGGGCATGCTTTTGCCCCAGGGTGTCTCCACTCCCGAGCCCAGGACGAAATCGATTTTCCGTTCCAGCTCCTTGCCCTCGATGGTTGTGCCGTGACGCAGATGGTCCATTACCGAGGCCAGCTTTCCGGAATCCACATGAAAGAACATGGATTCCTGCAGGGTATCGCCTGAAATCCGGTAATCCTCGGTGAACACCAGAAGGTTTTCCACCCCGGTTTCATGGGCGAGGGTCAAATCCTTCTGGAGCTGATAGCGGTTTTTATCCCGCGTGGTGGTCTGGTAGATGGCATTGAGGTTGTTTTTTTTCAGAAGGCCGCAGGTTTTGATGGTGTCCCCCACGACGCCTTCCAGTTCCATCTCGGCGATGGCCAGCCCGTCCACACGGCCTTTGACCTTGTTCAAGCTTTCGACGATCGCATCGGATTCCTCGTCTCCCAGAGGGACCTGGACTTCGGATGTCACCACAAATCGCTTTTTTTCAAGAGCTTCCTTTAAATTCATAATCGGCCTCCTTCTTATTTTAATCCCAGTAATCTGGCCACTTCATCCTTTAGCTGGGGAAGGGGTAACGGTTTGGAAAAACAGACATCCGCACCGTTTTCCTTCATCCGGGCGAATTTTTCATCATCCAGGTACGCCGACAGGACGATAATCTTGGTATGTCTGGTTTTTTCATTGGACTTGATCTTCTTGCACACCTCGTACCCCTTGATATCGGGCATCATGATGTCCAGAATCAGCAGGTCCGGATTGAAATGATTGACCTGGAGGCCGGCTTCGAATCCGTCCGAGGCGGAAATGACCTCATAATCGAACTGGTCTTCTTCCAGTGCCTGCACAATGGATTCAACGATGATCATATCGTCGTCCACCACCAGAATCTTCTTTCTGGCGCTCTGGTCTTTTTCCTCGGGAATGGGGATCCCCTGGCTTCTCATAAATTCCTCCAGATCCGTTTTTTTGATTCTCCGATGTCCGCCAACCGTTCGATAGGCCTTGATATGTCCGGCTTCGACCCAGTTGATGATGGTCTTAGACGAAACATTGCAGTACTTGCTGGCGGTGAATACAGTCAACGTATCTTCCATGGCACCTCCTTATAAAATATGTGACGATTTCAGTTTTTATAGTTATTTCAAAAAATTCATATTGTCAATACCTTTATTTTATTTTGTAATAAATATAATAACTATAATAACTAAATATCGCTTCGTTCGTCCTCGCTCTCTCTTCAAAACTCCTTTTTTGAAAGGCGTATTGATTTATGAACCCGGCTTGATTATAAAAAAATAAACGGGCACTCCGCCCGTTTGAGGGACACCCATCAAGAAAGGAGCCCGGGATGGATCAGACAATGAGCGTTCAGGTCATGAAAGGGCAGGTCCGAAAAGCCCCTTCCTTTTTGTCGCCTGTATTGACAACCCTTTCCTACACGGAAACGGTCCGGATTCTGTCGGAAAACGGAGACTGGCGGCAAGTCAAAGCGGACAAGGATGGTTCCACCGGCTGGATGCACGGATCGGCCCTGTCCGGAAAAAAAATCGTGCTGACCCCGGGGTCGGAGACTGCCCGGGAAAGCGTGTCCGGCGAAGAATATGCCCTGGCCGGAAAAGGGTTCAGCAAAGAGGTGGAAAAGGAATTCCAATCCAAAAACCCCCATCTGAATTTTGCCTGGATTGATCGAATGGAAACATTCAGCGTCTCCCAGAAAACAATCACCGCTTTTTTGAAGGAAGGCCGATTGAGCCCCCCGGGAGGTGAGGCATGAACCCTTCCACGAGAAGAGAATTTCTGGAGAAGGCCGCTTCCCTGGCTCTGCTGGGACTGGTTTTCACCGGATGCAAGACCATGGAGAGCATAGAAAAGGGCATGGGACCCGTCCTCAGTTCCACCGTAGGCTCCATGGGCGGCGGGAAAGTCGGTCTGGCCATGAAAAGCGCCAAAGCCATCGAACGCAATTTCACGGATTTCACGCCCGAACAGGAATATTATATCGGACGGACCGTTGGAGCCCGGATACTGGAGAAATACCCGCCCCTCGACAACGGCAGGGCTAATGAATACACCAATCTTCTGGGTCAGACTCTGGCCCAGGCTTCCGACATGCCGGAAACCTTCGGCGGGTATCATTTCCTGATCCAGGAATCCGACGAAATCAACGCCTTTGCCGCACCCGGCGGGCTGATTTTCATCACCCGGGGCATGATCCGATGCTGCGACAGCGAAGACGCCTTTGCCGCCGTACTCGCCCATGAAATCGGTCATGTGCAGGCTCGGCACGGCATTCAGACCATCAAAAAATCCCGGATCGCGGACACTTTCGCCATCATCGGCGTCGAAAGCGCCAAGCAGTTCGGAAGCGGCGAACTGGTCCAGCTGGTAAACCTGTTTGAAGACAGCATCAACGATATCACAAAGACCCTTATAACGGAAGGATATTCCCGGTCTTTTGAAAACCAGGCCGACCAGGCGGCCGTGACCATCATGAAGCGGGTCGGGTATGACCCGGCCTGCCTGAAGGACATGCTGGGGAAAATGGAAAAAAACCTGGTTCAGGGGCGAAACGATTTCAGCCGGACCCATCCCGAACCGAAAGCCCGGATCGACAGAATTCAAACGATGATTCCAGCGGGTGATCGTCCGTCCGTTTCCCGGAACAGGGTCGCCCGCTTCCGGCAATTTCTCGACAGCGTATAAAGCCGGTTGACATCTCCCTTTCTGAAAAAATGCGCCCAGGGCATGGCTCTGGGCGCCGCCGGGGCTCTTCTGGCCGCCATGATCTGGGCGGCGGGCGGGTTGGACAAACTGGAGCATCTCACCTGGGACTTTCGGGTTTCCCTTTTTGTCGAATACGAGACGCCTAACCCGGATATCGTACTTGTTTTTCTGGATCAGAGCAGTCTGGACTGGGCGCGGGACAACCTGGGAATCGGCTGGCCCTGGCCCAGGGAAATCTATGCCGTGATTGCGGATTACTGCTCTCGGTCCGGATCCAGAGCCCTGGGTTTTGACGTGCTGTACACCGAGCCGTCGGCCTTCGGGGTCCAGGACGACCTGCGCTTTGCCCAGGCCCTCGGCAATTTTCCGCACACGGCCGGAACGGTCTCGCTCAGCCACCATTACGGAAAATTCCAGTCCTGGCCCGATGATATCATCCATAAAAAACTCAATCTGACCGGTATCGAGCATCTTCGGAACCTCACCCGGGCCGGCGAATCCGCGTTTGAACATGCCACCTTCCCCATCACCGAAATCGCCGGAAGCGCTTCCATTCTGTGCAATTCAGCCATCCGGCCCGATACCGACGGCATCTATCGACGAATTGATTTTCTGGGTCTGTTCGACGACAGACCGATCCCGATTCTGGGTCTGGGGATGTACCTTGTCCACCGGCCCGATGCCCGTATCCGGGTAAACAGGGACCGAATCGACATTGACGGCCGAAGCCTCCCCATTGACGGAAAGGGACGGGTCGTTCTGAGATACCAGGGTCGCTCGGGAACCTTTCGCAGTTTCAGCGCCGCTTCGGTCATTCAGTCCGAGCTTCGGCTCCGGGAGGGTCAGCCGCCCACCATCCGGGACATTTCGGCGTTTCAGGACAAGTACGTGATATTCGGGTTTTCGGCACCCGGCCTGTTCGATCACCACCCCACCCCGCAGGACAGCTCCTTTCCGGGAGTGGAAATTCATGCCACCTGGCTGGACAATTTTCTTGGAAGCCGATTTATAAAACCGACACCTTCCTGGTTCAGTCTTGCATGGACCTTTGTTCTCTGCATGGCCGCCGCTTCGATTGTCTTTTTTCTGCCCGACCCGGGGCCGGGCGTGGGGATCACCCTGATTTCTCTTTGTTTTCCCATCCTGGCGGGCATTCTGGCCTACGGCAAGGATATGTGGATCCCCATTGCATTGCCGGAGATCGGGCTTGCGCTCACCATGGCAGGCGGCTTCATCATCAATTACGCCACCGAAGGCAGGAAAAAACGCTTTATTCAGAACGCCTTCCGCCAATACCTGAGCCCGGACGTGATCGAACAGCTCATCCAGAATCCGGACAAACTGCAACTGGGTGGAGAGCGGCGGGAACTATCGATTTTCTTTTCGGACATCCAGGGATTCACATCCATTTCCGAGAAACTGGACCCGGAAGCCCTGACTCATTTTCTCAACGATTACCTGTCCGCCATGACCGACATCATCCACCAGGAAGGCGGGACCATAGATAAATATGAAGGCGACGCCATCATCGCCTTCTGGAACGCGCCACTGGCCGTGGAGGACCACGCCGTCCGCTGTGTCCGGGCCGCGTTGACCTGCCAGAAGCGGCTGGAACAGATGCGGCCGGACCTTGAGAAACGGACCGGAAGCGGCATCTTCACCCGGATCGGCATCAACACCGGCTTTGCCGTGGTGGGCAACATGGGGTCCCGCAGCCGGTTCGATTTCACCATGATCGGCGATGCCGTGAACCTGGCATCCCGTCTTGAGGGAGCCAACAAGGGCTTCGGAACCTATGTCATGGTATCGGAAACCACACGGAGCCGGACCGCCGACGGATTCGCCTTCCGGACCCTTGGAAAAATCCGGGTCAAGGGACGCAGAGAACCGGTGAAAATATTTGAACCGTTTTTTCTTGAAGACTTCCGAATTCGAAAACAGGGGTTGGAAATTTTTGAAAAAGGGTTGAAACGGTTCCATGAGGGCCGGTTCGATGAGACGATCGCCCTCATGACCCCCATTTCGGACAAAGATCCCGCGGCCGCCGCATATATCCGACAGTGCCGGATGCTGATGGAACGGCCGCTTCCGGAAAACTGGGAAGGGGTCTGGGAGCTGACGGAAAAATAATCAGGCGGCCCGCCCCTTTCCGGACAGGGGCAGCATGATGGTGAATCGGGTCCATTCTCCTTCCCGTGATTCCACTTTGATATCACCGTCATGGTCTTTGATGAACCCGTAGCAGACGGACAGTCCGAGGCCCACCCCCTGGACGCTTTCCTTTTTGGTGGTAAAAAAGGAGTCGAAGATTTTTTCAAGGTGTTCGGGTTTGATGCCGCTTCCCGTGTCTTCGATCACGATATACAGTCTTTCGCCGTCAACCCTTGTGGAAATGCTCAGATTGCCGCCGTCGGGCATGGCGTACATGGCGTTGGAAAACATATTGATGAACACCTGACGCAACTGGTCTCTGGAGGCCAGAAGAATTCCGGGGTCCCGGGCCAGATCGAGATGGATTTTGATGCTGTTTTCCCTGAACCTTTTTTCGTACAGCAGCAACAGTTCGTCAATGACCGTGTTGATATCGATTTCAACCCGCCGATCCTGGTCCGGCCTTGAAAACGACAGCATTTTTTTAAGCATATCCGCCAGACGCTCGATTTCGGACAAAGACATGTCCAACAGTTTTCTGCGTTTGTTGTCCGGCGGAATCTCGGTTTTCATCAGTTCCAGGGTGTTCATGATGCCGAACAGGGGATTGTTGATCTCATGGGCGATCTGGGAGGTGAGGCGCCCCATGGCCGCCAGTTTTTCCGACTGAAGCAGGTGTTGCCGCGCCGCGCTCAGCTCCCGTTCGGTCTGCAACCGCTCTTTCAGGTCCACGAACAGGGCCACGGACGCCACCTCATTGCCCCGCTCATCAAAGATCAGGCTTGCCGACAGATTTCCCTCCACCACCTCCCCGCTGTCCTTGGTGAAATTCAGGGGATAGGAATTAAGCTTGCCTTTTCCGCCGAATCGTTCATCCCGAATCATGTCCATGACCTTTTTAGCGACTTTCCGGGAAAAAATCTGGGGAATGGTCATTTTGCCCACCACTTCCTGGGATTTCAGCCCGAATATGGTTTCCGCGCCCGGGTTCCAGAGCTGGATAACCCCCTTTTCGTCCATGGCCATGATGGCATTGGGGGAACAGGAAATGATCCGGTCCAGAAAATCGTGGGCCTCTTTGAGTTCGGTTTCCTGTTTTTTCCTGCGCGTCTGATCCACAACGATCCCTTCATATCCCAGCACCTCCCCCCTGGATCCGTACCGGACATGGCTGGTCAGCAGGATATGGAGAATATGGCCGTCCCGTCGTCGCCATTTGAGTTCATAATCCACGACCTTGCCTTTTTTCTCGATGATTTCCGTATAGCGTTGGCGGTCGGCCGGGCTCAGGTAAACGTCCCTGGCCAGATCCAGGGACAGGAATTCATCCTTGTCCTGGTATCCCAGCATTTTCAGAAGGGTCGGATTGACATCCAGAAATCGACCTTCCTTGCTGCTGACGAACACCCCGCACCCCACATGGGTGAACAGCCGCTGATAGCTTTCTTTGGAGGATTTGAGTTTCTCCTCTTGGCGAACGGTATGGGTGATGTCCCGGTAAATGGACAACTTGGACCGGGTCCCGTCCTGATTGACCACCGGCATTTCGGACAGGGAAAAAATCCTGTCCACGGATTCGATGTAAACCTGGCTGGTATGAGTTTCCCCTTTCTTGAAAATCTCGTTGAATTTACACCAGGGGCAGGGATCGTCCGAACCGATGAGCACCTTATGGCATTTTTCCCCCACCCGGTTCCCGAACAGATTTTTCATGAATTTATTCATATATTCCACAGCGTAATCGTCATTCACCATGTAGATGCCGTCTTGAAACGCATCCAGGGCATCCAGAAGTTTCGGGGTGTGGTCCGTCATGGTCTGAGTCTCCTTTGCATCCGGGTAATGATTCGGCTTCAACCAGCATTCATACGTTACGTGGGGCACCTTTCTTTGTCAAGTCTCAGGTCTTTCCGGCAATCGGCTTTTTCAACAGCCTTTTGCTTGACACGCCGGATCAGGCCGATTATAAGGTACTGTTACGATCGATCGCGCATGGGCATCGCGGACCAA
>CAZQIX010000064.1:0-13274 GCA_964593855.1 uncultured Desulfobacula sp. | reverse complement strand
GGCATCGCGGACCAAACCGTTTTTCAGGGATCATATGGTGGCGGAATCAACGGCAGCGGAAAATATGGAAGAACAACTGGGAAAGGTCATTTTTTACCTTCTCAAGGAAAACCACGTCACCAGGGAAAACATCCAATACGCCCGCCGGATTCAGAAAAAACTCTCTCCTCCCAAACCCCTTCTGGAGGTCCTCAAAGAACTGGGATACGTCAATGATGAAAAAGTCACCCAGGCGATCCAGATCAACCGGGACAACTTCAGACTGGGAACCCTGCTGGTCGAACTGGGTCATATCTCCCGGGAAGAGCTCGACCAGGCCCTGAAAATCCAGAACGAGGAAAAAGGCAACCGCAAAATTGGTGATATCCTTCTGGATCAGCGCTTCATCGATGAAAGGAGCCTGATCGAAATGCTGTCCCTGCAGATGGGGTTTCCTTTTCTGGAGCCGGAATTTCTCGAGCTGGACCCGGTTCTGTTCAAACAGGTCCCCTACAAACTTTTCATGCAGAACAAATTCATCCCCATCCGCATGGAAGGCGACAAAGTTGTGGTCGCGTTTTCCGACCCGCTTCACAAACCCACCATCGACTCCGCCCGGGGGATTTTCAAAAAAGAGATCCAGATCGCCATCTCCCGAAGAGATTCCATCGATTTCGCCATCCAGCGGATGATCCGTGAAGAGAACAAGGACAAAAAACCCCTCACCATGGATGACGAATCCATTGTGGGCATCGTGAACACCATCATTATCAACGCCATCCGCGCCAAAGCCAGCGATATCCACATCGAGCCCATGCACGACCGCTTCCGCGTGCGTTTCCGCATCGACGGCATCATGCACCATATCAAGGATTATTCCAAAGACATGATGCCCTTGATCGCCAGCCGGATCAAAATCCTGACGGATCTGGACATAGCGGAAAAAAGGCGGCACCAGGGGGGACGGATCGATTTTCAATTCGGAGAATACAAGGTGGACTTAAGGGTTTCCACCTATGTCACGGTTCACGGCGAAAAAATCGTTTTCCGGATCATCAATAAAATGGACAAGCTGCTGAAAGTGGAAGAGCTGGGCATGCCCCCGAGAATGCTGGAAAATTTTATCCACTACTCCCTGTCCGCGCCGAGCGGGGTACTGATCGTGACCGGTCCCACCGGATCGGGCAAGACGTCCACGGTCTACAGCTGTATCGACCATCTGAACACGCCGGAAACCAGCATCATAACCGCCGAAGACCCCGTGGAATACGTGATTGACGGGATCGGACAATGTTCCATCAACCCCAAAGTGAACCTGACCTTTGAAGAGACCCTGCGCCACATTGTCCGGCAGGACCCGGATGTGGTGGTCATCGGCGAAATCCGGGATACGTTTTCCGCGGATGTGGCGGTTCAGGCCGCCCTGACCGGACACAAGGTCTTGACGACCTTTCACACGGAAGACAGCATCGGCGCCCTGATCCGATTGATGAACATGAATATCGAACCCTTTCTCATCGCCTCCACCATCAATTGCGTGCTGGCCCAGCGGCTGCTGCGCGTGGTCTGTCCCCATTGCCGCAAAAAACACACGCCCGGCCCAGCCGACATGAAGCGTCTGGGATACCACGGAGCCGAGCTGGCCGGCGCCACCTTCTACAAAGCCGAAGGGTGCGGTCAATGCAGACATTCGGGCTACAGCGGACGGGTCGCGGTCCACGAAATGCTGCTCCTGGACGAACACCTCCGGGATGCGGTCCTGAAGCGGGCCACCAGCCATGAACTCAGGGAAATCGGCCTTAGAAGCGCGGGTCTGGTCACTCTGTTCGAAAACGGAATTTACAAAGCCTCCAAGGGAATGACCACCCTGGAAGAGGTTCTGCGATGTCTGCCCCGCCTGACCCCTCCCAGGCCTTTCAGTGAAATCCGACGGATTCTGGGGGGTTGATCATGACGGAAGGCCGCTCCTTTCTGGAAATCATCAATGACTATGTTGAATCCGACCGGGTCACCCTGCCGCCCTTCGACAAAACCGCCCTGCGCATTCAGATGGAAATCCGGAAAAAAGACGTGCAGATTTCCAGAGTCGAAAAATTGATCATCGCCGATCCGGCCATGTCCACCCAGATTCTGAAATTGGCCAATTCCGCTTTTTTCAGAGGGCTGTCCAAGGTCATGACCATCCGGGACGCCATCATCCGACTGGGCCTGGATGAAATCACCCGTCTGGTCATGATTCTGACCCAGAAAGAACTCTACGACACCCGGGACAATTTTATCCGGAACTACAGAAACACCCTGTGGCAGCACGCCTTGGTCTGCGCCCTGGTCAGTCAATGGGTCGCCAGAGAATCCGGTTACGAAGAATATACCCAGGAAGTATTTTTCGCGGCGCTCATGCACGATATCGGCAAGCTGTTTCTGATCACCGTCATTGAAAAAATCAAAACATCCGGTGAGGCGGATTTCATCCCGTCGGCCTCGGTCATCCATGAAATTATCCGGACCCAGCATGCCCAGCAGGGATACAACCTGCTCAGGAAATGGAATATCCCCGAACAATACTGTCAGGTGGCCCGGGAACACCATGATGAAAAATTCGATGCGTCCAACATCCCTTTGATCATCCTGAGACTGGTAAATAAAATCTGCAGCAAGGTCGGTCTGTCCATCGACAAAAAAGATCCGGCCGAAATTCTGTTCATGGCCGAGGCCAATTTTTTCGGATTCTCGGAAATCAAACTCGCCCAGCTTGAATTACAGATCGAAGATTGCCTGAAACGCGTTGCCACTCACTACAACCTCACACCGGGACGGTAGGCGCGGCCCTTTCCGAATCGGGATCCGGCCTTATCAGCCCAGTTTGAAGAGGAGATAAGGCCCGAGTCGATCATAGTGATCCGGCGACTTGAACATGACCCCGATATCCGTCCGGTTGACTTTTCGGACCGTGATTTCCCGGGATATGACGGATTGATTGATGTCGTCCAGGGTAAAATCGATGACCAGCCGATCGCCAACACGGACGTCCAGAACTTTTAAAGTCCGGATTTTCATGCCGAGCCGGGAAATGTCCAGCACTTTGACTGAATACCGTTTGTTCCGAAAGGTCAATGTGCCTTGCAGATCCACCGGCTTTCGGACATGAAGCCGTCTTTCCAGAGTGAAAGGAAACACCTGGCCGCAGGAACAGGTGGCCTTCAAGGTGACGGCCCGTTCAATGGTCAGGTACGCGGACAGGTCCATCTGCCTCACTTTTCCGCATTCAGGGCATGAGATATTGGCTTTCCCGTTTTGCATGATAAACACAGTTTGTGGCATAAGGATTTCCTTTGTCTCTTCCGTTCACCGCTCAGCCTGAAATGTATATCATGAAAATTTAAGTTTCAAGTTCAAACTCCCTGTGGTAAAAAATGCCTTTACCTGTACCCAACACAAGGAGAGACGGCGTGACGGCCCATTATATTCCGGATGACCGATTTCCCATGACCCTGGCCCCCGGGGTCCGGATGCTGGGAAATTATTATTTCAATCTGTTCCTGGTGACGGGAAGCCTGGGCAGCGCCCTGTTCGAAGCGGGTGTCTCCGCAGTGGCGGACCGGGTCATCTCCCAGATGGAAGCCCTGGGCGTCGAGCCGGACCACATCATCCCTTCCCATCCCCATTCGGATCACATCACCGGTCTTCCGGCCCTGATGGACCGATACCCCCAAGCCCGGGTGATGGCGGCCGACGGGGCGAAAGAATTCATCGCCCACCCCAAGGCCGGCCCCCTGATGTTCAAGGAAGACGCTTTCATGTCCCGGAGCCTGGCGAATCTGGGCATTCCACCCGGACGGCCGCCTCTGGACCGGCTTCCGAACCTGGACCGGGCCGTCATTGTCCGGGACAGGCACCGCCTCGATCTGGGCGGGATCACCCTGGAGCTGATTTTGGCCGACGGCCACTCTCCCGGAAGCCTGCTGGGGTTCGTGCCCGACCGGAAGATTCTGTTCTGCTCGGACAATCTGGGATTTCATTTTCCAGGCCGGAAATTTCTGCCCCTTTTTTTTACGGGAGCGGGCCGATATCTGGCCATGCTTGAAACAATCAAGGCCTTGGAGCCCTCCGTCATCTGCCCGGCCCACCAGGGGCCGCTGGTCGGAAAGGAAGCCGACGACGCCGTCCGGAAATGTCTGAACACAACAAAAGAACTGATCGCCCGGCTCAAGTCATCCCCCATTTCCGATGAGATTCTGGCCGACAGCCTGTTCGAGGACAATTACCGGGATGAATTCCGCCTGTACACGCCGGACAACATCCGCAACTGCATGCGTCTTCTGGTGAAGCGATCCAGAGAGGCGGCCGTCTGACATGGAGCCACCGGAGGACAAAAGCCCCTGGGGATTGATTTTCATCCTTTTCGGGGCAGGGATTCTCTCGGCCTTCCAGATCGGAAAAGTCCCGCCGGTATTGTCCGATATCCGGTCCGAACTGACCCTCAGCCTCTATCTGGCCGGGTGGCTGCTGTCCCTGTTCAACGTCACCGGACTGATGCTGGGCACTTTCACGGGCGCCATCGCCGATGCCGTTGGACACCGACGGCTCATGCTCGCCGGATTCATACTTCAGATCATCGGGGCACTGCTCGGTTCCCTGGCCCGGTCCTATACCGGCCTGGTGTTCACCCGTTTCCTGGAGGGTTCGGGGTTCATAGCCGTCATTATCAGCACACCCACCCTTATTTTCCAGATCGTCCGGCCCCGGGACTTAAAAGCGGCTCTGTCCATCTGGACCTGCTATCTTCCCATCGGGGCCTCTCTGATGATGGTTCTGCTGCCACTGGTGCTCACCCTCACCGACTGGCGGGGGCTCTGGCGGATCAATGCCGGAATTCTGCTGGTTTACGCCCTCATCGTGTTCCAGGCGACATCCCGCCTGAAATTGCCGAAACCGTCTTCCCAATGCCGGGTGACGGATCTGTTAAGGGATGTGATCACCACATCCATCAGCCCGGTGCCCCTGATCCTGGCCCTGATTTTTATCACCTATTCCCTTCAGTGGCTGACGGTTCTGGGTTTTCTGCCCACCCTGATCATTGAAAAATTCGGTTTTCCCCCTTCCCGGGCCTCGTTTTTGACCGCAGGCATGGTATTTGTCAACATCTTCGGCAATCTCTATGCCGGCAAACGACTCAAGGCCGGCGCGGACCGGTTCAGGCTCGTGGCCCTGGCCGCCCTGATCATGGGCCTCAGTGCCGTGGTCATCTACACGGACATAAATTGTTTCATGATCAATTATGCGGGCTGTCTTGTGTTCTCGGTGGCCGGAGGCCTGATACCGGCATCGATTCTGGGCGCCGTGCCGCTGTATGCGCCGTCCGGACGATTGATCGCCACCACCAACGGGCTGGTGATTCAGGGCGGTCAGCTGGGGCAGGTGATCGGCCCTCCCATTATGGCGTTTCTGGTGTCAAGGACCGGTTCATGGACCTGTGGAGCCTGGTTTCTGGGAGGGGTGGCGCTTCTATGTATGACCCTGAGCCTTTGGATAGGCCGCATGCAACCGCCCGTGACGGATTTTCGCAATCAGGAAGGATTTTCGCCCGGGTCCTGATCCAACCAGATCACGTCGTTGAGAATTTTTTTGAAATAAGGAGTCGTGTTTTCAAAACAAATGGCCCATCCGGTCTTTTCCACCCGGACGACGGTGCCCTGGAGTTTGAAGGGTTTGGGGTGGCCGGGCACGCTGAAAACAATCCGGACGTTTTTCTCGGGCTCCAGTTTCCCCGAAGCCCTTATGAAAATACCACCGGCGCTGATGTCCCGGGATTGGGTTTTCAAAACCCGATCTCCCACCAGCACATCCACTTCGATCCGGCTTGAAAGCCGCTGAAATTCTCTGTGCTTTTCAGCCTGCCATTTCTTCAGGATTTCCAGGAGATCTTCCTGTTGTTTCGGGGTCAGTTCGGCCACTCTTTCAATAATTTCAACCAGTGGTTTCATATCGGCTCTCATCGTTGGGTACAAACGCTTTCGGCAATCGGGTCAATAATTTTATATAAATCATTTGACCCGATTAAACAAGGCCGGGTACAATTCTTTTTAACTGTTTACGATGGAAACAAACCCCATGCACACGAATCGACAAGCGTTTGAACAAGAAGCCCTTCCCATTCGATCTGAAATCGACGATATCGATGAACGGATATTGTCCCTTTTGTCCCGGCGCCAGGCCCAGGTGGAAAAAGTGCTGCAACTGAAAAAAAAATACCATGTGCCGGTCTATCACCCGGCCCGGGAGGAAAATCTGATCTCCAGGCTTCGGTCCAGAGCTTCTCAGACCGGTCTGGATCCTGATTTTCTGGAAACTCTTTACCGGGTGATCCTGAAGCAGTCCCGGGCTGAACAGGCCGGAGAAATGTCGCACCGGGGGCTTCGACCGGGCGCCGGCGTTCTCATCATCGGCGGAACCGGGCAGATGGGCCGTTTTTTCGCCTCTTTTTTCCGGAAATCAGGATATGAGGTCCGCGTCCTGTCCGAACCCGACTGGGAGCATGCCGCCGACCTGTGCCGGGGTATCGACCTGGCCCTGGTGTCGGTTCCCATTGAGCGAACCCGGGCCGTGATGGAACGGATCGCCCCGTTTCTGTCGACTCGCACCCTTCTGGCCGATTTGACCAGCGTCAAAACCCAGCCATTGAAAACCATGATGGAAGTCCATCCCGGGCCTGTTGTCGGTTTACACCCCATTTTCGGACCGACCTGCGCCTCCCTTGACAAGCAGATCATTGTGGTCACACCCGGCCGATATCCGGACCAGTGCCGATGGCTGCTGGATCAGCTCTCCCTCTGGGGCGCCGTGCTGGTGGAATCCACGGCCGAGGAACACGACGATATCATGACCATTGTCCAGGCCCTTCGCCATTTTGCCACCTTCTGCTTCGGCCGGTTCTTATATGAACATCGGATCCGACTTGAAAAAACCCTGGAATTTTCTAGCCCCATTTACCGTCTGGAGCTGGGTATGGTGGGTCGACTCTTTGCCCAGGACAGCGCTCTGTACGCGGAAATCATCTTTGCCACGCCGAAACGCAGACAGCTTTTGAAGCAGTTCATCATGTCCCTGCAGCAGCATCTGGACATGCTGGAAAAGAATGACAAAGCACTGTTCATATCCGGGTTCAGGGAAATCGCCCAATGGTTCGGCCCCTTCAGTGAACAGGCCATGCGGGAAAGCACCTTTCTGATCAATCAGCTCATCGAGCGGTTCTGATCACCGCCCTCTCATGCCTTTCCATATTGTTTGAGTTTTTTGAGCAGTGTTTTCCGGGTGATGCCGAGCTGCCTGGCGGTTTCGCTCTTGTTGCCCCCCGAGGCTTCCAGGGCGGACAGAATCGTCATCTCTTCGACCCGGGACAAACTCACCGGACCGGATTCGGGCGGAATATGCCGGATCTCCGGCCCTGTCCCGGAAGCCCCCAGAGAACAAAGGTCTTCCAGGGTGATATAATCGGACCGGGCCAGGACCACGCCCCTTTCGATGCAGTTCATCAGTTCCCGTACGTTTCCTTCCCAACCGTACCGGATCATGGCGTCCATCGCGTCCGGAGAAAACCCCTTGATGTCCCGCTTGTTCTTGCGGGAAAACCGTTCCAGAAAATGCAGGGCCAGGGTGGGGATGTCCTCTTTCCGGTCTCTCAGAGGCGGGATGTCGATGCTCACCACGTTCAGCCGATAATACAGATCATGTCGGAACCGGCCCTCATCCGCCATTTGCTTGAGATTCCGGTTGGTGGACGCAATGACCCGAACGTCCGTGCGGATGTTTTCATCACTGCCCACGGGGGTGATTTCCTTTTCCTGAAGGACCCGCAGAAGCTTGGCCTGCATGGACAGGCTCATCTCTCCGATTTCATCGAGCAGGATACTGCCTTTGTCCGCCAGAAGGAATTTGCCCTTGCGTTTCCGATCCGCGCCGGTAAAGGCCCCTTTTTCATGCCCGAACAGCTCGGACTCCAGAAGGGTTTCCGTAATGGCGGCGCAGTTGATGCGGACAAAAGGATGATGCCGGCGGGGCGAGTTGTCATGGATGGCCGCGGACACCAGCTCTTTTCCGGTTCCGGATTCACCGGTGACCAGCACATTGGCGTCCGTGGGCGCCACCATCCGGATGGTATCCAGAAGGGCCTGCATGGCCGGGCCGGCTCCGATGATCTCATGGTTCAGGGATTTTTCCCTGAGCCGGTCTTTCAGGTTCCGATTCTCCGTTTTCAGGTAAAGACTTTCAAAAATCCGCTCGATGGTCAGACGGAGCTTGTCGAAATCCAGCGGCTTGGTCAGATAATCGTAGGCCCCTATTTTCAATGCCTGTACAGCCGTCTGAACCGATGAATAGGCGGTCATGATGATCACCGGCACAGACGGATTGAAAGCCTTGATCTGTTCCAGGGCTTCCATGCCCGACATCTTGACCATCTTCATGTCCATGAGCACCATGTCAAAAGGGGTCTTCTTTACCTGATCCACGGCCCCGGTGCCGTCGTCGGCCTGGTGAATCTCATATCCCCAGTCCGTCATCAGGGTTTTGAGCATCCGCGCATGGGCCGCGTCATCATCCACAACCAGAATTTTTTTCTTCATCCGTCCGTCCTTTCATGAATCGGCAAATCGATAATAAAACAGGCGCCCTCTCCCTTCCGGCTGTCCACACGGATACCGCCCCCAAGGGATTCGATGATCCGATGAACGATGGACAGCCCCAGTCCCGTCCCTGTCGGCCGGGTGGTGAAATACGGGTCGAAAATCAGGTCCAGAAAGGCTTCATCAATGCCGGCGCCGTTGTCCCTGACCCGGATCTCCAGCCGGTCTTCATGCGGGATCTTGCGAACCTCGATCTCCAGCAAGCCGCCCGGGTCCAGCGCCGCGACGGCGTTGATATACAGATTGAGCAGCACCTGGTTCATCCGGTCACCGTCCGTATGCATCAGCGGCGGATCCAGATCGATGTTCACCCGGGTTTGAATCCGTTTCTGATCCAGGTCGTGCCGGACCAGTTTCAGGGAATGGTCGATCAGTTCCCGCACATCCACTTCTCTGATGTCCACCTCCAGGGGTTTGGCGAATTCCAGCAGCTGGGTGATGGACCGGTTGATCCGCTCCACTTCCCTGACCATGATCGCCGCCGTTTCCCGATCATCCGCGTCGGTTTCGTATCGTTTGCCGAAATAGGTGGCAAACCCCTTGATGGAACTCAGCGGATTCCGGATTTCATGGGCCACGCCCGCGGCCAGCTTTCCGATGGCCGCCATGCGCCGATTGGTTTCCACCTGCTTTTTCAGGTCCCGGATCTGGGTCAGGTCCCTGAACAGAAACACATAGCCGGTGATTTCATGGTCAACGGATCGCACGGGGGAAACCGTGACATCCAGAAGCAGCCTTCGACCCGGGGATGTTTCAAGGCCGATTTCACGGTTGACCGGGCTGGCATCGGCCCCCATATCCTGAATCAGCTCACACATTTCCGGGAGCGGTTCGGATAGATCCCGCCCCAGAATGTCGCGGGCCGCCTGATTCATGGAGGTGATATGTCGCCCGATGTCCAGGGTCACCAGGCCGGATGGCATGTTCTGGATCACCTGATCGGAAAACGCTTTGATCCGGGACAGAGAAGACCGGGCTTCTTTGTACGCCTGGAAGGCGAACAGGGACACCAGACCGGCGCAGCCCAGAAAAAAGAACACAATGGCCCGCCACACGGTTTCCCGAACGAGACGGTCTCCGGCCAGCCGTTCCTTTTCCATGGACAGGCCCGCAAAAATATAATGCTCCCCCGGATCGGCACCGCTGTCCTGATCCTGCTGCATACACTGAAGATAGGGCCGGCTCCAGTCCCGGTTATCCGGATCGCATTCGGGCGGTTCGGCCGGATGTTCCTGTGACTCCGGCGACATGCCCCGCTGATGCTTGTTTCCGGGCATGAATCGGGATCGGACAGGGACAAACCGTTTGTAGACTTCAAAGATTTCTTCCTGTTCGCCGGCCGGACGGATTCGGTGGGCTATCCGTGACGGATCGGCCGACAGATCCCCACCCTGGGGCATGGCGTCAAAGATCCGACCCATTTGTTCGGCATCCGAATGGGCCAGGACCAGCCCTTCCCGGGTCGTGATCATCATATAAACCACCTCGGGCTGAAGAGCGGTTTCCATGAGCATGGTCTGAATCCGCTGGGCGCCCCATCGCATGGTAAACATACCCGTCCGGGTCCCGGCTTCAAAGGTCCGGATCAGAGCCGTCCCTTTTTCCATCAACTGTTGAACAAACAGATCTTTCTGCCGCTCCAGACGATCCAGCGTCATAATGGTGAAAATGGGCAGCAGAATCACCAGAATACCGGCCAGAAGCAGGGGAGAGATAAAAGACAGAGCATTTTTTTTCATGTCGGGTCCGTGTTTAAAGGATTCAATCCAGGATTTTGAGCCGTTTCGGCCGGTGGCTGTTTGAACCGGAAACCAACCGTCATAAATAATAGAAGCAAAAACGATACCATGGACTCAACCCGGTCAAAAGACGACCCGACAGGTAATCGGATTCAGCCGGACCGAGTATTTTGTCCCCACCTGGATACCTTGACTGCGTAAAAAGTATACACTTTCCCATTACGAGACACAAGGCTTGTTTTCCCTGTCTTTCTCAAAAAATCTTTTATTTCCAAATAATTAAAAAATTTTCCCCGGGTTGGCACACGGCTTGCTGATTGTGTCCGTCAGAAAGCGATCACATGGATCCTGAAACAAAACCCTACATCACAGGAGGTTATTATGAAAAAATCCATCACCATCATCAGCACACTGGTTTTCATCACTCTCACGGCCGGAACCGTTTTCGCCTGGGGCCCGGGCATGGGAAAAGGGGGCGGCATGCAGCAGGACTGCCAGTGGGCTTCCGGCGGGCAGAATGCCGGGAGCAGTCTGACGCAGGAACAGCAGGACGCTCTCAGCGCCCTGCGCCAGAAATTCATCGACGACACCTATGAGCTTAGGACCGCTAAACTCCAGAAACATGCCGAGATGAAACTGCTTCTGGAAACTTCCGCTCCGGACAAAGACAAACTCAGCGCTCTGTCCCAGGAAATTCTGGACCTTCAGAAACAACTGAGAGACAAACGGATCGATTTTGTGCTGGACGCCAAAAAAATCTCACCTGAACTCGGAATGGGTATGGGAATGGGCGCTTGCGGAGGGATGGGCTCCTGCATGAACGCCGGGAAAGGGTATCACGGCAAAGGCGGCTGCGGAAAAGCCAACTGGAAGTGCCCCCGGAGCCAGGCCGCTGAATAACGCCTCTCCCGCAAAGAGATAACCATGGCCCGGAAGGCGATCCCCCTTCCTTCCGGGCCTTTTCCCGCCCCGATGGATTATTCCTGCGTTACCTCATTTTTCAGTCGCCCGATCCCCTGAATCCTGGTTTCCAGTACATCCCCCGCCTTGAGATACAACGGCGGAGTTCTGGTGAATCCGACCCCGCCCGGCGTACCGGTCAAAATCACGGTGCCCGGCAAAAGAGTGGTGGATTCGGACAGAAACGAAATAATTCGGCCCACCGAAAAAATCATGTCGCCGGTAGTGCTCGACTGCATGGTCCGACCATTGAGAACGCATTGGATATCCAGATGGTCGGGGTCCGGAAGATCATCGGGCGTGACGATCCAGGGCCCCATGGGACAGAAAGTATCAAAACTTTTGCCCCGGACCCACTGACGGCCTCCGGCATGCATCTGCCAACGCCGGGCGGAAATGTCGTTGGCGCAGGTATATCCCAGGACATGATCCAGAGCGTCCCCGGCACCGGCATTTCTGACCGGGTTTTTGATCACCACGGCCAGTTCGGCCTCGTAGTCCACCTCGGGCCCATGGGTGCAGCAGGCAGGAATCCGGACAGGGTCCAGATGACCGACGGCCGCTCCCGGATTTTTCATGAACACGACCGGATATTGCGGTATGTCCATTTTGGTTTCAGCCGCGTGGCTGCGGTAATTCAGGCCGATGCAGAAAACGGCCGCGGGCTGGACAGGCGGCAGGAACCGAACCACTTTTTTCCGGTCCCGGGTCACCCTGAAATCCGAAAACACATCTCCCTCTATAACGGCGGCGGTGCCGTCGTCCGGGTCACATCCCGTGTAAACGGCATGGTCGTCACTTTCAAATCTGAGTATTTGCATGTTTATTTTCCTTCATTCCTCGGCTATAGTATTTCAATCTTCTTAAAACCATTGCCCCGAAAGGTCAAGTCCCCGTGATCCGGAACACCGTGCCGGCCTTCCAGGGCCTGTCCGCAAGACAGGCCGATCTTGCCCTCCTGATTCTGGAATCTCAGGACATCGACGCCTGGATTCATAAAGACCCTGAAGGATGGACCATCCTGACGGCGAAAGAAGACCTGGACCGGGCCCGGGCCCTGATCCGGGACCATAACCGGGAAACCGTCCGATCCTCTATCCCCGTAAAAACAGCCCCGGACAACAATCCGTTTCTGTCATTGCCGGCCTTCCTCATCATGGGGATGCTCAGTGTCATCCACGTGTTGAGTGTTCAAATCCGGATTCATGAAGATCTGATTCTCACTTACGGGGCATCGGCCCTCCACATCCTGACCGGACAAAATTACCGGGCCGTCACGGCTCTGTTCCTGCACGCGGATGCGGGTCATCTCCTGGGCAACCTGGGCGGCATTCTTCTTTTCGGCGCCCCCCTGATCCGCCTGTCCGGATTCGGCACCGGCCCCCTCATGTTGCTGGTCACCGGCACCCTGGGCAACCTGATGACCGCGGGCCTCTACCGGAACGCCCATCTGGCCGTCGGCGCATCCACGGCCGTCATGGGAGCGGCGGGCCTTCTGGCCTCCTTTCAGATCACCCGAAATGACCGGCCCCCGGCCGTCCAATCGGTGGTTCCCCTGTTCGCGGCCGCACTGCTGGTGGCCCTGTTCAGCCAGGGAGAGCGAACCGATGTGTTCGCCCATTTTTTCGGTTTTATCAGCGGACTGATCCTGGGGTTGGTCTTTTTTCCCCTGAACCGGGTTCTTTCCCCGACCCTGAAAGACCCGATCGCACTGATGATCAGTCTGGCCATCCTGGCCGGGGCGGCCTGGTCCGGACAGGTTTGTTTTTTTTTCAGCGACGCTCGGCATTGATTTTTTTTCAAGGGCCGAATATGATAATGCATTTTTTTGTATCTGGCATTCAATGGTGTATGAACCCCTTACAACAACCATCTTTCTAACGATTGGATGACTCTATGAAAAAGACGACTGTGA
>CAZQIX010000063.1:0-20901 GCA_964593855.1 uncultured Desulfobacula sp. | reverse complement strand
AATCCGGAATGTTAGGAAGGCTCCGAATTGTAAATATCCTGACCTATAGGGCCAAGCTTCGGGTCGCCCCTGGAAGGGGCTTTGTTTACCTTGCCCCCTGAGCCTCTGCATGGTTAAATCAGCCCAGGGTATCGACTGGCCTGGATTGTGATGATCTTGAGAACCGGATGACCGGATTAAAGGTGATCCCCCCCGTCAAGGGCGCGTAGTGTAACAACTGCGACATATTACTTGACAGACAGCGCAATGCTGCCTGGTAGTATTCCATGTTGCTGGGCCATTTTTTAATGGAGTCCTTCAAAAGAAGATGTCTGTATTCAAATATTGTCCGCCAGTGCGAATACCACAACCGTAAAAAGACGATTGATCGATATCGCCGGTAAAATTATTTCCCGAGGAGGAGGGGCAGATAAAAAAACGGGGGGCGCCATTGTTAAGATTGTGTTAGGATAATCGGAAACGTTTGCAAAACAAAGCGCCATGGGCTAAATAAGGCGTCAAAAAATACTGAGAGGCATCCATGACATTACAGATCTGCTATATGATTGTCGGCATGCTCCTGCTGTTTGCCGTGTTCGACCTCATCGTCGGTGTTTCCAACGACGCCGTCAATTTCCTGAACTCATCCATCGGGTCCAAGGCGGCCCCGTTTTTTGTGATCATGATCGTTGCCAGCCTGGGCATTCTGGCCGGTGTCACCTTTTCCGGCGGCATGATGGAAGTGGCCCGCAAAGGCATCTTCCATCCCCAGTTTTTCACCATGCCCGAACTGCTCACCATTTTTCTGGCCGTCATGATCACGGATATCCTGCTGCTGGATCTGTTCAACACCTATGGCCTGCCGACGTCCACAACGGTTTCCATCGTTTTTGAACTCCTGGGCGCATCCGTGGCCCTGGCCGCCTTCAAGATCGCTTCCCAGACCGGACCTTCGGCCGCTCTATTCGATTACATCAACACAGCCAAGGCCATGGCCATCGTGGGCGGGATTCTTTTGTCCATCATGGTGGCCTTTTTTTCCGGAGCCGTGGTCCAGTTTCTGTCCCGACTGATTTTCACCTTCGACTATGAACCCAGACTTAAACGCTATGGTGCGATCTGGGGAGGACTGGCCATGACCGCCATCACCTATTTCATTCTGGTCCAGGGTGCGGGAGGAGCAACCTTCTTGAACGAACAGACGGCGGCCTGGATCAAGACCCATTCCTTCACCCTCATGGTAATGATCTTTATCAGCGCGGCCGTTCTGTTTCAAATCCTTCTGACGGCTCTGAGAATCAATATCTTGAAGCTGGTCGTCCTCATCGGGACCTTTGCCCTGGCCGCGGCCTTTGCCGCCAACGACCTGGTCAACTTCATCGGCGTGCCCCTGGCCGGACTGACCGCGCTCAAAACCGCCCTTGCCGCCCAGGACCCCCTGGCGCTCACCATGGAGGCCCTGGGCAAAAAAGTCCATACCCCCACCTATATGCTGCTCATAGCCGGGTCCATCATGGTACTCACCCTGTGGATGTCGAAAAAGGCGCGGCGGGTCACGGAAACGGAAATCCGGCTGGGACAGCAGGACGAAGGCATGGAAAAATTCGAATCCATCTGGCTGTCCAGAAAAATTGTGAATTTGTTTGATTTTCTGTTCGGGACCTTGAAAAACCTGTCCCCCGACACTCTGCGGGGAATGACTCGAAAACGGTTGATGCCGGTCAATCCGGACCGATCGCCCCTGCAACCCGATGAGAAGCCCTCATTTGATCTGATCCGGGCCTCGGTCAACCTCATGGTGGCCTCGGCCGTGGTGTCCATGGGAACGTCCCTTAAGCTCCCCCTGTCCACCACCTATGTCACGTTCATGGTGGCCATGGGCACCAGTTTTTCCGATCAGGCCTGGGGACGGGAAAGTGCCGTTTTCCGGGTTACGGGGGTACTCACGGTCATCGGCGGATGGTTTTTGACCGCCTTCATCGCCTTTGTGATTTCCTTTGTGTTTGCCGCCACTCTGATCTATTTCAAAATACCCGGCTTTATCCTGACCGTTGCCGTTGCCGTGTTCGTAATCTGGAAAAACCATCACAAGCACAAAGCCCAGGAAAAAATCAAGGATGAAATGACCATTTACACCCTGGACAGAATCGACAACCTCCAGGAAGCCGTTTCACAGACCTTCGACCATCTGGCCTTTCTTTTGAAAAGTATCCGGGAATCTTTGGACATCTCTTTCGATGCCCTGTTCAGGTCCGATCTGGTCACCCTCCGGCAGGAGCGGAACCGGGTCAAACATTTCCAGAACAGCGTCAACATCATCATCGCCAATATCTTCAAGGTGCTGCGCCTGCTTTCCAAGGAAGACCACCATATCTCATACAATTATTATCAGATCATCCGAAGACTTCAGAAACTGTCCGACGGTCACCGGGATACGGTCATCCGCTCCAGCATGCACGTCAGCAACCGGCATTCCGGTCTTCTGGACGTCCAGATCGCCGAATTACAGGAGATCAAGAAGGTGTTTCTCAATATCATCTTTCTGGTGGAAACCGCGTTCAGGGAAAAGAAAATCATCGACTGTCAGGACGCGGTGGAGCAGTTTCATTATTTGAGGGAGCTGGTGGACGACTACAATGAGAACCAGATCAAGCGAATCCGGACCGATGAGTCCAAAACCCGTCTGAGCATCCTTTTTTACGCCATCAGCGGAAACAGTGTCATGATGGCCAAGCAGAACGTCAAACTTCTGGACATTTTCAACGAGAGCTTCAAACTGAACCAGAAATGCTCCTAGGCGCCGAGGGCGCACCAACAGGAAGGGGCCGCTCACCGTGAATCCTCGGCGGGCGGCCCCTTCTGTATTTCAATCAGGCTGTCGTTGAATTCGTCAAACCGACATTACATCTTGGTGCCTTCTGCATGGCTCTGGAGTTTGACTTCCACTTTTTCCGTCAGAGAGGCATAGTATTTTCTCAGAATGACCAGAACTTCTTCGCGCCCGAAGTGATCCACGACCGGCTGGTTGTTGGACAGAGCGTGACGCAGTTTGGTTCCGGACAGAACGACGCGGTCTTCTTTTCCATGCGGGCAGGTTCTCAGAGAGGCCATGCCGTCGCATTTGTAGCAGTAGAAGGTCCAGTCGATCTTCAGAGGCTGGCATAGCAGGGCTTTGCCCGGTTCTTTCGGGGTCGGGATCTTGTCGAATATTTCCTGGGCCTCGAACAGTGTGTAGAAATCGCCGACGCCTGCGTGGTCACGACCGATGATCATCTTGTTCACGCCGTAGTTCTGGCGGAAAGTGGCGTGAAGCAGGGCTTCTCTCGGACCTGCATATCTCATGTCCAGAGGATATCCGGCGTTGAGGATATGCTGGGGAACAAAGTATCCTTTGATCAGGGTGTCGATGCATTCGATCCGGACGTCCGCAGGGATGTCGCCGGGTTTCAGGTTTCCGATGAGGGAGTGGATCAGAACGCCGTCACATACGTCGATGGCGATCTTGGCCAGGATTTCATGGGATCGGTGCATGGGGTTACGGAGCTGGAGAGCCGCAACATTTGCCCAACCTCTTTCGTCGAAAACGGCGCGGGTTTCAGCCGGGGTCAGGTATACACCTTTGAATTTTTCGGGGAATTCGCCCTCTGACAGGACTTTGACAGGACCGGCCAGGCAGAATTCTTTTCGTGCCATGACCATCTGAACTCCCGGATGATCTTCCATGGCTTTTTTAAAGAAAACCTCGTCTTTAGAATCGTCGCCGTTGCCTTTATAAACTTTCTCGCATTCCCATTTTTTCTCGTCTTCGCTCAGCCCGAATTTTTCCGTGATTTTCATGGTGGCGTAGATTTCACCCTTTCTTTCCAGGGCGATTTCATCACCGACATTGATACCGGCCGCATCTTCCTTGGAAGCGTCCAGCATGACCGGAACCGGCCAGAAGGTACCATCGGCCAGAAGGAAATCGGCGCAAACGCTTTTCCAGTCCGCTTTTGTCATGAAACCATTCAGCGGGCTGAATCCACCGATACCGAGCATGATCAGGTCACCTTTCACCTGGGAGGAAATTTCAATCTTCTTCAGGCCGGCTGCTTTTTTCAGTTCCGCGTCACGTGCCGCTCCTTCGAGCTTGCAAATCACAAGACCTTTTCCACCATGGGGGGCTACTAATTTAGACATATCCTTTGTTCTCCTTGTTTATGTTGCACCTAAGACAAATGTTATCCCAACATTCATCATGAATTCCAACCAAAAAAATCTTGTAAGATTTAATGAGGATTGGCGAATTTGTCAAGAATTTTATTAATTTATCTTCAAAATATCCGCAATTTCATCCATGGCCGACACGTTCCAGTTCCCCTTCAGATCCGGGTTTTTATAGGCGGCAAACCAGACCCCGGCCCCGGCCGCGGCCCGGCGGTCATATTCCGAATCTCCGATAAAAAGAATTTCCTCGGACCGGAGCCGGCAAAGATCCATGATCCTGAAGAGCTGCTCCGGATCCGGCTTGGGGTTTTTCACCTTGGCCGCCGTCATCACCACTTCAAAACAGTCGGCCAGATCAAAATCCGCCAGCACTTTTTCCATGGTGTTGGTCCGATTGGTGGCGATCCCCCGGATAAATCCCTTTGCCTTCAGACGGGTCAGAAGATCGGTCAGGCCTTTTTCCATGACCATGTATTCGGTGAATTTCTGGTATCCGATGGATGCCAGGCGATCATAGACCTCGGTGAGATCCGACATGTCCGAAAACAGGTATTCGATGGCTTCCCTGACCGTCATCATGTGGACGTTTACAAACTGTTCTTTGTTCAGAGGGGGTTTGCCGAATGCGGCGAGCACCTCATCGTAATATTTCCGATTGGCCAGCGACGTGTCGAACAGGACCCCGTCGCAGTCGAACACGACAGCCTTTATTTTTTGAACATCCGGATTCATGGATCACCTATTTTGTCTCTATTCCGAAAAGGGCCCGGTTGATCATGGTACAGACCTCTTTGTCGTGTTTGATTTCCCGGCCGTCGACGCTCATCACCCTGACCGCCCCCATGAGGGCATTGGTCAGCAGGATGTTCGGGTGGGCGGGAAGGTCGTCGCTGCCGATTTTCAATTTCCGGACATCATACCCCCGGCCGGACAGAATCGTCAACACCGCGTTCAAGGTCACCCCGGGAAGGCAGTGCTCGGATTGCGGAATGGTCACGCACCCGTTTTCCACAAACAGAAGGCTGGCGGTGTTGGTTTCGGATACGGTTCCGTCCGCGTTGAGGATCAGGGCTTCGTCTCCCCGGTTGGCCCGGGCGTACTGCCCGGCCTGGTAGTAATACAGATAATTGAGGGTTTTGTGATCGGCCAGGAACGACCTGCGGGGATAGGGAAAAGTGATCAGATCCAGCCCGTTTTTGGCCGCGATGGCCGGTCTGGGCTCATATTCCCTCGCAAACGCCGCCAGAAACGGGCCTCTATGCTCGTCCGGGTCCCGGCGGGCCATGATCAGTTTGACGGCGGCTGTTTTGTCCGCCAGGCCGTTTATCCGGATCAGCGGCAAAATCACGTGTTCCCAGGTAATGTCGGGCGCAGGTCGGCCAAAAAGGCTTTCCCATGACCGGTTCATGCGGGCCAGGTGCCCGGGCAGCCGGAAGATGACACCCCGATCCACCCGGATGGTTTCAAACAGACCGGCCCCGTACTGAAACCCGATACCCGCGGCAAGCACCCGGGCCTGATCCTGGTCCACCTGCCGGCCGTCGATCCAGGCCCTGGGCCGGAAGGTCGGCTGTTTGCCGGATACGGCGGTCAGAGAATCCATCAATGTTTTTCCCTTGTCCAGGGTTTCCTGAAATTCCTTTTCCGGATCCGAATCATAAACAATGCCGCCGCCCACGGAAAAATAAATCCTGCCCCCGCCGATCACGGCGGTCCGGATGGCGATGGACAGGTCCATGGTGTCGTGGAAACCGATATATCCGATGGATCCGGTATAGACATGACGCCTGACCGGTTCCAGTTCATCGATGATCTCCATGGAGCGGATCTTGGGGCATCCGGTGATGGACCCGCCGGGAAAGGTGGCCCGGATCAGATCGATGGAGGTTTGATCGTCCCTCAACGTCCCTTCGACAATGGATACGAGGTGAAACACGTTTTCATAGGCTTCCAGCCGCTTGTGCTCTCTGACCCGGACGCTCCCATGGGTCGCCACCCGGGACAGGTCGTTTCGCATGAGATCCACGATCATGGTAAGTTCGGCATCGTCCTTGACGCTCCGCTCCAGTCGGATGCCGTTTTCCCGATCCTGCGCCGGCGTTTTTCCCCGCGCGGCCGTGCCCTTGATGGGACGGGTTTCCACCCGTCGGCCCGTCTGCCGGACGAACCGCTCGGGTGAGGTGGAGACCACCCTGTGATCCCCGGCATGGATATAAGCGAAAAAAGCGGCCGGATTGCGGCGGTACAAATCCAGAAACAATGCGTAGGCATCACCTGAGAAACCGGCTTCGAACCGCTGGGAAAAATTGGCCTGGTATATATCCCCGGCCCTGAGATAATCAATGATTTTGCGAACCGACGACAGATATTGCTGTTTGGTCAGACTGGATTCAAACCCCCGGCCGTCCACGCCGAAAGTTGCTTCCGGAACCGGTTTTTCGATCTTTTCCAGAAACCAGTTTTTGATCTCGCGCACCCGGTTTTCCGCCGGTTCACCATCGTCCGGCCAGGACAGCTCCGGAATGAAGAGTCTTGTCTTCCCGGTCTGCCGGTCATGCACCAGAACGAGGGAAGGCGCATACAGAGAAAGGTCCGGCAGATCATGCCCCGCACAGGTCCGGGGCAGGCGCTCGATCAGATCCTTGAGATCGTAGGCCAGATATCCGAACAGGCCGGCGCATACGGGACTATCGGAAGGAACGTCCGACAGGCGAAACCGGTCCACAAGGCCCTGGATCACCTCCAGGACATCGGTTTCCATCCGCGTGACCCGTTCCCGGCACTGCACCGTGACCCGGCGACGCCGGCTTTGAACCGACAGCCAGGGCCGAACAGCCAGCAGGTGATATCGGGCGCAGTCCAGATCCGAGCCCGAAAGCAGCACGACGGTGCCTTCCTCCCCGGCAAGACAGGCGGCAATCCGTTCAAAGGGCCGCTCCGGATCAAAGGCTTCCTCATGGACGGATCTGAGGACCGGAAGATGGGTCAGCCCTCCCGTCATCTCAGGAAAGGATTCAGCCGCTTTTCCTGACCGATGGTGGTTTCGGGTCCGTGACCGGTGTACACCACCGTATCCGGGTCCAGTACCAGCAGCCGGGTTTTGATGCTCATGATCAAAGTGTCGTAGTCGCCGCCGTTCAGGTCCGTCCGGCCGATGGAACCGGCGAACAGGGTATCGCCGGCGAACAGATGACCCGGGGTGTAAAGGCAGATACCCCCCATTGAATGGCCGGGGGTGTGGATGACCGTCAAAGTGATCCGGCCGAAGGTGACCTCATCCCCGTCCTGCAGTCGGATATCGGGCGGAGGGGAATTTTCGGCCGCCAGACCGAACATCCTGGCGGACCGGGAGAGCTGGGTCAACATGGGTTCATCTTCCGGATGAATGGCCAGGGTCGCGCCGGTCACCTCTTTCATCCGCCGGTTGGCGCCCACATGGTCGAAATGTCCGTGGGTATTGATCAGGTATCTGGCCTTCAATCCGGACTTGGCCAGGGTCATGAGAATCCGGTCGGCATCGTCGCCCGGATCGATGACCGCCGCTTCCTTGGTTTCTTCACACCCCACAATAAAACAATTGGCCATGATGGGACCAACTTCGAGTTTCTTGATAATCACAACAACCTCCGAATACTTACAAATTGGTGCTCACCATCGGTTCGTCTATTTTTTCCAGAGACCGGAGACGGTCCAGAACCCCGTTGATAAAAGCGCCGGATTCCCGAGACCCGTATTTTTTTCCGATCTCCACAGCCTCGTTGATGGTCACACTGGCCGGGATATCCGGCCGTTTTAAAAATTCGAACGTGGCCATTCGCATGATATTTCTGTCCACCGCAGGCATTCTGGACGTTTTCCAGTTCTTTGAGTATTTGTTCAACAACCCGTCGATTTCGGCACTGTGGGCCAGGACACCCTGCACCAGATCCAGGAAAAAAGACCTTACCGCCGGGGTGAGCTGTTCCCGGTTGTTGAGACAAAAGGCTTCCACGCCTTCCTCCGGATCCACCCCGGTCATATCCAGGAAGAAAAGTGCCTGGAGAGCCAGCTCTCTGGCCTGCCTACGGTCACCCATGAGATTATCGGCCCTTTTTCAGGATGTCCGACAGATTGGCCATTTCAATGGCGCCGAGGGCCACGTCAAACCCCTTGTTGCCTGCCTTGGTGCCGGCCCGTTCAATGGCCTGCTCGATGGTTTCGGTGGTCAGAATGCCGAACATGACCGGGATTCCCGCTTCCAGACTGACGGCGGCGATCCCCTTGGAAACTTCGGCGCACACATAATCGTAATGAGACGTGGCGCCCCGGATGACGGCCCCCAGGCAGATCAGGGCGTCGAATGTCCCGAGACCGGCCATTTTTTTGGCCGCCATCGGAATCTCAAAGGCGCCCGGCACCTTGAGAATGGTAATGTCCCGGTCTTCCGCTCCGCTGCGGGTGAGCGCATCCAGTGCGCCTTCGATGAGCCTTCCGGTGATAAAATCATTGAACCGGGAGGCAATGATCCCGAATTTCTTTCCCTTGGCCTGTAATCCTGCTTCGATGATGTTCGGCATATTTTCCGTCCTTGTCCTGATAGGTTGCGTGCTTTCTGCTCCGTATACGTGCGCTGCGGGCACCTGTCCTACATGTGGAGCAGATGGCCCATCTTGGCCTGTTTGCATTTCAGGTATCCCTGGTTGTAACAATTGGCTTCGACCTCTATGGGAACCTGCTCCACCACGCTGAGCCCATAGCCTTCCAGACCGATCATTTTTTTGGGGTTGTTGGTCATCAGTCGCATCTTGCGGACCCCCAGGTCCACCAGAATCTGCGCCCCCACCCCGTAATCGCGCATATCGGCCTTGAATCCGAGTTTTTCGTTGGCTTCCACGGTATCCATGCCCTGCCGCTGGTATTCATAGGCCTTCAATTTATTCACCAGGCCGATGCCGCGGCCTTCCTGGCGAAGATAGAGCAGAACCCCGCTGCCTTCCTTTTCCATCATGGCCATGGCCTTGTGAAGCTGCTCCTGGCAGTCACACCGGAGTGAAGAAAAAATATCTCCGGTCATGCATTCGGAATGCACCCGGACCAGGACCGCTTTTTCCGGATCGATCTCGCCCTTGACCAGGGCTATATGAGTGAGCTGATCGATATCGTTTTCATAGGCGATAATGGTGAACTCACCTCCCACCCGGGTCGGGATAATGGTCTGGGCGGCCCGCTTCACGAAGCTTTCCGTGCGGAGCCGGTATCGCACCAGATCGGCCACCGTACAGATGCCGATGCCGTGCTTTTCCGAAAATTTTTCAAGAGACGGCATTCTGGCCATGGTGCCGTCATCGTCCATGATTTCACAGATCACGCCGGCCGGTTTCAGACCGGCCAGTCGAGCCAGATCCACGGAACCTTCGGTCTGTCCGATCCGAACCATGACCCCTCCATCCCGGGCCCGGAGCGGAAACACATGCCCGGGACGTGCAATATCGCCGGGCCTGGTGTCATCGGCCACGGCCGTCAGGATGGTCGTGGCCCGGTCGGCCGCTGAAATGCCGGTGGTCACACCCCGTTTGGCTTCTATGGACACCGTGAATCCGGTACCGTACTGGGAGGTGTTGTTTTCCACCATCATGGGCAGTTCCAGCCGGTCGGCGATGCTGGAATCAAGGGACAGGCAGATGAGTCCCCGTCCGTATCGAGCCATGAAATTGATGGCTTCCGGAGTGACGGCCTCGGCCGCCATGGTCAGGTCACCTTCGTTTTCTCGGTCTTCATCATCCACCAGGATGACCATCTTCCCCTGTCTGATGTCTTCTATGGCCTGTTCGATCGTTAAATGCGGCATTTTTTCATCCATCCTTAGGCTTGTAACACTTATAAAAAACCATTTCTGGCGAGAAGTTCCACACTGATATCGGTACGGCCTTCCGAACCGGCGTCGTTGACCGAGGCCCGGTCCTGCAGTACCCATTTTCTGACATATTTCCCGATCATGTCCGTTTCGATGTTCACCTCGTCCCCCACCCGTTTCCGGCCGATGGTGGTGATATCGGCGGTGTGGGGAATGATGCTGACCTCAAAGGACCGATCCGTGCATCGGTTGATGGTCAGGCTGATACCGTCCACGGCCACGGATCCTTTTTCGATCATGTCCCCGGCCAGGGCGGGCGGCACATCGATCCGTAGGATCAGCGCGTTGCTTTTCCGCTCCAGAAAAGAAATCGCGCCCGTTCCGTCGATGTGGCCGGACACGAGATGACCGTCGATCCGATCCGACAGTCTCAGGGCCCGTTCAATATTCACCCGGGAACCCGGTATCAGGCGTTTGAAAGTCGTGCGGACAACTGTTTCAGGAGCCATATCCACCGTGAACCCGTTTTTTTCCACCGAAACCGCCGTCAGGCAGGCTCCGTTTACGGCTATGGAATCTCCGATCCGAGTGGCGGACAGATCCAGATCACATCCGATATGAAGGATTCTGCCCTCTCCCCGGACTTCCACCCGACGAAGGGTCCCAAGGCTTTCAATAATTCCGGTAAACAACAGCGCTCATCCCTTTTTCATCCATCGTTGTCATTTCAAATAACCGGTGACCAGCAGATCCGGCCCCACACCGGCGACTTTCATATCTTTCAACGCCAGGACATCCCTGATCCGTTCCGGCCCGGGACCTTCGAACAGGGGCCGTCCGTCTCCGCCCCCCAGGATTTTGGGGGCCATATACATCATGACCTTGTTCACAATTCCGGCCCGCAGGGCAGATCCGGCCACCGTGGCCCCGCCCTCGATCAGGACACTGAGCAGGGACATCCTGCCTAAACTAATCATGAGTTCGTTTAAATCAAGCAGCCCGTTTTTCAAAGACACATCCAGAATTTCAACCTCTTTCTTCCGGAGACGGTCACGCTTGTCTCCGCATGACCCCGCATGGGTGACGATCAGGGTGCCGGCACTGGATGTCTGATTCAGCAGGCGAGCGTCCTCCCTGATGGTGAGATGGGTGTCCAGCACCACGCGCAACGGGTCACGGGTTTTTTGGCCGTCCACCCGCGAGGTCAGCGAAGGATTGTCGGCATTCAAAGTGCCGGAACCGATCAAAACGGCATCCACCTCATGGCGGATCCGATGGGCGTGGGCACGGGCCTCGGGGCTGGTGATCCATTGGGAATCCCCTGTGACTGTCGCGGTGCGGCCGTCCAGGGTGGAGGCGGTTTTCAGAATGACAAAGGGGTGCCGATGGTTTCGGGTGTACCAGATGAAGTCCTCGATCAGGGTTTGGGCTTCCTGTTCCATCACCCCCTGAATGACGATGATCCCGTTTTCGGTCAGATGTTGAATACCTCCGCCGCTGACAAAGGGGTTGGGATCCCGGCAACCGACCACGACGGTCCGGATTCCGGCCTCTACAATTTTATGGGTGCAGGGCGGCGTTTTACCGAAATGGTTGCAGGGTTCGAGGGTCACATAAAGGGTGGCGCCCTGTGCCGCCGACCCGGCGTCATCGATGGCTTCCACCTCGGCGTGGGCCTTGCCGGCCGCTCGGTGCCAGCCCCGCCCGACCACGCGCCCGTCCCTGACCACCACAGCCCCCACGCAGGGATTGGGGGATGTCCATCCCTTGCCGTTTCGGGCCAGCTCAATGGCCTGCCGCATGTAATCAAGACGGGTCATGTTTCTTGTCGGCAAACCCTTCGAATTCAGCGGGCAGACATTCTTTGGGGAGAAGGCTTCTGAGCTCCTGGATAAAATCCGCCACATCCTTGAACTCCCGATACACGGATGCAAACCGGACATAGGCCACGTCATCGATTTTTTTCAGGGCCTGAATGATTTTTTCCCCCACGGTTTTGGAAGGAATTTCTCGCGCGCTTCCCTCTGTCAGGGTTTGTTCGATCTCATCCACCAGGGCCTCGATCTGATCCATACTGATGGCTCTTTTTTCGCAGGCCTTTTTGATGCCGGTGAGAATTTTCTCCCGGTTGAACGCCTCCCTGCGCCCGTCCTTTTTCACGATCACGAGCGGGGCCTGTTCCAGCCGCTCATAGGTGGTAAACCGGCGTTCACAAGACTGGCATTCCCGGCGGCGGCGGATCTCGAATTCGATCTTGCCCGGCCGGGAATCGATCACCCTAGTGTCCCGGTTTCCACAAAATGGACATTTCATGACGGCCCCTTGATCTCATTCTCCGAGACGGATCAGCGCGACGCCGGCCTGGTCGAACATGTCCAGGGTCATGGGGTCCTGATACCCGTTCTTGTAATAAACCGTTCGAATACCGGCATTGATGATCATTTTGGCGCAGATGGAACAGGGTTGATGGGTACAGTAAAGGATGGCGCCGTTTACGGCGATCCCGTGAAAAGCCGCCTGAATGATGGCGTTCTGTTCTGCGTGAACCCCTCGGCACAGCTCATGTTTTTCTCCGGACGGAACCCGCAGTTCCGCCCGAAGACAGCCGGTTTCGCAGCAGTGGGGAATATTGGCCGGGGCTCCGTTGTATCCCGAACACAGAATTCGTTTCTCTTTGACCAGAACCGCCCCGACTTTTCTGCGGATACAGGTGGAACGACCGGCCACCAGTTCGCAGATGCCCATGAAATAGTCGTGCCAGGAAGGTCTTTCCGGCGACGGAACCGGGTTAGGAGCGGACATGCTCATGTCTCGTCATACAAAGGGTACTGGGTGCAGAGATCTCGCACCTTGGCCTTGACGGAATCCACGCAGGATGCGTCATCCAGGACATCGCAGATGAACCCGCCGATGATCCGGGCGGCCTCCTCGGTCACACCTCTGGACGTGACCAGGGGCATGCCGATCCGAATGCCGGACGTCACAAAGGGGCTCCGTTTTTCATTGGGCACGGAATTTTTGTTAACGGTTATATTGGCACGGCCCAGACGCTCTTCCGCTTCTTTGCCGGAGAGGTCCCGGCCGCTGAAATCCACCAGCACCATGTGGTTATCGGTTCCGCCGGATACCAGTCGATATCCCCGTTCCATGAGCACCTCGGCCAGGACGACCGTATTTTTCACCACCCGGCGCTGATATTGCCTGAAATCATCCGTCAGTGCCTCTTTAAAGGCCACGGCTTTGGCGGCGATCACATGCATGAGAGGGCCGCCCTGGATACCCGGGAAAATCTGCGCGCTGATTTTTTTGGCAAAGGCTTCGGACGAGAGAATCAGCCCCCCCCTGGGACCGCGCAGGGTTTTATGGGTGGTGGAAGTGATGATATCGGCCCATCCCACGGGCGTTGGGTGCACATCAGCGGCCACCAGACCGGCGATATGGGCCATGTCCACCATGAACAGGGCATCCACGGATTTAGCGATTTCGGAAAACCCTTTGAAATCGATGATGCGAGGGTACGCGCTCGCCCCTGCCACAATGAGGCGGGGCCGGTGTTTCCGGGCCAGATCCGCGACCTGGTTCAAATCGATCATTTCCGTCTCCGGCGACAGTCCGTAATGGGCGAATTGAAACAGCCTGCCGGAAAAGCTCACGGCCGAACCATGGGTGAGATGCCCCCCGTGGGAAAGATCCATGGCCAGGATCCGATCCCCGGGATTGAGTATTGAGAAATAGGCTGCCATATTGGCCCCGGAACCGGAATGGGGCTGAACATTGGCGTATTCGACATGGAAAAGCCGTCTGGCCCTTTCCATGGCCAGGTCTTCCACCTGGTCCACGAATTCACATCCGCCGTAATAGCGGCGGGCGGGGTATCCTTCCGCGTATTTGTTGGTGAGAACCGATCCCTGGGCTTCCATGACCGCCCGGCTCACGGTGTTTTCCGAAGCAATGAGATTCAGTCCGTATTTCTGGCGCTCGGTTTCCTGATCGATGATCCTTGCCACTTGTGCATCTGTTGTCTGTATCCAGCCCATAATGAATATCCCGTTGGAATCACAATCTCCTGTTGTCAAATACCTTCTTCAGGCGTCCATGCTCCTGATCCGCTCCAAATGACGACCGCCTTCGAATTCCGTTGTCAGCCAGGTCCGGACCAGCTCGAAGGCCAGAATGTCTCCGAGAATACGGCCCCCCAGCACAAGGATATTGGCGTCGTTATGGGCCCGGCTCATTCTGGCGGAAAACACGTCGGAGCAAAGGGCCGCCCGGACGCCCGGAAACCGGTTGGCCGCCATGGACATACCCAGGCCGGTGCCGCAGAGCAGAATACCTCTGGAAAAATCCCCCCTGGATATTTTTTCCGCCACTTTCCGGCCATAGTCCACATAGTTGACGGACGCATCACTGTGCGTACCCGCATCCTCCACCGTGTATCCTTCGGAGGTGAGAAAGGATTTTATTTTTTCCTTGAGTTCGAAGGCGGCGTGGTCGCTTCCGATGATGATGGGTTGATGCTGATCCGCCTTCATGATTTAGAGTTTGGCCTTTATATAGTCGATCGCATCCTGGACGGTCACGATTTTTTCCGCGTCCTCATCATCGATCTCGATATCGAACAGCTCCTCCATGGACATGATCAACTCCACAATGGTCAGGGAATCCGCACCGAGGTCTTCGATCAGAGAGGCTTCCGGAAGTATGTCGTCCATGTCCAGCCCCGGAATTTTTTCCGCAATCACTTTTTTTACCTTGGTTTCAACAGTCATGGTTCAGGACGCCTCCTTATGCCTATTCTTCGCTCGCTTCCGGGGGATTGACGTTTCTGCCCTTGTAAGCGCCGCATTCCGGGCAGGCCGTATGGGGAAGTTTGGGTTCCTGACATTCGGGGCAAACACCGACGGTGGGCGCGCTCGTTTTGTAATGGGTCCGTCTTTTTCTGCCTCTCGATTTTGAGCTTCGCTGCTTGGGTACTGCCATGGGTTTCTCCTAACTATATTATTTTATTATCATTTATTTTACGGAAACGGGTCCAATAAAACATATTTATTTACCTTAAATTAAAATCAGTGTCAAGGAATTAAACCCTGTTGCTCTCCGGAAAGTTTTATGATAGGTAAGGGCTCGATTTTACAACCTTTAACGGAGCAAGCATGAATCCTTCCTGCCAAACCATCGTAACCCGATTTCCTCCCTCGCCCACCGGCTATCTTCACATCGGAGGGGCGCGAACCGCCCTTTTCAACTGGCTTTATGCCAGAAAAACGGGCGGCCGGTTTGTCCTGCGGATAGAAGACACGGACGCGGCCCGGTCCACCAGCGAATCCACGGATGCCATCCTGGAATCCCTGGAATGGCTCGGGATCGACTGGGATGAAGGCCCCTACTTCCAAACCAGGCGCTACGCCGTTTACAATGAATACATCGACAGACTTCTGGCCTCCGGGCATGCCTATTACTGTTCCTGCACCCCGGAAGAAGTGGACGCCATGCGGGAAGAAGCCCGGGCCAAAGGGCTGAAACCCATGTACAACGGCCGATGCAGGGATCGGAACCTGAAAAAATCGGAGCATACCGTGGTCCGGCTGAGGACACCGGACACCGGCGTCACGGTGGTCGAAGACCGGGTCAAAGGCAACACGGCTTTTCAGAACGCCGAGATCGACGATTTCATCATCCGGCGCAGCGACGGGTCCCCCATGTACAACCTGGCCGTGGTCGTGGATGATATCACCATGGGCATCAACACCATCATCCGGGGAGACGATCATTTGATCAACACTCCCAAGCAGATGCTCATCTATCAGGCCCTGGGAGCCGATCTTCCGTTGTTCGCCCATGTTCCCATGGTCCTGGGATCGGATCGGACCCGGCTGAGCAAGCGGCATGGGGCCATGTCCGTGGGCGAATACCGGAAAATGGGATTCCTGCCCGACGCCATGATCAATTATCTGGTCCGGCTGGGCTGGTCCCATGGAGATCAGGAGTTTTTTGAGCGGGCCGAACTCATTGAAACGTTCGATCTCGATCACCTGGGCCGGTCGGCCTCCATGTTCGACACGGACAAGCTGATGGCCCTAAACGCCAGACATATCCAGCATAAATCCCCGGAGGAGCTGGCGGACCCGCTTTTGTTCCATCTGCGCGACCTGGGCATCGAGGCGGACGACACCCCCTTTGTCCACGGCGTGATCCAGACCCTTCAGCCCCGCAGCAAAACCATGAAGGACATGGCCGAATCCGCTGTATTCTACTTCAGGGAAGTCGATTACGACCCGGCCGCGGCCGAGCAGTTTTTAACCCCGGATCTCCTGCCGGTATTGGAAACCAGCCAAAAAAAAATAGCCGCCCTTGAATCCTTTGACCAGGACAGCCTGGAGGCATCGTTCAAAACCATTCTGGAAGAAACCGGTCTGAAATTCGGGAAGATCGCCCAGCCTTTGAGGGTGGCCCTCACCGGCTCCAAGGTGAGTCCCGGCTTGTTCGAAATGATCCTGGCCCTGGGCCGGGAAAAAACCCTGGACAGAATCAACAAAGCCGTCCGGTTCATTCAGGATCGGGCGTAAAGCACTCCGGCATACCCCACGAAACTGGCGCCGGCCGATTTCTCGTAACTGGTGGCGTAGTCAAAGGCCACGGCACGGTCGGCGCCCAGTTTCCGGGCAGCGGCAACCGTGGCCGCAACCGCGCCCGGACAGCACATGTTGTGGTTGGAAAGCCCTTCGGCGATGATTTTCTCCTCATCCATGGCCGCCATTGCGTCCACGGCGGCTTTGTCGTTGGTCTGACGGACCCATTCCACGGCTTTTAGGCCGGTTCCCGCATCCGTGAACCCGAAATCCGGTCCGTAATGGGTCATGTCCGTGGACCCGATCACCCGGATGGTCCTGCCCAGCCCAACCGCTTCCTGCACCGCCATGCTGCCGACGATGGGCGCAAAAAAGGTCGGGGCCACGCCCACGACAACGATTCTGGACATGGGGAAAAAATACCGGATGAACGGCAGTTGCAACTCAATGGTGTTTTCATCCGGAAACCGGGAAGGAGATCGCTTGCGGAGGCTGATGCCGTCGGACAGACGTTCCGAAAGCTCTTGGTCCACTTCGATGTCGCCCAGGGGGGTTTCCAGGGCTCCGTGGGTCAGGATAAAAGGTTCGGATTGCCGATGCATGTGGGCCCCGAACAGAATCACCGTGTCCACCTGCGCGTCGGACGTATTTTCAGGCCTGAGCGCGGCAATCCCCCGGCAGGCGATGGATCCCGAATACACCCAGCCGGCATGGGGAACCACGACGGCCAAAAAGTCCCCTCGCGGGGATCCCTGCCCGTCTGTCAAAAACCGCTGGATGGCCGATTCACAGTCACGGGCCCCCGAAGGATACCAGGACCCGGCAAAAGCCGCTTGTTTCCGTTCCATTACACACCTCCCGGGTCGGGTTACAACCCTGTTCCCGTTTTCTCGAACACTTTGATCTTCAACCAGTCCAGCCAGGGTTCAAATCCTTCCCCCGTTCTGGCCGACAGTTCAAATACCGGCATGCTCGGATGCACTTTTTTCATGTTGTCCACGGCCAGGGCCGCATCCGCGTCCAGATAGGGCAGCAAATCGATCTTGTTGAGGATGGCCGCATCCGCGACACGGAACATCAAAGGGTATTTCAATGGTTTGTCTTCGCCCTCGGTCACGCTCAGAACCACGGCCCTGGCGTCTTCGCCGATATCGAATTCGGCCGGACAGACCAGATTGCCGATGTTTTCCACCACCAGCAGATCCAGGTCATCGCATCCCAGGCGCACGGCCGCGTCCATGACCATGCCGGCGGACAGATGACAGTCGCCGCCGAACTGGTCCGTGTTGATCTGGATCACGCCTGCCCCGGTTTTCATCAGCCGGTCCGCGTCATTGGAGGTGCAGATGTCACCCACGATCACCCCCACCCGTATCCCCGGCATCAAACGATTCAGGGTCCGGCAAAGGGTCTGGGTTTTTCCCGAGCCCGGCGAAGACATCATGTTCAGGACAAAGACATTTTTTCCCCTGAAAAATTTCCGGTTTTTCTCGGCCTGGGTTTCATTGGCCTCCAGCACTCTTTTTTGAATTTTGATTTCCATGGTTGATTTCCCTTTGGTTAGGGCCGCAATGCCTCTCCGGGTTCGTCCGCCAGCTCCAGAGAGGTGATCTCGATCTCCCGGCCGCTCAACAGCACCACATCCCCTTCTTCACAATGGGGGCATCGGAACACCGGGTCGGTGACTTCCCGGGTCGTGCCGCAGGACCGGCAGACTACCCGCACCGGGATCCATTCAATATCGAGGGTTGCGGACGCCAGGGCCGTATCCCGGGTAATGATCTCAAAACAGAAAGCCAAACTGTGTTCGACCACCGAGGCCAGTTTTCCGATTCTCAGATGAACGGTTTTGACAATGGGGTGCGCCATTTCCGGAGGAATGGCATCCAGGGCGATCCGGACCAGTTGCTGGGCGATTCCCATTTCATGCATGGCGCTTGGTTTCCTTCGTTTGTCCGCAGACCTCAGAGGCTGTCCCGCCGTTGATCATAAAAGCGTTTCCGAAAGTCCGGGAAACGGTTTTCGGCAATGGCCATTCTTATTTCAGCCATCAGATTCAGATAATAATACAGGTTATGGATGGTGTTCAACCGATAACTCAGCAATTCCCTTGATTTATACAGATGCCTCAGGTAGCTCCGGGAATAATTCCGGCAGGTGTAGCACCCGCAATCCTCGTCCAAAGGGGCTTTATCCAGACGGTAACGGGCGTTGGCAATGTTCATGGTACCCCGGGAAGTGAACAACTGGCCGTTTCTGGCATTCCTCGACGGCATGACGCAATCGAACATATCGCAGCCCATGCCCACCAGCTCCACCAGGTCCTCGGGGGTTCCAACGCCCATGATGTATCGGGGTTTGTGTGTCGGCAACAGGGGCAGGGTGTGATCCGCCATCTCATACATGAGTTCCTTGGGTTCGCCCACGCTCAATCCGCCCAGGGCGAACCCGGGGAAATCCACGGCAGTGATCTGTTCGGCGGAAAGGGAACGAAGCGGAGCGTACATCCCGCCCTGGACGATGCCGAACAGGTTATGGGGGCTTCCCTGGGCCCGCCAGGCCTCGTATCCCCTCCGGGCCCACCGGGTAGTCTGATTCAAGGCCGCCAGAGTCTGTTTTTCATCAGCCGGATACCCCATGCACCAGTCCAGGGACATCATGATGTCCGAACCCAGGGTCGTCTGGATCTCCACGGCTTTTTCCGGGGTGAACACATGCCGGGAGCCGTCGATATGGGACTGGAAAACGACCCCCTCGTCCGTAAATTTTGCCAGCCGGGCCAGGGAAAAAAACTGATACCCCCCGGAATCCGTCAGTATGGGCCGGTCCCATCGGATAAAATCGTGGAGTCCGCCGTGGCAGCGGATCACATCCATGCCCGGCCGAAGATACAGATGATAGGTATTGCCCAGGATGATCCGGGCCCCGCAATGGTCCAGGTCTTCCGGACTCAGGGATTTCACCGATCCCACCGTTCCCACGGGCATGAAAACGGGCGTGGGGATCCGTCCGTGTTCGGTGGTCAGAGTGCCCAGCCGGGCCCGGCAGATGTCATTGCCCGGGGCTTTCGCGGACGGTTTGTGAAGTTCAAAAGTCAGCATGGTATATCATTCTATGATCATGGCGTCGCCGTAGCTGAAAAACCGGTAGTCGTTCTCAACGGCCCGGGCATAGACGGCCAGCATTTTTTCCCGGTCGTAAAAGGCGGAGACCAGCATGAGCAATGTGGATCGGGGCAGGTGGAAATTGGTGATCACGGCATCCACGCATCTGAACGTATACCCGGGATAGATAAACAGATCACACATGCCCGAACCGGGCCTGATCCGACCGGTTTCGTCCGACATGAACTCCAGGACCCGGACGCTGGTGGTGCCGACGGCCACGATGCGTCGGCCCATCTTGCGGGCCTCGTTGATCCGTTCCGCACTCGGGCCGGGCAGGTGAAAAAATTCGGAATGAATGGCATGCCGGCGGATATCCTCGATTTTCACGGGTACAAAGGTGCCGTATCCCACATGAAGGGTCAGGGGAACGAATTCAATCCCTTTTTTCTCCAGAGCGGCCATGAGATCCGGGGTGAAATGCAGGCCTGCCGTGGGAGCGGCCACAGCCCCTTCCTGCCGGGCATATACGGTTTGATAGGCCTGCCGGTCTCCATCGGCAAGGCTTTGATCGTCTCTTCGGATATAAGGCGGCAGCGGAATTTCACCCAGCCGGGAAAGCACCTCGGGAAAATATCCGTCGCAGAAGAACCGGATCTCCCGGATATTGTTTTTCACCGCCGTCACTTCGGCCGTCATCAGATCCTTGAAAAACAGCCGGGCGCCCTGCTCCGGTTGCCGGGACGCTTTGACCAGGCAGTCGCATTGGAAATGCCCGTCGGCTTCAAGATGTCGCAGACCGGCTGCGTAATCGATGATGAGCACCTCGACGGCCCCGCCCGTCGCCTTTTTACCCTTCAGCCGGGCCGGAATCACCCGGGTATTGTTGATCACCAGGAGATCATCCGGTCTCAGGATCCGGACCAGGTCCCGGAACCGGTGATGGGTCATCTCCCCCGTCCGCCTCTGAATCCGCATCAGCCTGGAATCACTTCGTTCGGCGCAGGGCCTCTGGGCGATTTTTTCCGGCGGGAGGTCATAGGCGTAATCGGAGAGTTGGTACATTACCGGCCTCTCATGGCGACATAGACGATCATCAGGCCGGCCAGCATGAGTACCAATCCGAATTTGCGCAGGGCCGCGTCATCGAGTGCGGTCACGATTTTCACCATTTCCTTCATCCGGGCCGGGAAGGCAAAATACGGCAATC
>CAZQIX010000062.1:0-20909 GCA_964593855.1 uncultured Desulfobacula sp. | reverse complement strand
TGATTTTTATAATAAAAAGTCCTCTGGTAACTTCGGCTTAAAAACCAGCCAAAATCATCGTTCAAAAACCGGCCACATGCATCAGTAGAGGCACCTGTCCGTGTTTGGACTTAAGCAAAGGCCAAAGGTCACCGTGGGAGACATTTCTAAGGCTGTCTATAAGGGCGGGCAAAAAAAATGATGGAAAAATGATCTGAAATGGACCAAAAGGATGAGGGAGGAAAGAAGGAACCCCCTCATTTTCCTTGGCCAGTTCGTTGACGGAGGCTCCTGCCACAATACCCCAAAATGGCAGGAACTATGATACCACTTGATACCCTGACAAACCAATCATTATTTTCTCTCCTTTACGAGATAGATGTGGATTTGGCCTCTAAGACCCGAAGCCTTCGTTGCCCTTTTGTGGGGGCCCACTGCATTATGCCAATTATGAGCGTAAGCCTCGGGGTGGCCCCTCTGGTTTGACAGATTATCCTTGTCCTGTCTGTACACAGGCATATCACACCCGGGATGATGAGATAAGAGAAGAGTTCAGGGCTCGTGGGGGGGGTGCAGACCCTGACTGACAAAATCTTGGAAATATAATCAGGAGCATACAATGCCCATATGACACCAAAAATAGTGATTTTCTGTCCTGCGTTAGCAAATAATGGGTGAATTACAAAAATCCACATTATTTGGTACCGAAGAGAGGACTTGAACCTCCACACCTTGCGGTACTAGATCCTAAGTCTAGCGTGTCTACCAATTCCACCACTTCGGCTTGTTGATCAGAGAGGGAAGATTTGTGGTGCCGAAGGGGAGATTCGAACTCCCACAAGCATGCGCTCGCCAGTCCCTGAAACTGGTGCGTCTACCAATTCCGCCACTTCGGCAGTAAGCGTTTCCCTTCAACTTGGTGATGGGAATTAAAGATTGCTTAAAAACAACAGTTAGGCTATATATACGTGTTCGAAAACTTTGTCAAGATAATTGTTCGAAAAAAAGAAAAGGGTATTATGGAGTTAATTGAAAATCTCGATCACATAACGACACCGTTTAAAAATGCGGTGATCACCATCGGCAATTTCGACGGTGTTCATAAAGGCCATCAGAGCCTTTTCCGGCAGGTGATCCAAAAGGCCCGGCAGATAGACGGCACTTCCGTGACCATGACCTTTGATCCCCATCCCCTGAAGGCTCTGGGAATTGCCGGTCCGCCCCTGATCACACGCCGGGATCAGAAACTCGAACTCATTGAAAAATGTGGATTGGACGTCCTTTTGTGCATTCCGTTCAACATGGAATTCGCTTCCATTTCCGCCCATGATTTTATCCAGGAGGTGCTCGTCGATAAAATCGGAATGAAAGCCATCATAATCGGTTCGGACTATTCATTCGGCAAAGACCGTACCGGGAATACGCATCTCTTGATGAATGAAGGCAAGCGGCTTGGGTTCGATACCATTGTCTCACCCTGGACCTATGTGGAGAAGGAGCAAGGCGAGCGTATCAGCAGCACCCGTATCCGGGAAATCGTCATGGAGGGCAGAGTGGATCAGGCCTTCAAATATCTGGGCCGCCACTACCAGATCCGGGGCAAGGTGATTCAAGGCCGTCACCGGGGGGCCAGCCAGTTGGGGTTTCCCACCGCCAACATTAAACTGCACGATGAGCTGTGCCCGAAAGTGGGGGTCTACGCGGTCACAGTGGAAACCGTTCAAGGAAACTTTCAGGGCGTCGCCAATATCGGTTTTTCACCGACCTTTGACGATCACCAGTTTACCATCGAGGTCCACATCCTCGATTTCAACCATGATATCTATGGAACCCGCATCCGGGTGAACATGGTCCAAAGGCTCCGAGACGAGAAAAAATTTGCCGGCATCCGGGAGCTGTCCGACCAGATCCGAAAAGATATCGAAACCGCAAAGGACGTATTAGCAAAAAATGGCCATTCGTAAAATTGTAACCTATCCTGAAAAATCGCTTTTGCAGCCTTCCGTGAGGGTCGAATCCATTGACGACGAGATCCGCTCTCTGGCGGCGGATATGGGTGAAACCATGTTCGACGCCCCCGGAGTGGGTCTGGCCGCCCCCCAGGTGGGTGTGAACAAACGAGTGATCGTGTATGACGTCCATGCCGGTGACCCGGATGATGACGGGTCGAAACCCGAATTCCGGGCATTGATCAATCCGGAAATCATCGAGGCGAGGGGCAGCATTGTATCGGAAAAAGAAGCCTGCCTGAGTGTCTTGGATTTCAATGCCGACGTGAAGCGGTATGAAACCGTTCGGGTCAAAGCCCTGGATATATCCGGAAACCCGGTGGACTTCAGGGCCGAAGGCATTATGTCCGTTATCATGCAGCATGAAATCGACCATCTGGACGGTATTTTGTTTATCAACCGCATCAGTGTGCTGAAACGGTCCCTTTACAAGAAAAAACTGGCCAAGATGCTGAAACCCACCGATGACTGAGACACGAATCATTTTCATGGGGACGCCGGAATTCAGCGTTCCCGCCCTGGAGCGCCTGGCTTCGGAAAAGGACATGACCGTGCGCCTGGTGGTCACCCAGCCGGACCGGCCCAAAGGCCGGGGCAGGCAGCCGGCGCCTTCTCCTGTCAAACAATCGGCCCTCAAGCTGGGCATCGATGTGTTTCAGCCGGAACGTATCAACACCGAAGAAGCGGCGGCAACCTTTGTTTCCCTGGAGCCGGATTTCTATGTGGTCACGGCCTACGGCCAGATTCTGTCCCAGCGCCTGCTGGATATTCCCCGAATCTATCCGGTCAACATCCACGCCTCACTTCTGCCCAGATACCGGGGCCCTTCCCCCGTTCAGGCCGCCATCCTGAACATGGATACCATGACCGGGGTCACCACCATAGTCATGCAGAAAGCCATGGACAAGGGGGATATCCTGATGTCCGCCCAGACCCCCCTGTCGGACCGGGATACAACCCAGGATCTCCACGACCGACTGGCCCTCATGGGCGCGGACCTGATCGTCAAAACGATTCGGGCCGTTTTGAAGGACAATATTCAGCCGGTCCCCCAGGACGAATCCCGGGCAACCTACGTCAAAATGCTGACCAAAAGCGACGGACAGATCAACTGGCATCTGCCCGGGCCGCGTATTCTCGCTCATATCCGGGCCATGACGCCCTGGCCGTCCGCATTCACCCGCCTCGGGAACAAAATGATCAAAATTTTCAAGGCTCTGTATGTGGATGAGCCGTGTCTCCATGACCCCGGGGTCATTTTCCGATGTGATCGTCAGGGGATCCATGTGGCCACGGGACAAGGCAGCCTCGTGGTCCTCGAACTCATGGGCGCATCCGGCAAACGGCTGAAGGCGGATGAATTTCTACGAGGTCACGCCATCACCCCTCCATTGCGATTTGATGACGGACAATGACGGATCCGAGACGCATCGCCCTGAACGTGCTGGTTTCCTGGCATGACAGTCCCCATACCCTGACCCGGGTGATGGACGGGTATGCAAACGATATGGCCGGGATGCCCCCCAACGACCGAAGCCTTTGCAACGCCCTGATATTCGGTGTTCTGCGGAACCGGGAAGCCATCGACTGGACCATCCGGGGATTTTCCAGGACCCGGATGGAAAAAATCGAGTTGCCTGTTTTGTACATTCTCCGGCTTGCCCTGTTTCAGATTCTCTATATGGACCGCATCCCTGTTTTCGCGGCCATCCACACGGCCGTGGATCTGGCCCGGTCCCTGTCCGGATCCAGAGCCACCGGATTTGTCAATGCGGTGCTTCGAAACGCGGCGGAAAATCACGGGCGGCTGCCCCTGCCGGACCCGTCCAAAGATCCGGCCGAAGCCGTTTCCATAACCCACTCCCTTCCGCTGTGGCTGGCAAAAAAATGGATCAAGGCCTTTGGACTGGAAAAAACCCGGGCACTGGGACTCAGAATCAACCGGATCCCCATGATCACGGTCCGCTGCAACCCCCTCAGGACCGATCGCGAAAATCTGGCCCAAAGCCTGTCTCTTTGCGCCGAACATATAGAATTCACCCGATATGCTCAGCGAGGGCTGCGCTTTTCCAACCCGTCCAGGCCCATTCAGGAAATGGAAGCCTTTTGCAACGGCTGGTTCCATGTTCAGGACGAAGCGGCCCAGATCGTCACGGAAATATTGGCCCCGGAGCCGGGCGAATCCATTCTGGATGCCTGTGCCGGTCTGGGGGGAAAAACCTTTCACATTGCCCAGATGCTGAGGGGCGCAGGAGAGGTGACGGCCTGTGATCTGGATGCCGAAAAACTGGCTACGCTTCGTCGGGAATCTTTACGCCTGGGCCTGAACGGAATCGAAACCAGATCCCTGGACCTGACGCACACCACCATCCGGGATTTTGACCGATATTTCGACCGGGTTCTGCTGGACGCCCCCTGCACCGGCCTTGGGGTCTTGCAGCGCAACCCGGACACCCGATGGAAACGCTCGCTCAAAGACATCCACAGGCTGTCCTCCCTGCAGAAAAAAATGATCCGGTCGGCCGCCAATCTGGTCAGGCCCGGCGGAATCCTGGTCTACGCGGTCTGTTCCTGCGAATCTGAAGAAAACGAAGCCGTGGTGCAGCGTTTTCTGGACAAGCGAAAGGATTTTTCCATTGACACCGGGTTCCATTTTGATTCATATTCTCGGTTTTTAACCCGTGACGGTTTTTTTAAAACCTGGCCCGAGGCGGACCACATGGACGGTTTTTTTGCCGCCCGGTTGAAACGCCGTCTCAGGCCCGAAACCTCATCTTGAACCGCAACAGGAGAATGACCATGGGATTTCTTATTGCCCCTTCCATATTATCCGCCGATTTCACGAGGCTCGGCGAAGAACTCACAGCCGTAGAAAAAGGCGGGGCCGACTGGATCCATATCGATGTCATGGACGGCCATTTCGTACCCAACCTGACCTATGGACCCATCATCGTCAAGGCCTGTAAAAAAGTCTCGAAACTGATCATGGACGTTCATCTCATGATCGAACGACCCGATCTTCTGATTCCGGATTTTGCCCAAGCCGGTGCGGATTACATTTCCGTTCACGCCGAAGCCTGCCCCCATCTCCACCGGAGCCTTCAGTTGATCAAAAGTTTCGGCCTCAAGGCCGGCGCGGCCCTGAATCCCGCGACCCCCCTGTCCGCCATCGAATATGTTCTGGAAGAGCTGGATTTTGTCCTGATCATGAGCGTGAATCCGGGATTCGGGGGCCAGACATTCATCCCGTCCAGCCTGGACAAGATCAAGGCCCTTTCGGATATGATCAAGGCCCGTAACCTCGAGACCATCATTCAGGTGGACGGCGGGGTCAACACAAAGACCATCGCTTCCGTTGCCCGGGCCGGGGCATCTTGTTTTGTGGCCGGGTCCGCCGTTTTCAACACCCCCGATTACGGCCGGACCATTCTGGAGCTCAGAGCCGCCCTGTCATGACCCCGGCGTCCCGTCCAACCGATGCAAAGGTCGATTACGGCGTTGTCTTTATTCTGACGCTGGTGCATTTTACGGGGGATTTTTATTCCTCTTTTTTTACCCCCCTGCTCCCGGCCTTTGTGGAAAAATTCAGCCTGACCCTTGCACAGGTCGGATTCCTCACTGGAATGGTACGGATACTGGCCTTTGTGGTTCAGCCGGCAGTGGGGTATCTGTCGGATCGCTACGAAACCCGGACCTTTGTTCTGGCCGGGCTTTTTTTCGCCCTGTTCTTTATCCCGTTTTCCGGGATCGCTCCCAATTACTGGGTCCTTCTGACCGTTCTCTGTCTGGGATCCCTGGGATCGTCCATGTTCCACCCCGCCACCACCGGCATGGTCCCCCTGTATTCAGGCAGCCGCAGCGGATTCTGCCTTTCCGTCTACAATACGGGAGGGACCTTTGCCTTTGCCCTGGGGCCGGTTTTCATCACCTGGTACGTAGCCCGATTCGGTCTTGGGAAAATGCCCTGGACCATTATACTGGGCGCTCTTGTCTTTTTGTTCTGTATGCGTTTCCTGCCGATGCCGATCAGCGAAAACATGTCCCATCTGGGATTTATCGGGTCCATCCGGCAGATGCTGGGCAAGGTTTACAAATCCATTTTTCTGATATGGATCGTAATGGTTCTCAGGGCCGTAACCGGACAGAGCATCATGACCTTCATGCCCATCTATCTGACCGAAAAAGGACATCACCTGGTTTCCGTCGGATTTATCGTTTCGTTTTTCATTCTGGCAGGAACCCTGAGCGGACTTCTGGCCGGATGGCTGGCGGACCGGGTCCAGATCCGGACCCTGTTTTTCATATTCCACGGCCTGATGCCCCCTGCCCTGCTGATGTTCCTTTATCTGCCCGGCCCTTTTGTCTACCTGGGATCGTTTCTGGCCGGGTTCACCGTATTGGCCTCCCTGCCGCTGGGGGTGGTAATGGCCCAGAAGCTGGCGCCCCGGTCCAGGTCCATGGTGTCCAGTCTGATGATGGGCTTTGCATACGGACTGGGGGGGGCGTTGTCACCGGTTGTCGGGAAACTGGCCGATATTTACGGTCTTGAGGCCGTCATGCTGTATTCCTGCTTTATCCCATCCATCACCCTGATATTCATCGCCGGATTTCCCAGGCTCGAATAAAGGGACGGACGCTTGATGAACAATCCCAAAATTGTACTGGTTCAGCCGCCGATCGAAGATTTCTACCTGACCCGGAAACGGACCCTTCCCTATGGACTGGCCAGCATTGCCGCCAATATCAGAGCAGCCGGGTTTGATGTGAGCATTCTGGACGGTCTGGCCACGAACCGATCCAGGGTTATCCCCATGCCGGATGAATTCGGATATCTGGGGCCTTTTTACGGACAGTCGGATATTTCTTGTTTCTGCCTGTTTCATGAATTCAAACATTTCGGGTACAGCTATGAACACCTGGGGGTTCGCGTCAGGGAAATACAGCCTTTTTTGGTGGGCATTTCCTCTTTGTTCACCGCGTATGCATCCTGCGCGTTGAAAACGGCCGAAACCATCAAAAAATTTTATCCATTTTGCCGAATCGTCATGGGCGGTCATCACCCGAGTTATTTTCCCAGGCAGGTACTGGACTGTGACGCCGTGGATTTCGTGATCCGGGGCGAAGCAGAGACTGCCATGCCCCTGCTCTGCAAAGCCTTTTCAGACGGTTCGGACATCCGGTCGGTTCCGGGGATCGCTTTCAAAACCGGGACGGGTTTCCATATTACCGAACCGGTTTTTGTCCGTTCACCGGATGATTTCCCGATTCCCGCCATGGATCTGATCGACCATCAATTTTACAGTCGGAACAAAAAGGCCTTCACAGTGGTTGTGGCCGGACGGGGATGCCCCATGACGTGCAGCTATTGTTCCGTATCCGCCACCTCGACCGCCCCTCCGTTCAGACAGCGACCCGTGGAGAACGTGGTCAAAGAAATCGCGTCCCGGATTTCGACCCGGGAGCCCGGGTTCATCGATTTTGAGGATGAAAATCTGACCCTGAACAAAACCTGGTTCTTGAATCTGTCTCATTCCCTTCAGGCGCTTCTTCAGGGCAGAGACGTCGAATGCCGCGCCATGAACGGCCTTTATCCCCCTTCTCTGGACCGGGAGGTGATCGGTCTGATGAAAACCGCTGGATTCAAAACCCTGAACCTCTCTTTGGGATCGGTCAGCGCAAGCCGGCTCAAAGCCTTTAAACGGCCGGACGTCCGAACATCTTTCGAAAAAGCGGTCGGTCTGGCCCAGGAGTTCGGATTGGCGTGCGTGGCCTATATCATTGCGGCCGGTCCCGGACAAACGGCTGAAACATCCCTGAGCGACCTTCTCTACCTGGCACGGCAAAAAACCCTTGTGGGTCTTTCCATTTATTACCCCGCCCCCGGCAGTCTGGACTTCGAGACCTACAAGGATACGGGGATCATGCCTGAATCCTTCAGCCTCATGAGATCCAGCGCGTTTCCCCTGGACGGCGCCACTTCCCGCCTGCAGGCCGTGACCCTGGCCCGGCTGGCCCGCATCCTGAATTTCATGAAACACCGGCTGGATATCACCGGTGTTCTTCCCGAGCCCGAACCCTTTTCCGGCCAGACCCTTTTGCCCGTGGACGACCGTGAATCGGCATCCGTAAAACTGCTGCAATGGTTTCTGTACGACGGGGCCATCAAAGGGCTGACCCGAACAGGAGATATTTACACCCATTTGCACGAGCCGGCGCTCACGGCCGGCTTTCTTCAAGGTGTGCATGACGGCGGGATCAAAGGGGTCCGGTTCGATGCTCCTTGACATGGATCAGAATTCTCTGCCGAACCATTTCCGCAATATCCGGAATATCCATGTTCTTGAACCCATCATAGGGAATTTCGTCCAGAACCCTGATTTCCATTTCATGGCGGCCGTTATGCACCAGTGAATGTTTGGGCAGGGCATCCCGGGTGTTGTTGATCACCAGAGGCAGGATGGGCTTTCCCGTCTTTTTGGCCAGGATAAAGGCGCCCGGCTTGAAGGGTTTGACACGGCCGTCCCGGGAGCGGGTTCCCTCGGGAAAAAGGATGACGGATATGTTTTTGTGGAGCAACGCTTCGCATCGCTCCATCATGTTGCGGCTGCTGTCTCTGTCCCCTCTTTTCAGTTTCACATATCCGTTCAGAATCATGTTCCACCCGATAAACGGCAACAGGAACACCTCGGCCTTGGATACCCACCGGAATGGGAAAAACAATCGGTAGGCCACGAGAATATCCAGTTGTGACTGATGGTTGGACACGATAACATAGCTTTTGGCCATGTCCATTTTCTCCCTGCCCACTACCCGGACGGACCACAGGGGCATGCACCAGATATAGAGGGACGCCCAGAAAGAGGAAAACAGGTTCAACACCACCAGCCGCCGGTCAAAACAATGGATGAGGACACGGATCAGAAGAGCCGCGGCAAACAGGACAACCGAGCTAAGACCGATAAAGGCCAGATATAAACAGGAAAAAACGACTCGACCCGGGTAACTACAGGTCATAGGGCGTCAGGCTCTCCCATCCGTCTTCGGTGACCAGAATGGTCTGTTCGAACTGGGCGGACAGGGACCCGTCGTTGGTGACGGCCGTCCATCGGTCCTCCAGCACGTGAAGGTCTTTTTTGCCGAGATTGACCATGGGCTCGATGGTGAACACCATGCCCGGAACCAGGGCGATGCCCTTGCCGGGAGATCCGAAATGAAGCACCTGGGGCTGTTCATGAAAATCGAGCCCGACCCCGTGGCCCACAAATTCACGGACCACGGAGCAGCCCTGGGATTCGGCGTAATGCTGAATGGCGTACCCGATGTCACCCAGGGTGGCACCCGGCGCCACGGCCCCGATCCCCCGCTTCAGGGATTCGGCGGCCACATGGACTATTTTGCGGCCCGCTTCCGTGGGGGTGCCGACAAAAAACGTCTTGCTGGCGTCGGCATAATATCCGTCCAGGATTGGTGTGATGTCCACGTTGACGATGTCGCCGTCCCTTAAAATCCGCTCTCCCGGTATGCCGTGACAGATGACCTCGTTGACGGACACGCACACGCTTTTGGGAAACCCCCGGTACCCCAGGGGAGCCGGAACCGCTCCGGCCCGGACGGTCATCTCGTGGACGACCGTATTGATTTCCTCGGTGGTCAGACCGGGACGGATCATTGTTTCCACCTGATTCAGAATGGACATGAGCAGGTCACCGCATTTTCGGATGCCTTCAATCTGCCGGGAGTCTTTCAAATGGATCTGATATCGCTTCAGATAATCTTCTTTGATATGGATGGCCGCTTTTCTGTTCCGGCAACAGTTTTTGTACTTCAGGCCGCTTCCGCACGGGCACGGATCATTGCGCCCGATTTTCACTGATTTGTTTTTCATGAATGTTCCAACTTTGTTTCTGGTTCCGGAATACCCCACAGAGAATGGGCATGGGCCTCCAGGATGCTCACCCGGACAAAGTCTCCGGCCCGGGCATCGGCGGACGGGAAATGAACGATCTTGTTGGATTCGCTTCTTCCGGTCATCTGCCGCATCTCGGGTCCGTACTGATCAAATCCATCTCTCTCTTTGGAGCTTGTTCCTTCCACCAGGATCTCCAGGGTTTTTCCCACCTGGTCCCGGTTTTTACGCTCCGTATAGCCTTCCTGTAATGCCAGCAGTCGATTGAGCCGGTCAGATTTTTCCGGTTCATCGATCTGATCCGGAAACCGGGCCGCAGGCGCCGAAGACCTGTTGGAGTAGGCAAAAGCGAAAACGGCATCGTATTCGACCGCCTTGAGCAGATCCATGGTGTCGTTGAAATCCCCGGGACTTTCCGATGGAAACCCTACAATGATATCCGTTGACAAGGCAATGTCCGGACAATGGGCTTTCAGATCGGAAATCCGGTTCAGATAGTCTTCCCGGGTATATCCCCGGTTCATTTTTTTTAAAATGGCGTCGGACCCCGACTGAACGGGCAGATGCAGATGGTTGCAAACTTTTTCAAGATCCCGGATGGCGTGAATGAGTTCCATGGACAGATCCTTGGGATGGGAAGTGGCAAACCGTATGCGGCGGATTCCCTGTACGTCGTTGATTTCCCGGAGCAGCTCCGGAAAGGAAATACCGTTCAGCCCCCGACCGTAGGAATTGACATTCTGGCCCAGCAGGGTGACTTCCCTGACCCCGGATGCCGCCAGCAGGGTGATTTCTTCCACAATATGCCTCGGGTCCCGGCTTCTTTCCCGGCCGCGGACATAAGGAACCACGCAGTACGTACAGAAATTTTCACAGCCCTGCATGATGGTGACGAACCTGGAAACTTTGCTTCCCCTGCCCGCTTGTGTATCCGGAGGGGATTCATAAATCCCCCGGGCATCCTCGTCAATGTCCACGATTCTGGACCGTCCGGCCAGAACCGCCGCCACATGCCCTCCGAACCTTGAAAAGGCCCGGGTCCCCAGAACGATATTCAGGTGAGGCACCCTTTCAAAAGCTTTTTCACCTTCCTGCTGGGCCACACATCCGGCCATCACCGTTATCAGAGCCGGCTTTTTCTTTTTCAGGGCCGCCAAGCGGCCGAGAAAGCTGAAAGCCTTTTCTTCCGCCTTGTGACGAACCGAGCAGGTGTTGCAGACCACGATATCAGCCTGATCCAGGTCCGGAGTCGGGTCAAACCCTTCTGTTTTCAGAATCCAGCCCAGCTTTTCCGAATCATAGACGTTCATCTGGCAGCCGATGGTATAAACATAGGCGTGGCCCTTAACATTCATCAAACAGAAAATCCTTTTTCAGGTCATCGATGATCATCCGTGCGGTTTCAAGGCGATCCGGTGAGATGGCCAGTCTGAGCAAACCGTCGGCCGCATCCAGGGTGGTGGGAACGGCGACCCCTTCATAAGCCTCAAAAATAAACCGGATAAAACCGATCCTGGTTTTATCCACCCGATATTGTTTATGCAGCATTTGCATGGTATTTTCCCCCGACAAAACGGCCATAGTATCCAATCAAACGACCTGCAAGTCAACAAAAGAATAACCCTACTGAATTTAATCCCTTAAATTGACTTTAGGCCGGTTTCCCGATATAAAAATAAGCCGAATCCATGGATACCATCATTCAATATGCAAAGCCCGATCCCGCAGTGGTCGAACTTTTTGTAACACATCTGGATTGCCATCCCCTTCTGGCAAGGCTGCTGTCCATCCGCAACATACGAACCCTTCAGGAGGCCCGCACCTTTCTGGATCCCCGGCTCGAAACCCTGAAAAACCCTTTTTCTCTCAAAGATATGGACGCGGCGGTAGAGCGTCTGGCCGCGGCCGTCGAAAATAAGGAAAAAATACTGGTATTCGGAGATTTTGACGCAGACGGGGTCACGGCCACCGCCCTTTTGGTGGATTTTCTGGAACACTGCCGGGCCGATGTGTCCTGGTATATCCCCCATCGGACCCGGGAAGGTTACGGGCTGCAGGTTCCGCACGTCCGGATGGCGGCCGATCAGGATGTCGATCTCATTGTCACGGTGGACTGCGGGGTGACCAGTGTCGACGCGGTCCGGGAAGCGGCCGTCGAAGATATCGACGTCATCGTTACGGATCACCACGAACCCGGTCCGGAATTGCCCCCGGCCAAGGCCGTTATCGACCCCAAACGCCGTGATTGTGACGCGGATCTGGGATATCTGGCCGGTGTGGGCGTGGCTTTTTTTCTGGTCATGGCCTTGCGAAAATGCCTGCGGGACAGGGAATTCTGGGAAGAGATACCCGAACCCAATTTAATGGACAGCCTGGATCTGTTCACCATTGGAACCATTGGTGACATGGTTCCCCTGGTCCATATCAACCGGACCCTTTGCCTGGCCGGATTCAAACGCATCCGGCAGGCATGCCGCCCCGGCCTGAAATCTCTGGTGAACATCTGCCGCCTGGATCCGGCCCGGGTCGACTCCGATGATATTTCATTCAAAATCGTTCCCCGGATCAACGCGGCCGGACGGATTTCCCATGCACGGATCTGCGTGTCGCAGCTCACTGAAACCGACCGCGGCCTTGTCGAAAAAACCGCTTTGCTGCTGGACCAGCTCAATTTAAAACGACAGAAAATCGAGCAGGATATCATCCTGGATATTGAAAACAGGCTGGAAAAAGATGGATATCTGTTGAAATCCGCCATTTTGTTTATGTGGGATGACCGCTGGAACCCCAGCGTTCTGGGGATTGCGGCATCCAAGCTGGCCAAAAAATATTTCCGCCCGGTAATCCTGTTGTCCACGGCCGGGGAGAATGCCGTGGGATCCTGCCGCAGCATCGACCCGATTAATATCCACGAGGCCCTGAAAGCCTGTGAACCCTTACTGGTGCGCTTCGGCGGACATGCTATGGCCGCCGGACTCACCGTCCGGAAAACCGACCTGAGCACCCTGCGTCATCGCCTGAATGCCTGTATCGATGAGTCCTTTGTCTCAGTCAGCCGAAAAAAAACCCTGGTGATCGACGCGGTCCTGGAGCTTACGGACATCACGATCCATCTGGCCAGGGAGATCGATCGGCTGAGGCCTTTCGGCGTGGACAACCCGGAACCGGTTTTTCTCTGTGAACATGTCAGGGTGGCGTCTTCCTGCGTGATCGGTCAGGTTCACCGGAAAATGCTTCTGGAAAAATCCGATTTCCCCGGCCATCGGGTGGAGGCTTTTCATTTCAATGCAAAGGACCCGAACCAACCGCCGGGCTATTATCCGAAACTCGCATTCAAAATCAAAACCAATAAATTCCGGCCCGACGCCGTTCAAATAATTGTCGAGGACCTGTAGTTTTTTTTCTTGATAATCATATTGTTTTTATTATATATATTCCTGATTGTATTTTGATAACCGCGCTGCGGTCAATTTAAGGAAAATTCAATGGCAAAACAATTCTATACCGGAAACAGGGAAACGAAACTTCTTTCAAAAATAGAATCCTCCAAAGAAAGAGAACGAATCAGGACCATCAGCGCCATCCGGGATAACGTGGATGCGTTTTCCAGCAAAGTGGCCATGAAACTGATCGAAAAAGGACTGGTGGAAACCGTGTCCAAATCCAGTGTGGAAAATCAGATCGCCAGATGCCTGGACACTCTTTGTAAAGCCGAAGATTTCGATATCGACTTCATGATCGCCCCTCTGAGAACCCTCGTTCCCAATCCCAACATCGCCGGCCTTTACCTCACGGCCTTTGTGGTGGAAAAGCTGATTCATCACAAAGACGTCATCGATATTTACGGCAGTGATGAAGATATCTATTTCTGCATCCAGAAAGAGCTCTCCGACATTCTCCCCAAGGCCTGATCCCTCCCAGAGATCCCTTTTTACAGACCCGGTTTTTCGACCAGTCTATTTTTGGACCCACCGCCCCTGGGGCGTCTGATAGAATTCCCCAGGGTTGGCCCGTTCCGCCTTTCTGGCTGCCTGAACCTGCTCCACCACATCCAGACTGGTGTTCTGTTGCCTGGCAAAGGCCTCGTAAACCGTTTTACGGTCCTTGTTTTCAGCCTCTATCACGTCCTCGCTTTCTCGAACGCCCCCCACGTATCCCAGGTAACCGCGATTGTCTTCACCGATCACCCCCCGGGTTTTGAGATCCGCAATCACCGGCAGCCGCTGGAGCATCCGCTGCTTGATGGCGTCCGAGGCAAAAACCGGGGATGCGATGAGAACAAAAATCAAAATCGGAACCATAACACGCCATTTCCCATTCTGCTGCATATTTTTTCCTCCTATTCTTTTTTAATCTGGTTTTCAGCGGCTTCAAGATCATCGAAAAAGCTGTCCAGAGCCTTTTCCACACGGACATTGACATCGATGGTGATGTGAATCGGCTTGATCTCCATCGGTTTGACCTCCACCTCGTGACTGGTCCGGCATCCCGAAAAAGCAAGGATCTCCGTAACCAGGACCATTATCGCCAGACATCTGTTCATAATCGCTCCTTTTCAGTTAAAGGTCGACCGAAGGGTCTGTCCCCATTTCAGGACTTCATTGAAGGGCAAGGTCAATCGGACATCCAGGCGGATTCCCTGGAAGTTCGATCCAGGACCGGACGCATCCATCCGAACGAACCCGCCCATATCTTCCCGGTATTCAAAGGGCAGAACTCCGGCCGGTTTCCCATCCAGCTCCATATTCAGCATCAGATTATCCCCCTGGGAATTCAATGTCAACTTGGCCCAGTTATAATCAAAATCTTTCAAGGCCTCGGCAGCCAGGTCCAACTGAAAAAACCGGGTATTTCCCACCGGAATGCCGGCCATGATCCGGTCCGTATTCCGGATCACTATTTTACCGCCGTTCCCGGGAGTCGAGAACAAAAACCCGTTGTTGAAGGCAATATTCCCGTGGTCGAACACCACGGGGATCCGGCCGTTGAGCGTACCGCTTCCCTCGGCATGGAAGACCCCCATCTGCTTGAGCAGATCGGTCAGCTCCAGTCGGTCGCAAAAAAGGGTCAGGGTGTATACCTGGTTTTCCTGGGGAAAGCGTATGGATTCCGTCGATACCAGCCCGTTGCACCATTTCACCTGAATGTTTTCAACAAGCAGGGAAGGCGTGTTTTCAAGGCTGTACCGAACCACGGCCTCCCTGAGCCGGATCTTGCCGACATCGATGGACTCTATGGTCAAATCCTGCCCGGGAACGGATTGGAGTCTCAGCAGATCGTTGAATACCATACGGGTCCGTATGTTTCGGGCGATCAACCCCATGTCCGGCAGGCTCAGCTCGCGTCCGGTCACATCCACCTGCATGCCGCTATGAATCCCCTTTCGGTCATAACCGAGCCTTCCCTTTGCCGACGCCGTCATAGCCATGTTAAAACCGGGCCGTTTCCAAGGCAGAAAGGCTTGGACATCCCGATGTCCGATCTCGAAGGACGGAACTTCGAAATCCGTTGAAATCCGAAGCTCTTTTTCAATATCCAACTCTCCGGAAAAGCGGGCCTGGACCGGGGGCAGATTCTTGAACCAGACCTGGCCCGATGACTGGAAATTTTTGGAACCGACCTGGGCCAGGGTGCCGGAAGCACTGAACCGGTATTGTCCCAGACAGACTGCCTCTGAAATGGAAAACCGGCCTTTTGTCGGATTTCCGGCATGGGGGAGAATCAAAGGCAAGTCCACTGAAATTCCCGAAACCTTGATCCGGTATTGTTCCGACTGAATCTCGCCCCCTTCGATCCGGGCTCTGAGACGAGCCTGCGGGCTATCTCCTTGTTTCAGGGTGATGGACCCGGAGATGTCCGCCTCGGGGAACCGGACACGGCCTTGACGAGACTGCAGCTCTACCCTGCCTGAACGGGCCGACACCTCTGCGCTGCATCCCTTCCGGCAATCTCCTTTTCCGGCGTCGATCTCCGATGTGACGGCAATGTCTGAAACACTCAGTTCCCCTTCCGGATGACTCAGATCGAGTCTGGAAATGGACAGATGCCATTTCCGGGCCGGCTCGGATGACTCGATCAACAATCCCGTGAGTCCGTCGATGTGGATATCTCCCGATTCCTTGGGGATGAAAGCGATCATTGGGTTCAGATCAAGGTTCGGCGCTTCGATGCGCATAAACTCCAGCCCCGTGCCCGGATTCCAGTCCAGGCGAAGGGTCAGGAGATCTCCAAACACACGGCACTCACCCTGAACACTCAGTTTTCCGGTTTTCGGATCCGGGAACAGAACCGCTTCCAGGGGAATGCTCAGATCACGGCCCGGGGCATGGATCTTTATTGCACTGTTCTGGATCAGGATGGCTTGCGGCATGACGGACGGCATAAGGACCGCATCTCCGGCATTTTTGTCCTGAAACCGATCTCCGGAAATCACCGGCCGCATGAGGCGGTTGTCTTCATCCAGACGCAAATGGATCTGCAGACCCGAAATCGTCACCCGGCCAAGGTCTATGATTTCAGCCGGGGATCTCCGACCCGGCCGGATCCGGTAGTCCACCCCAACAAAATCGACCCGGATGTCTTTTCCCAACCGGATATTGGTAACCAAAGCAGAAGACAATCCGATTTTGGATATATCGAAATGCAATTCATCGGGGCCGAGAAAAGCGGGCAGGCGTTTTCGAATCCGGGTTTCCACCAGACCGGGCAGGTTGACGAACACCAGGAGGGCCAGGACAAGGCCGCCCATCAGCAGCAACAGCAGAACAACAAAAATGGATTTAAACCGCATTGTTGATATTCACCGTCAGGTACAAATCCCCTTTGGAACCGACGGGAGATGGTTTACCCAGGCCCGAAAGTTTGAGGCGGGTTCCCTGCCGGACCCCGGGCGGAATTCTGACCCGGTAAAGAGGCTTGTGAAATCCCCAGGGAACGGAGACCAGTTTATGGGTTCCGGTGATGGATTCCAGGGTGGTGATGTCGATGTCGCCGAACAAATCGCCGCTGTCCGATCGGTCTCCGGTCACTATCATCTGCAGTTTGGGGCTGTGTTTGCGAGTGGTATACCGGCTCATCTTACGGTTCAGACCGGATTCAGGCACCCGGGTATTGAGTTTCACCAGTAAAAAACCAATGACGAAGCCGCCGATATGGGCCCACCAGGCGATCCCCGCCCCTGCCCCGCTGCCCGCGGCGTTCAGGAACTGGAAGACGAACCAGATGCCCAGGAAAATAAAGGCCGGGATTTCCACAAACCAGGGGATGACGATGATGGGGATGAGCGTCAGGATCCTGGATCGGGGAAACAGCAGAAAATAGGCGCCCATTACCCCGGCGATGGCCCCGCTGGCTCCGATGGTGGGCACCATGGAAGTCGGGGCCGACAGAAAATGGAAAAAACCGGAAACGATTCCGCAGATCAGATAGAAACCGAGGAACCGCAGGGATCCGAAATGTTCCTCGACATTATCCCCGAAAATATACAGGGACCACATATTGCCGATAAAATGCATGATCCCGCCGTGCAGGAACATATAGGAAAAAAAAGACAGGACATGATTGAATCCGCTGAAATACCGAGACACCTCCGGGACCGTATATTTGGCCGGCACAAACCCATATATGTAATAAAAAGGGGGTTCATCGAATCCGATCCTGAGCTGAAAGCCGAATATCACCAGATTGACGGCAATGATCAGATAGGTCGCCACCGGGACGCTGTGAGAGACCTGGGTATCCCGTATGGGTATCATGACACCACTCTGAGGATATGGTCTTTTTCAAGACGTTGTTTGAATTTCTTCAAAATGATCATGACGGCGTCCTCCACATCCAGGGCGGTTTCTTCCACCTTGGCGGCGCAGTCTTTCACCAGGCGGGGGTTGCCTTCATCCATCCCGAGCAGGCGGCGGACAGGTTCCAGAAAAACAAAATACAGGGACCCGATGTCCTCATCCGGTGTTCGGGCAATCAGGGTCCGGGTTCTGAGCGGCATTTTTTGATACAGGAGGGTGAGTCCATCCTCCAGGGTTTCCGGAAACGACTCTTGAACGGGTCCGTCTGGGATGTATCCCTGAAGGGCCTGGTCCCGGCCGGTTTCAAGAAACATCAGATACAAAGTGACCTCCAGAACGGTTTTGACATCGGAATACATATCCGAAAGAAGGGTCTGGCGCGGTCCTGCCACGTTCAGAACACGGATTTTATGATCGTCGATGAAGGATTGCAGGGTCATGGCCGCCTCGAATTCCTCCATACGCATCAGATCGAGGGCGCAGCATGGCTTGTCGATCAGGGCTGCTGTTTCCAGGGTGAACAGAGACCCTCCGCTCAGCTCTCCCCTGGAGATGATCACCGTTCCATGGGCGTCCAGGATGTTTTGCCGGGTCCTTTCCCGGTAGTCCCGGGTCCGGGTTTCGGAAAGGAGGTATTTCATGGGCAGGGGACCGTCTTCGGCCCTTCGCCCCCTGGGAATCCATCCGCCGTGGGGAATATTGAATTTAATGGCCACATCCAGAGCCGCCCGGTCCGCTCCGGTCTGACCGCCGGAAATGATTTTTTCCAACATCCTTGCCCTGCCGCTTGTCTTTGTATCCATCATTTTCTATAATACCGACTGAGGTTTACGTACAATACCAGATTTCACCCGGGAATCCAACACAAGGCCTATGAATATCCTGTCCCGAACCGAATGTTTCAGATTGATCAAGTCCATGGATATGATGGATCATATCATTGATCATTCGGTCATGGTCTCCAACGTCACCCTTTTCCTGTGTCGGCGGCTCAAAGACAAGAGTCCGACGCTGAACGTGGGTCTGGCCACTTCCGCCGCCCTGCTCCATGACATCACCAAAACCCGGAGTTTTCAGACCCGGGAAAGCCATTCACAAACCGGTGGAAAACTGCTGACCGACATGGGCTACCCCGAGGTCGGAAACATCATTCGCCAGCATGTTCTTTTGGACGACTACAACCCCGACTCCGCTGTTTCCGAAGAGGAAATCGTCAATTACTCCGACAAAAGGGTGCTGCACGACAAAGTCGTGTCTCTTGAAGAACGACTGGAATACATTCGAATGCGCTACGGCCGGATCGAAGGGTTTGAAAACCGTATCCGGATCATGGTCCAAAACACCCTGGAGCTGGAGAACAAACTGTTCACGCTTCTGGATATCGAACCGGACCAGCTTTCCCTTTACGTTATCCGCGACATCAGAAAATCGGACTATACCTGAGAGGCCCGATCAAACCCGAGGAGACGGTTCGTTCCGCAGGGCGCGAATGTCTCCGAGCAGAGATTCAACCTCTTGCCGGAGTTGTTCCGCGCTTTCCGCCTGTGCCTGTTTTCCGGATTGTTCCATGTTTGAGACGCGCCGGACCTCGTCACAATAAAACCGGTACTGTTTGAATCGTTGGCGGATGTTTTCCCGGAGACGGTCAGCCGAAGCTTTGATCATCGGAACCAGATAAAAAGTTTTCAGTTCATTGCCATAGTGTTCGAACTGGTTTTGGAACACTTTCCGATTTTCCCGCTTCAGTCCGACACCGGCCCGGTTGAATGCGGGGGCCATGGAAACGCCCGCTGCCTGATTGATGTTTTTCTTCGTCAGGGATGAAAAGACCCGGGCCAGGATATTCATACCCGCATCGGCAAACACCCGGGTTTTGATCAAAGACGAGTATCGGGCCTCCAATTCAATGGCCGGGAAATGAATGCCATGATTTTGACGGATCTCGTCCATATCCAGCAGAAATCCGGTTTCCGTCAATGGGAAGACTCCGGATGGAAGTGTCGCACCGTCATGGACGGTCAAAGGCGATGGGGTCAAATCCATGGGACAGGATTCCATAAGGGTTTGGAGAGATTGTTGCACAGCTGTTTCCCATTCTGTGACAAACCGCTTCACCGCCGGCCGGACCGCTTCCAGAACATACAGGTTGACCCTCTGGCTCAGTTCCCTGAACATCAGGTAAAAACCGGCCTGAAAGGATTGCGTCCGGTGGCTGCCGGGATCTGATCCGGATTTCGATCCGGATTCAAGGGAAATCAGCTGAACATAATCCAGCAGGTCTTTTAGAACCGATTCCCTGTCTAGGACAAACATCTGATGCACGTCTGCTTCCGTGTCACGGATCAGGCGTTCAACCGTCCGGTCCAGCGAGTCAATCATGATTCCTTCCAGCCGAGGGGCATTTTGACAAGCCGATGAAACGGTTTTCCAGGCCTGTTCCCGGCGCGATTGACTGGAAGCGGTCAATTCCAGAAACAGGCGGATTCTCTGGTTGAGATCCGTCATCAAAACGAGAATCTGTTTCAGTGGGCTTTCTATCAGAAGGGCGCGCCGGTCCCCGTATGCCATTTCTTTGAATTTCCTGTCAAAGGCCAGGGTGTTCCGATCGCAATACGTGATCATGTCCTTTTCGAGCTGCCAGGCAACCAGCCGTTGGGCATCTTTTTTCGACAGTTTTCCGGGCCCGGCCGAAAACAGATTGTACAAAGCCGAAAAAGTGAAGATTTCCGGCTTAATTCCCAACCAATCGAGGTTTTCGCGGATGACGGACTCCTGTTTCAAAAGATCGTTCAGACATCCGTGTTCGGTCAGATCACAGTTATGGACGAAAACAAGGTGGTTCAAAAGACCCGATTGCCGTATCTGTCGCAGAAACACCAGATCGGACTGCCGCAGACCGGTACGCGAACTGATGACATAAATGATCAGGCCGGCGGTTTCCAGGTAGGACAAAATCCGGGCCAGCCGGGAGGGATCTGTGGAGTCCGATCCCTGACAGTCGGCGATTTCGATATGGGAACCCAGATCGCCGCCGTAGCGTTCCAAACCGACATCCTTGATAAAAAAGGCCAGATCCGGATCTCCGGAATACTTCTGATGCTTTTCAAAAGTCCTGCCGTCATAGGTCAGGATGGTCTCTTCCGGGCCAATAAGGTCTTGTAAGGCATCGAACCCCTTGAGGGCCTGCCGGATCATCACCAGTTCCGGATACGGCCGGGG
>CAZQIX010000061.1:5903-21210 GCA_964593855.1 uncultured Desulfobacula sp. | reverse complement strand
GCACCGATGGACTGTTCGGTGAGGATCCCGTAGATAATCAGCACCACGCTGGGCGGCATGATCATACCGATTCCTCCTCCGGATGCAACGGAGCCGGTGGCCAGTTCATCATTGTAGTCATATCGTTTCATTTCCGGAAGTCCGACCGTGGCCATAGTAGCAGCCGTTGCCGGGCTGGAGCCGCAGATGGCCCCGAAGGCGGTGCATGCGGACACGGTAGCCATGGCCAATCCGCCCCGGATGCTTCCAAGAAATTTGTAGGCCGCTTCGTAAAGGCGCTTGCTGATGCCTGAATTGAAACCGAGCTGGCCCATCAGAATGAACAAGGGGATGGTGGTCAGGTCATAGGATGAAAACACTTCATACACATTTCTGGATAAGAGGGCCAGGCCGGCATTGGGGGTGATCATGGTGCTGAATCCGACAAATCCGACGATGCCCATGACAAACGCCACGGGCATTTTGGTCAGAAACATGAGGACCATGATGACAATACCGATGATGCCGATAATCGTTGGACTCATTTTGTTTTCAATTCTCTCAGTTGATTAATGTTTTCGATAATGATCTCCAGTACGGTCACGGTGAAAACCGCCAGACCGAACGCGATGAGGTAGACCAGGTAGTGGACGGGAAACTGGAGGTTCATGGAAACCTCTCCGGTTCTGTTCAGCTCCTGGCCGTAGACAAACATCTGCCAGGTGATCAGGCTGAAGAGGAAGAGACTCAGGGTCTGTGTGATGATTTCGATGATCAGCTGAACTTTCCTGGGCAGCAAGCGTACCACGATCTCGACCCCTACGTGTCCATCCAGCTTGTGGGTGTACGGCAGGGCCGCTGCCACGACAATGGCGGCCAGAAATCCGACCAGCTCGATGGCCCCGAAAATGGGGTGTTTGAAAAAACGTCCGATAACGTCCACAACCGTCAGAATCATCATGGCGGTCACGGCTACGGCCCCGATGGTTTTAAAGACATTGGAACATTGATCCAGGGTTTTGGAGAAAAGGCTCATAAAATATCCTGCGGAAAAGAGGGTGATTTCATAATGAATGACGGGATTATCCCGCCATTCATTATGAAAGAACGGTTTTTAAGGTCAATTCCTACAAGCTGGATTTGATGAAATCCACGACCGCTTTGCCGTCAATACCTTTGGCGGCTACGCTTTTGATGTATTCATCATAAACAGGGGTCATGGCTTCGGCCCATTTTGCGGATTCTTCAGGAGTCAGCGCTATGAATTCTCCGCCTTTTTCCTTGACGAAATCGATACCTTCTTTGTCGATTTCATCCCAGGCTTCACCATGTTTGACGGCCCATTCGGCATTGATTTCCTTGATGGTGTTCTGGATATCGGGAGAAAGAGCGGCCCATTTGCCTTTGTTCATGAAAACCGCAAATGTGGTGGTGTAAGCTGTGGAGTAGTTTTCCGTAACATATTTGACGACTTCGCCGAGTTTCCATCCCTTATCGGCTTCGACGGGATGGAGAGATCCGTCCACAACACCTTTCTGGAGTAGTTCATAGGATTCGTTCATGGCTTTACCGACCGGAACGCCGCCCAGACCCGTGATCACGGAACCGGAAGCACCCGTGGTTCGGATTTTGAGGCCTTTCATATCCGCCAGGGTGGAGACTTTCTTGGAGGTCGTATGAAGGAGTCCTGGGCCATGGGCATGGAGATACATCATTTTGGTGTCGTCGAATTCCTTGGGCTGAAATTTTTCCATAACGGCATTGGCCACACGGGTGGCCTGAACGCCGGAAGTGTACCCCATGGGCAGGTCAATGGCTTCTCCGACCGGGAAACGGCCTCTTGAATAAGCCAGGCAGGTCATTCCAACGTCGGCTATGCCGTTAATGACGGCATCATAGATCTGGGGGGCTTTGGCCAAGGCCTGGGCCGGGAAGTACTTGATTACGACTTCGCCGTTGGTTCTTTTTTCCACTTCAGCGCACCAGCTTTCGGCCAGTTGGCTGTTTTTGTGGGTAGGGGGGAAGAAGTTGGCGTAGGTAAGCTCTGTTTTTGCGGATGCGTTGAGAGCGAACAGGGTTGTCACGCAAAAAGCGATAAGAGCCAGAAACGTAATTTTTTTCATTTTGTTGACCTCCTAAAAATGTTTTATGGTGGAGCCAAAAAACTAACTTGCATTTCTTATGTTCGAGTGTACTTCTGCGATTGATCCAGCCATCGATTGAATTGCCGGTGAATCGTCACCTCCTTTCCATAAAGATTAACAAAGCGGTCATGAAATATTAGTGATACAATGTAACTATAAATCAGCCATGATCCATAACTATATTTAAAAGAGCGAAATTATGTCAAGGAAAAAATTGGAATCCGAAAATAAAAACAGCTCCAAAGACGTTGATATATCAACTTTATTTGAGGGCGGAAGATGTGTCTGTGATCCGATCATTGGGTTGACGGGGGATTTTCATGACGGTTCCGAAACTGTGAAAATGCGTATAGATTAGGGAGGGTGGTTTTTCATGGGGCAACCCCCTTGGATTGTTTGATTTTCGGTCAAAGTCAAGGCCATATTAATAATTGATATATCAACTTTATTTATGGCTGCTATTAATTTTTCTATCTGGTTTTTTTAGGTTTTATTGAATTTTGTCTCTTGAAGATAGATGATAATGCAAACCAAAAATCGATAAAATTCACTTGACATGTAGCTGCAATGTATCTATTAGGTATCTAAGTAATAGCTAGTACCGATCAATCGGCTTGCTTGTCAACAGGAGTTTGCGGTGTTATGGCCAGTAGTGAAGAAAAAGAGTTTAAAGATGCGGAATCTGAATTTCTGCATAAAAAAGTGAAATTTGAAATTTACGGCGAAGAAATGATTGAAAAAATGGTCAATTCGAGCGGCAACAGTGGACGGGTTTATCTGCCGCCTGAATGGATCGGCCGAAAAGTCAAAGTCATCAAATGCTGATATCCGGTCCGGCGTGTCTTTGCTCTGAAGCAGACCGTCTTCCGGTTCGATACACGGCAATCCATCGGTTGGATCCGGTGTTGCCGGCCTTGAGATCGTCAAGGAGATCCGTTTTAGAATGGAATACATAATGTAAGGAGAAAGAAAATGGGAAATGTGCCTGAAAAAATCTGGACGTGGCAGATGGTCAACCCTCTTACGAAAAACCGGGAAACAGGAGAAGTAACCCCCGGGAAACTTGAAAAAACCCAGATTGACGTTCCTGTGCTAGGAGGCGGTGACGTGTTGGTGAAAGTGGCCGGATGCGGTATCTGCCATACCGATCTCGGTTATTTTTACCAGGGAGTGCCCACAGTCAACAAACCTCCGTTGACACTGGGCCACGAAATCTCCGGAACGGTCGTAGCGGCGGCCGACGACGTTCAATCCTGGATCGGCAAAGAGGTGATCATCCCGGCCGTCATGCCCTGCCGGAAATGTTATCTGTGCAAGACAGGCAGGGGAAACCGTTGTCTGGATCAGAAAATGCCGGGCAACAGCATGGGCATCTACGGCGGTTTTTCCAGTCATATCCCGGTTCCGGCCATTGACCTGTGTGAGGTCAAAAACAGGGGAGCCATCCCCCTCGAAAAACTGGCCGTGGTGGCCGACGCAGCCACCACCCCCTTCCAGGCCGCCAAGCGTGCCGATGTTCAGGTCGGCGACAATACCATCGTCATCGGCGTGGGCGGGGTCGGACAATATATGGTGCAGATTTTGAAAGCCCTGGGTGCCGGCGCCGTGGTGGCCATTGATATCAATCAGGCACGCCTGGATACCATGCTGAAGAACGGAGCTGATTTCAGCATCAATTCCATGGGCAAAACCTCTAAAGAGGTCGCCGAAGAACTGAAGGGATTCAGAAAGAAAAACGGGCTGGCCGCCACCGGCTGGAAAATTTTTGAGGTCTCCGGCACCAAGCCGGGCCAGGAACTGGGCCTTTCCCTGCTGAGTTTCACCGGAAAGATGATCGTGGTGGGATTCGGACCGCAGAAGGTGGAATACTCCATTTCGCGTCTGATGGCCTTTGACGCCGAACTCATCGGCACCTGGGGATGCCTGCCCGAATACTACCCATCGGTGCTGAGCATGATCACCAGCGGAAAGATCAATTTCGAAGAATTTGTCCAGACCCGACCCATGAGCACCATACGGGAAAGTTTTGAGGAGGCTCACAAGCAGTCTCCGGATAGAAGAATCGTACTGGTACCTGATTTTTAAACATTAACGAGGAAAACAAAACATGAAGTTAGAAGGTAAAAAAGCCATTGTGACCGGTGGAAGCCGCGGCATCGGAAAAGCCATCGCCCTCCTGTACGCCAAGGAAGGGGCTGATGTGCTCGTGAACTATCATTCCAATGACGCGGCCGCGAAAGAAACCGTTGCCGAGATCGAAAAACTGGGCCGAAAAGGGGTTGCCGTGGCTGCGGACGTGGCCGATTACAAAAGCGCCCAGAACATGGTGGATGAATGCGTCAAACAATTGGGCGGGGTTGATATCGTCGTCAACAACGCGGGTGTCTCCCGTCCCTCCATGCTGCTGAAAATGACCGAAGAAGACTGGGACTATATCATCGACGTTCATCTGAAAGCGGCCTTCAATACCACCCAGGCAGCCGGCCGTTACATGAAAGAGAAAAATTACGGTAAGATCATCAATGTCATATCAACGGCCGGTATTTTCGGCACCATCGGCCAGATCAACTATGCGTCCGCCAAGGCAGGCATCATCGGTTTCACCAAATCCGCCTCCCGGGAACTCGGTCGCTACAACATCAATGTCAACGTCATCTGCCCGGGTATTACCAAGACGGAAATGACCGGAAAGCTGCAATCCGATGAAAAACTTCGTAAAATCTATGAAGGTCGGATTCAGCTGGGCCGTTTCGGTGAACCGGAAGAAGTGGCGCCGGCCTTTGTGTTCCTGGCTTCGGACGATGCCAGCTATATCACGGGTCAGGTTCTGGGTGTAGATGGCGGATATATCGGGTAACCCGAACACATAAACCAAGCAATTAAAGAAGGAGGATATAATGGCCCTGGAATGGATGCCGAGAGAAAATGAACCCAAGGATCACAGTCTGCACAGAAATCCCCATTGGGGAACCGAGCCCCCTTGCGTGATATACGAGAAACGGCCGCTGACCGATCCCAAGGGAAATGTTGTGGACAAATTGTTTGTATCCTGGATTATTCTGAACAATCCAAAACAGTTCAACTCCTATACCACCGACATGGTCAAAGGTGTGATCGCCGGATTCGAAAACGCGTCTCTGGACAGATCGGTCGTGGCAGTGGTGTTCACCGCCGTCGGCGCCAATGCGTTCTGCACCGGCGGCAATACCAAGGAATACTCTGAATTCTATTCAAAACGATGTGATGAGTATGGTCAGTATATGGAACTGTTCAATCACATGGTGGATTCTATTCTGGCCTGCAAGAAACCGGTGATTTGCAGAGTGAACGGCATGCGGGTGGCGGGCGGTCAGGAAATCGGTCTGGCCTGTGATCTGGCGGTTTCCTCCGATCTGGCCATTTTCGGTCAGGCCGGTCCCAAACACGGTTCCGCGCCGGCCGGCGGTTCATCTGATTTTCTGCCCTGGTTTTTGACGGCGGAAAATGCCATGTATAACTGTATTTCGTGCGAAATGTGGTCGGCTTATAAAATGAAAGCCCTGGGCATGATTTCCAAAGTCGTGCCGGTTTTGAAAGTGGACGGCAAATGGGTGCGGAATCCTACCGTCATTACGGATAAATACATTGAAGACGGCGAAATCGTTTACGGTGAATACAAAACCGGTCAGGCTCTGAAGGACGGACGAGAATTCCTGAAACAACACTTGGCCAATGCGGATTTCGAACTGTTGAACAAGGAAGTCAACGACATCGTCTGGAAATTCGCTAACCTGTTCCCAGGCTGCCTGATCAAATCCATCGACGGCATACGCCAGAAAAAGAAGTTCTTCTGGGATACCATGAAAAACGATCACCGGCACTGGCTGGCCGCCAACATGAGCGGTGAGGCCTTCCTGGGATTCGGGGCATTCAACACCAAGAAGATCACCGGCCAGGATACCATCGACTTTATCCGGTTCCGTCAGAACGTCGCCGATTCCATGCTCTGGAACGATGACATGTTCGCCAGCGTAATGGGGAAACCCAAAGAATAGCTGCCAGTGATAGACTCGGTTAGAAAATGAATTGATCCGTCCGGATGCAAAACATCCCCCGGTCCTTTTCGGGCCGGGGGATAAATCTGTGTGATGATTTTCAGGTTATGGTTCAGGGTGTGGCTGTGGCGGTCAAGCCTTGAGCCATAAGCTTTTCGAGGAAAAATCGGCCATTGGGACGGACAATTTTTTTCCTTGACATGTAGTTATTTTGTAGCTTATATATAGTTACATTGTACCGGACAGTCAGAATTTTAAGATCTGATTTTCAAGCATTGAAGCAGAGCCGGTTTTGGATTCGGTATGAAAATCTTGTAGTATGGGTTTTGATAAAAAGGGGAACAATAAGAGGGGAATAAAACCATGAGGTACGCAGAAACAGGGTTTAATTTGGAAGTGGATTTAACCCGAGGGAACATTGAAAAGGTCGGCACCGACCTGAGAGACACAGAGCTTTATCTGGGAGGCCTGGGTACGAATGCCAAAATACTGTGGGACAGGGTTCCGCCCGAAGTTGAACCCTTTTCTCCGGACAATCTGCTGATATTCGGAACCGGGTTGCTCTGCGGTACCCCGGCCACCGGCTGCAACCGTACCATTATGTCCACGATTTCACCCCAGACCCGACTGATGGCCTTTTCCATGATGGGCGGATTCTGGGCCCCGGAACTGAAATACGCGGGGTACGACAAGGTGATCCTGCGCGGCAAATCCCCCAATCTGGTGTATCTGTGGATCCACAACGACAAGGTTGAAATACGGGACGCCTCGCATCTGAAAGGCAAAGGCGCCATTGAAACCGCCGAAATCATCAAAAAAGAGTTGAAGCAGCCCAAGGCCCAGGTGGCAGCCATCGGAATGGCCGGTGAAAACCGAGTCTACTATGCATCCATCGAGCAGGGCCGATCCAGCGCCAGCCGGGGCGGCATCGGCGCCGTCATGGGGGATAAGAATGTGAAAGCCGTCGTGGTCCGAGGCACCAAAGACATCAACCTGGCCCGGCCGGAGGAATACCTGGGCCTGTGCAACGAAGTCTTGGACTACATCAAATACCGCGGGGATCATCCCATCCCCGGAGTCATGCCCATTCTGGCTGGACTGGGGTCTCCCCAGGAAATGAAGGTCCACGATGAAAAATGGCACACCGAAAATTTCATGTGGGGCAACTCCCGAACCCGGCGGAAGGATTTCTGGACCGAGGACGTGGAAAAAGAATGGACCGAGACCCTTGAAAATGCCAGAACCCGATTGATCAGCTGCTTCAACTGTCCCATGAAATGCGGGGCCACGCTGACCCTGCCGGGACTTCCCACCTATATGATGAAATGTTTTACCAAACTGACTTATACCATGGCGGCTTTTTCAGACCTGGATTTCGGCCTGAGAATCGCTCAAAAAGCGACAGAGTACGGATTGGACGGCTTTTCAGCCCCCCAGGTGATGGCCTTTGCCCTGGAATTGCTGGAAAACGGGATTCTGACGGAAAAAGACTTTCCCGGCATGCCCGACGACAATGAGGGTCGCTTCTATTACCTCCTTGACAAAATTGTCCGCCGTGAGGGCATCGGGGATCTGCTGGCCAACGGGACCTACTGGGCCGCCAAGGAAATCGGTAACGGGGCTGAAGCCTATGCCCACAACACCATCAAAAAACATGAGCAATTGCCGTTGAAACTGTCCATGCTCAACCCCATCTATTTTCTGATGTATTCGACGGGTGAAAAAATCAATATCACCCAGATCGAAGGCCAGTTCCCCCAAGCCCCTTTCCCGACCCGGGAGGCCAGAGAGGAATTCGTCAAAGACTGGATTCAGGTTCCGGATGAAAAATTCAAACAATATTTTCTGGACTGGGAAATCCGCGGAGAAAATTCCATTCCCTTCTATCCCACGGTGGAAATGACCTGTGACATAGTTGACTGGCAGGAACGCATGCACTACATCGACGATGCCTTGGGCCAGTGCGCGGGCTTGTCGTCTTTCCCCTTGAAACCGCCGTATCACATCCACAATTATCCCAAATTCATTTCCGCCGGTGCCGGAATCGAGATGGATGAGGAGAAACTGACCCGGGCGGCTCAAAGATACCGGACCCTTGTCCGGGCCATCAATATACGAAGGGGTATGCGGCGGGAAGACGAGAAACCGCCTGAGAATCACTGGAAAAAAAGATTTCCGGAGCTGGAGGAAAAACTTCTTGATGCCTATTATCAGCTCAAAGGATGGACCAGGGACGGGATTCCGACCAAAGAAAGCCTGGAAGCACTCGGGCTGGGTTATGTCGGTGAAGAGTTCCTGAAACGCGGCATCCTGACGGAAGGCGGCGCCGAAACCGGAGAAGCCGCTGTAGCACAAAAAGAGACGACCAATTAAGAGTGGAGGGCGTGAACCTTGAGTGGCAATAAAAAAACCAAAACAGTGAAGACGATTAAAATCGATGTGGATAAATGCAATGGCTGTCGGGCTTGTGAAGTTATCTGCTCCGCCTTTCACGCTGAACCGAAGTACAGCAGCAACAATCCGGCCCGATCCAGGATCAGGATCCTGCGTGACCCTTTGAGGGATTTATATGTCCCGGTCTATGCCGGAGATTACACGGTGGCTGAATGCGCCGGGCGGGACAAATACACCATTGACGGCAAAGAATACGATGAATGTTCCTTTTGTCGGGCTTCCTGCCCGTCCAGGGAGGAATTCAAAGAGCCGGATTCGGGTCTGCCGCTGAAATGCGACATGTGCGAGGGTGAAGACGAACCCTTGTGCGTCAAATGGTGCCTGGTCGATGCCCTGACCCTTGAAGAAAGGGAAGAAGAGGTCGAAGCGCAGGAAGAGCAGGAAGATCTGGAAATAGGCCTTGAATCACTGGTCAGCAAATACGGCATGGACAAAATCAAGGATGCCGTTACCCGGTTGTCTCACAAAGCATAGAGACCCGGGCCGGACCGGTCAGGCCAAAACAAAAGGATGAAAAAGAAAGTGGAAACGATAGCCCCCTTCATAGAAGTCATAGATGAGATAAAAGAGGCCGGCGGCGACATATTCAAGATGTGCTTTCAGTGCGGATTGTGCGATTCGGTCTGCCCGTGGAACACGGTGAGACAGTTCAGTATGAGAAAGCTGATCCGGGAAGCCGCATTTGGCCTGAGTGAAGTGGAAGGTGAGGATATATGGCGCTGCACGACCTGCGGCATGTGTCCGTCCCAGTGCCCGCGAGGGGTCAAACAGATCGATATCAGTGTTGCATTGAGGCGGGTTGCTTCTTCATACGAACTTTTCCCGCCCTCCGTGCGTTCGGCCCGAACGGCGAGATCCAGTCTGATATCCGAGGGCAATCCCCTGCAGGGGGAACGCGGAAAACGGGGCGATTGGGCTAAACCCCTTTCCATCAAGCCTTATGCGGAAGGAATGGAAGCCCTGTATTTTGTGGGCTGCTATCTGAGCTACGATCCGAGGATGAAGAAGGTGGCGGCGGCAACAGCCGGAATTCTCAAAAAAGCCGGGGTCGAATTCGGGATTCTGGGAGAAAAGGAAAGCTGCTGCGGCGAAAGTATCCGGAAAACAGGCAGCGAGGAAGTGTTCAGGAATCTGGCCCGGGAGAACATCAAGACCTTTATTGACAACGGGGTTCGGAAAATCATCGTGTCTTCGCCCCATTGTTATCATACGTTCAAGAACGAATATCCGGAGTTCATGGTTCATTTCGACGTGGTTCACATGAATCAGTTCATGCTTCAACTGATTCAGGAAGGTCGCCTGGAATTGAAAGGCGAACTGCCCAAAACGGTGACATACCACGATCCGTGTTATCTGGGTCGCCATAACGGAGTGTACGACGAGCCTAGAAACGTTCTGCACCGGGTGGCGGGGCTGAAATTGGTTGAAATGAGCGCCAACCGTAAAAACAGCCTTTGTTGCGGCGGCGGCGGCGGCCGGATCTGGATGGACACGCCGCAGGAAGAGCGGTTTTCCGACATTCGCCTGAAACAGGCCAGGGAGGCGGGTGCCGAGATTCTGGCGACATCCTGCCCCTACTGCATAACCAATTTCGAGGAAAGCCGCCTGAATCTTTCATACGAAAATGTCCTTGAAATCAAGGACATTACGGAAATAATCAATGAAATAATGTAGGCATGTACGTCGGCACAGGAGGTCTTTTTCCGGCCCGGCCGGGGATGGAACGATCCTAAGAATATATGATGAGGAGATAGAAAGTGGAAAACGAAGTATTGCCCGCGGAAATAATTCAACAGTTCTCAGCGGATCTGGGTGACAGAAACTTTGGGGACGTAATGGTGGTGGGCGGCGGCGTCAGCGGTATCCAGGCATCCCTGGATCTGGCCACGGCCGGGTTCAAGGTGTACCTGGTGGAGAAAGGGCCGAGCATCGGCGGTCATATGGCCCAGCTCGACAAGACGTTTCCGACCAACGACTGCTCGATGTGAATTCTCTCTCCCAAACTGGTCGAGGTCGGCCGGCATCCAAACATCGAGGTTTTGACATTTACGGAAGTACACACGGTGGAAGGGGAAAAGGGCAACTTCAACGTCACCCTTAAAACCCGGCCCCGATATATTATTGAGGATTTGTGCACGGGCTGTACCACCTGCATGAAATATTGCCCGGTGCAGTACCCGGATCGTTTCAACCAGGAAATTTCCATGAACAAGGCAATTCACGTCTATTTTTCCCAGGCCATTCCTCTGGTGGCCTATATTGACGACAGTTGTCTGTTTTTAAAAGAAGGTAAGTGCGATATCTGCCGAGGGGTCTGCAAGACCGGCGCCATTGATTTCAACCAGACCCCGGTCAAAAAAGACGTGAATGTGGGCGCCATCATCCTGTCTTCGGGCATTACGCCTTTTGATCCGTCCGTCAAGGAGGAATACCGGTACAGAGAATTTGAGAACGTGGTCACCAGCATGGACTACGAGCGGTTGCTGTCTTCCACCGGACCTTATGAAGGAAAGGTTCTCAGAAAAACCGACAAAAAGCATCCCAAGAAAATCGCCTGGATCCAGTGTGTGGGATCCCGGCGGGTTACGGAAGGAGATAACAGCTATTGTTCGGGTGTCTGCTGTACCTATACCCAGAAACAGGTGATTCTGACCAAGGATCATGACGGCGAGGCGGAATGCACGATTTTTCACAATGATATCAGGTCTTACGGGAAAGATTTCGAACGCTATTTTCAGCGGGCCGCAAACCTGCCCGGAGTGGAATTCATCCGCAGCTATGCGGCGGTTTTCAGGGAAATTCCGGAGACCAAAAACGTGTTGGTTCGATATGCCACGCCCGAAGACGGGGTCAAGGAAAAAGAATTCGATATGGTGGTTCTGTCCGTCGGCCTGAACCCGCCGGCGGCCTATAAAGAGATAGCCGATAAGTTCGGTATCAGGATCAACAGCCACGGATTTGCCGATACGGATTCCTCCAATCCCATTCAGACCAACCGACCCGGTATTTTTGTCAGCGGCGCCTTCCAGGGCCCCACGGACATTCCGGAATCCGTTTTTACGGCATGCGGGGCCGGATCCCAGAGCGGGGAACTGCTCAATTACCGACGCGGTAAACTGGACACTCAGCGGGTGTATCCTCCGGAACGGGATGTGTCGCAGGAAGAGCCGCGCATCGGAGTGTTTGTCTGTCATTGCGGCGCCAATATTTCCAGTGTCGTGAATGTGCCGGCCACAGTGGAATATACACTTACCCTGCCCCATGTGGTCTATGCCAAACAGCAGATTTTTTCCTGCGCCACCAATTCGGCCAAGGAAATTACGGACCTGGCCAAGGAAAAAGGCCTGAACCGGGTCGTCATTGCAGCGTGTTCCCCCAGAACCCTGGAACCCCTGTTCCGGGACACCCTGCGGGAAGCCGGTCTGAACCAGTATTACCTGGATATGGCCAATATCCGGGAACATTGCTCCTGGGTCCATTCCAAACAAAAAGAAGAAGCCACCCAGAAGGCCCAGGACATCGTTCGGATGTCCGTGGCCCGGGCCGCCCGGCTGGAACCCCTTCAGGAATTCGATCTGCCGGTCAACAAGACCGCGCTTGTGGTGGGCGGCGGCATCGCCGGAATGACATGCGCCCTGTCCATCGCCCGACAAGGGCACGAGGTGCATCTGGTGGAAAAAAGCAAGGAGCTCGGCGGCATGGTGCGCAGGCTCCATACGACCCTGGAAAAGCTGGATGTCCAGACCTATCTGAACAACTTGATCCGGGACGTTTATCAGAACCCCCTCATCCATGTGTCCCATGAGGCCGTGATTAAAGACGTGTCCGGATATCTGGGCAATTTCACCACCACCATTGAAACCGAAGGCCGGATCAAAGAAATCAAGCACGGGGCTTCGGTCCTGGCCATCGGCGCGGAAGAATACAAACCCACCGAATATCTGTACGGTCAGAACGACAAAGTGTTTACCCACATGGAACTGGGAGAGGAAATCGCCGGGGGAAACGAAGCCGTTCTGAACGCCGAATCCCTGGTCATGATCCAGTGCGTGGGATGCCGGAACCAGGATCGGAACTACTGCTCCAGGGTCTGTTGCGGCCATGCGGTCAAAAACGCTCTCAAACTCAAAAAAACAAATCCCGATATGCGGATCTACGTCCTTTTCCGCGACATGAGAACCTATGGATTCAGGGAAGACGCTTACCGCGAAGCTTCGGAAAACGATGTGCGGTTCATCCGCTACGAGCCTGAAGACCCGCCCCAGGTGGAATCGGTCACGGAAGGCGGTAAGGAAGTTCTGCGGGTGACGGTTCCGGATTATATCCTGGGCAAACGCTTGGAGCTGGATGCCGATATCCTGTCTCTGGCGGCTGCGGTGATTCCTTCTCCCTCGACCAAAGAAATCGCCGGACTGTTCAAGGTGACCCTGAGTCCGGACGGATATTTCAAAGAAGCTCATGTCAAACTTCGGCCCGTTGAATTTGCCACGGACGGGGTGTTCCTCTGCGGTACGGCCCATTATCCCAAGCATATTCCGGAAACCATCAATCAGGCCTATGGCGCTGCCGGTCGGGTTCTGACCCTGCTGTCCAGAGATACGGTGGTGGCCTCGGGCTCGGTCTGCAAGGTTTCGGAATATGACTGCGTATCCTGCGGGGCATGTATCACTGCCTGCACCTATGGTGCCATCGAATTCAGAGAAACGCCGCTGGGAAAAAAGGCCTGGGTCAATCCGATTTTGTGCAAGGGCGACGGTCTGTGCAACGCCAAGTGCCCCACCAGCGCCATCATCCTGAAGCATTTCACCGATGACGCCCTGCTGCGGCAGATCGATGCCGCATATACGGATGAAGACATCCTGGAACAGATGGACGCGGTCCTTGAAGAGGTTTAATAAATGAACGAGACCAGAACAATGAAAATACAGGCGATGAACAAAGGAGGCGGCAACAAATGAGCGCGGGTAGTGAATTCAAACCAAAAATTCTCGGTTTTGTATGCCACTGGTGAGCATACGGTGCTGCTGACCTGGCTGGAGTTTCCAGACTACAATACACCAATGAGATCCGGTTGATCCGGGTCATGTGTTCCGGCCGTGTGGACCTTGAGTTTATCCTCAGGGCTTTCGCCAACGGACAGGACGGAGTGTTTATCGGCGGGTGCAAGCTGGATGAGTGCAACTACGTCACCCACGGCAACTATGACGCTTACAGCAACGTTCAGATCTGCAAACGGATGCTGACCCAGATGGGCATCAACGCGGATCGACTGAGGCTGGAGTTCATGTCCGGAGCCGACGGACAGCTTCTGGCGGAATCAACGGACGATTTCAGTCGAAAGATCAAGGCCCTTGGGCCCTTGGGGTCCAGTGAAGGCCTGAGCAAAGAACAGGTTCGGTTTCGGCTGGCGGCGGCCCGCCGTCTGATTCCCTACATGCGGCTGGTAGAACGGGAACGGTTGCGGGTTCCGGTCAAAAACAAGGACGCTTATAAACGTTTCTTTGAAGACAGTCGGACAACCCAGTTGTTTGATAAGATTTTTTCCGAAAAACTGGCCGTGAGCCAGATACTTTTGCTGCTCAAGGAAAAACCCCTGACCACCGGAGGCATTTCGGAAAAACTCGGATTGAAGCCGTCGGATGTATCCCGTCACATGATCAGTTCGTCTCGGCACGGGAGGGTTCGGTACGACACCGGCAGCAAATGCTACGAGTTAGTTGAAGCTTGATGGTGATCGGCAAAACGATAAGGAAAACGTCTTATGGAAATTGAAAAAATAGATCAGATCATTGATAAGCATAACGGTCAAGCCAGCAACCTGCTCCAGATTCTTCTGGAAATCCAGAGCAGCAACAACTGGCTGCCAAAGGAAGCGCTGAAACGGGTCAGTGAAAAACTGGACGTTCCCTTAACCCGCATACAGCATATAGCCACTTTTTACAAAGCCTTCAGCCTGGTTCCCAAAGGGCGGCACAAGGTGCACATCTGTGTGGGAACCGCCTGCCATGTGCGCGGGGCCACCCGCATTCTGGACACAGTGGAAGAAGCGACGGGCATCAAACCGGGGGAAACCGACCTGGATCTGAAGTTCAGCCTGGAAACCGTGAACTGCCTGGGTTGCTGCGCGTTGGGACCGGTCATGGAAGTGGACGGCAAAGTCCACGGAAAGATGTCTCCGGTCAAGACGGCGGAAGCCTTAAAATTATATGAGTAGGGGAAAATTATGGCGCGGTTAAATTCGCCTGAAGCATTGGACGCTTTCAGACAAGAGCTATTATCAAAGAAAGATCCGAACCATCCGTGCATTTCCATCTGTGCCGGCGCCGGTTGCGTGGCCTCGGGCGCGGACGAAGTGATCGCGGAGTTCAGCAAAGAAATAGAGGCCCAGGGCCTGTCCGCCAAAGTGGACACCAAAGGCACCGGATGTCCCGGATTCTGTGAACAGGGGCCGGTGGTGGTCATCTATCCTGAGGAAATCTGCTATCTTCAGGTCAAGGCAACGGACGTGCCCGAGATCATCGAGCAGACCATCAAGAACAAAAAAGTGATCGAGCGCCTTTTGTATCAGGACCCGGTCACGGGCGATCGGGCCGTAAAGGAATCAGATATCTCCTTTTACAAAAACCAGCAGCGGACGGTTCTGTGCAACAATATCAAGCTGGATTCCAAGAGCATTGACGACTATATTTCCATCGG
>CAZQIX010000061.1:2916-5803 GCA_964593855.1 uncultured Desulfobacula sp. | reverse complement strand
CATTCCATCCTCGAAGGACTGATCATCGGCGGATATGCGGTCAAAGCCAACGAAGGCTATTTTTACGTGCGTCAGGAATACCCCCTGGCGGTCAAGCACATTCACCACGCCATCCGTCAGGCGGAAGCGTATGGGCTTTTGGGAGACAATATCCTGGGGTCCGGATTCAATTTTAAGGTTCATGTGCACCAGGGCGCCGGCGCCTTCGTCTGCGGCGAGTCCACAGCCCTTATGGCCTCTTTGGAAGGCAAGGCCGGTGAACCCCGGCCCAAATATGTCCGTTCCAACGTCAAGGGTCTCTGGGAGAGGCCGTCGGTCCTGAACAACGTGGAAACCTGGGCCAACGTCCCCCTGATCATCAACAACGGGGCCGACTGGTTCACTTCCATCGGGACAGAATCCAGCAAGGGAACCAAGATCTTCTCCCTGGTAGGCAAGATCACCAACACCGGTCTGGTGGAAGTGCCCATGGGTATGTCCCTGAAAGAAATTATCTATACCATCGGCGGAGGTATCCCCGGTGGCAAGAAATTCAAGGCCGTTCAGACGGGTGGCCCTTCCGGAGGGTGCATTCCCGAACATCTGCTGGATCTTCAGGTGGGCTTTGACGAACTGACCAAGGCCGGCTCCATGATGGGGTCCGGCGGTATGATCGTCATGGACGAAAGCACCTGCATGGTGGATGTGGCCCGTTACTTCATCGAGTTCCTGACGGATGAGTCCTGCGGAAAATGCGTTCCCTGCCGTGAAGGGCTTCGGCAGATGCATCGGATCCTGACCAACATCACCAAGGGAAAGGGTGAGGAAGGTGATATCGAGAAGCTCGAAGAGCTGGCGGAAACTGCAGTGGAAGCCTCTTTGTGCGCCTTGGGCAAAAGCGCGCCCAACCCCTTTTTGAGTACCCTCAAATACTTCAGGGAGGAATATGAGGCCCATATCCGGGAAAAACGATGTCCGGCACTGTCCTGCAAGGAACTGATCTCATTTTATATTGATCCCGAAAAATGCATGGCCTGCGGCACCTGCCGGAAACAGTGCCCGGCTGACGCCATCAACGGAGACAAGAAAATCATCCACATCATCGATCAGGACAAATGTACCCGGTGCGGCACCTGTTTTGAAGTCTGCCCCACCAAGTTCAGCGCGGTCACGAAACTGTCGGGTGTGCCGGTTCCGGAACCTGTTCCCGAGGAGCAACGAACGATAAAAAAGAAGAGTAAAGAAAATGAGTGAGATCCAGTTTGAGATAGACGGAAAAAAAGAGACCGGCACCCGGGACATGACGGTTCTCGATGTGGCCCGGAAAGCCGGGATATATATCCCCACTCTCTGCCACCATGAAAAACTCGAACCCTTCGGGGCCTGCCGGATCTGTATCGTGGAAGTGGAAGTCCGGGGTTGGACCAAACTTGTGGTATCCTGCGTCTACCCGGCGGAGAACAATATCATCGTCCGGACCCGGTCGGAAAAAGTGGATCGGATCCGCAAGACCATTATCGAGCTGCTCATGGCCCACGCTCCGGATTCTCCGCAGCTGCTGAAATTGGCCGACGAATACGGGGCCGTGCCGGACCGGTACGAAAAAGACCCGTCCTTCTGCATCCATTGCGGACTCTGCGTCCGCTACTGCGCGGAAGTGGTCGGCAAGCACGCCGTGGGATTCGTGGACCGGGGTATCAATAAAGAAATCAGTTTTATCCCGGAAATCGCGGCCAAAGAGTGCAATGACTGTAAACAGTGCTTTCCGCTGTGCCCGACGTCCTATCTCCAGGCCGTGTTTGTCTTAACCGAAGCCCTTTCCTTTCCCAGAGCGGAAAAGGCCAAATAGGGAAAAATACCGGAGGCGCGTATTCAGGACAAATTGAGGAACAATACCCGGTTTTACAAAGCGTTCCGGTTTGAAAAAGGGGTCTGCTCGACGGATAATTTTGAACTGATCGGCGAGGAGCCCCTTTTGATTCGAGTGAATGACAAACCTTATACGGTGGTCATGCGAACTCCGGGGGAAGAAGTGTTTCATGCGGCAGGGCTATGTCTCGGCGAAGGGATCGTGGATACTGCGGATGATTTCAAAACCGTCGGCCATGACGTCAATCTGGCACCCAATGAGGTGGATATCTGGCTGACCCCGGAACGAACCCGGAAAACCGCGGATCTGCTCAGGCGAAGGACCTATATCAGCCAGACCAGTTGCGGCATCTGCGGAAAGCAGCTCATCCAGGATCTCAATCAGGTGCTCCGGCCGATGACGGATCAATTCAAGGTTGGCATTCATCAGGTGTTTGAGTGTGTGGAGCAGCTATCGGAAAATCAGGCCTATTACCCGAGGACCCGGGGATCCCATGCGGCCCTTCTGTTTGATGAAACATTCGAAATCCTTGCATTCGCCGAGGATGTGGGCCGCCACAACGCCTTGGACAAAGCCGTGGGCAAACTTTTGATGAATGGAACCCTGAATCGGGCCGAACTGGTCGTACTCTCGTCCCGGATCAGTTATGAACTCGTGCAGAAAGCGGCGCGGGCCCGATTGCCCATGATGATCAGCAAATCAAGGCCCACGGCCCTGGCCGTGGATATGGCGACATCCCTGAACATGACCCTGGCCTGTGCGTTCGAGCCTTCCAGCCTGATCCTGTTCTGCGGAGAGGACCGTATCAAGAGAAACTGAAACCAAAGACCGAACCCAAATAAAAAGCAATAACGAGGAGGACAATTTGAAAATTCTCACAACCGTAAAAAAAGTCGTCGACGTGGAATTGAACATCCGCGTGAAAGATGGGGCCATCGTAGAGGACGGGCTTCAGTACGTGATCAATGCCTGGGACGAAAACGCAGTGGAAGCCGCCGTCCAGCTCAAGGAAAAAAACAATGCCGAAACCACCCTGGT
>CAZQIX010000061.1:0-2816 GCA_964593855.1 uncultured Desulfobacula sp. | reverse complement strand
ATCATGATGGCCAAGAAAAAGAAAATCACTACCACGGATCTGGCCGGTCTCGGGATTTCAGGATCGGAAGTGGGTTCGGATGCGCTGAAGTCCGAAGTCGTGGAATTCATGGCATCCAAAACCCGCAAGGCCGGACGCAAGTTCGAAGGCGATGCGGCCAAGGTTGTTGCGGAAGTTGTGGGCCTTCTGGCTTCTGAAGCAAAAGTATTCTAACTCCAACCCGAAACCGAGACGCATAAGGAATTATAATGATGACTAAAATACTTGTAGTTGCAGATATCAAACAGGGCGTGCTCAAAAGCAGCACCCTCGAACTTTTGTCAAAAGCCAGGGCCCTTGGCGCTGAAACCGCAGTCGTGGCTGTCGGCAACAACATCCAGTCCCTGGCCGCCGATCTGGCCCGGGCCGGCTCCGATACCCAGTATATGGCCGACGACCCCGGCCTGGAAATGTTTTCGGCCGGACCCTGGGCCGCATGCGTGACCGACGCGGCAAGACAGTTCAACGCGAACATGGTCTGGTTCGGATTTTCCGAAAGCGGCAAAGCCGTGGCTCCCCGTGTGGCCGCCCGGCTCGACGCGGCCTGCGCCACGGAAATCACGGATGTCGTTCTTTCCGGAGACAGTATTGAAATCGTTCGCCCCGCCATCGCCAACAAGGTCATGCAGCGTGTCAAAGTCAATACCGGGCAGCTGGTGGCCGTGGTCCGGGCCGGGGCCTTCGAAGCCGTCGAAGGCAACGCGGGCAAGGAAAACGTCGTCAAGCTGACCGCTCCGGCGGCGGACCTCAAAGCCGTGATCAAGGACATCCTTTCCGACGCCAGCGGCGAAATCGACCTGGCCGATGCCGACATCGTAGTGTCCGTGGGCCGAGGAGCCAAGGACAAAGCCGGTGTGGACCTGGTCCGGGAACTGGCCAACGACCTGAAAGCCGGGTTCGGATCGTCCCGCGCCATGGTGGACGGCGGCTTCATGGCCCACAACAAGCAGGTCGGTCAGACCGGTAAAATCGTGGCCCCGACCCTTTATATGGCCATGGGCATTTCCGGCGCCATCCAGCACCTGGCCGGCATGAACGGATCCAAGGTGATCGTGGCCGTGAACAAGGATCCGGAAGCACCGATTTTCAACGTGGCGGATTACGGCATTGTCGGAGACCTGTTCGAAGTGGTCCCCATACTGCGCGAAGAACTCAAGAAAATCAGAAAATAGAAAGAGGTACCCATGAATCCCCTTTTGATGGCACTCCTGCTGATTGTGGCCCTGGCGATTTTCGGCCGCACCATGTACCATAAAATCATGCTGCTCATGGCGCTTGAACCGGCCCACAGAACCGACCGGATCCTGGAACGGATCAAAGGAGTGGTGGTTCTGGCCATCGGGCAGAAACGCCTGGTTGGGCGTAAAAGAGAATTTTCCTCGGGATTGATGCACGCGTTCATCTTCTGGGGATTCTGCGTACTTTTGATCCGGAGCCTGAACCTTTACGGCGAAGGCTTTGTGCATGGATTCCAACTTCCGTTTTTCAACGGCAACTATCTTCTGGGATATCTGTACATCGCCCTGAAGGACATCATGGAAGGCATTGTGCTGATCATGGTGCTCTACGCCATTTATCGACGGGCCGTTGTCAAACCGGCCCGTCTGCACAACACCTGGGAAGCGTATTTCGTTCTGGGCATGATCGTGGTTCTGATGATCTCCGACCTGTTGCTGGACGGAGCCCGCTACAATCTGATCACCCTTCACGGCAACCCCGGCAACCTTCATTTTTTCGACAACCCTTCCTATGGTAACGAGTTTTCCTGGACCCCGGTGTCCGTAGCGGCTGCGGCCCTGATTTCCCCTTTGGGCCAGGATGGGTCCGCCGGTCTGATGACGGCCATGTTCTGGCTGCACATCATCACCCAGTTGACCTTTCTGAATTTTTTACCGTTGGGAAAGCATTTCCATGTCATCACCTCTCTGCCCAACGTGTTTCTCAAATCTCTGGACTATCCCCATGAAAAAGCCAGGGTACTGGATCTCGAAGACGAATCGGCCTGGGAAAACGAGACTCTGGGCCTGAACCACATTCACCAGCTGGACTGGAAACAGGGCCTGGATCTTTACACCTGCACGGAATGCGGCCGGTGCAAGGATGTCTGCCCGGCCTACTCCACGGACAAGCCCTTGAGCCTTTATGATTTCAACATGGATCTCAAGCACGAGCTCCTGGACAACGCGGACAAGCTCATCCAGCGCAAGAAACTGGCCGCCGAGCTGGCAACCGAAGCCGACGAAGAGCGCCGAGAGGAAATCAAAGCCCGGATGGCCGAACTCAAGAGCGAAAAATCCCTGGTGGGAGACGTGATCAAGGAAGACACTCTCTGGGCCTGCACCACCTGCCGGGCCTGCGAAGAAGTCTGCCCCGTAACCATTGAACAGGTGCCCCGCATCGTGGCCATGAGACAGGGCCAGACCCTTATGGCCGAGGCTTATCCCAAAGAGCTGAACACGGCCCTCAAGGGTCTGGAGCGCAACGGCAATCCCTGGGGCATCGGGTATGACAAGCGGGCCGACTGGGCCGAGGGTTTGGGCGTGAAAACCATGGCCGAGGATCCCAATGTGGATTACCTGTTCTGGGTCGGCTGTGCCGGATCCTTTGACGACAGGACCAAAAAGGTGTCCGCCGGCATGGTCAAGATCCTCAAGCGGGCGGGCATTAATTTCGCCATTCTCGGCACCGAGGAAAAATGCACCGGTGATTTCGCCCGCCGGGCCGGCAACGAGATGATGTATCAGATGATGGCCCAGGAAAACATCGAAACCCTGAAC
>CAZQIX010000060.1:12304-22177 GCA_964593855.1 uncultured Desulfobacula sp. | reverse complement strand
ATATTTTCATGATTTTTCGTTCCTTCCAAGTATGAATTGACCGGCAAACCTCAACGAGATTCAAAAGACAAGGAATCATTTTCCGGACTTACCGCTTTTCAAAACTTTTTCCTGTCTGCCTTATCACTTTGAATCCCTTCAAGGAATCAGGCATGATCCGGCAGGAAGAGAATACAGCAGTTTATATGGTTTTGGAAATACAAAATTCAGATGGCCTGAAAACAGACCAAAGACACCGCAGGCCCTTTGGCCACGAAGCCGCCGGCGGCTATTTCGATCATCTTTCCCAGCCCATGGGGACTCCGGGCCGCGGGGTGGTAGTAATAGTAACCCGGCAAAAAAAACCGTCCGGCTGAATGCCTGGCCGGAAAAGCCTGATTCCGGCCAGAACCAGGAAGGTCCCATGTCGGAAACGTACCCCTGATATTCCCGACTCAGGATCCTGCCGCAGACAAGCGACCCGGCCTCTAACAGGACAAAATGGCAGATACCATCGCGGATGTTTTTCTTACAAAATCCCGGGAGGGCGAATGGGCTTGAAATTTCTTATGATTTCCAGCAGCCTGCTGATGAAAGCGCATCGGCATTCGTCCGAACAAGGGGACAGGAAGTTCTCATTCGTGCATCGTCCCGGGCATTGTCTTCCGTCCGGTTTACGCTCCGGAGAAATGGGACCGTCATACAGGTCCAGAAACGACTGGGCTTCGACGGCGATGGTGGTATTGCAGGAATGGTTGAATAAAAACAGCCCCAGTTTCAGGTCTTCGAAAAACACCTGATATCCCATTGCCTTTATGGCGTCATCCCCCAGAAAAGCGTCCCGGGTCTCCCAGACAAACCCGCATTTGTTGCATTGCTTGAACATAACTCCCCGAGTTTCAAGGCGTGAATGTCAGGGTTGACACGCTCTGTTTTTGAATGTCCGATGGATCCGTCAACTGTGACCGGTATCCGCCCGCCATGTAAAGGGATGCCTGATCATCGTAGTGCGGATCGAAAAAGTACCCGCTCTGGCCTGTTGGGTTGATGCCGAAGCTGTGGTCCGGATCTGCGAAATCGATGATCCGCCGGGTGGACGGGCCGATATAGGCTTTAAAGGGTGGCGGACCCAGTTTGAAGCCCTGATAGTTGGGAACTTCCCTTCCCCCGGCGCTTTTGAAGGGGCCGATGTTGAAAATCCTGTCCATGGGTTTTTGCCGGCCTATGGCATGGACATACTCGACGGAGTGAAAATTCTCCCAGCGCCAGTTGTCTGGATTATCGCCGCCGACATTTTTCAGATCCGCCAGGGCATGTTTCCATGCGGCCTGCAGAATATCGATCCGGGATTCTGTCCCGGGCGTGGTGCAATTGTCCCACCAGGGCGAATGATCCAAATCCATCAGTTTCAAAACGGATCTGTCCAAAGCGTTGGTGCCCAGAAAAACTTTGAAATAGATATCTTCCATTTCGTCTTCAAAGATCAGCCGAGCCAGGTGATAATGAAGGGTATTGAAAATCGAGGCCCCGACCGAATCCAGGCCGTGGCTTCCATCCCAGTTTTTGAAAATGTCGAACGCCTTGGCGGATGACGGTTCGGCTTTTGTTTCCGGCAGGGTTTCGAGCAGTTCGGCCTGTTTGTTTTTGATGGTTGTATAAAAGGTCGAGACCGAATCCAGTTGAATGGCTTTCATATCATCGGCCGTCCAACCGCCCGGTTTTCGATCCAGCAGGGTTTCAATGCGTCGGGCCCGATTCTCTATACTGTAATAACCGGGCACAACCCCGGTTCCGAAATCCTGGGGCTGGTGATTGGCTGAAATAATGATGCCGGAGGCCGGATTGATGAATTGGGGGTTGGCTTCGAACGGCAGGAAACCCTGGTAATCGTTGGATGGATCGGACCCGTCCAGGATAAAATGGGAATTGACATGATCCGGCCGGATCGGCAGCCTGCCCACGGCCCACCACCCGATATTGCCGGCAGTGTCGGCCATGACGAAATTCAGACCTGGCGAGTGGATTTTGCTCAGAATTTCCGGGGCCTGAAAAATCGTTTCCATTCGGTGAAGCTCATAAAGACCCTGGATAAAATCATTTTTAGGGTCATGAAAGGACCAGGACACGGCCACCGGTTCTTTTTTCGAATTGAGAACGTCCAGGATATCATTGACAATGGGTCCGTGTGCGGATCGTCGGATCTTCAATTCAACATCGGCTTCTCCTTTGACGGCTATGGTCTCATGCTCGACGACGAGGTCTTGCCACCGACCGTCGGACCAGACCTGGTCCGGGTTGTCCGGATTCACTTTTTCCCGGAACAGGTCCACATCATCATTTTCAAACATGGTCAGGGTCCAGGCCGTTTTCCGGTTGAAACCCATCAGGGCCAGGGGAAACCCGGCCAGATGGTGTCCGTACAGATCCAGGGTGGGTGTGATGATATGGGCCTCATACCATACGGGCGGACAGGAATGGGCGATATGGGGGTCGCCCGCCAGAATGGGTTTGCCCGAAGCGGTCAAATCTCCCTTTACAGCCCATGCGTTGCTGCCCTTGAAAAACCCGACCGGTGAGTACAGGGTCTGGATGTCGTCGACCAGGGCGGCGAGCTGCTCCATGGACGCCCGGGTATCGGCCAGCGGTCTGAGCGGCGGGGCGTCCGACAGCCGGTAGTCCAGATCGTTCAAATAGGCCGGGCCCAGCTTCTCCCGGACGTGGGTGAGCAAAGGATCGGTCTTGAAGCCTTCGGCAAAACTGTAGGCCATGTATCCTGCGATGCCGACCATGTCCGAAAGGGTGAATTCGGTTTTCGGGATTTTCAGAAGATCGAATTCAACGGGAGCGGGCCGGGTGCGGATAAACCGGTTCACCCCGTCCATATAGGCCCGGCAGAGTTTGAAGGCGGGTGTCGAGAGATTTTTGTCCGACAGGTATTCCTCCCCGAATTGTTTCAGCCGCAGGGTCCTGAAAAAAGAATCGGTTGAAATCAGCGAGGGTCCGAGAATCTCGGAAAGTTGACCTTTGGCGAGCCGGCGCAGCACTTCCATCTGGAACAGCCGATCCTGGGCATGGAGGTATCCCAATACATAAAAGGCATCCTCGTCGATTTTCGCTTCGATGTGCGGAATGGCCCACTGATCGAACCGAACGGTAACCCGATCGTCAAGGCCGGGCAACTGAACCGTTCCGGATCGGATCGGCAATCTGGAGCGAAGATAGATGTATCCTCCGCCCATACCCGCAACAAGGATGACCACCAGAACGACTGCAGCGATTTTGATGATTTTGGCCATGTGAAATCTCCTCTGATCTCGGTAAAAGTCTCAATATACAATTCCGCCGGTTTTTTCGACCAGCCGGAGAAGGGCTTCATAGGGATGGGCGCCCACCAGTCGGCCCGAACCGAAGAAAAAGGTGGGCACGGCGGTCACGCCTTTCTGACGGGCCAGATCCCAATCCAGATCCACGGCCCGGGAAAAAGAGCGGTCTTCGATGACAGCCGCGGCTTCTGAGCGATCCAGTCCGGACCGGGCCGCCAGGTCCAGAATCACTTCTTTGGATGCGAGGTTGCGGCCGTCCACGAAGTAGGCTTGAAAGGCGGCCGTGTGAAAGGCATGGCCTCTCCCCCGAGTATCGGCCCAGAGCCCGACTTCCTGGGCCAGCCGACTGTTGAAGGTTGTTTTTCTCAATCCCATGGGCAGTCCGTACCGTTCGGCCGTGGTTTTCAGCTGGGCCATTGCCTGATCCACATCCACGGGAATCCCTTTTTTCCGGAACAGCTCTTCAAGGGACAGACCCTGTTCGGGTGTGTCGGGGTGAAGGGGGAACGCCCGCCAACGGACAGGGATTCGGGTTTCTTTTTCAAGTCGTTCAATACTCCCGGTAATGAAGTAGCACCAGGGTCAGACATAATCGGAAAATATTTCGAGCACTTCAGGATCCGCCATGCATCCTCTCCTTTGATGGTTCGCTGAAAATTTTTGTTTCAGAGTGATATCCGCGTTTGTTTTAAGGCCGGCAGATACCGCAGGGTTTATACCCGCTCTCCACGGCTTCGTCCCGTGACTTGAAACGGACCGTACAATTCTTGCTGACCGCGAATTTGCAGCCCGGAACATGGAAGACCATGGAAACCGTGTTGCCGGTCAGTTCCGGTATGGTGTCGGCTTCAGGCGCGGCTTCGGGATCGAATTCAGGAGGGGCGGATACAGGCTCCGGATCAGGGGCAGGCATCGGTTCCGGTTCAGGGTCAGGTTTTGGCTCAGGCGCAGGCATCGGTTCAGGGTCGGGAACCGGCACCGGTTCGCAAATCTTTGTTTCGGCAACCGGAAGGCTTTGCGGCTCCGTCTGCGATGTCATTTTCCGGGAAATTGTCTGGTCTGAATCCATCTGGTTTTCACGATACACATAAAGGGCCGCGGCTCCGCCCAAAAGAAGCAGGATCGGGACGGCCCCGGCCAGAAGATCCAGAAAGCGGCCCGGAAACAATACAAAACAAACAATTGCCAGAAGAATGGCGATCAACCCGCCAATGCTTTTTTTCATCGTTCAAATCCTTTCAATGCTTGATCACTAATTCGGTTGCTTGTCCGTTGGCCAGGTTGACCAGCCCCTGTTCGCAGATTCTCAGATACGGAATGGCGGCGCCGGTCAGAGTCGTCAGGGTCAGAAGGGGATCCGGAAAAGGAACGCCCAGAGCGGCCGCGGCCTGCTTGACGGCCCTGAGGTCTTCTCTCAGGCGATCCATGGGGGCATCCGACATGAGCCCCATGATGGGACAGGCGATTTCGGCCCGGACCCTGCCGTCGGCCCATATCACGGCCCCGCCCTGCAGGTCGTGGACCCGGTTGACGGCGGCCGCGATATCCGCATCGTTTGCTCCAACGGCAACAATGTCCGAGGTGTCCCATGCCAGGGTGGTGGCCAGGGCCCCTTTTTTCATGCCGAACCCTTTGATCAGGCCGGTGAACATTTTTCCCGGCTCCATGGTCCGGTCAACGGCCGAAACCTTGAGGATGTCCTGATCCGTATCCGCATGGATTTCGCCGTTCGTTACGGGCAGGGTGAGGATTTCTTCTCTGGTGACCAGGTCCGTGATCATCTGAATCACCCGGACCCGGACCGGGGGATCGCTTGATCCGTTCCTTCCAACCCGGACCACAAAATCTTCCGGTTTCACCGGTCGGGGAAGCCGGACGCTGTTCAGGCTCGCCTTTGAAAACACATGGGGTCTCGGCCGGACAAGGATCTCTCCATTCCGGCAGATCACGGTGCCGTTGCTGATGACCGTTTCGGGCTCAATTTTCCGGGGATCGGCAAGCAGAATCATATCCGCGTATCGGCCCGGTGCGATCCCGCCGACCAGATGATCCAGGGAAAAATGCTCGGCCACGTTCAGTGTGGCCATCCGGACGGCGTCAATGGGATTGAATCCTGAATCGATGGCTTTCTGGACCACAAACCCCATATATCCTTTTTCCATAAGGTCTTCCGGGTCCACCCCATCCGTGGAAAGGATAAGGCGGCGGAAGTCCACGTTCATATCCCTGATCCCGGCGATTTCCGCCAGATCCCGGCGGATGCTGCCTTCCCGGATCATGACGTAAAGGCCAAGCCTCAGCCGTTCCAGGGCCTGATCCAGGTTGATGGGCTCATGGCAGGAGGATATCCCGGCGGCTGTGTAGGCCGCCAGTTTCTTGTCCGAAGCGCCGGCCGAGTGTCCTTCCAGGACTTTTCCGCGTCTCAGGGTGATTTCAAAGCCGGGCAACATCCGTCCCGGATCCTGAAAAACCGACTGCCAGTAGGTTTCTCCCAGACCAAGCATGTCCTCTTCGTCCAGAAGCCGATGGAGGGTTTCTTCGGAAATGCCGGCCGCAGCCGTGCTGATGGAACACATGGCCGGCGCGGTGCCGAAAATTTTGACGGGCTGATCCTTGAAAGAGGCCAGATATTCCATGACCCCTTCGCAGCCGGCCACCGGGAAGATTTCCATGGTTTCGGTGATGATGGTGGTGGTGCCGTCCTTGATGGCGTAGGGAAGAAATCCATGAATATCATAGAATTTGCCCAGATGGGTGTGGCCGTCGATCAGGCCCGGGATCAGGGTTTTCCCATCCGTGTCGATCACCCGGGTGACGTCCCCGACGGCGTGGTCCGCGTCTTTGCCCACATAGGCGATGCGGCTGCCCTTGACGGCGACCGAATGGCCGTCGAGAAATTCTCCGGTATAGACATTGAGAAGGTTTGCGTTCCGGATCACCAGATCGGCTTTCACCTCGCCCATGGCCACCCGCATAAGGGTGTGTATTTCATCGCGGGTCGGTATGTGGCGCATCGTTTTCATTGCGAATATCTCCTTTATTACTTGTCCGGGTATATTAACCACAGCGGTTTCATTATTGCAAGGTTCAAATGCAAGGCCGACCCGCAAGATCATCTCTTCGAGAAAAGTTTTTACATGACTGTCGAAAACATGATATTCCGGTTGAATAGGAGAAACAGGACGAATCTGATGATGGAAAATCTGTCCGATGGCACGGCAGAAGAAAAGGAGATCCAACATGCCAAAGACTCCCCCCAATGAATCCTGCGGCTGGTGCGGCCGAATTCTGAAAATCGACCTGGGCTCCGAATCGGTTTCCGATCTGGATACCCGGTCTTACAGCGATCGTTTTCTAGGAGGCCGGGGAATCGCCGACCGGCTTTACTGGGAACTGAACCGGCCGGAGATCGGGGCCTTTGACCCGGAGAACCACCTGATTTTCATGACCGGCCCCCTCGGCGCCACCGGGGCCCAGGGCGCTTCCCGGTTCATCGTGGCCGGCAAATCGCCCATGAAAAATCCCGAAGGATTCTGCTACGGAAATCTGGGCGGATTCTTCGGACCTTTCCTGAAGCGGGCCGGTTGGGACGGGATCGTGATCACGGGCAGGGCCCGGCGTCCCGTATATCTGCACATCCATGACGGAAACGTCGATTTCATGGATGGTGGCGGGCTCCGGGGCAAGGGAGTGTACGCCACCCGGGAGGCATTGAAGGCAGCCCACGGCAGCGCGGTCCGAATCGTCACCACGGGACCGGCGGGAGAAAACCTCTGTCGCGGCGCCAACATCATGACCGACAACGAAGGCAGCGCCACCGGCGGATTCGGAGCCGTGATGGGCTCCAAAAACCTCAAGGCCATTGCCGTCAACGGAACCGGAACCGTGCCGTCGGCCCGGCCCGACACCCTCAGGGAGCTGAATCGCCTGACCATCGAGCTGAATCGGCGCGATCCCATGTACCTGCCCTTCAATCCGGAACAGGTCCGGCGGGTGGGTCAGTCTTCCTGCTACCAGTGCGGAATCGACTGCTTTTATCGCAACCGGCTCAAGACCGCTTCCGGAGCGGAAATGGTGCGCAAATGCCAGGCCATGTTCGTTTATTTCCAGTGGGTGGCCCGCCGTCCCGGGGAATCGTCCGAAACCGCGGTGGCGGCCACGGGCATCTGCAACGACCTGTCCATCTGCACCATGGAAATGTATAACATCCTCAACTGGCTCAGCGCCTGTTTCCAGTCCGGGTTCCTGACCGAAGCGGAAACCGGCCTGGACCCAGCCCAACTGGGCACCCTGCCGTTTTTCGACAAACTGGCCCACATGATCGCCCATCGGGAAGGGTTCGGCGACATCCTGGCGGATGGCCTGTTGAGGGCCGGAGAAAAACTGGGCGAAAAGGCCATAGCCCATTTTTCTCCCGAGGTGTCCGGGGTAGGGGACGGTGCCACCTATTCGGCCCGGGAATACCTCATGAACGGGCTTCTTTACGCATTTTCACCCCGCCAGCCCATTGCCGGACTTCATGAAGTCAGCCGGCTCACCGGGCTCTGGCTCATGCACCAGGCCGACCCCGAATCCTCGCCGGTGTCCGGGGACGTGTTCCGGGGAGCCGCCGGACGGTTCTGGGGCCATGAAAAAGCCTGGGACCTCATGACCCATGAAGGAAAAGCCCACGCCGCCGTCCGCATCATGAACCGCACCTGCTTCAAGGACAGCCTGCTGCTCTGTGATTCCTGCTGGCCCCTCATGGTATCCCGGCACACCCCGGACCGGGTGGGCGATCCCGGCCTCGAGGCCCGGGTCTTCAGTGCCGTAACCGGGATCGATATGGACGAGGACGGACTTCAGACCTTTGGCGAGCGGATTTTCAACCTGGAGCGGGCCCTCATGATCCGAGAAAACCATCGCCCACTGCTCGATGACGACGTGTCGGCATTCAACTATACAGAGCCTGTGCAGACCGTGTTCATGAACCCGGAGGTCCTGGTGCCCGGGCCGGGCGACCAGGTTCTGTCCCGAAAGGGCATGACCCTTGACAGGGAAGTGTTTGCGGCCATGCGAAGGGAATTTTACCAGCTTCGGGGATGGGATCCGGATACCGGGATTCAGACCCCTGCCACCTTGAAACGTCTGAACCTGGAGGACGTGAACCGTGGCTGACACGCGTGGATTCATCTCCGTGGTTCTTGCTTTGTGGCTTGTGACGACCCTGCCGGCCGTCGCGGCAGGCAGGGGAAATCCGGGAGATCGTCCGGTCGCCCCGCGTTCCGACGGCATCCATCCCGAAACCCCGGCCCCTTTGCGATACGTGGTCCAGGGCGCCCGGATCATGGATGCCCTCACCGGAGATACTCAGTTCTTCAAGGGCATGGGCTATTCCCCCTATCTGCCGGGCGAAACCCCGATTTACGGCGATCCGCCCGGCAACGACGAACGCTACGACGAGCACTTGAATCGGATGAACGACATGGGCGTGGATTACATCCATGTCTTTCCCATGAAGATGCCGCCCCGGTTTTTCGAGGCACTGGACAAAACTGACATGCGCTACGGCCAGGATATCTGGATCTGGGCCTATGCCGAAGATTTTCTGGATGAAGCCTTTCTGGCCGAAACCATGGACAATATCCGATCCGTAATCGATCATGTGTATGAAAAGGGCCGGCCCGACCGCCTGGTCCTGTTTTCCATCGGCGATGAGCTGCAGGCCGCCTCCGTGATCCGGACCAACACCCGGCACCCGAACGTCCGCGACTATCAGGGCCGCCATCTGAGCGTTTTCAACCGGACGCCCACGGAAACGGCCCTGGCCCGCCTTATCGACGGGGCCATGGATTACGAGCTGACCCGTTACGGCCGGCGGCATCTTTACACCCACACGAGCTGGACCCACATCGGTCCCATCGGCGACCGGCCCGATCTGGAAGTCCCGGAAGAACACATGGTCAGCCCGGATTTCGGGGATCTGATCTGCCTCAACATTTATACATACGCCAACGGGGTGCGCACTTCGCCCCCCGGGTCCGTCACCGGCACCCCGTATCAGGGGTATCTGGAAGCGCTGACGGACCGGATCGACAAACCCCTGTTTATCACCCAGGTCGGCCTGTCCACCTCTCCCTTCGAGCCCAAGCCCTGGGTTCCGGGATTCGGCGGCCATCGGGTGGAAGACGTGCCCAGGGCCTTTGCCGCTGTCTGGAAGGACGTCCAAACCGCCCGGGGAAGCGAAAAAATCTGCGGAACCGCCTTTTTCGAACTGCACGACGAGTGGTGGAAAAGCGGGGAAGATCCAACGGATTCAACCCGCCACGATCCGGAAGACCCGGAAGAATGGTTCGGACTTTTCGAGGTCGGGCCGGACCGTCGGCTCATTCCCAAGGGCCGGATTCCGGAGTCCGTCAAGGACCTTTACCGCAGCCCTTCAACCCCCTGAAAAATGGCTTGACAATGATATGGATATGTACAATACGATGGACAGGCGTCATCTTAACCATTTAACGGGGGGAGGGGACTATGAAAAAAAGATCGTTGGGGTTGTTGTTTGCGGTTCTGTTGACGGCCGCGGGTTTGACGG
>CAZQIX010000060.1:0-12204 GCA_964593855.1 uncultured Desulfobacula sp. | reverse complement strand
TGACGGGCGCATCGGCCGCCGAAGTGGTCAAGGGAATCAAAGTGGGGAATGCCGGATCGTTTACGGGAGACGCGGCCGCTCCCTGCATGGAGATTTTCAATTCTTCACAGCTTGCGGTGGACGAATGGAATGCAAAAGGGGGTATCCAGGGTGTCCAGATCGAGCATGTCATGGGGGACGATGCCCTGGATCCGGCTCAGGGCATCAATGTGGCCCGGAAGTTTACGTCCGACCAACTGATTTACGGGGTCGTCGGCCCGCCGGTCAGCCACATCGCCCAGGCATCCCTGAAAATTTACGGGGAAAACAACCTGGCCTGCATTACGACCGCTGCATCCAAGCCGGAATTGACCGAATCCGGTTTCAAGCATTTTTTCAGGGTCAATGCCAGAAACGACGCCCATGGATGGAATTGTGCGCTGTTCATCAAGAACCATCTGAACGCGAAGAAGGTCGCGATTCTGAACGAAAAAGTGGCCTATTGCGAGAACCTGGCCCAGAAAACCATCGAAGGATTGAAACAACTGGGTCTCACCGATATTCTGAACGATACCATCGTGGCCGGTTCCAAAGATTTTTCCGCCGTTCTGACCAAGGTCAAGGCCTATCAGCCCGATGTCCTGTTTTTTATCGCCACGGCCGCTCCGGATCAGGCCATCGGAGTCCGCCAGGCCAAGGAGCTGGGAATTGACGCGGTTTTCTTCGGAACCGAGGGCGCCAGGGATCGGAAAGATTTCATCGAAGCCTCGGAAGGGGCTGCGGAAGGGGCCTATGTCTATCATTTCAGCCCGGACATCTATTCCATCCCGGAGGCCGATGCCTATGTCAAGGCCTTTGAATCCAAATACGGGCATTTGAGCGGATTCGGGCCACCCGCCTATGAGGCCATGAACATCCTTCTGACCGCCATCGACCAGGCGGCCGCGGACGGCGACATCACCCGGGAAGAGGTGATGGCCAAATTGTCCGCCATCAAGGATTACAAAGGAATTCTGGGTTTTCCCGTCAGTTTTGACGAAAAAGGGGATCTTCTGGGCGGCGCCACCTATTTCTTCAGAGTGAAGGGCGACAATTTCGAACAGGTCGTTATCCTGACCGGCAAATAAGCGTGGAAGATCTTTTCGGCCAGCTTTCCCAGCAGGCGATCAACGGCATCACCATCGGCGGGGTCTATGCCTTGATCGCCATCGGCTACACCATGGTGTACGGTGTCCTGTCCATGCTCAATTTCGCCCACGGCGAGCTTTACATGATCGGCGGATTCACCGGCTGGTGGGTTCTTCAGATTTTTTCCGTGAGCCATGTGCCGGTGATGAACGCCGCCCTTCTGATCTCCCTGATGATTCTTCTGGCCATGGGCGCGTCCGCTCTGCTCGGAGCCGTAATCGAAAGAGTGGCCTACCGGCCCCTTCGCAAGGCGCCCCGGATGAATCTGCTCCTGAGTTCCCTGGGGGTGTCCATTTTCATCCAGAACTTCATCCTTTACACCCAGGGCGCCAAGGTCAAGGTTTTCCACGTGTCCAACCTGATCCCGGAAGCGCTCAGGACTTTTCACATCGGCGGGATGGTCGTGTCTTTCATGCGGGTCATGGTGATCGCCGTGTGTTTCTGTCTGATGCTGGTTCTGTCCCTGGTCATCAAAAAAACCAATATCGGCAAATCCATCCGGGCCACGGCCCAGGACATCGAGGCGGCCGCTTTCATGGGCATCCATACCGACCGCATCATTGTCGTGGTGTTTCTGATCGGATCGGCCCTGGGCGGGGCGGCCGGCATCCTGGTCAGTCTTTTGTTCACCCAGGTGGATTATTACGTGGGCTTCCAGGCCGGCCTCAAAGGGTTCACGGCCGCAGTCCTCGGAGGGATCGGCAGCATCCCCGGCGCCATGGCGGGCGGGTTTCTTCTGGGCATCTGCGAAGCCATGGCGGTCACCTTCTTTCCTTCCGCGTACAAAGATGTCGTCGCCTTCGTGATTCTGATCGCCGTTCTCATATTCAGGCCCCAGGGTCTGATGGGAGAGAAAATCCGTGAAAAAGTATGACCGGATTCTGACCCTTGTTTTCGTGGTCTGCCTGGCGGTCATTCCCTATGTTCTGCCCAACAGTTACTGGCAGAGCATTTTTTCCATCACGGGCGTGTATGTGATGCTCTCTTTGGGGCTGAACATCGTGGCAGGGTTCACCGGACTTCTGGATCTGTCGTACATCGCGTTTTTCGGCATCGGCGGCTATACCTTCGCCTTTCTGAGCTCGGACCATTTCGGGATCCACCTGCCTTTTCCGGCGGCCGTTCCGCTGTGCGCCTTGACGGCCGGGCTCATCGGATGTCTGCTGGGCCTCACCAGCATCCGTCTGAAAGGGGATTACCTGGCCATCGTGACGTTGGCCTTTGCCCAGATTTTCAAACTCCTTTTGTTGAACCTCGACACCCCGGTGAACATCACCGGCGGGGTGAACGGCATTTATGCCTTTGATACGGCCAAAATCTTCATGATCCGCATCATGACGCCGGAAAGGTATTCCACGGTGATCTGGACCTGCGCCCTGCTGGTTTTCGTGGTCGCTCTCAGGCTCAAGAATTCCCGGATCGGCAGGGGGTGGACCGCCATCCGGGAAGACGAGCTGGCCGCAAACGCCATCGGGGTAAAGGTCACCCCGATGAAACTGTACGCCTTTGCCTCGGGCGCTCTGATCGCCGGTTTTGCCGGCGCCGTGTTCGCTTCCTTCCAGGACTCGGTTTTTCCCAACAATTTTGATTTCCAGCAACTGGTCGTTGTCTACTGCATGGTGATCATCGGCGGTCTCGGCAACATCTACGGCGTCATTGCCGGTGCGGTCGTGCTCACCATCCTTCCCGAAGCCCTGCGCGAATACGGGGGGCTCCGGATGATGATCTACGGGCTGATGCTGGTCGGGATCATGGCGATTCGTCCCCAGGGGCTTTTCTCCGCCATTCCCGGGTTCGGCGGCCGGATGCGGCGGCCGGACAAAGACGACACCGGCGAGCTCAGGGCCTCCACCGATCTGTATTACGCCGGGCAAAAAGAGGACAGGGCCGACACGATTTTTGCCTGCGGCCCGGATCCGGTTCTCAAAGTCCGGAACCTGGCCCTGAATTTCGGGGGGGTGAAGGCCATCGACGACATGGACCTCACGTTGCACAAGCATGAAATTTTAAGCGTCATCGGCCCCAACGGCGCGGGAAAGAGCACCCTGTTCAATGTGATCTCCGGTATTTATCAAAGCGACCGGGGGGATGTGAGGTACCGGGATCTGGATATCGCCTCGCACAAGCCCCACGAAGTGGCCAGGGCCGGCATCGCCCGAACCTTTCAAAACCTGCGGCTGTTCAATGAACTCTCGGTCCTGGAAAATGTGAAAATCAGCCGGTTCTGCCGGACCCGGGCTTTTTTCGGATCCATCATCCTGAATCTGCGGCTGAACCGGGAAGAAGAAGCGGCCACGGATGAAACCGCCCGAAATATCCTCGGCATGTTCGGGAAACGACTGACCGGTTACCGGTACGACCAGAAAGTCAAGGAACTGTCCTACGCCAACCGGCGGCGGGTCGAAATCGCCAGGGCCATGGCGACCGATCCTGAAATCCTGCTGCTCGATGAACCATCTGCCGGCATGAACCCCCAGGAAACAGCGGAAATCACCGATTTCATCAAAGAGTTGAGAGACCGTTTCGGGTACACCATTCTGGTCATCGAGCACAAGCTCAATCTGGTCAGGGCGGTGTCCGACCGCGTCATTGTCATGGATCACGGGAAAAAAATATGTGAGGGCTCCTATGACGAGGTTTCCAAAAACCCGGCCGTGATCGAGGCCTATCTGGGCAAAAGAGGCAAGCATGGGCACTGACACCGTACTTGAATTGAGACGGGTGGACGCCTGTTATGGGAAGATCCAGGTTTTGTACGGCATCGACATGGCCATTGCCAGGGGCGAGCTGGTCTGCCTTCTGGGCGGCAACGCCTCGGGAAAATCCACCACCCTGAAAACCATTCTGGGGGTCGTCCGGCCCAGGGAAGGGGCCGTTTTTCTGAACGGGGAGGACATCAGCCGCAAGTCGACCCACTATATCGTCCGCAACGGGGTGTCCATCGTTCCGGAAAACCGTCGGATTTTCCCGCGGATGACCGTGCTTGAAAACCTTGAAATCGGGGCCATGTACCGCAAAGATCGGGAGGCGGTCCGGCAGGATATCGAATCCATGCTGGACTTGTTTCCCGTGCTGAGGCAGCGGATCAACCGCCAGGGCATGGTTCTGTCCGGCGGGGAGCAGCAGATGCTGGCCATGGCCCGGGCGCTTTTGTCCAGGCCCGACATCCTTCTCATGGACGAGCCTTCCATGGGACTGTCTCCGGCCCTGGTGGATCAGCAGTTTGAACTGATCGAAACCATTCATCGAAAAGGAACCACCATTCTCATGGTGGAACAGAACGCCGGCATGGCCCTGTCCATCGCGGATCGGGGATATGTGCTGCAGACCGGGGAAATCGTGCTGTCCGACAGCGCCCGGAACCTGCTGAACCATCCCGGCATGCAGAAAGCCTATCTGGGCGGCGAACTGTGAGGTGACATCGTGTATCGTTTGAAAATCAGTGTCGAGCGGATTGAAGGATATTGCAACCAGCCCATGCTGGTGGGGGATCATTTTTTCGTGGACGGGGGCAAAATTCGCATCCCGGACGGCAAACACATCTGTATGTGGGCGCTTCAGAGCATGATGCCCATACTGCCGCTGATGCAGCGGGAAAGCGGCGTCAAGGGAGACTGGACGGCCAGGGAAGGGGGCCAGGTGTTTGTCTGTCCGGATCCCAAGGGACGGGTGCACTACAGAATAGAAAGGATAAGCGACCCATGCTGATCATCGATTATGAAAAATGTTCCGGGTGCCGGCGGTGTGAAGTCCATTGTTCGTTTTTCCATTCGGGAAAAACCGGACATCTGGGCGCCCGGATCAAGGTTGAAAAAATGGAGGGCATCGGGATCGACATCCCGGTTGTCTGTCATCAGTGCAAAGAGCATTACTGCACCCGGTGTCCCCAGAACGCCGTGTCCATCACCGAAAGGGGCGGCATCGAGGTGTCCCCGACCCTCTGCAACCTCTGCGGGGCCTGCGAAACCCTCTGCCCCATCGGCGCCATCGAAATCTACAACTCCATCCCCTATGTCTGTGACCTCTGCGGAGGCGAGCCCCGGTGTGTGGCCGCCTGTGCCATGGGTGCGATCACCCTGGATCCGGAAATCAAGCAGCAGGTTTCCCTGGCCGGATTCAAAAAGAAAACCCGGTCCCTGTCCCCGGCGCGGAAACGATATGAGTTCGCCCTGGAAGCGGGCAGGGTGTTGAGAGACAAATGGATGAACGACAGGAGGGAGTCATGCTGAAGGGCTACGGCGGACACATACTGAGGGTGGACCTGTCTTCGGGCCGGATCCGGCGTGAAAAAACCGATCCCCGCTACATGCTGGAAGTGATCGGCGGACGGGGGCTCAATTCCCGCAGGCTGTACGACGAACTCAAACGGGACATCGACCCGCTGTCCGAAGAAAACCTGCTGCTCATCGGGGTGGGACCGCTGACCGGCTCTTTTTTTTCCACCTCGGCCTACATGACCATTTCCGGGAAATCGCCCATGACGGGAATTCTGGGAGATTCGGCGGCCGGAGGGTTTTTCGGCCCTGAAATCAAATATGCCGGATACGATCAGCTTGTCTTTACCGGAAAATCAAAAGACCTCTGTTATGTCTACATTTGCGACGAATACGCCGAGATCCGGGATGGGTCCCATTTAAAGGGCAGGGACATTTTCGAGACCACGGACCTGATCCGGCAAGAACTCGGCGACAACAGCCTTCAGATCGCCGCCATCGGCCCGGCCGGTGAAAACCTGGTCCGGTTCGCCACCGTGGCCTGCAACAATTCCCGGATGTGCGGACGCACCGGCATGGGGTGCCTGTTCGGGTCCAAAAACCTGAAAGCCGTGGTCGTCAAAGGGTCCGGCATGGTGTCCATGGCCGATCCCCTTAAATTCATGGAGCTGACCCGGATCATCGATCAGCGCATCATGACCCACCCGGAATTCCAGGACCGCCACGACCTGGGATCCACCCTTCTGATGAAAGCCCTGAACGGGCTCGGCATCCTGCCGGTCAATCATTTTCAGGCAGGCATCGCCCCTTACGTGGACAAGATCAGCGGCCAGACCCTGGCCCGGAAATTCAAGGTCAAGAACAAGGGCTGCTACAACTGCAACATCAACTGTTCCCGGTATTATATCACTCCGGAAGTGGAAAGCGAGGGGCCCGAATATGAAACCCTGTGCAGTTTTTCCTCCCGGATCGGCAATGACGACCTGGTTTTCGCCCTCCGGATGAACCAGTACCTCAACCGCATGGGGCTGGATTCCCTGAGTACGGGGGAAACCATCGGCTGGGCCATGGAATGCGTGGAAAAAGGCATTTTCGATCAGAACGATTTCGATGGCCTGGATTTCACCTGGGGCAATGCCCGGACCATCCGGACCATTGTGGATCTGATCATCCGTCAAGAAGGGGTGGGCGCTGATTTCGCCCGGGGCACCCGGCATCTGGCGGCCAAAATGGGAAAAGGATCTGAAAAATACGCCCTCCACGTCAAGGGCCTGGATATCATCTGCGGCGATCCCCGGGGCATCAAAGCGTTCGGGCTTACCTACGCCATCGCGTCCAGGGGCGGGGACCATCTGCGGGCCGAGCCCTTCTTCGAGCTGACCAACCGGTATGAGGAAGCGGAAAAACGATTCGGCACAAGGGATGCGGCCGACCGGCTGTCGGACAACGGCAAGGCCGTCCTGGTGGAATTCACCGAACGCCAGGCCCTTTTGACCGATTGCATGACCATGTGCAAGAATGTGGGGTTGAGCATGGACGTCATGGACTTTGAATTGGCGGCGGACCTTCTCAGGGCCGGGACCGGCCTCGGCTTCAACCCGGACGTGGTGAACAAAGCGCTGCGGGCCACCATCGACAATGACCGGCGCATGAACATCGACTTCGGCATCCGGCCCGAAGACGATACCCTGCCCCACCGGTTTACCCACGAACCCTTGAAGGAAGGGGCATCCAGAGATCAGGTGGTGCCCGTGACCGACATGGTGAAAGACTATTACAAAATCAAGGGATGGGATGAGAACGGGGTGCCGACGACATCATGAAAAACAAGATTGCGGGCGGCCGGACTACCTACGGCCATGCCGTGGGAATCCTGATGAGCGACTCCCGGATTCCCCGGATCCCGGGTGATCCGGGCCATGCCGAAACCTTCGACTTTCCGGTGGTGTACGAGGCTTTGGAAGGATTTCCCTTTCAGGACCTCATCGATCTGAGCAAAGACCGTCTGGGCATCGTCATCGACCGGGCCGTGCGGCTCCAGGACCGGGGCGTCCAGCTGATCGCGGCCGACTGCGGGCTTTTCGGGCCTTTCCAGGAAGATATCCGAGCCCATCTCCAGGTCCCGTTCATCGGCTCGGCCCTGGATATCATCCCGCTTCTTCAGCGGTTTTTGCCCACCGGACGGCCGGTCGGCATCGTCACCGGGCATACCGGCCTTCTGAAACCGGCCCACCTCCGGGCTTCGGGCATCGATCCGGTTTCCGTGGCCGTCGCTGGCATGGAAAACAGCGCGGAATTCAAACGGGTGGTCATCGAGCGCACTCCGGAACTCGATGTCGAACAAATGCGACAAGGCGTGGTTCAGGCGGCCATGGCCCTCGAAGGCAGGCCTTTGGGGGCCGTCGTCCTGGAATGCACCAATCTGATTTCCTTCCGACAGGATATCCGAAATATCCTGAACGTTCCGGTCTTCGATCTGGTATCCCTGATCGAATGGTATATTTCAGGGATCCGGCTGAAGCCGTTTTCATTCTCGTTTCAATAGATCATTTTTCCAGCCAGTTAGGCGGTCTTTTTTCGAAAAACGCCCGGACCCCTTCCCTGGCGTCTTCCGTTGTGCAGAGCCGGGCAAAGGCCTCGTTCATGAAAGCGAACTGGGCGTCGTAATGCAGGTCTTCGGACTGGTAAAAGGCGGTTTTGGCGATGCGCACGGCAATGGGGCTTTTCTGCGCCAGCTCTTTGGCCCAGGAAAGGGCGTCCTCCGCCAGCCGGTCCGGCGGGGACAGCCGGTTGACCAGGCCCAGGGCCAGGGCTTCGTCGGCCTTGATCAGATTGCCGAACAGCAGCAGCTCCAGGGCTTTTTTCCGGCCCACGCACCGGGCCACGGGAATGACCGGACCGACACAGTTGAGGCCCACGTTGATGGCGGTGAGCCCCATGCGGACATTGTCCGCGGCAATGACCAGATCGGCTGCCGCGGCCACGCCCATACCGTTGGCGACGGCCACCCCGTGAACCTGGGCCACGACCGGGGTTTTCATCCGGGACACGGCCTTGAGCGGGGCCTCCATGCGCTCGATCCATTCCCGGTATTCCATGGCGGATTTTCCGGCCAGTTCGTTGACGTCGATTCCGGCGCAGAACGCCTTTCCCGCGCCTTTCAGCAGCACGACCCGCACTGCCGGGTCCTCGTCCAGATCGGCCAGGGCCCGGCCCAGCTCCAGGGCCATGGTGGTGCTGAAGGTGTTCATGCTTTCCGGACGGTTCAGGGTGACGGACCCCACATGGGGAGCCGGGGTTTCCACGATCACTTGTTCAAACGCCATGATGAATTCTCCTTATTTTCTGAATGAAGCTTTTTGTCGACCCTACAGGAATCCCCTGCCGGTATCAAGAAGCAAATCCACCAGGGGCGCAAAAAAGATCATGGACTCGTTTTTTGACTTGGTGTAAAACTGAACCCATCCCCTGTAAAACAAGAACAAGATTAAGATCATTTAAAAATTATTAAAGGAGCGGGCAAAATGAAAAACTGGGTGTATCTTTTCAATGAAGTGGATCGCATACAGGCGGAATTCCAGGGTGATCCGGAAAAGGTCAGGGAGATGCTGGGCGGCAAAGGCGCCAACCTGGCTGAAATGGCGCGTCTGGGTTTGCCGGTCCCGCCGGGCTTCACCGTCACCACCGAGGCGTGCAACGCCTATCTTCAGTGCGGGGGCACCCTGCCGGAAGGCATGTGGGAACAGGTGATCCAGGCCCTTCGAAAAGTGGAGGCGGCAACGGGCAAGACCTTCGGGGCGGAGCACAACCCCCTTCTGGTGTCCTGCCGGTCCGGAGCCAGGTTTTCCATGCCCGGCATGATGGACACCGTCCTCAACATCGGCCTCAACGACCGGACCGCCCAGGGCCTGATCGCCCTCACCTCGGACGAGCGGTTTGTCTACGACTCTTACCGACGGCTGATCCAGATGTTCGGCAGCGTGGTCATGGGGGTTCCCGACGAGGTGTTTGAAAACGTGATCACCCGGGCCCGCCGCCGGGCCAACGTGCAGAACGACACCGAACTCACGGCCGGTGACTGGAAAGCCGTGACCGCCGAATTCAAGGAAGTGTACCGCCACTATGCCCACCACGCCTTTCCCGAAGACCCCATGGACCAGCTCAAATTCGCCACCGAAGCGGTTTTCAAGAGTTGGGAAGGCAAACGGGCCGTGGATTACCGCAACGCCGCCGGCATCCCCCACGACCTGGGCACGGCCGTGAGCATCGTGACCATGGTGTTCGGCAACATGGGCCAGGACAGCGCCACGGGCGTGGCCATGTCCCGCAACGGCTCCACCGGGGAAAAACAGCTGGAGGGCGACTATCTGGTCAATGCCCAGGGCGAGGATGTGGTGGCCGGGATCCGCATGACCCATGATCTCAAAGACATGGTCGATGAGTTCCCCGATGCCTATCACCAGTTCGAGACCATTGTCCGCAAACTGGAAACCCATTACCGCGACATGCAGGATGTCGAATTCACCATCGAGCGGGGCAAGCTCTGGATGCTCCAGACCCGGGTGGGCAAGCGCACGGCCCGGGCCGCGGTCCGCATTGCCGTGGAAATGGCCCAAGAAGGGTTGATTTCAAGGGAAGAAGCGGTTCTGCGCGTCAGCCCGGAACAGGTGGATTTTTTCCTTCATCCCCAGTTCGATCCGGAAGCGGCCCGAACGGCCAAGGCGGCCGGTCTGGAACTGGCCACGGGCCTGAACGTGTCGCCGGGAGCGGCCTGCGGCGTGGTGGCCTTTGACGCCGACCTGGCCGAAACCTGGGCCAAACAGAAAAACCAGCCGGTGATCATGGTCCGGCCGGAAACCAAACCCGACGATGTCCACGGCATGCTGGCCGCCAAAGGAATCCTGACCAGCAAAGGCGGCCGCACCAGCCACGCGGCCCTGGTGGCCCGTCAGTTCGGCAAGCCGGCCGTGGTGGGGGCTTCGACCCTGAACATCGACCTGGTCAAACGCCAGATGGTTTTCAACGAAACCGTCGTCCAGGAAGGGGACTGGATCTCCATCGACGGGACCACGGGATCGGTCTATATCGGACAGATCGCCACCATGATCCCGGACATCCAGGACACCTGGCTGCTCAAGCTGCTCTCCTGGGCCGACGAATTCCGGCGTCTGGGCGTGTGGGCCAACGCCGACTACCCCGGGGACGCGGCCCGGGCCAGGGATTATGGGGCCCAGGGCATCGGGTTGTGCCGGACCGAACACATGTTTTTCGAACCGGCCCGCCTGCCCCTGGTTCAGAGAATGATCATGACCGTCCATCCCGTGGAGCGCAAAGAAGCCCTGGACGCGCTGCTGCCCTTTCAGCGGGAGGATTTCGCCGGTCTGTTCCGGGTCATGGACGGCCTGCCCGTCATCATCCGACTCATCGATCCGCCCCTGCATGAATTTCTGCCCGACCCCATGAGCCTGATGCAGGATCTGTTCGACCTCAAGCTTCAGCTTCAGCACGCTTCGCGAATGGACGCCCTCAACGGGCTGCTGGAGGAAATCCAGAAAAAAGAGCTGCTTTTGAAGCAGGCCTCGGGCATGCGCGAATCCAACCCCATGCTGGGGCTGCGCGGGGTCCGGCTGGGCATCGCCATCCCCGAACTGACCGCCATGCAGGTCCGGGCGATTTTTGAAGCCGCCTGCCGGGTGAGCCGGGAAGGCGTCACCGTCCTGCCCGAAGTCATGATTCCTTTGACCAGCCACTGCAACGAGCTGGCCATGCAGCGCGGAGTCCTGGAAAAGGTCGCCCGGGAAGTCATGGACGATCAGGGCATCTTTATCGAATACAAATTCGGGACCATGATCGAGATTCCCAGGGCCGCCCTGACCGCGGACCAGATCGCCGACCACGCCGAATTTTTCTCCTTCGGCACCAACGATCTGACCCAGACCACCTTCGGGATTTCGCGGGACGACGCCGAAGCCGGTTTTCTGATCAACTACCTGGAAAAGGGCCTTTTGCCTGAAAACCCGTTCACCACCATCGACGCGGCCGGAGTCGGGGCGCTGATGGAAATCGCCGTGACCAGGGGACGCAGCAGAAAACCCGGTCTGGAGTGCGGGATCTGCGGCGAACACGGCGGCGATCCCCTGTCCATCGATCTGTGCCACCGCCTCGGCCTGAGCTATGTGTCCTGCTCGCCCTTCAGGGTGCCGGTGGCCCGTCTGGCCGCGGCCCATGCCGCGCTCCGGAATTCAGTCGGAAAGTGAGATCCCGATGCCGGCGAATTTTTCCAGGATATGATCGTAATGGGACCCCCGCCAGAAAACATTGCCGCATCGGGGGCACTGGAAAAAGGAATGGAAATATTTCCGGGTCTTGGGCTCCAGCAGGTGCTGGATCTCTTTTTTATCCCTGGGCGCAAGTGGCACGTTGCATCGGCTGCACCGCGAGAAAAATGAGATCAGGGGCATAAGCCCGAAAAACCGGATGGTTTCCGCAAGCTGGTCATAGGGCAGGTCCGCCCGTATCCGTCGGGCGAAAACGATTTTTTTGCGCTTGAGCAGGCCGGTGTCCCGGGTCAGCACGACCCGGCCGTCGGCCTCGGCCTTGTCCGCGATGACGCCGTCGTCATAATCGGGCGACAGATCCGTGTCAAACCCCAGAAGCCGCATCAGGCGGCCCAGTCTGATCAGATTGACGTCCGCGATGAACCGGACCCCTTCCAGGGGCCGGGGTCTCAAAAACGACGGCCGGGTGACGTCCATGGGCGCCGCGATCCCCAGGACCCGCAGCACGCCCGGGGTTTTCGGGACAAAGGCGAACCTCACCTCCC
>CAZQIX010000059.1:5300-22328 GCA_964593855.1 uncultured Desulfobacula sp. | reverse complement strand
GTGGGGCCTGCGTGAACGCTCGGCGTTTTCTTTTCCCACATAGAAACGGGCATTGGGAAACAGGAGATCCGGATCGCGATCCTTTTGCCAGGCTTCCAGAAGGCCCCCGGCGTGGTCGAAATGCAGATGGGACAGGATCACGTGGGTGATGTCCTCGTGGCCCAGTCCTTTTTCCGCCAGCGAATCCAGAAGGACATGGCGGTTTTCTCCGATCTGAAACCGCTGTTTCATCTCCGGCGACAGATAGGCCCCGGCCCCGGTTTCAAACAGCAGCCGGTGAGAGCGGGTTTCGATCAGGAGGGCGCGGGATCCGATGTGGATCATATTGCGGTCGTCGGCCGGCATCCATCGGCTCCACAAAGCCTTGGGCGCGTTGCCGAACATGGCGCCGCCGTCCAGTTTCATGCTGTTCCCGTCCAGGGCGGTGAACTCCACGGACAATGGTATTCTCCTCGATCTTCGGGTTGTCAGGGAAGTCGGATACGACGCTTTTCCGGATCCCGGTGTTCACGGTAAAAAACAGCCACATGACCGACCATCCCTGCCACACAGGAGGCCGTGGCAACCGCTATTTCCTGAATCAGGGCTGTTTTCCGATCCTTTTCCTTGAATTCATTGAATTTCACCTTGATCAGCTCGGAAGCGTCCAGGGCCTGGTCGATCTCCGCGATCAGGGTCTGCGTAATCCCCTTATAGCCGACAAAAGCGGCCGGATTCAGGCTGTGAGCCAGCCCGCGCAGATATTTTTTGTGTGATCCTTTTAAGTCTTGCAATGGTTTTTCCTTTTCACTGGGTTTCATCGGAACCGACTATATCATAATTCCTGTTTTTTTGTCCCAAAGCTTTTTAAAATCCTTTGACTACGGAACCTTCCGTATATCCAGGCCCCCCAATCGCCTGGAATGGTTTGCCGGTTGCCAAAAAACGGCCGGGGTGCTAAGTTCAAGGCGAACGTATACTTCAACCTGAACCCTGATTGAAAGGAGAATTTATGACATCACAACAAATCATTTTGAACGTGGAGGGCATGAGCTGCCATCACTGCTCGGGCATGGTCCAGCGGACTCTGGAAAGCATCGAGGGCATCACCGGCGTCCAGGTCGATCTGAACGGCAGACAGGCCCGGTTTGATGTGGTCGACCCCCGGCTTGTGGATAAGGCCATCCAGGAAATAAACGAAGCCGGATACAAGGCATCCAGATCCTGACCCGGAGCCTGGCACAAGCCTCCGAGCCTATAACAGGTCGGACAGCTCAAAGCTTTCAGACCGGTTGATGGTACGGATGAATCGCTTGAGCAGATCTTTGTCAAAGCAGTGGGCCATGCCCTGGTCCCGAAGCTTCATCCTTGCCTCAACCCTTTTGCGGGCCTCTTCTTCCAGCATTTCCCGCTCTCTGAGCCGCCGAAGCTTGATGTCATAATCGTCCCGGACAATGGTCGTGACGGGGATATTTTTGTTTTCCTTTACCTCTTCCTCGAATTTTCTGAGGGCCTCCGGATGCGGGTTGTCCCCGATCATGATCTTCAAGGCGTCAAACGGCGTTTTGGCGGGTTTGTAATGCCGACGGGAGGTCAGAGCGTCGAACACGTCTGCAATATGGCAGATTTTCGCGATGAGCGGGATATCCGCCCCTGAAAAACCGAGCGGATATCCGCTGCCGTCCTCGTTTTCATGGTGGTACAAAATGGCCTGCATGGCCTGCCTTGAGATGCCGGTGTCGAACAGAAGGCTGGCGGAATAAGCCGTATGGGACTGGATGACGATGTATTCCAGGTTATCGAGTTTTTCTTTCTTGTTCAGGATATTCTGGGGAATTTTTATTTTTCCGATATCATGAAGCAATCCGGCTACGGCCGCCTGGACCAGGAGATCAGTGAGCTCGGGTCCTCTTTCCAGGCGGAAGAGATCGCGGTTGGCATTGATGAATGTAGCCATGAGCCATCCTACCTTGATGGAATGGGTATGGGTTTCGTAGTCATGCCCGATGAGGTCGGCCATGCCGGTCAGGGAATTGATATCTGAAATAAACTCGATGGCCTGTGAAATCAACCGCTGAACGTTGTCCAGAGATCTGCCGGGAGTCTTGCCCACGGCAAAATTGGATTCAAAGGATTCCTTGACCACGTCCGTGGACAGACTGATCAGGGTATGGGTCTTCCGGGAAATGTCAATTTCTTTATGTTTGAGGATATAGGCCAGATTGTCTTTCAGATATTGATAATAATTAACGACCTGGCGTTCATGGATGTAGACCCGGGGCCAGGATCTGAGGAGGTCCATGAGCCGCTGTTTCGGAATCGTCGATGAATCCACCAGAAGGCATCGGAATTTATGCAGTCGATCCGTATGGTTCAGCTTTTCATAAATGGAGAAATCCGTCAGAAAATCCGGATTGATGGAAAGCGGGTCGATCTCATGAAACGCCCTGCCGTCATTGTAATATTCAATCTGCAGATCCAATGTGTCAGCCCTTACCGATCTCTTCCTGAAATCGCGATTGATGTTTCGGACGGATTTCACCTTATCAGCACGGGTCAAGTTAGTAAAGCGGTTTGAAAACGAAAAAATATATTGACAGTTTTTTGCGGCAGACCCATTTTATGTGATATGACATACCATCCGGAGCCTTGAAAAAACCATGCAACCGATTCAGACACCCGCCGGACGCGGACCGGCCCTACCCGGAAAAAAAGGGCTCTCCACCTCGGGCGTCACTCTCATGGACGCCATGGACATGACATCCACGTACACAACGAACCTCGGAGCGGCGGCCGATCCCCATGAAAAGCCGGGGTATAGGCTTTGTTCGTTTGTGGAAAAATTCATGGACACCCCGGCCGGACCGGTTCCCGTCATTCGGACCCGGCTCGGCCCGGATGACCGGATGGGCGCCTTTCTGGTGCGACTGGGCATCCGTCGCAACGCCTATACCGTCGCCCCCGGCCTTTATGCCGTCGGCCGGCCGGATGAACAATCCGAAGTGCTGGTCACAGCCAATTTCAAACTCAGTTTCGATCATCTCAGAAAAGAGATTTCAAACCTCCACGCATGGATACTGGTGCTGGATACCAGGGGCATCAATGTCTGGTGCGCGGCCGGGAAAGGCACGTTTTCGACGACGGAACTGATCCGGCGGATCAGGGACACCTCCCTTGACAAAATAGTGGCCCACCGGCGCGTCATCGTTCCCCAGTTAGGCGCCACAGGGGTTTCAGCCGGTCTGGTTCGACGGCGATCCGGATTCAAGGTCGTTTACGGACCCATTCAGGCCAAAGACATTCGGATGTTTCTGAAAAAAGGCCGCAAAGCTGATCCGGGCATGCGCCGGGTCGGCTTTACCCTGTATGATCGTTTCATCCTGACCCCCGTAGAGCTTCAGAACGTTCTGAAACCCGCTTCGATCTGTACCCTGATCCTGTTTCTCGTTTCCGGGTTCGGTCCCGGCATATTTTCGTTGCCGAACGCCGCGCAAAGAGGAATGGTGTCCTTTTACGCTCTTCTGACCGGTATCCTGACCGGGGCTTTTGTCACGCCGTTGCTGCTGCCCTGGATTCCATACCGGTCCTTTGCCCTGAAAGGCATGATTGCCGGAAGCGTTTTCAGTATTCTGTTTCTTTTATGGAACCTTTCGGGTATTCATACCCTTACGGCCGGGCTCGCCCTTTTTCTGTTCAGCGTGACCGTGAGTTCCTATCTGGCCATGAACTTCACCGGGGCAACCCCTTTTACCTCTCCCTCGGGAGTTGAAAAAGAAATGAAACGTTTCATTCCGATCCAGGCGGCAGCCCTGGCAATGGCTTCGGGTCTGTGGATATATTCCGCTTTTTGACCCGAAGGACAAAGGAACCTCCATGGAAACCATGAGATACCTAGATGATGTGTCCACCCTTGTTCTGGACGAAACCCGATGCGTCGGTTGCGCTCTGTGCACAGAGGTCTGCCCCCGGGCCGTTTTCGAAATGCGGGACAAAAAAGCCTTTATTGTGGATTTCAATGCCTGTATGGAATGCGGGGCCTGCGTGACGAACTGCCCTTCAGGCGCCCTGGTCGTGCATCCCGGGGTGGGGTGAGCGGCTTATATTATCCAGGTCTGGATAAAAGGAAAAGAAAAAGCCTCCTGCGGTTCGGGCTGCTGCTGAAATCCATGCCCCTGCCGTCTAACCGTCCTACATCCCGCCTTGCCCACCGAGCATGGATATCAATCCTTTGATTTGTCCGGGGGGGTGTGATCTTTGATTTCCGGTTTTTGGACCTTTTCGATTATGAGTTCAACCCTGGACGGGGTGATGTTTACGATATCGACCCGGTCGTTGGGCAGAATGAAGTTGGCGGCAGTGACGGCGTAGGAAGATTTCCCGGCCTTGGCTGCGGCCAGATCGAGAATTGTCATGATATTGGTTTCACTCAGCAGACTGACGTCTTTTCTCAGTCCCCGGCAGGTTATGGAAATGCTGGGAGCCGTCGAGGAAGATACAGCCAGGTTGGCCGGAACATTTTTCAAGGTCAGGGGCAGGTCTATTTTCCTTTCGAAATTCTGCTGGCCCGCCAGAGACAGCCATAGAACAAACACCAGGGCAAACACCGTTACCTTGATCGGATAGCGCCGGGTAAACCAGGACAGCATTTTCCGCCTCGACCCCATTTCCGGCTCTTTTTCGTCAAACACCTGAGTTTCCAGAAGATGGATCAACTCTTCTTCGGTTTCGATTCGCCGCATCTGATTTTCAAACGCGCAGGAAATCTCACCCCGTTCCTCTGAAATGACCAAGACCCAGGCGTTGCATTGTTCGGAAAGACCCAGAGCGGCCCTGTGGCGGGTCCCCCATTTCTGGGGCAGGTCTTCACGGGTGGACAGCGGCAGATAACAGGACGTTTTAACGATTTTTCCATTGGACACCAGTATGGCGCCGTCATGGAGAGGAGAATTCGTATAGAAAATGGCATTCAGAATTTCCGGCTGAAGATCGCCTTCCATGGAAATGCCTTTGGTGACCAGATCAAACACAAGATCCGTGCGCTCAAACACCACCACCGCGCCGATACGTCTTCTGGCCGCTTCAAAGGCCCAGGCAGAAAAAGCGGGAATCCATTCGTGGGAAGCCTTGTCCTGTTTGAGGCCGATGCTCTTCAAGGGGCTGAAGCGCTCCAGAATCTGACGGATTTCCTTCTGAAACAGAATGATCAAGAGGATGACGAAAACCTGCCAGAGCAGCTGGAATACCCAGGTGGTCAGAAAAAGTCCCCAGGATTGAGCCAGGACAAACACCCCGCTGAGCAGCAATATGCCGATGAGGGCTTTAAACGCTTTGGTTCCCCAGAACCAGAGATAAAACTGATAGGCGACGATGGAAATCAGCAGGATATCCAGGATATCCGGCAAACCGATATTGGACAATATGGCCAAAAGATTCATATGGCATGGGTCTCCAGATTGATTGGATCATTTTTTAAATATGACATATTTTAAAAGAAAAGGTAAAGCATTTGAATTCGGCGAAACAAAAAATATCGGGCGTTTCTCATGAATTCACCGGCTCTCGTCCCGTTTTTCCATATTTTTTTCTTGACATTCAGAGATACTATATTATTTTGAAAACCGGGTTCAGGAAATTACAGACCCGGATCATTGTCTTGACCGAGACAGCCGTTCATCAAAACTCTTAAATCCAGGAAAGGAGGACCCCATGACCATTCATCACTGTATGGATTGCGGCATGCTTCTGCCGCCCGGAAAAGCGGTATGCCCCGTATGCGGCTTTGACAATCATCACCATATCCGGAACAATTTTCACATGGATGAAAGATCTTACCGCATCTTCCCCGATGCCCCCCCGCCGGAAACCATCCCCGGGTTTTAATCTCCGACCTACATGGTCTCTCTTCCAAGGTTGATTCCAATGGATTCAGCGCAGTGAATCAACTGAGATCCCAAACCCACGGTCCTGACCTTGCCGGCGAGCGTTTTGAGATCCACCAGCTCCACGTCAGGGGTTTTCAAGGCTACCATGGTCCCGAACCGTCCATCGGCGGCCGCATCAACGGCAAAACTGCCCAGCCGGGTGCCGAGGACCCGATCAAAGGAATTGGGAGATCCGCCGCGCTGGATATGGCCCAGAACGGTGGTTCGAACCTCGAGATCCACCTGCCGCTCGATCCGGCGCGCCAGATGGAAACCCACACCGCCCAGCTTCTCGACCCCCTGGAGGCGATCTTTTGCCTCCAGGGCCTTGATGGCGGCTCCCCCTTTTTCTCTGGCCCCCTCGGCAATCATGATGATGCTGAACGGGCTGCCCCCCTGTTTGCGCAAAATGATTTTTCGAATCACATTTTCGATCTCGTATTCGATTTCAGGAATCAGAATGATATGAGCCCCTCCGGCGATCCCGGCCTCGAGCGCGATCCACCCGGCATTCCGGCCCATTACTTCCAGAATCATGACCCGGTCATGGCTCCGACCGGTTGTCTGCAGACGATCCAGGGCGTCACAGGCGACCTGGACGGCGGTCTGGTATCCAAATGTGTAATCCGTGCCTTCCAGGTCGTTGTCAATGGTCTTGGGAATACCGATGACGGGAACGCCTCTTTGATAAAACCGGTATCCGATTTCAAGGGTTCCTTCCCCACCGACCACGAAAAGGCAGTCCAGGTCCAGATTCCGATAGGTTTCAACCGCCTTGTCCGAATAATCCGTGGTCCGAATGCGTCCGTCTTCCATGCGCTCCCGATATTCAAAGGGATTGCCCTTGTTGGTGGTGCCCAGAATGGTGCCGCCCAGCGTCAGGATGTCCTTGGTGGAACGGACCGTCAATTTCTGGATCCGTCCTGAAACAAGCCCTTCAAATCCCCCTTCGATCCCGATCACTTCCGCACCGTGCTGGATAACGGCGGCTCTTGTAACCGCCCTGATAACCGCATTCAAACCGGAACAGTCGCCCCCTCCGGTCAAAATGCCGACTCTTTTCAACGCCATGTTCACTCCTGTTTTCATTCCTGATGGGCCGTACTATCCGGGATAGCTTTGCCTCGAAAGCTATCCCTGTCCATGTGTAAATCAAAAAAAGAAAATTGTATAGGCAAAAACTTTGCCGGCGCAACTATCATTTTAAAGGCTCCTGTGATATGGGATGACCCAGGCATCTTAAAAAGACCTTTCACAAACGAGAAGACAACGTCAATAATGATCTTCGGATGGACCGGCAGAGTGCTGCACATTGATCTGGCCCGGGAACGGACGGCCGTCGAAACACCGGATCCCGACACCCTGAGCCGCCGGGTCGGGGGCAAAGGCATGGGCGGACGGTATCTGAGACCCGCCGCAACCCTGGCCTGGGATCATCCGGAAATGGTGGTCTGCATCTTCTGCGGCCCCCTCACCGCCACATCGGCCCCCACGTCCGGCCGGGCCCACATCATTTCAAAATCCCCCCTGACCGGGCTGGTGGGTGACGCGTCCGTCGGGGGCAAACTGGGCACCCGGCTGAAGCAGGCAGGATGGGACGGGATCGTGATTCACGGCAAAAGCGACCATCCCCTGGGAATAGAGATCATGGACGAACAGGTGACGCTTCGGGATGCGCGGGATCTGTGGGGGCTGGACACCCAGACCGTCCATACCCGCCTCAACCCCGGGAAAGACGCCCTGGCCGTTATCGGACCGGCGGCCGAAAACGGGGTCCGGTACGCATCCATCACCGTGGACCGCCATTTTTCAGCCGGACGGTGCGGACTGGGCCTTTCCCTGGCCGATAAAAACGTCAAATACATCCGGGTAAAGGGAACCGGGCGATGCCGGATCAAACGCCCGGACCGGCTCAAACAGGCCCGGGAAGACATATTGCGCCTGACGGCCGCCTCCCCGGCCCTCATGGGACCGTTCGGCTTTTCCCGCCTGGGAACGGGAGCGGTGTACGATCTTATGGACAACCGGGGCATGATGCCCACGGACAATTTCCGCAGGACACGGTTTGACTCCGCTTCCCGCCTCAACGCCGCCGCCTACTCTCAAGCCTACGCTCCGGAAAAATACGGATGTCTGGGATGCCACATCCTGTGCAAAAAAATCAGCCGGAAAGACGGAACCCGACGATCTTTGCCGGAATTTGAAACCATGTCCCATTTCAGTGCCCTCATCGGATGCGCGGATATAAATCTGGTCACCGCCGCCAACGATATCTGCAACCATTACGGTATGGATACCATTTCTGCGGCCTCTACCCTGGCCTGTCGGAGGGAAATCACAGGGAAAAACTACACCCCGGAATCATTGCTCGCCCTTTTGAAGGATATCGCCCTGCAAAAAGGAGAAGGACGGGATCTGGGGATGGGGGCCGCCTCTTATGCCGCGGAAATGGGGCGTCCGGAAACCGCAATGGCCGTCAAAAATCTCGAACTTCCGGCCTACGATCCACGAGGCGCATACGGAATGGCTCTGGGGTACGCCCTGTCCACCCGGGGCGGCTGTCATCTGAGAGCCTATCCCATCAGCCATGAAATTTTCCGCAAACCCGTGGCCACGGATCGCTTCAGCTTCAGCGGGAAAGCCCGCATCATCAAAATCGCCGAAGATCTCAACGCTGTTGTGGATTCCCTCATCGCCTGCAAATTCACTTTTTTCGCAGCCGGCCCGGAGGAGTATGCGGCTGCGTTCGAGGCCGTCACCGGCATCGAGACCTCGGCCCAGGACCTGCTGAAAAAAGGGGAGACCGTTTATTACAACGAGAGGATCATAAATTCACTGAACGGGTTTGACGCCTCGGAAGACGACCTTCCCCATCGGTTTTTCACCCAACCCGGGTCCGGCGCAAGCAACTTGGACATTGCCCCCATCAACAGACAGGATTTCCTCGGCGCCAGGGAAAAATATTACCGTATCCGTGGGTTGGACCCGAAAGGCAGGCCCATCCGGGAAACGGCGGACAGACTTGGACTGATATGGAAGACATGATCGAAAAATACTCCCGGAAGCTGATCTCGGCCGGTCTGGGAGCCCCATCCGGCCCCTGTCGCCCTTTGATCGGCGGTCTGGACGACGGGCTGGTATGGAACCGGGCGGGAGATGAAACAAAGGTCTTGGCGCCTGTTTTTCAAGGTTTGCACATCAATTCACTGGCCTTTCTGCGGCCTTCCGCTCCTTACGGCCGAATCATTACCCATCTGGCCGGAAAAGCCGAGACCTCCGGCGGGGTCATATCGCCCAAAGATTGTGAAACCCGTACGTTTCTGCATGATCTGCCCGTCATCCGTGATTTTTCCGCTTCGTCCATCATCCAGGCCCTTAAAAAACGGAAAAGCGTGATCATCCTTCCCGAAAACGAGGATGACCGGAATGGCGCCCCCGCCGTCATCGCCCATGGAAGCGTCAGCCCGGAACAGGGGTTCGTGACCCTGAGCTCAGTCTGTTTTGCCTGTTTCGTCAAATTCTTCACTGATTACCTGGACGCCCTTCAGGACCGGACCGCCACGGACAATGACCACGCCCTGTTCGACATTACGGTGAGCGGACTGGATGCCATCCGCACCGACCCGCCCGACTTGATGCCGGGGCCCTTCCGCAATGAGGCGGAAGTCTTAAAGGCCGTCACGGAAGCGGGGCTGAAAACCGTTCAATATGGACTGGTGGATTCCTATTTCGGCAATGTGTCCTGTCTCTGGGGGGACACCCTTTATATCAGCCAGACCGGAAGTTCTCTGGACGAACTGGCCGGATGCATCGACCCGGTGCCCCTGGACGGCTCCACCAGTGCCGGGCTGACAGCCTCCAGCGAATTGTCCGCTCATCTGGACACCATTGCCAGAACCGGGTGTTCAACCATTCTCCACGGCCATCCCCGTTTTTCAGTCATTCTGTCCATGGACTGCGATCCGGATGAAAAAGCGGTCTGCCCGTTTTCCGGCCAATGCCACATCCGATGTCCGAAAACCCGATATGCGGCCGGTGTCCCCATTGTGCCGGGCGAGGTGGGAACCGGACCCTGGGGCCTGTGCAACACCCTGCCCCCCGCCCTGGAACAATCGGGCAAGGCCATCGTTTACGGCCACGGTCTGTTCACCACGGGAAAACACGGTTTTTCGGAAGCTTTTTCAAGTCTGCTGACAGTTGAAAACGCCTGCCGTCAACTCTATTTCGAAAAAGCGGCGGCCCTGAGGCAGAGTCTTTAATACATGGCTTCGATCAGATCCTGATAGGCTTCATGCACCATTTTGCGCTTGATTTTCATGGTCGGGGTGACCTCGCCGTCTTCTTCGTACAACCGCTTGGGGATCAGGGTGAATTTCCGGACGTTTTCAACCCTGGAAAGGGTTTCGTTGACTTTTTTCACCTCGGCTTCGATCAAGGCCCTCACCTGATCGTTTTGGGTCAGATCCTTGTAGGTTGAAAACTGAATCTTATTGTCCTGGGCGAATTTGACCACATTGTCCTCGTCGATCATGATCAGGCAGGTCAGGTATTTGCGCCGGTCTCCGATGACGACCGCGTCATTGATATAAAGACTGGCCTTGAGCTTGTTTTCAATGTACTGGGGAGTGATGTTCTTTCCCCCGGCCGTGACGATGATGTCTTTTTTCCGATCCGTGATTTTCAGAAATCCGTCCGAATCCAGCTCGCCCACATCTCCGGTGCACAGCCAGTCCCCGTTCATGGTGGCGGCCGTGGCTGCATCGCTTTTATAATAGCCTTTGAACACGCCCGGTGACTGAATCAGGATTTCTCCGTCTTCGGCGATCCGGATGCGGACCCCGTTCAGGGCTCTTCCCACGGATCCGGGACGGGTTCCGGTTTCCGGTGACAGGGTGGTGACCCCCGTACCTTCGGTCTGACCGTATCCTTCGATCAGGTTCATTCCGATGGATTGAAAAAACCGCAGCACGTCCTTGGATATGGGAGCGGCCCCGGATATGGCCACCCGGATCTTTTCAAATCCCAGCCGCTCCTTCAGCTTGCGAAAAACCGCGAACCAGGCCGCCAGATAACCCGCTTTCAACAGCAGACCCACCGGCTCGCCCGCCATGATCCGATCGGCCCGCCGGGTGCCGATCTTCAGGGCCAGGCCGAAAACGCCGCGTTTGAACCACGTGGCGTCGGACATCTTGATCATGATGTTGGAATAATATTTTTCCCATATTCTGGGAACTGCATACCCGATGGTGGGCGATACTTCCATCATGTTCCGCATGACCGTGTCCGGTTTTTCCACAAAATTGACCGTATAGGCAAAACGGATATGGATGAACACGGTGAATAATCGTTCGAAAATATGACACAGGGGCAGAAAAGACAATACATTGTCTTTTTTATAGACCCGTATGGACCCTTCCACGGCCGCGGCCATCCAGGTGACGTTGCGGTGGGTCAGCATGGCGCCCTTGGGCGGTCCCGTTGTTCCCGAAGTATAGATGAGCACGGCCGGATCCTCTGGAACGACCATGTTCAGGCGCTCCTCGAACAGAGATGGATGTCTGTCCCGAAACGCTTTTCCCGCTTCCAGCAATTCGTCAAAGGTCATGACCATGGGGTCTTTGAAAGCGTTCAATCCACGGGTGTCCCAGACGATCACTTTTTCCAGCAGGGGCACGTTATGCCTGAACATCAGCCATTTGTCGAGCTGCTCCTCGTTTTCCGCAAACAGGAACCGGGCATCGCAGTGGGTCACCACGTACTCCACCTGGGGCCAGGCATTGGTGGCGTACACGCCCACGGACACCCCGCCCGCACACTGGATTCCCAGGTCGGCCATGACCCATTCAATGCTGTTGTCTCCGATAATGCAGGCGGATTCGCCTTTTTTAAACCCCATGCCGATCAGGGCGCACCCCACCTTTTCAGCCCGGTCATAATAATCGTCCCAGGTAATGTCCTGCCAGACGCCCAGATGCTTTCGGCGCATGGCGACCCGGAACCGGTTTTCCGCCACGGTTCGGGCAAACACCCGGGGAACGGTTTCAAATGAGCCGGTCTCTATCGCCACGCTTTTTTTCTTTTCCACCGCTGATAACCTTTGGCTGATGTTTCCGATTTAATACCCAGATAAAATTCCCGTACATCCTTGTCCTGCTTCAGATCCCGGGATCGGCCCTTCATGACGAACCGGCCGTTCTCCAGGATCAGTCCCGTGTCGGATATGGACAGGGCCATATTGGCGTTCTGTTCCACCAGAAGAATGGTCGTGCCTTTTTGGTTGATTTCCCGGATAATGTTGAAAATTTCCCGAACCAGAATGGGGGACAGTCCCAGGGAAGGCTCGTCCAGAATCAGCAACCGGGGCCTGAGCATGAGGGCTCTTCCAATGGCCAGCATCTGCTGTTCGCCGCCGGAAAGGGTCCCGGCCCACTGATTGCTCCTTTCCCGCAGCACCGGGAACAGTTCAAACACCTTCTCGATATCCTGCCGGATACCGGTCCGGTCTTTCCGGGTGAAAGCCCCCATCTTCAGGTGCTCGTGAACGGTCAGCTCCTTGAAGATTTCCCGGCCTTCCGGCACATAGGCAATTCCCCTGCGAACAATGGCATCCGTATCCCGGTGCTGAATGGGGCGTCCGTCGAATTCGATGGTCCCTTTGTCCGGCTGGTCTTCGATCAACCCCATGATCGTCTTGAGAATGGTGGATTTCCCCGCGCCGTTATTGCCGAGAATGGCGGTGACACTGCCCTCTTCGACCGAAAACGACGCCCCCCGCACGGCATACACCAGATCATAATAGGTCTCGATGTTCTTGACTTCCAGCAGATCCGGCATCCCTATCCCTCCTCGCCGATATAGGCCTTGAGCACCTGTTCGTGGTTCTGAACCTCTTCCGGGGTGCCCAGGGTGAGCGGTTTGCCGAAATTGACGGCCAGAACCCGGTCCGAGATGTCCATGACCATTTTCATGTCGTGTTCGATCAGCAGGATAGTGATGCCCAGATCGTCCTGGATATCCTTGATCCAGAAGATCATGTCCTGTTTTTCCTCGGAATTCATGCCCGCGCAGGGTTCGTCCAGAAGCAGCAGCTCCGGCTCCAGGGCCAGGGCCCGGCCCAGCTCGATCACCTTCTGGGTCCCATAGGGCAGTGCCCCCACAAACGTGTCCCGGACGTTCTGAAGCTCCAGAAAATCAATGATATGCTCCACTTTTTCCCGATGACGCAGCTCCTCCCGTCCGGCCGGAGACCGTCTCCCCCAAAGGGTCATCCCGTGGAAAAGACCGGTACGCATGTGAATATGCCGGCCCAGCATGATATTTTCCATGGTGTTCATATGGGCGAAGAGTTCGATATTCTGAAACGTCCTGGCAATTCCCATGCGGGCAATGACGTCGGGTTTCTTCCGGACCAGGGATCGACCATGAAAATAAATGTCGCCCCGATCCGGAACGTAAAGCCCGGATATGCAGTTGAAAAGGGTGGTCTTTCCCGCCCCGTTGGGACCGATGACGGAAAGGATCTCACCCTTGTTCATGGTGAAACAGATACCTTCCAGGGCCTGAATGCCTCCAAAGGCGATGGACAGGCCATCCACCCGGAAAAAAGAAGACCCCATTTATTTGATATCCATCCACTGGGTCAGCTGTTTGGCTTTCCCTTCGGCCAGGCACTGGACCAGAAAGGTCTGGGACGTTCCCTGGCGGCAGTACATGTCGTTCTTGTCAAAGGGTTTGAAAGTCACTTCCGGCCCAATGCTCTTGAATCCCTTGATCTTTTCCATCTCGGTGATGAATTTCTCGCGGGTCAGGTCCGGGCCCGCGTTTTTCAGGGCCTCGATCATGGGCTCGACAAACAGGATGCCGGCATAATAGAAAATCCCCCACCGTTCTTCCTTGGCCGCATATTTGTCAAACACTTCGGTTTTGTACTTCACGATGCCCGGATGGCCGGAATCGGGGAGCTCGCCGAAGGTGGCGCAGATCACCCCTTCCCAGGTGCCTTTGGTAATGTACATCATCAGCGGAAAGTCCGAACAGGTGCTGGTGCTCATGAACTGGGGCTCGAATTTCATGGCTTTGCTGATCCCCACGACCTTGGCGGCATGGGTGACCGTCGTCCAGAGCAGAACCATGTCCGCATCCGATTTCTTCAGCTTCATGACATGGGGATTCAGGTCGGAATCATTGGCCTCGAAAGGGACCTCGGCCACTGTTTTCAACCCATGCTTGGCCAGTTCTTCCTGGGCGCCCCGCAAGCCGTTCTTTCCATATTCGTCGTTCAGGTAGGCAACGGCCACCCGTTTCTTGCCCATGCTTTCCACCGCGTACCGGACCAGGGCCTTGGCTTCTCCATCATAAAGGGGATAAACCGCGAACAGGTTTTTCTGGGGCGGATTGACCCAGTTCAGGGAGCCGGCGGCCGGACCCACCCAGGGAATGTTATTTTGAGCCAGATAGTCTTTCACAGCCAGCCCCGTCGAGGTTCCCACGCCGCAGGCCCAGGCGAAAATGCCCGTTCCTTCCTGGAGTTCCTTGACGCCGGCCACGGTCTTGGCAGGGTTGTAGGCGTCGTCAAACATGTGGTAGACGATCTTTCGGCCGTGAATGCCTCCGTTGTCGTTGATCCACTGGAAATAGGCGCCCGTTCCCCTGGCCACCGAGCCCCAGGCGGCGGCCGGGCCTGTCTGGGGACTCCACTGGCCGATGTGGATTTCCGTATCCGTGACCCCCTGCTCGGCGTAAAGCCCGGTTGCCGATACCATTAAAAAAGCCAGAAAAACGAACACTGACAGCATGATCCTTTTTTTCATCTTTGCCTCCTGTTTAAATGATTGATATCTTCATACAGGTTCTTCCCTGGTTACACCTTTTTCACGTAATGCCGGGCAAAAAGGCCGCTGGGCTTGAAGCACAGGACGGCAACGATAATGGCGAAAGCCACCACGGTTTTAAATTCGATGGAAATGTATCCGCCGAAAAGATTTTCGATCATGCCCAGCATGTAGGCGGCCACAACCGCGCCGGGCAGAGAGGTCATCCCGCCCATGACGGCGGCGGCAAACCCTTTGAGCATGGGATCCCACATCATATAAGGGTGCATGATGGTGGGAGAAATCAGCAGCCCGGCCACGGCGCCCACCAGGGACGACATCCCCCAGGTCATCATGAGAATTCGGTTGGTCCGGATACCGACGATCCGGGCCGCCACACCGTTCTGCTGGGTCGCTTTCATGGCCAGACCCAGTTTCGAATACCGGAAAAACAGAAACAGGATCACCATCAGGGCCAGAGCTGAAACAAGGGTCAGCATATCCAGTTTTTTCAGGAAAATATCGCCCAGGAACCAGGAATCATAGGGATCGATGGGAAACGGCATGGTTTTCTGTTCCGCCCCGAATTTCCAGGACACAAAACCCAGCAGCACCATCTCGATGCCGATGGTAATGACGATCATGCCCAGGACATTGGGGTCCTTGGCCCGCCTCAGGATGGCGAATTCCAGAAAACAGCCCAGAAGGATCGCAAACACGATTGTCAGGCCGAAAGCGGGAAATGTGGGCATATCAAAGGAAGTCAGGAGCATCATGCCGAAAAAGGACGAGATCAGGGCCATTTCACCCTGGGCGAAATTGGGCACTTCCGAGGTCTTGTAAACGATGACCATGGCCAACCCCATGAGAGCATAGGAACTGCCCACCGCAACGCCGCTGACCACCATCTGAACAAAATCCATCATTATCTCTCTCCCGATCAAAAAGGCCAGGTCCGCCAGTATTTCTTGGTTCTTATCCAGACCCCGTAAAGTCCCAGGGGTTCAAAAAGCATGATCAGGATCATGATGGTGCCGAATATGATGAACTGGATATTGGACACCCCGGTAATCGAAAACCATTTTTTGGAAAGATGGTCCAGCCATTCCCCGATATAGGGAATCCCCAGAATATTTCTCAGCTTCAGATCCAGCCAGCAGAGGAGCGTGGCCCCGGTAATCGACCCCATCATGGATCCCAGACCGCCGATGACCACCATGGCCAGAAACAGAATGGACATCATGAGCGTGAACATTTCCGGCTCGATGAACCTTAACACAAAGGCGTAGAGCCCTCCGCCGATCCCGGCGTAAAATGCGCTGACGGCAAAGGAAAGAGTCTTGTAATACACAATGTTCACACCCATGGTCTGGGCCGCGATATCCGCGTCCCGAATAGCTATGAAAGCCCTGCCCACCCTCGTCTTGATCAGATTGCGCAGAAACAGGACCAGAATGATGGTCAGGGTGATGAGCAGGTAATAAAATTCCTTGTCGGTGTTCAACACCCAGGTGCCGATGACGATGTCCGGTGCGTGGAGACCTTCCCGCCCCCCGAAGACCGCCATTCTTCCAATCACCTGGGTGATGGTCAGACCAAATCCCAGGGTCGCGATGGCCAGATAAGGCCCTTCGAGCCTGAGGGATGGCAGGCCCAGCAGAAAACCGAACCCGGCCGCAATCAGGGCCGCGCAGGGAAGGGCCAGAAGAAAGGGAAACCCGGCTTTGGCCATCAGGGTGATGGTGCCGTAAGCACCGATGGCGAAAAATCCGGCATGGCCGAGGGAAATCTGTCCGGTGAAGCCGACCAGAAGATTCAGGCCGCTGGCCACAATGATGTTGATGGCAATGTAATTGGCCACATAGATGTAATAATTATCCGCAAATAAGGGAAGACAATATAACCCCCCGATGAGAACGATGAACCAGAAAATCACAGCCGGAGAGGAAAAAAGTGCCACATCCTCGTAGTAGTCCCGCTTCATATCCATGTGACACCTTCCTTTTCGTTCAATGAACGGACAAGATCTTTTTCTATCTTCTTATTTTCAATGCACGGCCGTGTCAAGCGAAAAAGAATGGGAATTCAGATGGTAAACACGGTTTATCTTCTGATCCGCATTTCCGATCCGGCTGTCCCAGGCCTGGAACCATGAATTATTTACGCGCTCATCAGACAAAGACTTGAAAATCAGAACGAAATCTAGTATGTAGAGCCCCAAGCCAATGTAGCTCAGGTGGTAGAGCAGCTCACTCGTAATGAGCAGGCCTGCGGTTCGAGTCCGCACATTGGCTCCACCTCCCCCAAATTTTCACTCC
>CAZQIX010000059.1:0-5200 GCA_964593855.1 uncultured Desulfobacula sp. | reverse complement strand
CCCCCCAAAAGCGGTTTGTCAATTGATTTCCGTTCGGTTTGAATAATCGATATACAGGCAGGTCGTCAGAAATTTCCGATTCCTGGGCAGGCGCTGTTTTTTTACATTGACCGAAGATTAAAGAGGTGGGATAAATTAAAACTGATTGAAACAGGACGGCGGAAACGCAAACCCCGCCGGGAAGGACTGAGTGATACAATCCGGACAATTTTGACGGAAACAATATGAACCCCGCCCCAACCCGGAAACGGCACGACCGGCAAGGGGGAAACCTGTCCCCGGATCTTCCGGGGCGTTTGATTATTATGGAAGACAATTACCACATCCATTTCACCAACCGAGATTTCATTCTCGTACACTCCACCCAGGAAAAGATGATCTGTTTCAACCGGAACAAAATCATCGGCATGCCCTACGATTATTTCATGCCGCCGTCCCTGTCCGAACCGGTTATTCGGGCGATCAGACAGGCTTTCGAGACCGGCCTGCCGGTCTGGCACTCATACAGTTTAGGAGATCACGCCTTTTTGTGGCTGATCGACCGCATTCAGCAGGATATCGTAGCGATCCACGAAGTTCACGACAACCCGACAGAGCGCGACCGGCTGAAACGGTTCCTTTGGGCAGCGGCCGGGAGCTTCCACATGAGCCTGGGCAAGAAGGATGCGGGGTAATACGGATGCGGCTACATGCCCGGCCATCAGTCAAAAGCGCTTCGGTCCAACCCGAACCCTTAGACCGCTCGCGGCAAAAACAGACCGGAAACACCGGATATCAGGCCAGGGAATGAAGCCGGGGCGGTGTGGAAAATGAAAAATTTGAAAAACGATAGCAATAAAAATTCAATCATCATCAATGAAGTTCAGCTCATTTTAGCTGAGAAACGAACATCTTTGGCTGTGATGCGGACAGGAATAGCGGTTTTGGCTTTGCCTCTGTCAGTCATGAGCATGCTGATCGCCACGTCAAAATATTATCATGTTATGAAAGTATTACATTTTATCATTCCGCTGGGGACCCTATCTTCTGCTTTAACCGTTTTCGGTGTGTACCTGATTATCCGCTCTATAAATCGAATGCGATATTATGATCGCCTTATTCATGAAATGAAACAGAAGCATAGTGTGATTGGAGAATTCATTGATTGAGAATATCTCCCTGTGTCAGGACAGTTGTGTCGCATGAACTTAGATAGGAAGGACGCGGGATGAAGGGGGAGGGATATTATGAAACGGGTGTGTTTCCGGATCTGTATAATTACCGGGTATGAAAACCTGACATGAACAAAAACCATCAGCACGTCACCTGTGGCATCATCGAACAGGACGGCTGTGTGCTGGCAGCCCAACGAAGCCGCACGATGAGCATGCCTTTGAAATGGGAGTTTCCCGGCGGCAAAATCAAGCCGGACGAAACCCTTGAACACTGCCTTTGCCGGGAAATTGCCGAAGAGCTGGCCATCGAGGTTTGCGTGCGCCATGCTCTGACGGAAGTGACCCATTCGTATCCGGAAGTCACCATCACCCTGTATCCCTTTGTCTGCTCCATCATTTCCGGAACCATCATCCTGCGGGAGCATGCAGCCGTGATCTGGCTGCCCGGAAAAGACCTGACTTCCCTGGACTGGGCCGCAGCAGACCGACCGGTCCTGGAAATCTATTTGCAGTTCGCCGGACAGGGGACCCCATGACTTCCCGGCCCAGCCCCGGTATCCGGAATTCGTAAGGATGAGCAACCACGGATGTGATCTCAGAAATGAACAGGGAAAATGACGAACAGGAATGTAATCTCCGGCCTGTAAGGAGAAAAAAAACAATATGGAAATAAACCTGATGGAATTAGAATCGCGGCATTCCCACGACCTGCTCACAAGCGCCATAATACCGCGGCCCATTGCTTGGGTATCAACAATCAACAGGGCCGGCCAAACGAACCTGGCTCCATTCAGTTTTTTCACCGGCGTGTCATGGTCGCCTCCCGTCCTTGCGTTTTCAGTGGTCAACAGGGTTGACGGAACAATGAAGGATACGGCAAGAAACATTCGGGAAGTCCCCGAGTTTGTGGTCCACATTGTATCGGTTGATCTACTTGCCACCATGGAGTACAGCGCGAAGCCATTGCCTTATGGGACCGATGAAACATCCATACCGGATATCCATTGGCTGCCGTCCAGAATGGTAAAGCCGCGCCGGATTCAAGAAGCCGGGGTTGCATTTGAGTGTACCCTTGAACGGATCGTCACTGTGAGCGAAGGTGCAAACGCCGGAAATCTCATTCTCGGTCGAATACGGCTGGTTCACGTGAGGGATGATTTGCTGAAGGATGGAAGATCTGTTGATTGGTCCTGCCTTGACGCGCTTGGAAGGCTGAGTGGAAATCGGTATTGCCCTGTGCGATCGGTAATCCAAAGTGAGACAAACTAGAAAACAAGCCGGATCTCGGTCGAATGAGAAAATATCCCAATCTTTTGAATCACTTGTCAGGAGCTTTCCTTACACATGAATAATCCATCGAAAAATTTAGAAAAAATCGGATTCGGCAAATGGCTACAGGAATCGGTTTCCCCTGAAAACCCTGGACAATTCGATATAGCGAGAGTGGTAGCCGTTCACAAAAAAAGCTATACCATAAGCAATGGAGAAGTTGATGTGCTGTCGGAGGTCGCGGGCAAAATAGTATTCAGCGCTTCTTCCCCCGCTGACTATCCGGCAACGGGGGATTGGGTTCTGGTCCGCTTTTATGATGACGATACATTCGCAATCATTCATGAAATCCTGCCCCGCAAGTCGTTGTTAAAAAGAAAGACCCCGGGCAAAAAAATTGACTTCCAATTGATCGCCGCCAATATTGATGTCGCATTCATTGTCCAGTCTTTAAATGAAAATTTCAATCTTCGGCGGCTTGAACGGTATCTTGTCATGGTTAACGAGGCCGGGATCAAGCCGATTGTGCTTCTGAGCAAGAGTGATCTGCTATCGGGCGACGACATCACGGAACGAATTCAAGATATCCAAAAGAACATGCCGGGCTTACAGGCGGTTCCATTCAGCAGCGAAACCCAATCCGGTCCGGACAGCGTTCAAGCCATTATGGAACCGGAATGGACATACTGTCTGCTGGGTTCTTCTGGCGTCGGTAAAACCACTTTAATCAATAAACTGATAGGCGAGACAAAATTTAAAACCAAAACCCTCAGCCGAAAGGAGAGCAAAGGAAGGCACGCCACAACCCAGAGGCAACTGATCAAACTGGCTTCAGGGGCAATGATCGTAGACACGCCAGGCATGCGCGAGCTTGGAAATTTTTCTGTTGACACCGGGCTGGATGAGACATTTTCCGAAATCAAATCTCTCTCTGAGAGTTGCCGTTTCCATGATTGTACCCATATTAACGAAAAAGGTTGCGCGGTATTAAATGCGGTTGCAAATGGTCAACTCTCCGCAGATAGATATCAGAACTACATAAAGATGAACAAAGAATCCGCTTACAATGAAATGTCCTATTTTGAAAAAAGAAAAAAAGACAAACAGTTCGGAAAATTCTGCAAGACCGTAATGAAATATAAGAACAGGAGTCAAAAGGAATGCCTCGGTCCAAAGTGAGAGACTTTTTCAGATTACGGCCATTTATCCTGAGTGCTGCGTGTATCCCCGTTATCTATATCGTTTTTGCCGGCGCTTATATCCTTCTCTCAGGCTATATCGCCAACAAAATGGCAATCGATACCCGGCATCTGTTCATAATCGAATCAGTCAAAGGCATTGCCTATGTTCTGATAACCGGCGCCCTGCTGTTTGTCCTCTGTCATATCTGGCTGAAAAGGATCCAGACACACCAGATGCTGCTTGTGGAGAGTGAAAGAAGGGTCATGGCCGGCCTGACCTGCTCCAGCATCGCCCACGATTTGAACAACCTTCTCGTCGTTCTGAAGGGTGTTCTCGACGAGCTTGAGGAGCTTGACGAGCGCGAACGGAAACCTGAATTTTTCCTTGCGACAAGAGAATCGCTTACTACAAGTATTGAAGGCTTGTCCCAAATGGCGAAGAATCTCAGCCGTTCGGCAAAACAGATATCGCCCGATGAAAAAGAAAACAGAAATATTTCCAAGCGCCTGTCAATCATCGCCAGACTGGCCTCCAAACACCCTGAAGTGCGACATTGCGATTTAAAAGCCGGCGACTTCCCTCCCATCCGAACCTATCTGAACACCCCGCTTTTTGATCAGGCCATGATGAACCTGATCATAAACGCGGCCCAAGCGGCCGGACCAAAGGGAATCGTTGAATTGTCACTGGAGCTGAAAGACCGGGCCATTTTGATTCACGTCGAAGACAGCGGGCCGGGTATCCCTGCTGAAAAAGTGGAAACCATTTTCACTCCCGGATTTTCAACCAAGCCGAAGGGTTCAGGCCTTGGGATGCTCTGTGTAAGAGCGTTTGTCGATTCATGTAACGGCACCGTCAGGATTGAAAAGTCAAAACTGGGGGGAGCGGCATTTCTGATTCAGATCCCGCTGCACCTCAAGAATGAAAAAAAAATGGTTGGTCAAAGTGACCTTGAAAGGCGGCGCCGGCCTCAAAACCCATTGACATGAGCCATTTTTCCATGAGACAACAGGCCATCATGAATTCTCACCGACAAGGGAAACGAGATGACATTTGACCCTTCCAACGATCCGCCTCAGGACCTTCGCTCGGAATTGCGGATGGCGGCTTCGGAATCTGCCAGCATCGCATTAAAACCTGGAAGCGCCGACCTGGAATACCTTTTTCGACTCAGAAATTTTTCCAAATCCGGACTGGGCATTCTGGTGAAAAAAACCTCGGGCCTGCTGAGACATATCCGGGTCGGTGACATCCTGACCGTTGAATATCATCAGGGCAATGTGACATCGGCCCCTCTGCATCTGAAAGTGGAAATCCGTCATATTTCCGCACCCGACAATGAAAAACCGGGCAATCATCTGATGGTGGGCCTGTATGTCCTCGAGAAACTCGGAAACTGACACTCTATTCAACCCGCACCGACAACCCCGCGATGGGAACGCCGTCGGGCCGGACCCCCTGGGTTGAATCCGAAACCCATACCACCACGACGAATTCCCCCGGCCGGTCAAAGATATAGTCAATGCCGTTTTCCGTCACCCATTCCGATGCGGTCATGCCGGCCCAGTCGATCCCGGTGTAATGGTCCGTGCCGT
>CAZQIX010000058.1:0-22812 GCA_964593855.1 uncultured Desulfobacula sp. | reverse complement strand
AATGAAAAAATCGGGGCTTGGCTGGGGAATCATTTAATCGCAGACCATCCTGAGATCAAAAAGCATCTTTCCCGTTTTGTACAAAGGCGCAAAATAACCATCATCCCATACAGCGCAAAAATTATAGAGCGTGCAGACCTTCGCCTACTTGATCCATTCGGGTTAAAACAAGGAAAGTATGCCATTCTGATTGCAAGGCCGGAACCCGAAAATTCGATACTTGAAATTGTCAGAGCTTATTCTGTTAAAAAACGAGGAATGCCCCTGGTGATCCTCGGAAATTACGAACCCGGTTTAAATCAATTTCAAAAAACCGTTCTGGAAGCTGCCGGTGATGAGATCAAATTTCTCGGCGCAATTTACAATCAACCCCAGGTACAAGCGTTACGTTTTTTTGCCCGGTTTTATATTCATGGACATACCGTCGGTGGCACAAACCCATCCTTGGTTGAAGCACTTGGTGCATCATCTCCTGTTCTGGCTCATGACAACAAATTTAACAGATGGGTTGCTGGCAAAGGTGCTCTTTATTTTTCCACAGAAGCACAATGCAAAGAAAAAATCGATCTACTGATAGAAAATGAAAAAATGATAACTGAGATGAAACATTCCAGTTTAAAACAGTTTCATCGAAAATTTTCCGCAAAAAATATTTACGGTGCTTATGAAAAACTTCTGAGGGATAAAGCCTTTTGATTTTTAGTTCCAAGATACCGGATGAATTAAAAATTTTGTTTTTGCTTATAAATCAGGATTTTTCCAAAAATCATATAACAGAAATACAATCAATTTTTAAAAACAATACCGTTCTTTCCAAAAATATCATCTCTATCGCCTTTACAAATCAAGTTGCCGGATTTATTCATAAAAACACTAAACATTTTGATTTCTTTCCAGAAGAACTAAAGCGTGATTTCCATAAGCTGTATAAAGAAATTGCTCATAGAAACATGCGACTTTTAGCGGAAACTCTTTCCGTACTAAAATTATTAGATCAAAATAATATCCCTACTATTCCTTTAAAGGGAGCTATAGCCTCAGATTTGCTATTCAATGATTTCGGGGTGTATCCCGCTGGAGATCTTGATATTCTGGTCCACCCGAAAGTCCTTGAAACAACCAAAAAACTGCTTTGTGAAAAAAGTGGGTTTTCACAAGCTCATCATATTTCTGAAGGCGATCTTGTTTCCAACCATTATCATTTGATTTTAAAAAAAAATAATCTCTTGCTTGAGATTCATTGGAATTTGGTAAAAAGGTATTTCAGCATTTCGCCGGACTTTTGGTTTGAAGATGCAAAAGAGATTACCTGGAACGGAATAAAAACGTTTGAATTATCCATTGAAAAAAATATTATTTATCAAATTTTCAGACTTTTTGATCACTGCTTCTATCCTTTACGTTTTTATCTCTTATTGAGTTTCACCATTCATAAAAATTCAAATATTATCAATTGGCACAAATTACTGGATTTTGCAGGGCGCCATCACATGAAAAAACTTGTAATATCCACTTTAAAACTAATCAAAGACATTTTGAATACAAATATTCCACAAAAAGTGACACAGGAAAACACTTCAGGGTATAAGTATTTCAAGGCATTAGTGTTGTCAGGCATTTATTCAGGTATTAAGAAAAAACACTTCAGGATGATGAATTATTCGGTGCTGTTGATCGAACCTGAATTGGTATTGGGAATTCTGTCTGGAAGACTTTTCCCATCAAAAGGTGAACTTCGACTACGATATAATATTCAGCCGGGATCAAAAAAAATATATTTATACTACATCGCCAATCCGTTGCTTCTGCTATTCAAAAATATTCATGAAAGGTAGAAATGTCCTTTCATGCCTGCTGATCCTGATCGTTTCGAATAGTTGACAGGCTTCAACGCGGGGATCGATACAGATCATCATGATCCAGTATTCGCAACAGCTTTAATGGAGAGGTCCAATCGGGTGATCCACCATCGAGGTAGACCGATGGTTCAAAAGAAATTCTGTATTTTTTATCGACACGGGCAGACCATGCCCTGGGATCATTCACGATACGTTCTATGTTCAAACCCGGATGCCTGGGATTGGTCTCAAGAAAATGAATAATTTTTGCAATTTTCTTGAGCAACGCTTTCTGGTGTTTAAAAGCGCCCAGATCGGAAACAAACTTTTTATTCGGGATCAGTTCGGGCATTGTGAAGCTCCGTCTCAAACCAGTCCGGCCATTTTTCCGTTTCCGAAGCTCTGGCCTCCTCCAATTTTGATAAACCGGTCGGGTTCAATTTTACGGTCCGGTAAAATTCAACTGGAGAAAGCAGTAGCGCGCCTCCAGGCTCTATGGAAAGCTCCAGATGGCTTCCCTGCTTAATCCCAAGGTCTTTTCGAATGGAAGCGGGCAGGCTGATACTGCCTCTTTTGTCAATGGTCACGATCATAGAAAACTCCTGTCATTTTGATGCTGTTCTGAAAAAAAGAATAAAGTCAATTTGTCAATTTGTCAATTTTTTGATTTTTTTTATCATCAATGATTAAGGACAGATTAAAACCATAAAACACCAATTGACCCCATGCTCAGAGAAAACCGCTCATTAACCCTGGAAGCCCAGAAATTCATTGATATCGCCCTGACCGCCGGAGCTTTTATCGCCGCGTATTTCATCAAGCGCAAACTACTACCGGAAGAGCTGTCTTACCTGTCCACCGATCCCAACTACTACATCGTTCTCCTTTTGATCATCATCGCCTGGATTATTTCCTTCAATTGGATGGGCATGTACATGTCCTACCGACAGCAGCCCTTCTGGCAGTTTTTCGCGGTCATCGTGAAATCCTGCCTCCTGGGTATGATCCTGGTCAGCCTGGCCATGTACCTGATGCACATCAAAGGGGTCAGCCGTCTGCTCATGGGAATTTTCCTGATCCTGGACATCGGCCTGCTCACCCTGTCCAAATACATTATTTTCAAAACCCTGGAAAAAATCCGGGCCGACGGGTTCAATATCCGGCATGTCCTGATCGTGGGCAGCCAGGACCAGGCACGGCAGGTGATCGAAGCGGTCGAGCGGCACAAGGCTTCGGGGTACAGGGTCCTGGGGTGCTTTGAACTGGACGAGGAAAAGCTGGGCGCACCCGTGGCCAACGGGCATACGGTCATCGGCCTGATCAAGGATCTGGAACCCTATTTAAGAAACCATATCGTTGACGAGCTGATTTTTGCCATGCCCCTCCGAAAAATCAAAAACGGGGACCGATACATGGCCCTGGCCGAAAGCATGGGCATCAAGGTTCGGATCATTCCTGACTGGGAGCTGCACTACCTGATGTACCGGCCGGACATCGCCACCATCCAGTTCGAGGAATTTCTGGGGGTTTACAACATGGCCCTCCAGTCCACACCCCAGAATGAAGGCCAGCTTTTGCTGAAAAACATGTTTGATTTTTTCGGGGCTTTGGTGCTGCTTATCCTTTTGCTGCCGGTATTTCTGGGCATCGGCCTGGCCATCAAAGTGTTTTCCAAAGGCCCGGTGTTTTACAGGCAGGAGCGCCTGGGCATGAACGGCCGGCGGTTCAACGTGATCAAATTCAGGACCATGGTCGAAAACGCCGACGAGCTGCAAAAAGAACTGGAAGAGATGAACGAGGCGGACGGGCCGGTGTTCAAGATCAAGGACGATCCCCGGATCATCCCCTATGTGGGCCATTTTCTGCGCAAAACCAGCTTGGACGAACTCCCCCAGCTCTTCAACGTGCTCAAGGGCGAAATGAGCCTGGTGGGGCCGCGGCCGCCCATTCCCAGGGAGGTGGATGAATACTCGGTCTGGCAGCGGCGCCGCCTGTCCATGAGGCCCGGCATGACCTGTCTGTGGCAGATCGCGCCCCGGCGCAACGAGCTGAGTTTTGAGGAATGGATGAAGCTGGACCTGAAATACATCGACACCTGGTCCTTGTTCAACGATTTCAAGATCCTGCTGCTCACGGCCCGGGCCGTGCTGACCGGGGCCGGGCGGTAGGCGGGGTGGGATAAGGGTCCATGAACAAAACAGCCAGAATTTTTTTCAACAACCGCCTGGCCGGCCTTTTGAAACGGACGGACACCGGATATCAATTCACCTATGATCGGGCCTATCTTGAATCCGGCCCGCCCTTGAGCTTTAATCTCCCGCTTCGTGAAAAACCCTTTGAGAGTCCCCGGCTGTTTCCGTTTTTTTCCAATCTGGCTTCGGAAGGATGGCTGAAATCAATCCAGACCCGAATCCAGAAAATCGATGAAAATGATATTTTCACGCTGATTCTGGAGAACGGCAGAGACATGGTTGGTGCTGTGAGCATTTTAAAAGATGATGGAGATGTACTGTAACATCAGCCTGCAACCGGTTTCTGAAACAGATTCAAAATACCCGGATTACCTTGATGCTGAATTCATCCGTCTGTTTTCAGATCTGAGGGTCGATCCCGTGCTGCCTTTTAAACGACAGGATTTTTTCAGGCAGGGCGTGGTCAAATCCAAAGGTCTGTCCATATCCGGGGTTCAGGAAAAACTGTCCCTGAAAATCAATTCAGATCATCAATTGGAAATCACCGACAAGGATGGCGAATATATTCTCAAACCCAGTCCGGAAGCTTTCCCCCATGCAGCGGAGAACGAGCACTGCGCCATGCAGACCAGCCGGTTGGTTGGGATCGAAACCGCTCTATGCGGTCTGGTAAGGTTTTCCGATGGCGAACCGGCGTATATCACCAGACGGTTTGATCGGACCGCCGACGGCCGGATTCATCAGGAAGATCTCGCTCAGGGATTCGGCATGGACAGCCGGGACAAATATGCGCACAGTTATGAAAAGGCCGGTCATCTGATCCGCCTCATGACCCGGGACGATGAAAGGGCTGTGCTGGATTTTTTCCTGCGGATCCTTCACGCCTACCTCATCGGCAACGATGACATGCACTTGAAAAACATCAGCCTTCAAAAACTCCCCCATAACAGAGGGCTCTATTATGATCGGCTGACACCCCATTATGATTGTTTGTTCACACAGGCCTTCGGCTTTCCCGCCGCCCCCGGTTTTCTGGCGCTGGACCTGCTGGAGGATGAAAAAAACGGTGTGTTTTCAAAAGCCTTTCAGACATACGGATTCTACACCGGGCATGATTTCAGGATCCTGGGCCGCCGCTTGGGCGTGGCGGAACCAAACATTTCGGGATCGATCCAAAGCCTCATCCTGAAAACGCCGGCCATAGTGGAGCTGATCCGGCGCAGCGTCATGCCGGATGACATGAAGCAACAGGCCGGGGATATGGTGATCCAGCGGGCCAGGGCGCTGGGGATAAAATGAAAACCCATACACGATACTTTCATGTGGCCGGGATAACCATTCAGGTGAATTCCGATTTTCCGATCACCTCAAACACCTTTCATCCAAAATTCAAAAGATTTGAAGTCCCAGGGCCGGGAATCGATAACGTCACCATCTATCATCATTTTGAAATGCCCGAGTCTTATCATGAGACTATCCTGAACGCGATCGAAGTGTTTAAAAACGACCAGTTTCAGATTTACAAATCCGATCATCTCTGGATTTATCAATACACGGCCATATGTTCTGAGGACCTTGTTTCATCCGCCATCGGAACAATGAACAGGGATTATTCCGAAATCCATATCCATACCCGGAATGTTGACCCGGAACAATACGCAAAGGGATATTTCCCCGCCCTGACGCTTTTCAACACGGACCAGATGATTTTTGCCAAGCTTCTCACTGATCGAAACGGACTCATGATCCACGCAAATGGTTTCAATATCAATGGGAACGGCATTTTACTGGCCGGGGTGTCCGGGTCGGGGAAAAGCACCTTGTCCCGAATGCTCAAAGACCGGGGTCATGAAATTCTTTGTGACGACAGGATGTTGCTTCGTAAAAAAGACGGTCGATTCTGGATCTTCGGCAACTGGTGTTATGGATCCCATCCGGATGTATCGTCCGGATGCGCGCCATTGAAAGGCTTTTTGTTCCTTGAAAAATCCTTAAGAAACCGAATCACTGACATGCGCGATCAAAAAACGGTCATGCAACGGCTTCTTCAGGTTCTTGTAAAACCTTTACTGGACTCGGATGGATGGCAGAAATATTTCACGACCATTGAAGATCTATTAAATAATGATGTTTTTTTTCTTCTTGAATTTGATTTGTCCGGAAATATCCGCAGCGAAATAATGAATTATTTTGGAGTCTGCAATGAATCCCTCAATTGATATCAATGCCGTATATAAACCCTCTGAAAATGTCATATCAAAAAATATCGAAGGCCAGGTCATGATCGTTCCGCTCATCTCAGGGGTTGGAAATCTCAATGAAGAGATCTTCCAATTGAACGCAACCGGCAGTGCTGTGTGGGAAAGGCTGGACGGCAAAAAAAGGTTGATGGATATTGTTTTATGTCTTGCGGAAAAATATGACGCGCCCCATGAAACCATTAAAAACGATGTGGTCCATCTGATTGAAAGGCTTGTGAATAAAAAATTTGTTTTTGAAGTCGAACAAAGAAGATAGCGAGCCCCGTCGACTGACTCTTTCCGGCCCGGATTTCAGCCTGCTGGTTCAAGCCCTGATTGAAAAAAATGCGGCCGTGAAGTTCAAGGTCACCGGGAAAAGCATGTATCCCAACATCCGAAGCGGAGACGTCATCACCCTTGTTCCCTGTGCTGAAAGGACGCCCGAACCGGGTGACGTGGTGGGTCTGCTGGATTCAAAGAACCGGCAGATCATTGTTCACCGGATTATCAAAAAAAACGATGGGCGATTCCTTGTCAAAGGCGACAATGTCATCAGAAGCGACGGCTATTATCCGCGAGACAAAATCATTGGGGTTTTAACGGAATTGGAAAGAAACCGAGAAAAAAAACAAATCACCGGGCCGGCCAACAAGATAGATCTGATCTTGTCAAAGATCAGGTTTTTCAGCCTCAGCAAATTCATATTTTTCTTCAAGAAATTATGATATGTGTTTCAGTTGCAGGGGGAAATGACCATGACATTCTTCCCGACCAATTTAAAATTTGGCACCCTATTTGCATATATTTTTGTCAAGGATAATGAATTAAAGGAGTTTAAAATGGCTGAACATACCGATACCGATCAAAGAGAAAAAGAAAAATGGATCACTCCTGAGATCCATGAGATCTCCGGGCTTGACTCATGCGTTGAATTTCTCTACGGAAGCGGAGGAGACCCTATGGACGGTCCTCCACCATTCATCAAACCATAAAAAGTCCGGAGGCAATGATTATGAAAAAAATATCAAACACTTTAGGTATAATAGGCATAAATGCCGTCGTAATATTACTTTTTTTATGTACTGTTGTACCTTTAAATGCTACGACCCTAACTATTGAAAGCAGCTTTTATGGTGTCAAAGGTGTTGATATAACTTATAAAGGAAATTCAATTAACGGCATTGATGCCGGTGAGTTTCGAGTTTATTTCGGCAATAACAGCGAGAAGATCTTACCTGCGTTCTGCGTTGATCTGGACACGGCTGTAAAATACGGCACGAACACCGTTGATGAATTCATCACACCCTCGGCCTACACATCCAACGGACTTAAAGCCGAGTGGTTGATGGATTCATTTTCCGTGCAGCTCGGCTACCGGAATTCATCCATTGATTCAGCAGAGAATTGGTGGAATCGACAGGGAGCGGGATTGCAGTTGGCCATATGGGAAGCTTTGTATGGGGAGGACTTTTTTTATAACACAACTTCCGTAGACGGATCTGTTACTGATTGGTATAATTTCTTTATCGATGAATTAGACGATACTGATTTTACCCAATACAGCAGCACGGGGAAATATGCGGTCACCAGGCTTTCCTACAATGGAAAAGACACTCAGGATCTCATCACGGTCGTTCCCGAGCCCGCCACCATGGTGCTGTTCGGGCTGGGGCTCCTGGGCCTGAGCGCCCTGGGCAGAAGAAAACGATAGATCGTTCGTCACTCCTTTTGAAAAAACAGTGCGTGGGTTTCCGCGCACTGTTTTTTTTATGGGTTTGATGTATAATCAGGGTCCATGAGCCCCAATCCCTTGCATACCAAGCTTCGTCACGCCCTGCGCATCGATCGGGCCCTGGTCTTTGTGTGGCGGGCCTCACCTTTTTATGCGGTCCTGTCCGGGCTGACGGTCCTGGCCCTCGGCGTGGTGCCCCTGGTTTCCCTGTATCTGATCAAGCTCATCATCGATTCCATTACAAACGCCATTGCGGTTCCGGGGACCGGCACGGCGGCCGGTCTGTCAAATCCGGAACTGTCAAAACCCCTGCTTTATATCGGACTGGCCTGCGGAGCCGGGCTGCTCACCGCGGTTTTCAATTTTCTGGGCGATTACCTGAAAAAGGCCCAGGCCATTGCGGTCAGCGATCACATGTTTTCCGTGCTGCACGAAAAGGCCGCGGCCACGGACCTGGCCTATTACGAGTCCCCGGAATACCGGGACACCCTGTTCCGGGCACAGCGGGAAGGCCCTTACCGGCCCACCAGCATCGTGAACGGGCTGTTTGCGGCAGGCCAGAGCGGAGCCTCGTTTGCCGCCGTGTTCGGGCTTTTGTTCCTGTTCCATCCGGCCCTGTCCCTGGTCATGGTGGCGGCCGCCGTGCCCGGGGTGATCCTGCGGCTGAGGTATTCGGAAAAAATCTATGCCTGGCAGGAAAAACGCACCGAAGACGAGCGCCGGGCCTATTATTTCCACTGGATGCTCACCGGAGACGCCCATGCCAAGGAGTTCCGGCTGTTCAATCTGGGACGCCACTTCATCGAGCGCTTCAGGTCCATCCGGCAGACCCTGAAACAGGAAAAGCTCTATTTTGAAAAACGACGGGCCCTGGGGGATTTCATCGCCCAGGCCAGCGCCACCCTGGCCGTGTTCGGGGCCTTTGTCTACATCGCCCTCAAAGCCGTTCAGGGCGCCATCACCCTGGGGGAGCTCGTCATGTATTTCCAGGCGTTTCAGAAAGGGCTGGGATTTTTGAAAACCTTTCTGGAAACCGGGGCCCAGATGTATGAAGACAATCTGTTTCTGTCCCATGTATATGATTTTCTGGGCCTCGAACCCCAGGTCGAAGAGCCCCGACATCCCCTGTTGGTACCGGAAAAAATCCGGCAAGGCATTGAATTTGAAAATGTGGCATTTTCTTACCAAAACAATGAAAAAAAAGTGCTAAATTGTGTAAATTTTTTCTTAAGACCGGGGGAAATCGTTGCCCTGGTGGGCGAGAACGGATCCGGCAAAACCACCATCGTAAAATTATTGACCCGGCTCTATGATCCCACCATGGGAAAAATCCTTTTGGACGGACAGGATATCCGGAATTTCAGCATCGACGCTTTCAGAAAAAAATTCAGCGTGGTGTTCCAGGACCATATCCGCTACCAGTTGCCGGCAAAGGAAAACATTTTTCTGGGCAATGTGGACCGGCAACACGATTTTGACAAAATCAAGCGATCCGCGGTTCAAGCAGACGCGGACGAAACCATCCAACGCCTTCCCCTGGGATATGACACCCCCCTGGGCCGGTGGTTCAAGAACGGAGAGGAGCTGAGCATGGGACAGTGGCAGATGGTGGCCATTGCCCGGGCGTTTTTCCGGGATGCCGACACCGTGGTTCTGGACGAACCTTCTTCGGCCCTGGACCCGGAAACCGAACAGACGATTTTCGCACGGCTCCGGGAGCTGGTCCGGGGACGGTCGGCCCTGATCATCAGCCACCGGTATGCAACCGTCAAAATGGCGGACCGAATTCTGGTCCTGGACCAGGGCCGGATCATCGAGCAGGGAAGCCATCAGGAACTGATGCGCTTGAACGGCCGATACGCGAAACTGTATCAGACCCAGGCCGGGTCTTACCTGGAACCATGACACAAAAACCATGTCTTATCCAAAAGGAGCCTCCATGGTCAAAAAAAGAAGCTGCGAGCGGTTCAGCATACCGGGCGCCGTGATGTATTACCGGATCAAACCCCGTTTTTTCGGTCGGAGCCGGTTTACGGCCGATTATTTTCCCATCCTCAATATCAGCAAGGGCGGGGTCAGTTTTGTGTGCAACCGGCGGCTCAGGGCCGGGGCCTCTCTGATCGTCAAAATGGAAATCCCGGACATGGAGGCACTCCCTGAGATTCTTGCCGAAGTCCGGTGGATTGCCGCAAACCCGGAGCAAAGCTACCGATACCGGACCGGCCTGGCGTTCAAGCCTTATGGGGACAAAAAAAATCAGAACAAGAAAAGCATTCTCGAACGACTTGAATCCCTGGAAAACTGTTTTCAAAACCAGGCACGCTAATTGCATTTCCTTTTTTCAAACCATTTTAACCCAAGGCCATAGGAGAGGCATCAATGAGACATATCACCTTCACAAGTCTGATGATTATCGGACTGATGTTTTTGACATATATCGGTACAGCATCGGCGGAGTCCTGGGAAAAAGATTTTGTTCAGGCCCTTCAGAAAGGAAAGGCGGTGCCTTCCGGTCAGGCGGGCGGGCTGGGATACACCCCGGCTGAAGACACCGTACTGGAAGAAGCCATCCGAAAGGCCATGGAAGCCAAAGCCCCGCCCTGTTCAGCCATGAAAATCGCCGTGGACATGAAATACAACCCTTACATGGTCATCAAGAACATTTACAGCTACGGCGGCGAGGTGGGCCTGGATCAGCTCTGCATGTGCGCCACGGAAAGCGGAGTCAACAAGCAGATCATCGCCAAGGCGGCCACGGACGCCGCCACCTCTCTGGGTGAGCCCGTGTTCTCCAGGGATGAAATCGTCCAGTCCCAGTGCCTGAGGGAAATCGGGCTGGGATACACGGAAACCATTGTCATGCCGCCCACCATCTTGGCCGAGCCCCCGCCCAAATACATTTCCGCCGAGGGTCCGACCAGCTGATCCGGCGTTCCGAAAAATACCAAACGCCCCGCAATGCCGTCTGCGGGGCGTTTTTTTTATTGACACGGGATCAGGGTCGATATTAAGCTGTTAAATCCTAAATAAATAAAAATATTAGGAAAATCCTTAACAGGGGAACAGATCAAATGAAATCCAGACCGATACTTATTCCTTCCTTTGTTTTTCTCGGCATCTTATTCATCACCCTTTTTGCCCAGGCCGCCGGACCTCCGCCCATGGGGCAGACCCAAAGCGGCAGCCCGGCCATTCCCATGGGACAGACCCGGGGGCCGGCCATGCCGGAAGAGGAGGGCATCAGCGCGGACATTTTCGGAAAAAAAGGGGGCAATTTCCACCCGTTCTTAATCGTCCAGGGTGTTTATACGGACAATTTGTTCGCCACCCACACCAACACCCGGGAAGATTTCATCACCACCCTGGCCCCGGGCATCTGGATCGCCTTTCCCGCCAACCGGGAAAAACTGCTGGCCATCGACACGGTCACCACATCCCCGGGCGGGCTGAAATTGAGCCGGATCAAACCCGAGGCCACCCGTCGCTACCAGACCTATTTCCTGTATTCCCCGGAATTCCTGTTCTACTCCGATCATTCTTCCCTGGATCACGTGAATCACAAGGCCGAGGGTATGTTCCAGTACAATTTCAATTCCGGCCTGTCCTTTGACATCATCGACATCTACCACGACAAGGAAGACATCGCCGGAGACGGGCTCAGGGACCGGCTGTACCGGTATCAGGACAACCTGCTGGACCTGATCATGACCTATGCCCCCCATTCGAAAAAATACAAGTTCGAATTCGACTATTCCAATTATGTCATCGGATACAAAGATGACCTGCTGGCCTATCGGGACCGCACCGACAATTCCTTCGGAATCTCCGCATTTTATCGGATCAAGCCCAAGACATCCATTTTCGTTGAGTACAATTATTCAGACATCGCCTTTGACGACGGGTTCCGGGACAGCGTGGAAGACCGCTATTACGCCGGTATCACCTGGGATGTGACGGCCAAGACCCGGGGAACCCTGAAGCTGGGGTATATGGAAAAGGATTTCGATTCCCCGCTGCTGCCGGATCAGGAAGGGTTTTCCGTCGAACTTCAGACCCAGCATAATCTCTCGCCCAAACGGGCCATTCAGATCAACGGATACCGCAGATTCCACGAATCCGATTTCGGCGACGCATCGGGCTTTCTGTCCACCGGAATCGACGCGGCCCTGCTCCAGCGGTTTACGGAAAAATGGTCCGGAACCTTCGATGTTCTGTATGAGGAAAACGAATACATCGGATACGACCGGGACGACACCCTGTTCCGAATCGGTCCGGCCTTGCGGTTCGAGCCCAGGAGATGGATGATCTTCGATCTGGGATACCATTATTACAACAACGATTCCAACGTCACGGTCTATGATTATGAAGCCAATCAGTTTTTTATCCGCGTGTCCTTTACCATGTAGACCCAAGAGACTTGGCGCCATCGCTCTCTCGTTCACGCTGTTTTTGTCGCTGCTCCTGTGTCTCGTTTCCGGACCGGCCCTTTGCCAGGAATACATTGTGGGGGAAGGCGATGTCCTGGAGATCAAGGTTTATGAAAACGACGACTTGTCCACCACGGTGCGGGTCAGCGCCAGCAGCACCATCCGGGTCCCGCTCGTGGGGGAGATCTCCGTAAAGGACATGACGGTGTCCCAGGTTTCGGCAAAAATCGAGGAGATGCTGGAAGACGGTTACCTGGTCAACCCCCAGGTGGATGTGTTCATAAAGGAGCACCGGAGCAAAAAAGCCATCATCCTGGGTCAGATCAAAAACCCGGGCCAGTACGAACTCCGGGGACGGGTCACCATCCTTGAATTCATTTCGACGGCCGGCGGATTGACGCCCGACGCCGGCAGCACCGCGACCATCAAACGAGTGGGAGAAAACGGAGAAAACCGGGATCAGATCGTCCTGGATCTGGACAAGCTCATCAAAAAAGGGGATGTGTCTTTGAACATCCCGGTTCAGGGCAACGACAGCATTTATATTTCCAAGGCCGACACCTTTTATGTGTCCGGAGAGGTCAACAAGCCCAGTTTCTATAAATACGAGCCGGACCTGACGGTCATCAAGGCGATCACCACGGCCGGCGGTTTTTCCAAGATCGCCGCCAGGAACAAGGTCCAGATCATCCGGATGGTCGACGGCCGCAAATCAATCCTCGAAAACGTCAACATGGATGAGCGCGTCCTTCCGGATGACGTGATCGTCGTCCCTGAAAGTTTTTTCTGAATCATGGAAGAAAAAGAAATCCACCTGCGCGATTACCTCCGGATCATCACCAAACGGAAGGGAACCATCCTTACATTTTTCATTCTGACCCTGCTGACCGTCGTCATCGCCACCTTTACCGCGACCCCGCTGTATTATGCCGGCACCAAGGTCATGATCGAGCGAAATACATCGGGCAATCTGACCTCCAGCTACAGTTACACGCCCTATGACCCGGAATTCATCGAAACCCAGAACCAGCTCATCATGAGCACCTCGGTGGTGGAAAAAGCGGTGGAAACCCTGAATCCGGAAAAAACCTATAACGCGTTTTTTGCACAAACCGGGGAAAACACATCCTACATTGCAGCCGTGGCAGGATGGATAAAGGACCGGTATACGGCTTTAAAGGAGATGGTGGGGATCGACCGGTTTTTCACCTCCCAGGACAGCTCGGTTGAAAAACAGATTTTTGAAGAGGCGGACATGCCTCTGACCAAGGCCCAGATACTGGCCGGCATCATCAAACAGAACATTTCCGTCAAACCGGTGGAAAATTCCAGAATCCTGCAGATCGGATATATGTCCGACAACCCGGCCCTGTCCATGAAAGTGGCCGATGCCCTGGCCCAGGCCTATATCGACGAACTGGTGGACATGCAGATGGAAGTGTCCGGGTACAGCGTGAGCTGGATGTCCCAGAAAGCGGAAGTACAACGCCAGAAGCTGGAGGAATCCGAACGCGAACTCCAGGAATACAAGCGGCAGCACGACATCGTGACCATCGAAGACCGGGTCACGGTTCTGCCGGAACGTCTGGCCGATCTTTCCCGAAGCCTGACCGCGGCGGAAACCCGTCGCAAGGAGCTGGCCGCCGTTTACAACCAGGTGAAAAACGTGCGCGGGGAACGGCTGGAAACCATACCCGCCATTGTGGACAACGCCTCCCTGGAATCCATCAATCAGAAAATCATCATCGCGGACCAGAAAATGTCCGAGCTGTCCAAAAAATACGGACCCAAACACCCCCGGATGGTCGCGGCCCAGAATGAGCTTAAGACCCTGAGGAACAAAAAATACGCTGAACTGGAAAAAGTGGTGGAAACCATTCGGAATGAATACCTGCTGGCCCAGGAAAACGAACAGAATCTCAGGGGCCTTCTCGACCAGACCAAATTCGACGCCGAGCGCCTGGGGGAAAAATCCATCCAGTTGGGTATGCTTCAGAGAAAAGTGGACACCAACCGGTTCCTTTACGACGCCCTGGTCAAAAAAATGAAAGAGCGCGACATTACGGAGCGCAACCAGTCCGTGAACGTCTGGATCATTGAAAAAGCGGAAATGCCCGAATTTCCGGCCTCGCCCCGCAAAAAACGAAACATCCTTCTGGGATTGGTCCTGGGGCTGTTCGGCGGGATCGGCCTGGCTTTCTTTTTCGAATATCTGGACAATACCGTCAAAACCCCGGAAGACATCGAAGAAAAATACGGGGTGCCGGTCATAAGCGCCATCGATCTGCTCAAGGACAAAAAACAGACGGTGGTGCATACGGTTCTGAATGAATCCTCCTCATTGATCGGTGAAAATTTCAAAGGCATGCGGACCGCCGTCCTTCTGTCGGCCGCGGACGCTCCCCCCAGGACCCTGCTGATCACCAGCGTGGCACCGGGAGAGGGTAAATCTTCCGTCAGCGCCGGGTTGGCCCTGTCTCTGGCCCATGCGGACAAACGGGTTCTGCTCATTGACGCGGACATGCGCCGGCCGGTTCAGCACAAAAACTTCGATATTCAAAACGCCAAAGGCCTGAGTTCATTCCTGGCCGGGGTCATCGAAGAAACCCAGATCGACATCAGCCAGCCGACGGAAAACCTGTATGTCATTCCGGCCGGTCCTGTTCCGCCCAACCCATCGGAACTGCTGAGTTCGAAAAAACTGACGGAACTGCTGCTCCACATGGGGGTTACCTACGACATGATCATCATCGACACCCCTCCCCTGGCCAGCGTGACCGACCCCCTTATCCTGAGCCGCCATGTGGACGGGATCATCCTGGTGACCTGGGCCGGGAAAACCACCCATGAAATGCTGGGCAAGGGCCTGAAACAGCTCAAAGAAGTCAATGCCCCTCTGACCGGTCTGGTCCTGAACCGTTTCAGCGCCAAAAAAAGCGGGTATTATTATAACTACGGCGATTATTATTATTCATCGGACTCATGACTGACACTTACAGGGAATGCTATTAAAAATCACCAAAACGCTTTTTTTCTTCCTGCTCCTGTTCACTCCCCTGGCCTTCGGCACCACAGAACCCTGGTCCGTCGCGATCATGGAAATCGGAACGGCGCTCGCCCTTTGCCTGTTTCTCATCCACCAGACCCGTCACAAGGAACCCGTTTATACGGTTCCAGGACTGGTCCCACTGACGCTGCTGCTCGCCTTTATGCTCTTCCAGCTCCTGCCGCTGCCGCCTGCGGTGGTGAACCTGCTGTCTCCGTCCGCCTTTGATATTCATCAGACCAATCAAACCATTACGGCTACGAAGGCCTGGATGACCCTGACCGTTCATCCCGGGGCGACCGTGTCGGAATTTTTCAGGTATTTGACCTATGTTCTGTTTTATGTGTTGACGGTCCAGCTTCTCGCCCGGAAAGGCACACTTCAGACAACCGCCTTGACCATCGTGATTTTCGGCGGGCTCCTGGCCTTTTCCTCCATTCTCCAGTTTTATCTGACCGAAGACATGGCGCTGTGGTTCCGCCACACCCCCACCAATTCCATTGTGGTCGGCCCCTATGTCAACCACAACCACTACGCTGGACTCATGGAAATGATTTTCCCGGTGGTTCTGGGGCTGTTCCTGTTTTACCGGCCCAGAATCGGCAGCACTTCCCTGGTCAAAGGCATTGCGGAAATGTGGACCCAGGAAAAGGCCAATATCCATATTCTCATCGGAACCGCCGCCGTACTGATCGTGGTTTCCATATTCGTCAGCCTTTCCAGGGGCGGGATGATCAGCACTTGTCTGGCCCTGCTGGTATTCACCGCGCTTTTGCTGAAACGCAAAATCAGCCGGGGCAGCACTCTGCTGATCATCGGGCTGGTTTTCCTGACGGCCTTGTCCATCGGCTGGTTCGGCTGGGATCAGATTATCGAACGGTTCGCCCGACTTAAAAACACCCAGGGGGTCATTTACGAAGCCCGCCTGGATTTCTGGACGGACACCCTGGGCATGATCCGGCATTTTATCCTGACCGGCGCCGGATTCGGTGCTTTTTCCCATGTCTACCCCCTGCACCGATCCCTGGCCGGCGATTTTTTTCTCAACCATGCCCACAACGATTACCTGGAGCTGCTGGCCGAGGGAGGTCTGATCGGATTCGCCCTTTCCGCCGTTTTTATGGCCGTCCTTCTCGCCAAAACCTACCGGACCTTTCTGACCCGACGGGACGCTTTTTCCATCTACCTTTACATGGGCTGCGTGACGGCGCTCACGTCCATCCTGCTCCACAGTTTTACGGATTTCAACCTGCATATCGGCGCCAACGGATTGTGGTTCTTTTTCACGGCCGGACTGGCCGTTGCCGCCGCCAATACAGGCATTCGCAAAAACAGCCGGATGACCCGGCTGGTGCCTGTTTCATCCGGTATCCGGCAGAGCGCCGCCGTCTCAACCGTCTGCCTGGTGGCGCTTATGACCATAATCTTCAATATCTCAGGCCTGACAGGCCTTTTCTATTTTTCCAATATCCGAAATGTCGCCCTAGACGCGTACACACCCGTCCCTTATATCGAAAAAATAGAAAAAGTGGCTCATTTCGCCGCCTTGTTCGATCCCCTCCACGCCGAATACCGCTATACCCTGGCCAATACGGCCTGGTTTACGGACAACCGGGCCCGATCCAGAGATCTGTTCAAGACAGCCCTCCACCTGAATCCCCTGAATTCAAAATATCTGAACCGTTACGCGACTCTGCTGGCTCTTGAAGGCGATCCGAAACGGGCCGAACTGGCTTTTCACAGAAGCATGCGCTATGACCGGAGCAATCCCGAACCCACTTTCCAATATGCTGCCTGGCGGCTGGCTAACAACGATATGGAAAACGGTCTGCCTTACATGAAAAAAACTCTGGAGATGGCCCCCGAATACATGGAGCGGGTACTGACGGCCATGATCGTCGCCGGGATCGATTCGGACACCATCGAGCAAGCCGTTCCCCACACCCCCGGCCCGACCATTGAGTTTGCCCGGTTTTTATACGATACCGGGGAATTTCAGAAAGCCGTCGATCGGTTTCTGCGAGCCGTGGATCTGATCGAAACCATGACCTTTCCGGAATTCATGGAACGATCCCGGGCCGACAACATTCGCAAATCCCATTTTTTCAGCGTGTTTCATTTCTTCAAACAGTACAACGACCTGAAAAACGCCATGCAGGTCATGGAACGGGCCGAAAAAGCCCTGCCCATGGATCCGGGGGTCAAAAACGCTCTGGGGGATCTGTACTACCGACAGGGAATCTTGTTCAAGGCCCTGGACAAATACGATTACGCTCTTCTTCTGGATCCGGGCAACGCACACGCCCTGAAAATGATCAAAACCATCAATCCGTGATATGCTGCTCCGCATACTGCGCCATGACCTCATGAATTCTCTGGGGGGGCGAAATGGGGAAATAATTCTCCGCCACCACATGACCGATTTCATGGGCAACCACCCGCAGGGCCGATGTGCCGGCTGAAAAGAACACCTTGTTCAGGGAAGGGGAATAAAAGGCGATATAGTCCACGTCCACGCCGTAGATATCCCGGAATTCCTTCTGGACAAGGCTTTCGTTTTCATGGATCATGATGGTGAACCGGAGCCGGGGCAGAATCATGTCCAGGGTAACCATGACCTTTTCCACGATAAAATCGATTTTGGCCACCACCTCGCCCTCGATGGTGCCGTCCGCGCTTCCCGGCATCTGGGAACTGAGGCGGCCCATGTACAGCTCCTTGTTGAACCGTTTCAGCGCGTTATGATCCTCATAGGAGATAACCGCGTAGCGGGATTCCAGATCGACGGCCGTCGCATCCGGAGGTTGACACAGGGTCGCCGCAAGAAAAAGCGTCAGCCATATAAATCGGAAAAGTGTCATCAGGGCTCATCTCCGGGGAGGCCTTTCAGCAGGCAGCTGATAATCCAGGACGATGGTCCGGATACGTTCCTGAGCCGCCAGGATCTTTTCCACATGGGTTCGGGCCGTTTCCATATCCGGCGCGGCCGACGCCAGTTCGTTTTTAAGATTTTCGGAAGCTTCACCGATTTGCCCTGTCAGATCGCCCATCACGGACAGTCGGTCGGCGAGCATGGTATTAAAGGCGTTGATCTTAACCGCCAGGTCCTTGCCTTCATCTTTCTGCCGGAGAATGATTTTTCTGGAGATATTCCCGCCGATCATCTCGTTGAGGGCGATTTCAAACCGGTAAAACGGCCCGGCCACCCGGTGGGTCAGAAACAGGGTGACGATGACCACCACGGCCCCGCCCAGGACAATGAACACCCATTGGGTGCTGAGTATCTTTTTGAACAGGATGCCCGGGGTCAGGCCGATCTGAAGATGATAATTGTCATAGGAAATGGACAGGGTGTTGGAGGAAAAAAAACTGAACACGGCGATGAACAAAATACTGCCGATGGCGGCCAGAATAAAGTAGTTGAAAATGTAGCGACCCTGGAAATCCTTGTTGATGAAATAATTGCGTCGTTTGAATTGCGGGCGTTGATTCATTTCTCCCTCCATATCACAGCCGATTCCCGGATCGAATCCATCCATTCATCCAGCAGGGCTTCTTTTTTCTGATCCCGGATAAACATCTCGATCGCCTTTAAATCATAGTCTTCGATCGTTTCCACGGCCCCTTCATCCATTTCCCGGATATCATCCAGCCGATAGACCAGGATGCCTTCCATGCCTTTTTTGACGGGCTTTGAGACCTTTCCCGGATCAAGGTTCAGAACGATGAATTTCACATCGTCGGAAAGGTCCACGAAATCAGATGCCATGGCCTGGATCGTTTCATTGGTTTTCTCCCGGGCGTCTTGGATGGTGGGATAAATGAACCGGGTCAGAAAAATCCGGGCTCGGCTCAGTTCCTGATATTTCCGGATCTCGTCCTGAGTCGCGGCCACCTCAAGCGCCTCCAGTTTCCGGTCCAGAAGGATTTTGATCAGGGACTGCTCATAGAAATTTTCCACGGAGTTTCTGAAAGTTTCTTCCTTGTTGATCTCCAGGCGAATGGCTTCCTGGATCAGAAGCTGTTTTTCGATCACCGAATCGACGAACTGTTCCATGTTCATGTGATCGGGTTTCCGCCTGAGCATGGATTCAAACTCCGCCTCGGAAATGGTTCGGTCATTGACGGACAGAAAAGGCCTGGAAATTTCCACATGGCCGCCGAACAGCCCGTAGGCCGCCAGGGCGGAAAACGCCACCATGATCCCGACGATATAGTAAATGTATTTCATCTTGCCTGTTCCTCTTTTGCTGGTTCGTCCACGATGAGACGGCCTGTGTTTTTTTCCACCTGAATGCAACGGTCGTCATAGAGCCGCAGCATATTGTAGTCTTTGACATTGGTGATCTCCAGCTCGGGCAGATGGTTCTCCCGGAGCCATTGCCGGATGATGGGAAGCTGTTCCGGATCCTGGGCCCGGGCCGTGAAGATCTTCACCCGGACCCCGCTCCGGATCATTTTGCGAACCAGGGTCATCATGGCCGGAACCGGTTCCCCCACCTTGTCGTAGGTCGCGTTCCGATCCTGATGGGCCAGAGTGCCGTCCAGATCCATGCCGATCCAGACTTTCGGCACGGTTCTGTTGTCCGGCCCACCGGTCTCATCCGATGCGATGCGATATTCTTTGCCGATTTCCTCTTTTGCCCTGTGCAGGTATTTTTTTATTGATTTGAACATATCCGATTATATAGTATAAATCCTTCCGGAAACCAATAAAAAGGGGGCTTGTTTGAAAAAATTCCTGATTGCCGTCATTCTGTCTCTGTTCTGCCAGAACCTTTGTTCTGCGGAAACCCAAAAAGACCTGTTCGACAACGGGGTCCGCCAGTTCAAACAGGGACAGTACCAGGGCGCCGTCGACACCTTTTCCCGATTGATCGAAAAAGCCCCCTCCCATGCCGACGCCTATAAAAATCGAGGTGTGGCTTACATGAAACTTGAACAATTCGACGCGGCCATTGCCGATTTTGAACGGGCCAGGGAATTGTTCCCAGAATTGAGGGGACTCTACAGCAATCTGGGAGTGGCCTGGTATTATAAAAAAGATTACGAAAAAGCCATTGATAATTACAATATCGAAATCGAAATGGACCCGGGCAATTCCGTGGCCTGGTTCAACCGGGCCCTCTGCCAGGCAGAACTGGGACGGGACGCCGAAGCCCTGAAAGACCTCGAAAAAACTCTGACCCTGACGCCGGATTTTTACTGGGCGCTCTGCTACAAAGGTGATCTTCTGGCCCGAACGGGAGAGACACAAAAAGCCGTTGCGGCTTATGAATCCGCACTGGGCGTGGAAACGGACAATGCATACGCCCGGGACAGGCTGGCCGAACTGGGCCGGCCCTCCGGAAAAGAAAACATCGCCCGGCCTGCGAAAAAAGACAGACCGAAAACGGATACGACACACAAAGGCGAGGCTGCTGCGGGCAAAGACCGATCCCTGACCGTCCAGAGCGGGGCGTTTCTGGGACAGGCCAATGCGGAACGGATGAAGGCCAGGCTTCTGGAAAATGGATTCGATGCCCGGATCATGGTTCTCAAGGACACAAAGGACCGGACCTGGTACCTGGTCCGGTCCGGTACCTATACCGATTCAGACCAGGCCCGGAAAGCTCTGGCCGCCATTCAGGAAAAACTGGGGATCACGCCCGTCGTCCGGCCCGCCGGGGAATGGTAGCGAAGGCCGGACCCCTTCAGGGCCAAAGTCCGGGTCAGGCGCAATCCGGATCACAGACCGTTCAGATCAGACGGAAAAACGGATATTGAGGATATCCCCGTCTTCCACCACATAATCCTTGCCTTCCACGCAAAACCTTCCGGCTTTTTTCAACCCGGCCTCGCTCCCGATTTCCAGGAGGTCGCCGAATTTGAACACTTCGGCCCGAATGAAACCCCTTTCCAGGTCGGAATGGATCACCCCGGCGGCTTTAGGGGCTTTTGAACCTTTCCTGAGCAGCCATTGCCGGACTTCGTCCTTGCCCACGGTGAAAAAAGAAATCAGATTCAAAGAGGTCAGGCAGAGCCGGGTCAGACTTTCCAGTGCGGTTTCCTGAATGCCCAGATCCATGAGGAACTCCTGTTTTTCCTCGCGGGTGTCCAGAAGGGCGATTTCCGCCTCGACCTTGGCCGAAACCGGCATCACTTCCACCATCCGGTCCTGACAACGGGTTTGAAACAGGGAAAGGACCGCGTCGCTTCCCAGATCGTCTTCGGACACATTCACGGCCACCACCATTTTTTTCCGGGTGATGAACGGGTAACTGCGGATCAGTTTTTCTTCGTCATCATTCAGATCGATCATCCGCAAAGGTTTTTCCGATTCAAGAAAATCCTTGAGACGGGTCATCAGGACCAGCTCTTTCTGCTGTTCCTCGTCCTTTATTTTCTTGACCATGGCGGACAGCCGTTCGATCCGTTTTTCCGCGAAAATCTGGTCGTGAAGGATCAGCTCGGATTCGACCGTGTCAAAATCCCGCAGGGCGTCCACAGACCCGCCTGAATGATAGACCGCGTCGTCTTCAAAAGCCCGGACCACGTGGCAGATGGCGTCCATGTCCGCGATGTCCTTGAAAATCTCCCCCTTTGCCACGGTTTCAGCCTCGATTCGCGGAAGCAGAACAAAATCGATCCGGGCCCGGACGGTTTTTCTGGGCTCGTACCATTCCACCAGTTTGTCAAACCGTGAATCAATGATGTCCGCAGCTCCGGGAAGAGGCTTGCCTCCCTTGGCACCCTCCCTGACCTCATTCCCCGTTAAAATCTGAAACAGTGTTTTTTTGCCTGTCTGGGGCAGACCGATGATTCCGACTTTCATGACTTGGGTATATCCTTATGCTTGATGTGAATTTTTCAAAGAGTTGAGCGACTCCAGGTTTTTGACAAGATTCCTGGGCAGGTATCTGTTCCGGGTTTCATCATAATTCAGTCTGGAAGCGGCATAAACCGGATCATGGGTATAAAACACCCAGGCATCCAATTCTCTGACCCGATCGAAAAAAAATTTTTTCTCGTTGATCAGGTCTTCAGGAAACCGGTCATACCCCATGGTGATGGGCAGATGCACATACGCCGCGCCGGGGGCCGCATCTCCGGCAAACAGCAGGTGATGGTCCGGGGTCCGGATCCAGGACAGTATCATGCCGGGCGTATGACCCCGGCTTTCCATGAACTCGACCCGGACCTCATCCAGATCCAGGTGATCCTTATCCCGGATCAGGGTGAGCCGCCCGGTCGCGTCCAGCCGTTCGACAAGACCGGGAATGAAAGAAGCTCGGTCCCGGAGGTGGGGCCTGCGTGAACGCTCGGCGTTTTCTTTTCCCACATAGAAACGGGCATTG
>CAZQIX010000057.1:0-23502 GCA_964593855.1 uncultured Desulfobacula sp. | reverse complement strand
CCCCGAAGAACCGCCAGGGACTGTCCGTTATCAGGGATGCGGGACAGAAGGCGGCGGCGGTGGTCAGTGACCTGCTGACCATTTCCAGAGGGGCCCGGTCGGACATGGATATCATCAACATCAATGCCGTCCTGGAACGGTACATCCAGTCCCACGACTTTAGAAAACTCAAAGACGCCTTCTGCCATGTGAACATTGAATTCAGCACCGATCCGGAACTTCTGAACATCAAAGGTTCCTATATCCATATTGAAAAGATCCTCATGAACCTGCTTCTTAATGCCGTCGAAGAGGTGTCGACAAAAGCGGACGGCAGCGTCATGATCGCCACCTCCAACACCTTTGTCGATCCGTCCGTTTCCGGCCGTGAAAAAATGAAACAGGGCGAATACGTTCTCCTGAGTGTCATGGACAACGGCGCCGGCATCGATGACGACAGCCTGAAAAAACTGTTTGATCCTTTTTTCACAAAGAAAAAACTGGGACGGAGCGGAACCGGGTTAGGCCTGACCGTAGTGTGGAATGCGGTCCAGGAACACGACGGATACATCACTGTGGCATCAGGCCCGAAAGGAACAGAATTCGAACTGTTCTTCCCGGCCGTCCGCCAGGCCGTCCCCCGGAAAGATCTGATCGGATCGCTGGAGGATATCAGGGGAAACGGAGAGACGATTTTAGTGGTGGATGATCTCAAAGATCAGCAGAAAATCGCCCTCTGTATCCTGGAAAACCTTGGATACCGGGCCTGGGCCGTGAGCGACGGATATGAGGCCGTGGCCTTCATCAAGGAAACGCCGGTGGATCTCATTATTCTGGACATGATTATGGCGCCGTCCATTTCCGGACTCGAAACCTATCGCCTGATCAAGAAAATCCGGCCCGGTCAGAAAGCCATCATCGCCAGCGGATACTCCGAATCCGACGACGTGCTCATGACCCAGGACCTGGGTGCGGGCAGTTTCGTCAAAAAACCTTATACCATACTGGATATGGGCATAGCCGTAAAAGAGGAGCTCGAAAAATAGTGGATATCCTGAAAACGAAAACAGAGATGCAGACCTGGTCGAAAAACAAGAAACGGCAGTCCCGAACCCTGTGCTTTGTGCCCACCATGGGATATCTTCACCAGGGGCATGTGTCTCTGCTCGAAAAAGGGCGGACTCTCTGCGATGAACTGATTCTGAGCATTTTCGTGAACCCGACCCAGTTCGGTCCCAACGAAGACCTCAGCTCCTATCCCTCGAACATCGCGAACGACCTCCGGCTGGCCGAAAAAGCAGGAACCACGGCTGTTTTTCTGCCGGACAAAAACGACATGTACCCGGATCATTTTCAGACTACGGTCACACTCAAAACCCTGCCTGACCATCTCTGCGGCAAATCACGGCCCGGTCATTTCGCAGGCGTGGCCACGGTGGTCACCAAACTGTTCAACATCGTCCGGCCGGACGTAGCCGTATTCGGCATGAAGGATTACCAACAGCTCCAGGTGATCCGCCGAATGGTCCGGGATCTGGATTTCGACATCCGGATCGTGGGAGGAGAGATTGTCCGCGAATCCGACGGCCTGGCCATGAGTTCAAGAAACGCCTATCTGACAGAGACCCAGCGGGCATCGGCCGTCAGCCTGCGCCGATCCCTGAATCTGGCCCGGGAACTGATTGAAAAAGGGGAGCGGGATGCGCAAACCATCCGCAGCCAAATGATGGAACTGATTCATTCCTTTCCGGAAACCCTCGTGGAATATGTATCTTTCTGCGATCCGGACAATCTGGACGAGGTGTCCCGGATCAATTTCCCGGTGCTGCTCGCCCTGGCCGTCCGGGTAGGGACCACAAGGCTTATCGACAACGCCCTTATTGATCTCTGACGACAATGACCCGGCATTCATTGAAAAAATGATGCCGTTCCGTCACTTTTTCCAGGGCATGGTAATCGGACATGGACATCACGATGGTGGCATTCTGCTTGCCTTCTCTTCGAAGGGCTTTCAACACCAGGGGACTGGGTCCCACCAGGGGATCTTGAAGAGCCTGGGTCATATTGCAGATATATTTGCAGACCCCGTTCTGAACCGCGAATTCACGACTGATAAAAACGGATGAATAAACATCATCACCCTGTTCACTGACCACCACCGGATCCAGAACCGGTTCGATCCCCAGGCCCCGGGCATCGATGATCAGGCCGGAATAGCTTTTTTTCTCCGGATATCTGTCCATGTCCGGCTGGATTTCCGGATTGACCCTGGGAATCTGCCGGATCTCCTCGGGCAGCACCAGTTGGAGGAATCCACCCGACATGGCGGTTTGGACAGTCATTTCCAGGGCCATGGCAGAGCTGTAGATCTGCCCGGCCACGACGGCTTCCCTGGCCGTTTTTTCCAGACCGGCCAGAATAATGGGGTGGTCGGTGGCATAATCGCCCACATTCAATTCATTGTTGATCTTGATTTGTTTAAAGACTTCCAGGAGGTTTTCCACGGCCTTGGATCGGGCGGCCGGGTAAACCCCTTTGCCGGAAGTGTTGTCCTGCTGATCAGGTTCGGCCCGACCCACGCCTGATATAATCCCCGTGGTCCAGTTGACGGATCCGTTTTCAAAATTGGAAACGCATTCATTACCGGATGAAATGTGTGGTTCCGCGCCCGGCACGGAAGGTGTGAGCAACACCGTCAGGAAAAAAATCACCAGCCATTGGCACGCTCGGTTGACGGGACGATGGGTCGCCATTGTCAAAACAAGGTCAGGACTTTTTCAAATAACTGGTTTCAATAAAATCCGCGATCCGATCGATATCCTCCAGACCGAACACAGGGACGTCCGGTCGATACTCCGAATCCGTGACAAAGGCGATGAGGTTGGGGTCGTTCAGACACAGAGGCTCTTTGTGACCGGCCGAGATCCTGAAAATTTCGATTTTGGGAAGGTTCTGGCGCTTGAATCCTTCGGCCAGAATGATGTCCACATCGGACAGATAGGTTCGCATCTTGACCTGATAATCGGATCGGTCGTCTTTGATCAAGGCGATCCGGTCCTCCGAGATAACGAGGGTGGCGGTTGATCCTGCTTTTCTGTGACGCCAGGAATCCTTGCCTTCCCGATCCATGTCGAACCCTTCATGGGCATGCTTGACGGTTCCGATGCGATGGCCCCTTCGAACCAGAACGGCGATGAGTTTTTCAAGCAGTGTGGTTTTCCCGGAATCGGATTTCCCGACTATGGTAATGATTCTGTTTTCCATTGCCGCATCACTCATCGCTTCCATTGATCCTGTCCCGCAGCCGACCGGCGCACTTGAAAGTGACCACCCGCCTCTTTTCCAGCATCATATCTTTACCCGTGGCCGGATTCCTGCCTTTACGGGGCGCTTTTTCATTCACCTGGAATTTGCCGAAGCCCGATATCATTATGTCTTCGCCGGAACTCAGCGTCTCTTTAATGATTTCCAGCATGGTTTCAACTATATCTTTGGCGCGGGACGGCGAAAGATTGTTCTGCCCGGCAATTTTGTCAATAATCGTTGTTTTTGTAAAGGCCACCGCTTTCGATCCCCATTATTAAGTGGTTAAAATCAAACAAGATTATTTACTTTTATTATGCGACAATGTCAAGAACTGATCCGGATCGATTCATGATATTTTTATAAGGGCGGATATCGTCCGCCTAACGTATCCCGGCGGATGCCACGTAGCCTTGGATGGCTTCCCTAAGTGCGGTCATTTCAGATGTGGAAAAAAAACGGTCTCGGGCGTTCAGCCATTGGGGGTCCAGGACCCGGTCATGACGGGAGCAGGCCTGCAGCACATAAGAACTCGCTCCGCGAACCAGAGGCCCGATCCGTTCCAGCACGGTCTCGCTGACCAGGGGCCTGACGCAGGTTGTCCGGAATTCATAGGCCGGGGCCTGGTCCATGATCAGACGGATACTCTCGACAATCCCGGACGGGTCAAAGGATTTCGGAGCCACCAGATGATATTGATCCGGGCTGGTTTTGACGTCCATGGCCACAAAATCCACCAGGGATTGCTGAAACAGATGCCGAAGGACGTCCGGACGGCTTCCGTTGGTATCCAGTTTGATCCTGTACCCCATGGCCCTGATTTCGGCGCAAAAGGTAGACAGATCCAATTGAAGGGTGGGCTCTCCGCCGGATATCACCACTCCGTCCAGCAGCCCTTTTCTTTTTTCAAGAAACTCATAGACATGGTCCGTGGTCAGGTAACGGGCGGCCCCATTTTTTGAACCGCCCACCAGGTCGGGATTATGGCAATACGGACAGAGGAAATTGCATCCCCGGGTAAAAACCACACAGGCAATAGCGCCGGGGAAATCAATCAGGGAATTTTTCTGAATCCCGCCGATGTTCATGGATCTGTTCCGATTCCTCGTCAAACGGCGATGCGATAGGTTTTTCGCATACTGAATTCCGTCTGTTTGCCGCTGTTCCACTGGCCCACCGGCCTCAGATACCCGACCACCCTGGAATAGACCTCGGTTCTGGCGTCACAGATCTCACACGTCTCGTGCTCGCCGGCGATATACCCATGGGACGGGCAGACGCTGAAAGTGGGCGTCAGGGTGAAATAGGGCAGCTTGAACGAATTGGACACCCGATGAACCAACCGTTTGACCACTTCAATATCCCTGACCTCTTCGCCAAGAAACAGATGCTGAACGGTTCCGCCCGTGTATTTGGTCTGAAGGGGATCCTGAAGCTCCAGGGCTTCGAAGATATCGTCGGTGTAATTGACGGGCAGATGGGTGGAATTGGTATAGAAAGGAGATCCGCCCTGCTTGAAGTCCGCTTCATTGGCGCACAGGATGTGTTCGAACCGGGCCTTGTCCATACTGGCAAACCGGTACGTCGTTCCTTCGGCCGGGGTGGCTTCCAGGTTGAAAATCTCATCGGTTTCCGCCTGGATCTTTTCGATCCGGGACCGGATGTGATCCATGACCCTGACGGCAAAGGTGCGGCCCTCGGGAGAGGCAATGCCCTGGTGCAGGAAATTGAGGCAAGCCTCGTTCATTCCCAGGATGCCGATGGTGGAAAAATGGTTCCGCCAGTAAACCCCGGTGCTTTCCTTGATTTTTCGCAGATAGAACTTGGAATAGGGGTACAGATCGCCTTCGGTGAATTTCTCCAGAATCTTGCGCTTGATGGCCAGGGAGTCGGCGGACAACTGGATCAGCCGGTCCAGCCGGTCCATGAAATCCTGTTCGTCTTTGGCCAGAAATCCGATCCGGGGCAGATTCAGGGTGACGACACCGATGGAGCCGGTCAGGGGATTGGCGCCGAACAGACCGCCCCCCCGTTTCCGGAGTTCCCGGTTGTCCAGACGCAGACGGCAGCACATGGACCGGGCGTCCTCCGGATCCATGTCGGAATTCACGAAATTGGAAAAATAGGGGATGCCATATTTGCCGGTCATCTTCCAGATATTGGCCAGCTTGGGATTGGACCAGTCAAAATCCCGGGTGATGTTGTAGGTGGGGATGGGGAAGGTAAACACCCGGCCCTTGGCGTCTCCTTCCATCATGACCTCGGCAAAGGCCGCGTTCAGCATGTCCATCTCGTTCTGGAATTCGGCATAGGTCCGGGTCTGGTATTTTCCGCCGATGATGATGGGCGTATCCTTGAGCATGGACGGCACCACCAGATCCATGGTGATATTGGTGAACGGGGTCTGGAATCCTACCCGGGTGGGGATGTTGATGTTGAACACAAATTCCTGGAGGGCCTGCTTGACTTCTTTGTAGACCAGCCCGTCGTTCCGGATAAACGGGGCCAGGAGGGTGTCGAAATTGGACATGGCCTGGGCTCCGGCCGCTTCTCCCTGAAGGGTATAGAAAAAATTGACGATCTGGCCCAGAGCGCTTCGGAAATGCTTGGGCGGTGACGATTCCACCTTTCCGGCCACGCCCTTGAACCCTTCCAGCAACAGATCCTGGAGATCCCAGCCCACACAGTATACCGACAGAAGGCTCAGGTCATGGATGTGAAGATCGCCGGCATAGTGGGCGTCCCGGACGGCGGGGGGATAGATCTTGTTGAGCCAGTATTCCGCCGTGATGTCCGAGGAAATGTAATTGTTCAGTCCCTGGAGGGAATAGCTCATATTGCTGTTTTCTTTGACTTTCCAGTCCATTCTCCGGATATAGGATTCCATGAGGCCCACATTTTCCTTGATGGCGATCTTCCGGATCTGGTTGTGCTGCTCCCGGTAGATGATATAGGCCTTGGCGGTTTTGTAGAACGGAGAATCCAGGAGTACCCGCTCCACAATATCCTGAATTTCCTCGACTTCCGGTATGGGTCCCAGTCGTAGATCCCGGGCCAGCGAAATCACCTTCATGGTCAGTTTCCGGGCCTCTTTTTCATTGAATTCCCCGGTTGCCTCGCCGGCCTTGCGAATGGCCTGGGTAATCTTGGATGAATCAAAATCCGCAATACGGCCGTCCCGTTTTCTGATTTGGTCAAACATGCTCTCTCCCCTTGAAATCCTATTGAAATTAACGTATCGTCTGCCAGCAACGAACCCAGCAAGCACGGTTGGGATCAGGCTGTGAGACAATAATTAATCAATATATTGTTGCTTGTCAACATAAAATATCTATATCTTGTGGTCAGGCTTGAAAATTATGAGATCCGATCCCGAACTTCACAACCCCTTCTTCAGGAAACCCATAACCCCTTGGTATGATTCCAACATCGCCTGCTGGTGGGTGATGATCGCCATGATCGTGGTGTTTGCCTTTTCCCTGGCCGGGATCGTCGTAGCCGCCGAAGAGGAGCGTTTCAGGGAATATATCGGCTTTCCCGTCACCCTGGCCGGACTGAGCCTGCTTTTGGTTCTGAAAACGGCCCTGCGCCTCAGGGAGCGGGCCGGAAACGACTAGCCTTCCTTCAGAACGATCTCCATGAGATGGTACACGATTTTGGCGGTGACTCCCCAGATGATCACGTCTTCGTAGGGATAGGTGAGCCTCAGATCAGCCGGCGGGTCCCGATGATACCCTTTTTCGGCATGGACGCGGAGCAGGTATTTCAGCGGGATCTGAAACACCCGGGATATTTCCGACGGATCGTGACGGATCTCGTCCCTCTGGTTCCAGATACCGATCCAGGCCTCGATATCCTTTCCGTTGATGGTCTGGAAATGGCCCAGGGACCCGATCACGTCCACATTCTCACTGCGGATGTTCATTTCCTCTGAAAGCTCCCGAAGCGCCGTGTCCCGTGTGGTCCGGTCCTGCGGGTCCAGATGCCCGCCTGGAAACGCCATCTGGTTGGCCCAGGGATATCCCGGAATATCCGCCTTCTGGATGAACACCAGCCGCACATCCCCGTTCAAGGCGAGCAGGGCCATGACGCTGGTCTGGTCGAACCGGTCATCCTCCGGAGGCGCCGGATGGTCGCTGGTCTGAACGGCCGACCGGATGATATGAAGGCACTGGTGTTTGTCCATGGATTGTTGTTCATTCCTTTTCTTGCCGGGTCCATCAAAGAAATCTGAGCATACAGGGAAATCCGGGGATTGTCAAACACCGGCCGACAGGCCCTGGAACCGGTAGCGGGATTTATATGAAAAAAATTGACAGCCCTGTTTCTTAAGGATACCTTGTGTTGAATGCGGACCAATCCGACTCACTCGCGAATGGAATTCCGATCACTGCCGCGTCAATGAACAGGTTTCGGAAAAAACAAAACCTTAGTTGAGGAAATGGTTTCGATGGACAATCGCAATATGGCCTGTATCGATATTCTGCCGGATGATCCCCCGTCGGATGTCCGTTGCGGCTCCGTCATCAACGGTCAAACCGTTGTCGTGGTTCAGGAGGAACTCAAAAACCGACGGATCCTGATGGCCGTCGGATGCAGGGGACAAGGACAATCGCCCCGCTGCCGGCATCATTTTTATCATGACACGGAAAGGCAGGTCGTGTTTTCCGGAGACCTGGCGCCCGGCACCCACCGATTCCCGTTTTCCCTGAACGTCCCGGACGCCTGCTCCTGGAAGGGAACCATCCTGAATTTCAACTGGTATCTCTGCGCCAGAATGCTGAAGGCCGACAAAACCCTGTCGGCATACCAGGGGGCCCATCAAAAAATCTACGGCGGATTCGAGCATGAGAAAGAAATCGAAATCAGTCTCTCCGCACCGGCGGTATCGGCATCGGACAGGGATAATCAAAGCCGCAGCCGATTTGTCCGAAAAGACAGCCCCCTCGGGCCCGGCTGCATCATAACATCAGTCGTTATTTTCGTCTCGGGGCTTGCGATTGTCTGGTGGGGAATGCCTATACATTTTTCCCTTCCAGGGATCCTTGCCGCGGCAGTCGGCCTGGTCTTCCTGTACATCGCCGCCAGACAGAAGCGCACGTTCCGAAATCTGTCTCCCCCTGAATGGTACATCGAATACCCGACCACCTGGCCCGGCGACCGCATCCGTACCGGCATCACCTTCCAGACCCTTTCACCGGTCCGGATAAAAAAGGCCGTGATCGTTCTGAAAGCATGGGAGCAGGTCAAATATCATACCGGCCGCGGAAGAACCACCGGCCCCATGAACAAGCACATGATCCACGAAATCGAAAAACCCCTGGATGTGCCCGACCGGCCGCTGCCAGCCGGAACCCCGCTCACCATCGAAGGAGAGATCGAGATACCGGCGGATGCGCCCTGCACAATGGATTTCGACAATGAGGTCAAGATCCTCTGGGGGCTGGAATTCCGTCTGGAACCGATGGACTGTCCGTCCTGGTTCGATGTCGAGCCCGTCGTCGTATTGCCCAGGATAACCGTTCCATCGACATGAGGATTTTCATGAAACCCCTTCGCATTTTTTTTGTTGCCGTCATTGTGCTGGTCGGTTGCGGCCTGGCGGCCTTCTGGAGCCTGCACCTGCTCAACGATTATCAATCCTCCGGAACTCTTGAGATCAAAGGGTTAAAAGAGCCGGTCACGATTCAGCGGGATGAAAAAGCAATGGCTTATATCCGGGCCCGCAACATGGAGGACGCACTCACGGCCCAGGGATTCGTCACGGCCCAGGACCGGCTGTTCCAGATGCAGTTGACCCGCCTGCTCATTCTGGGAAGGATCAGCGAATTGGCCGGACCGGCTGCCCGAAACCTGGATGTCCGGATGCGGACCCTCGGCATTTACCGGATGGCGGAAAAGCAGGCAGCGATCTTGGATGAACCCACAAAACGGTTTTTTCAAAGCTACGTCCAAGGCATCAACGCCTTTATCGACGTATGTCCCGGGGATATCCACAAAGAATTCCGCCTGGCCGGCATTCAGGCCGAAAAATGGTCTGTTTCCGACTCCCTGGCCGTCCTTTATTACATGGGCTATTCCACCTCGGCCAATCTGGACACGGAAATCACGGCCCAGATGCTTCTGGACACCCTGGGATACGACGGAGCCGCCCGCCTCATGCCGGTGAACATCAACGCGGACGATCCCGACGATATCGGTGATGTAGCCATGCCGCCCAAAGACAGACTCTCGGCCACCGTCGGCAAAATCACCTCGCTGGCCTCCCTGACAGGCGAAAAAAGCCTTCACCTGGGCAGCAACAACTGGGCCGTGGGTCCGGACCTTTCCGCGTCCGGTCGTGCGATTTTCTGTGCAGATCCCCACCTGGACGCACGGATTCTGCCCGGAGTGTGGTATCCGGCGGGACTCATCACACCGGAATTCAGAGCCGTTGGCGTCCAGATACCCGGTATTCCCGGCATGACCGTCGGCCGGACGGATCACGTTGCCCTGTCCCCCACCAACAATTACGGAGACATGACGGACCTGTACGTGGAAATCGCGGATCCCGGGAACCCGGATCACTATCTGGAAGGAGATGTCTCCATCCCCTTTGTTCAAATCCATGAAACCCTGAAAATAAAAGACAAGGATGCTCCCGGCGGATTCAGATCCGAAACCGTCGTCATCCGGGCCACCCGAAGGGGCCCCATTGTGTCGGATGTTCTGGACGGGCTGCCCTCTGAGCGGCCCATCAGCCTGAGATTCGCACCGGCTGAATCCATGACGCCGGAAATCGGCCTGAGTAAGGCCTTGACGGCCAAAAGCGCCCGGGAACTGGCCGAGGCCATGAAACAGCTTTCCATGGTCTGTCTGAACTGGGTGTTTGCCGATGCCGAAGGGAATATCGGATTTCAGGTTTCCGGCCGAATCCCCATCCGTTCCAACAAAGACGGAACCTTCCCCTTTCCGGTGAAAGACGACCAAGACAACTGGGTCGGATGGATCCCTCCGGACCGGATGCCGTCGGCCATGAATCCGGGAAAAAAATGGCTCGGCACCTGCAACCACAAAACCGTCCCCCATGATTATCCTTTTTATTATTCCTCTTTTTTCGCCCCGTCCTACCGGTACCGGCGTTTACAAGAAGCCATGGCCCGGCCCGGCCTGAAATCCCTGGATGATCTGTGGGCACTGCAAAGGGACACCCTGAACCTGATGGCCCGGTCCATCGTACCGGTCATGGCCGAGAGCCTGTCCCGCCACGACGACACCCGCGACCTGGCTCGAATCCTTCGGGACTGGGATTTCACCGATGATCCGGAAAAAGCTGGGCCCACTGTTTTCCAGGCTGTTTACCGATCCTTCGCCCTGCAGGTGTTCGAAGACGATCTGGGCCCGGATAACGTATTGCTCTTACTGAAAAACTGGTATTTCTGGCAGGAAAGACTGGAACGCATGATCCTGGGCAAAGATCGGTTCTGGATGGATGACACCCGGACAACGGACCGGATCGAAACCCTGGACGACCTCTTCCTCAGGGCCGGGTTGCAGGCCAAGCGCGACTTGACATCCCTTCTGGGCAACGACCCGAGGCAATGGCGATGGGGAAAAATTCATACCCTGGAGCTGGTCAACCCGATTCTCAGAACCGGACCGCTAAAAACCCTTCTGGGTTCCGGGCCCATGGCCATGGGCGGATCGGGCGAAACCCTTTATCGCGGGATCTATGATTTTTCAAAGCCCTTTGCCGTCACCACCTGCGCCTCTCTGCGCATGGCCGTGGATTTTTCCGACCCTGATAAAATCCCGGCCGTTCTGCCCGGCGGCGTGGCCGGTCGGACCTTCCATCCCCACCAGAAGGATCAGGTGGATGATTTCATGTCCGGTGAAAAACGGTTCTGGTGGTTCAGCGACCAGGCCGTTGACGGCCATGAAACCGCGAGGCTGACACTGGATCCCGCCCCAATGACGGATGAGATCAAACCAGAGGATTGATGACAGATGACCGAAGAAAACCGACACCGGATGGAAGCCGTCGGACAACCTTCACCAGGGTTCGACGCCCTGAAAAAGGCTCGGGGAATGGAACTTTTCGCCGCGGACGCCTACCCGGACCACCGGGTCTGGGCCGGGGCCGTCCGGGCCGGCGTGCCCCACGGCGATCTGATTTCCCTGGATACGGGCGCGGCCGAGGCCATGGACGGGGTCCTGGCCGTATTGACCCGAAAAGATATCAAAGGCCCCAACCGGCAGGGGTTTGTTTACTGGGACATGCCGGTTTTGTGCGGTTCCCGAATCCGTCACGCCGGGGACGTCCTGGCCCTGGTCCTGGCCGAAGACCGGGACACGCTTTTCCGTGCCGTTCAGGTCGTGAAGGCCGATATCCGGCCCCTTCCCGTTGTGGATACCCTGGACGCGGCCCTCGGGCCGAACGCGCCGAACATTCACGGCCTGGGTACCGGCAATGTCCTGAAGTCCGCCGTCATTTCCAAAGGCGACGCGGCAGCGGCCATGGCCCGATGCGATGAGATCGTCGAAGCGGTTTTTTATACGCCGGTCCAGGAACACGCCTTTCTGGAAACGGAAAACGGCACGGCCGTCATGGACGAAGCCGGGGTCATCCATATGCGGGTGTCCACCCAGGCCCCGTTCCGGGACCGGATGGAAATCGGCCGGGCCCTGGGTCTGGATCCCCTGCGCCTGCACATTCAGAGCCCCTATCTGGGCGGCGGGTTCGGCGGCAAGGACGGGGCCACGGTCCAGTGCCTGCTCGCCCTGGCGGCCATGCACGCCCAGGGCCGTCCGGTCAAAATGAGCTGGTCCAGGGAAGAGAGCTTTCTGGCCGGATACAAACGCCACGCGGCCCGTCTGCGCTACCGGCTGGGGGCCCGGAAAGACGGGGCCCTCCAGGCCCTGGAATGCGACCTGGATTTTGACACCGGGGCTTACGCCCATCTGGGCGTCGAGGTTATGGCGCTGGGGCTGGAGCACGCCTCCGGACCTTATCGCATCGATCACGTCACGGCCAGAGGGCGATGCATCTACACCAACAATCCCGTTGCCGGGGCCTTCCGGGGGTTCGGCGTGGCCCAGGTCAGTTTCGCCTTCGAAGGCATGATGGACCGCATGGCCGGGCGGCTCGGCATGGACCCCCTGGCCCTTCGGCTCAAAAACGCCCTCGGCCGGGGCGATCAAAACGGCATCGGTGTGACCATGACCCAATCCAACGGCCTGGAAGACTGTCTGATCCGGGCCCGGGAACACGACTTCTGGAAAAACAAAGATCCCTGGATCGCTGCCGCGCCGCCTTTCACACGCCGGGGCGTGGGGGTCGCCGCCGTGTTCAATGCCATGGGATACGGAAAAGGATTGCCCGATTATGCGGTGGCCAAGGTCGGCCTGACGGAATCCGGTGCCGTGGAGGTCTGCAACGGGGTGAGCGACATGGGCCAGGGAAACGCCTCCGCCTTTATCCAGATGGCCGGTCAGATCCTGTGCCAACCCAGGGAAAACATGATCCTGATCCAGCCGGACACCCAAATCACCCTGCCGTCCGGGTCGTCTTCGGCCGGACGCACCACCTTCACCTACGGCAATGCCCTGATCAAGGCCTGCGAGGCCCTGAAAACCAGATTGTGCAGCCGGGCGGCCCTGATGCTGATCCGGGAAAACGAGGCCGACCTCACCCTGATACCGGGCGCGGTGCGACACCTGCCCTCGGGAAAAGAGATATCCCTGGCTCGCCTGGCCTCCATGCTCCCATTGGAGGACCGGACCTGCGTCGCCGAATACTTCATGCCCTGCACACGGGAAACACCCAGGGGCGGAGAGGTTTTTGAACTGGGATTTCCCCATCTCATCTTTCCCTTTGCGGCCCATCTGGTCCGGCTGGAGGTGGACGAACTAACCGGCCGGATCCGTGTGGACGGGTATACGGCCTTTACCGACGCCGGCCGGGTGCTCAATCCCCTGGCCTTTGAACAGCAGGTCCAGGGTGCCGTGGCCCAGGGACTGGGTTATGCTCTGTTGGAAGACCTGCTGACAGAAAAGGCCGAAATTCTGACAAAGGACCTGTCCACCTATATCCTGCCATCGTCCCTGGACGTGCCGGACATCACCTCCTTCAGCGTAGAAACCCATGAAGAGGAAGGCCCCTTCGGCATGAAAGGCCTGGGAGAGGTGGGATTCAACGGCCCGCTGCCGGCCGTGGCCTCGGCCCTGCTGGCAGCGGGACTTCCCATGACACGGGCCCCGTTCACGCCCGAACGGGTACTGACCGCCCTGAACGCGGAAAAGGAAACGCCATGATCATCGATTTCATTCTGAACGATCGGCCGGTCCGGGTCGAAGCGGACGCCGCCATGAGGGCCGTGGACCTGCTGCAAGAACATCTGGGCCTGACCGGCACCAAGGAAGGGTGCGGCACCGGGGAATGCGGGGCCTGCACCATACTGGTGGACGACACGGCCCGCCTGTCCTGCCTCATGCCGGCCGGACGGCTCCAGGGCCGGACCGTCACCACCATCGAAGGGCTCAGCGCCGCCCATCCCCTGCCCCAGGCGTTTGCGGAAAAAGGGGCGGTTCAGTGCGGGTTCTGCACCCCCGGCATGATCATGACCGCGGCCGCTTTTTTGTCCGAAACCCCCTGCCCGGACCGGGATCAAATCCGTACCGCCCTGTCCGGCAATCTCTGCCGATGCACCGGATACCATAAAATCGTGGATGCCGTGGCACAGGCCGCCGAGACACTTGAAAAGGAACGCCCATGATTTTTCTGACGCCCCGGACCCTCTACGAATTGTGGGAGATGACGGCGGCCCACCCAGATTACCGGTTCATGGCCGGCGGCACGGATCTGATGGTCCGGCTCCGGCAGAATCCCCGACCCTCCCTGGCCCTGATCGGGCTGGAAAACATCAGAGATTTCAGAGGGATTGAAGAAAAAGGAGGGAACATCCATATCGGGGCCGCCACCCCTTTGACGGAGCTGTTGAACAGCCCTCCGGTGAAACACCGTCTTGGGGTGCTGCACCAGGCCTGCAAGGTCCTGGGATCCCCTTTGATCCGGAACATGGCCACCCTGGGCGGCAACATCTGCACCGCCTCTCCGGCCGGCGACACCCTGCCCGCCCTGTACGTGCTGAAGGCCCGCCTGAACTTGATGTCCCGTCAGGGCAACCGCGAAATTCCGATTTCAGACTTTATCAGACATCCCGGCCATACGGACCTGAAACCGGGAGAGATCCTGCATTCCGTCATTGTTCCCATACCGGACGCATATCACGTCCATCATTTTGAAAAAGTGGGGCAACGAAACGCCCTGGCCATTGCCGTGGTAAGCCTGGCGGCCCTGCTGGAAATGGAAACCGGCGTGGTCCGGAATGCGCGTCTGGCCTGGGGCAGTGTGGGTCCGACCATCGTTCAAAGCCGGGAAGTGGAACAGGCCCTGGAAGGCGGACCGCTTTCCCTTTCGCGGCTAAGCGCCGCGGCCGCGACGGCCCGACGGGTCGTGTCGCCCATCAGCGACATCCGCGCTTCCCAAACCTACCGCCGGGAAGTTGCCGGCAACCTTCTGCTCCGCCTGGCCTCCGTGGATCCAGTCCAGCCGGCCCATCAGATACCGTAAAATAAACAGGCAGATCAGGCTGCTCACCATCAGGGACGCGGCATGACTCACAAAAGCCCCTTCTCCGCCCCACAGGGCGCCGAATCCGAAAGCCATGGGAAGCCTGAGAACAATGAGGCGGACCAGGTTCATGACCAGGGTGAAATGGGTCTGCCGGATGCCCTGGGCCACCCCGTTCATCACCAGTTCAAAAGGGGCGAGCCAGTATCCCAGCAAAGAAACCCGGAAGGCATGGACGCATAGTTTCAGCACCTCGGGTTCGGGCCGGAACAGGCCGATGAGGGCCGGGGCCGTTATCCAGAGAACCAAGGCCGACGGCGCCAGCACCCCGTAGGAGCCCACCAGGGCGATGCGCACCCCTTGCCGTATGCGGCCGACGTCTCCGGCCCCCAGGTTGAACCCGGCAAAGGGGATGAGCGCACAGGAAAGCCCGTAGAGCGGCAGAACGATCATCTGCTCCAGGCGGGCCGACAGATTCCAGGCCCCCACATAGGCGGGGCCGAAGGGCGCCAGCACATAATTCAGACCCATGATGGAAAAGGGAATGATCACCATTCCCAGGGTCACGGGGCCGCCCGTGGCCGCGATGGATTTGGCATGACCCAGCGCCCTCCGGCCGCACAAAAGTACGGGCCGGTCCATGTCCCTTTGTTTCAGGGCCGCCCACATGATCAGCCCGGACAGCCCCCATCCGATCAAAGAAGACAGGGAGGCCCCGGCAATGCCCATGTTGCATCCGAAAATCAGGGCCGGGTCCAGGGCGATATTCACCAGATTGCCGATGATATTGGCCGTCATGGGTATTCTGGAATTGCCGAAGCTCATGTGAATGCCTTCGCAGATCATGGCGAATCCCATGGCCGGAAAGGTCCAGACCAGCCAGAACATATAGGCGTCCACTTGGATCAGGACGGTTTTGTCCACGTCAAACCACTCAAAAAGCCAATGGTTGAAGGATGGGGAAAGAAGAATGAAAAAGGGCAACAACAGCAAAAGAAGCAGGGGCAGGGCGCAGGTGGCCGTTTCCCGGGCCTCTTCCCGTCGGCCGGCTCCCCGGGCATGGCTCATGAGAGCCGTGGCCCCGACAGCCACCCCTTTGGCCACGGCCATGGCCAGGAAAAAAACGGGCACGCAAAGGGACATGGCCGCCAGCTGGATCGTCCCCAGCCAGGACACAAAAACCGTGTCCACCAGGGCGTACAGGTTCTGAAAAAACATGGACACCATGGCCGGGGCTCCCAGCCTCAGCAGAACGGAAAAAACGGATCCCTGCCCCAGGGAGACGGTGTTCGGATTCATCGGTCTCCTTTCCTGTTTTTCCGATGTTTACCAGTCCGCAGCCCTCAAGGCAAGCAGATAAAAGAAAACGGCTTGAATCCGGCTCGGCTTGCTGCTAACATATGCTCTCACGAAAGACAGGGAACCCCGAAAAATGGAAAAAAACCGAGTCGAGCCCATGAACACCCGATTATCTGATGATTCCGAACAAACCCTTCAGCCCGGCCGGCCATGGACCGTGCATCTGTTCACCCCCGAAGACGCCCCCGGAGTGACGACCCTGTTCCGGGACGTTTACGGCGAGGATTATCCCATCAAAGCCTATCTGGACCCGGACCGGCTCATCCGGGAAAACAGGGCCGGGACCATTATCTCCAGCGTTGCCAAGACCCCGGAAGGAAGGATTGTTGGCCACAACGCCCTGTTCAACGTGGCACCCTGCGCCCGTGTGTTCGAGTCCGGCGCCGGGCTGGTGCATAAAGACTACCGGGGCGGGCACGGCATTTTCACCCGGCTGGTGCAGCATGGGATTCAGGCCGGCCCCGGGCGCTTTCCGGTTGAATCCGTTTTCGGAGAACCGGTCTGCAACCATCCCTTTTCCCAGAAAATGTCCCGTACCGTCGGATTCCTTTCCCGGGCACTGGAAATCAACCTCATGCCGGCGGAGGCTTATTCCAGAGAGCAAAGCGCCCAAGGCCGGGTCAGCACCCTGCTGGAATTCATCACCTTGAAACCCCGGCCCTGCGTCGTATATGTGCCCAAAGCCTACGAAACCCAGATCCCGGTTTTTTATGAGGACATGGATGATGACCGGCGGTTCGAACTTTCTGACCCATCTCCGCCGGTCGGAAGTCTCACCCGGCTGACCGTCCGGATCTTTGATTTCGCCAAAGTGGCCCGGGTCGCCATTCCTGATTTGGGGCAGGATTTTGCAACCGTTTTCAGGGCTGAAGAAAAACAACTCCTGGATTCCGGCATCCAGGTGATCCAGGCCTGGCTGCCGTCAGCCCTTCCCTGGGTCGGACATGCCGTGGACCGGCTTCGATCCATGGGCTATTTTCTGGGCGGGGTTCTTCCTAGGTGGTTTGACGGCGACGGACTGCTCATGGAAAAAATAACGGACCCGCCCGACTGGGACGGCATGGTTCTGGAATTTGAACGGGCCCAAAAATTGGCGGCTCTGGTAAGAACCGATTGCGAGCGGGCAGGATACAACCGGACGGATATTGAACCAATCCAGTGTGAAAGCATTGCCGAATCCGGAAAGGACAGGTCATGACCCTTTCGGACAACCGCCTTCACCTGGAATTTCCGGCCGACCCTGCCTGGATCACCGTGATTCAGCAGATGGTCGAATCCGGAGCCCCGATTTTGGGACTGGATTCCGGGAAAAGCCTGAGACTGTCCATGGCGGCCGAAGAAATCATGACCCATCTGGCCACCTGGGCCAAAGGTTCCCGGGCCGGACTGGCTCTGTCCCGAGAGCCGGCCCGAACGGCCTTAGTGTTCGAATTTGAAAACCGAGCCGCCGATCTCTGGGCCATGAACCTGACGGCCTCGGCTGAAATCACGCCGGACCCCGAGCAGGGAATGGCTCACATGGGACTGCTTCTGGCTTCCCGCATGGTAGACAGCTTTTCCATCGCGCTAATAGGGAAAAAAGCCGCCGTCACCTTGTACCAGAACATGGCGTACCCAAAAATCAAACCGTCTTCTCTGACCCCTCTGAATGCTCGTGAGCCCTTCACACTGGATCCTTGTCCGGATGCCGCCCGGATCCAGGAAGCCTGCATTCATGCTCTGGCCCGATACCCGGAAGGCCTGAGGCCCGGGATACTTGAAACTCCGGGCAAAATCATGGATCTTGTCTCCGGCGGAATTTTTCAGGTTGCGGTGGTCAAAGACCGGACCGGGTCCGCCGCTGGCATGATCGTCTGGGAAACCGTGTCCGGGCAAAGCGTCCGCTTCCACGGTCCCTACGTGTTCACAGACCCGTCATCCTCCCCGTCCATCGCACGGATTCTGACGGACCATCTCATCGGCAGCGCGGCCCGGACCCCTGCCCTGATGCTCTTTACCATGGCCGCTACCCCGGAGCTGCCGCCCGGTGATTTCGAGGCATTGACCGAATCCGGTTCAGATCCCGGCACGAAAACCGGACCTGAATCCTGGTCCATCCGGTTCAGGCATTTGCGCGAAGATCTGGGATGCCGGGTCTGGTCCCATCCGGCGCTGACCCCGTTTCTGAAATCCAGCTATGACCGGCTCTTTCTTTTGAGAACCATCCGGGAATTTGAGCACGCCGGGGAACAGCGTCCGGAAAGATCGCTTTTCGGCGCAGACCTGGACAAGGCCATGGGCCGGGCCATGATTCGACCCATGCTGGACGGCTGCGATATCGCGGACAATATCCGGCGGCATGTTCATTTTCTGAAAACCGAAGGATTCGCCGATTTATTTTTCACCCTGGATCTGTTTTTCGGATGGCAGGCCGCCATGGCCAAAGACCTCATGGACAGCGGATTTGTCCCGGCCTATGTGCTTCCCTATGCCGGAGCCGCCGATCTCGTGGTATTCCATCATGGTCTTCCCTCAGCTTGACGCCCTGGTTCCGGAGCATATCCGGAACTTTTCGCCCTATTACCCGTCCCGGCCGGACCGGGTTCTCATGGATCTGTACGGACTGAATCACCTGCACCGGCTCAACAACAACGAAAATCCGCTGGGACCGCCGCCTCTGGCCCGTCAGGTCATCGAGAACTTTCCTCCCGAACGGGCGCCCGTCTATCCCAACGGTGACTGCTTTGACCTTCGTGAGACCCTGGCGGCCCGGTTTCGCAAGACCCCCGACCATTTTCTGGTGGGAAACGGCTCCTGCGAGGTCATCTCCAGTGTGATCAAAGCCTTCTGCGTCCCGGGGAACAACATCATCACGGCGGACAAGACTTTTGCCGTATATGAATGGGTGGCGGAATTTTCAGGGGTCGAGGCCCGGCTGATTCCCCTGAGGGATTACGGTTTCGACCCCGAGGCCATGCTGGCGGCCATGGATGCCCGGACCAAGATCATTTTTATCTGCAACCCCAATAACCCCACCGGCACCTATTGGAACCGGGATCTTCTGACCGGTTTTCTGGAAAAGGTGGCCGGCCGCTGCATGGTGGTGGTGGACGAGGCTTATTTCGAATATGTGGACGAGCCGGACTACCCCGATGCCATGGTCCTGATGAAGGCCTTTCCCAATGTGATCGCCTTCCGGACCTTTTCCAAAATGTATGCCCTGGCCGCCTTCCGGATCGGGTATCTATGCTGCGAACCCGACATTGTGGACATCATCCGCCGTACCCACATCGTGTATTCGGTCAACACCCCGGCCCAGGAATCGGCGGCCGCTGCCATGGCGGACGATGCGGATTTCATCCGGGCCACCCGAGACATGATCCGAGCCGCACGGGCCGTTCTCTGCCCCGTCCTGGATGAACTGGGGCTGGAATACCTTTCCAATCAGGGCAATTACCTCATGGTCCGCACCCCCGTATCCGACACGCTTCTCTATCGGATTTTCATGCGGCAGGGGTTCATGATCCGCACCATGACGGGATTCCGCTTTCCCAACTGGATCCGCGTCAGCCTGACGACCAAACCGGTGATGGAAGCCTTCGGCAAAGCTTTGAAAACAGTCCTGAAGCGCTCATACAAGGCATGAATCAGATCATGACCGGAGCGTCCGGCGGGTTATTCGAGTCCGGCGCAAAGAATTTATCAAGACCGCTCGGAAATCTTTCTCAGCGCCTCTTCCAATTCGTGCAAAAAAAAGGGTTTGAGCAAAAAAACCTCCGGGCGGTCGGTTCTTTCTCCGGGTATAATGCTGCTCTGGTCATAGCCGCTCATAAGGATGACCGGTATATGCGGCTCAATCCGACGGAGAGCGGAAATCGTTTCCCACCCGTTCATACGGGGCATGGCTATGTCGCTGATGACAAATTGAATTTTACCGCCGTATGCATTGAACAGCTCAACGGCTTCGATGCCGTCATTTGCTTCCACCACTGAATAACCAAGGTGTGTCAGCATCATTGCTCCCATTTTCCTTACTGCGGAGTCATCTTCGACGATCAATACCAGCCCCTTCTCTTTTTCCTCTGCGACTTTTCGGGAACCTGATATCATCTCGGCGCTTTTCATCCCGCCGGTTATCACAGGCAGAAATACACGAAACAACGTTCCCTGATCCGGATCGCTTTTCAAGGTGATACAACCCTCGTGGGCTTTGATGGCACTCAGCACCAGAGGTAATCCCAATCCACGGCCCGAAAATTTGGTTGAATAAAAAAGATCGAAGAGTTTATCAATATTTTCTTCGGGAATACCCGGACCCATGTCCTCTACTTCCAGGCAGGCATAATCCATTTCTCCGGGAATAAAATCCATCGGATAACGATGGATCCAAGGAATATCCTTATGGGGTAGAGTTTTCAAACGGAGGGAAAGTTCGGCCGGACCGGAATCGGATGCTTCCAGGGCATTGGTAATGAGATGTTCCATGGCTTGACACAGTTGATTTTCATCCGCCTTGACCATGGGGCCTGTATCGGGAAGCGTCAAGTGCAGTTGGGTATTTTTCGGCAGTCCGGCCTGGAATTTGAAAAAAAACCTCCGGCAAACAGCAGAAAGGTCTGTCGGTTTGCATTGGATGGCGGTGTGATCCAGATAGTCCAGCAACATGCGGCCCAAAGAGGAGGCTCGATGAGAGGCCTGCATGGCGGCCGAAAGTGTCCGGAGCGTATCCCAATGGGCGGGATTCTCAGACAGTTTTTCGATACTCAATTCCAGATTGCCGATGATAACGGCAAGCAGATTGTTGTATTGATGGGCAACGGCGCCGGCCATTCGGCCCAGGCTTTCAATTTTTTGCAGATAAAGGGTTCTGGCCCCAACCTGTTTTTTTTCAGTGATATCAATGGAGGTGGAGGTCATGGCCATGGGCCTGCCGTCCGCGTCAAATACCATGGCCGATGAAACCTGGACGTCAAACAAAGAACCATCTTTCTTCCGGGCCCTGCATTCACCGGCCCAGAGACCCTTTTTCTCGAGCACTGTCATTACATGGTCATAAATATCGTCAATGACCCAGAAATCCGTAAAGGATTTTCCCAGAAAGTCTTCCGGTGCCTCAAGCCCCCATAGTCTTTGGAAAAATGGATTCCCATAAGTCATCTTTCCTTGCAGATCACAGGTAGCGATGGCTGCAGCGGACGATTCAACACTGCTGGATTTGAGAAGCAGTTCATTTGCCGGCGATTTACAGTCAAAGTCGGGGTCATTTTGGTTTGTCGAGGTTTTTGGTTTTTTCCCCTCCGCGGCCGGGTGATCGGTCATGGTAATATCCCTTTTTTTGAATAACCTGAGCCTTCCCGGCTTCGGCTATTCGAATAAATTTTTACGATTTTGATCTGTAGAATGTAAGATGTATCGGTTGCTTAAATCAAAAATTCAATTTAAATGAAAGACTGAATTAAAGACTATTTTCTGGGTATATCAACTACGTATTTTGTCTACGCCGATACGGGAAAATCGATGAAGATCGCCGATATCCTCCCGACACGCGATCATAAATTACATTGATCTTATATATTACCCTGTGATAGAGGTAAGCGAACGGATATGAAGCCAGCTGAAATAAAAGAGAATGCCGCCGCACAGCTTTTTTTCCCGCTCAAGCAGATGGGCCGGACGGAAAGCATATTTGAAGATGCCCGGAAGGGAATTTTCAAGGCCCGGTACCATCCCATCATGACCCCCATCCTCGGAAAACAGCTTGCCGTAAACACTTATTATCAGAACGACCTCATCGCCCCCGCCAACACTCGCATCTCCATCGATCTCCTGAGAATCTTCGATGGGTATAAAATCAATTTCAAAGTGAACCAATATGACATTACCGATGAAGAGCGGGATCAGGCCCTCGATCTGGCCATGACCGGCATCATTGAAAGCAAAAAGGTTTTCCTGCAGGCACTTCGCACGGTGGATCAACCGGCTCTGCAAAACGATGTCCGCCGATTCATCCATCAAACCATTACCGAGAACACCCTGAAAGCGTTCCAGGATCACTATGAAGACCTGAAAGCCTACCTGGAATTCGCAAACAGCGCCATTACGTCGGATACCCGATATATAGCGACCACGGCGGCCCTGAAAAAAGTCATGGATACCGAAAAACAAAAATTCGGGCTGGGCCTCCATGAGGTGGGGGAAACCATTGTCCATACCATCAAAACAACCTGGCTCGCCCTTTTGCTGGCCCGGCAGACAGGCGATTTTTCAGAACAGGATTATAAACGACTGAGTATCATCTGTTTAGGACATGACGGCGGCAAAGCCCTGGTTCCGGAACAGATTTTATACAAAAAGGGTCGCCTGACCCAGTTGGAAAACGATATCGTGAAAAGCCACGTTCTTTTGTCCTATATCCTTTCCTCCAACAACCAGCGCAATCCGGACTATGAGTCTTTTGTCATGGCCCTGCACCATGTCCGGGAAAATAAAAAATCACCCCAGAGCTACAGTATCGCCCGGGACACCTACACGTCCTTTTACCCCTACTTGACCCCTGAAGCCCAGGTTCGGCTCAATGACATCTATTATTCCACCCGACCATTTTACCGGATCATCGCCATTGCCGATACCTTCGAAGCCATCACGGCCGAACGGGTTTACAAAAAAGGGTCGTCCATCGGCCAGGCCCTGGAAATCATGGTCCACGGCAATCGAAACGGTGAAAGCTATTATCCACCGTATCTGGACGCCTTTGTGAAGCTGATCGTCAACACTTACCTGCCCAGACATCTTCAATTCAAACTCAGTGAGAAGCTGATCCGGGACTATTGCCCTGTCGAATCCGAACGACCGGATCGAATGCATTTATACAGAAAAACCCACAGGGGGGTGATCATTCAATCCTGTTCAAACCTGGAACAGGAGCTGCACTGTGTGATCTACAACACCAAAACCCGCAAAATAGACCGCCGGCTGGATATTTCACCCCTCTTTTTTCTCCGGGAAATGTCTTTCTGAAAAAATTCCCTTCAAATTAAACAGGATTTTCCAGGTCGACCTGCTCGGGGCGCATTTCTTTCCGGGCATATTTCAGGTGGGTCCGGCTGGATGTGAACAGATCGAACACGTCCGGGTCGATGTGGCCGTCTTTTTTCATGAAACCCAGAATCCTGACCGCCTGGGACAGGCTCATGGGGGCTTTGTAGGGGCGGTCCCGGGCGGCCAGACGCAATTCTTCCATCTGATCCGCATTCCAGCACACGTCTTTGAAA
>CAZQIX010000056.1:0-23950 GCA_964593855.1 uncultured Desulfobacula sp. | reverse complement strand
CTTATGGTCCATTCATTGGAAACAAAGTTTATGACCATTGTCGGGAGAAAGGTATGAAAAAGATTCAAGATTTAAAACTGGGTGTCAAATTTGTCATCGCTTTTCTGATTGTCGGTATCCTGCCTATGTTGATCATGGGTTTGCCGGCACTGAACACTGCTTCCGGATCCCTTTATCAGGCCGCCTTCAATCAGCTTGAAGCCGTTCAAAAGGCCAAGAAGGAGCACATGGATGAATATTTCAAAGGTCTGTTCGTGCAGATGGATATCTTCGCCCACACCCAGGATGTCTATGCTTTTTATGATAAATTGGTTGAATACCATCATGAAACCCGGGTCAGCGCAACCGGGAATTATGATGTGACGACACCCGAATATAATGACCTCTGGAAGACATACGGTGCAAAGCTGAGGGATTACCAGGAAAACAGCGGGGTATATGATGTCTTTCTCATCTGCGCGGCCCATGGGCATGTCATGTATAGCAACAAAAAAGAAGGGGACCTGGGAGAAAACCTGGGCCATGGTCGATATAAAAATACCAATCTGGCAAAGCTCTGGCAGACAATCGGTCAATCAGGGAAACCCGCTGTTGTCGACATGGCTCCGTATGCGCCCAGTGAAAACGCCCCGGCTTTTTTTGCCGGATATCCCATCTATCGAAATGACGTTCTGGCCGGGATCATCGCTTTTCAGATTCCCTTGTCCCAGATCAACCAGGTCATGTCGTCCCGCGCCGGCATGGGAAAAACAGGGGAAAGCTACCTGGTCGGTCCGGACAGCATCATGCGATCGGATTCCTACCTCAAACCGGATACGCACAGCGTCACGGCCAGTTTCAGCAGGCCTCAAACCGGGTCCGCAGACACTGAAGCCGTCAGAGAAGCCCTGGCCGGACACTCCGGACATAAATTGACGAAAAACTATATCGACGAAGAGGTGCTTTCGGCTTACGCTCCATTGCATATCAAGGATCTGACCTGGGCCATGGTATCGGAAATAGATACCCATGAAGCGTTCGAATCGGTCAGGCGGATTAAATATTTGATCGTGGCCATTACGCTTGCGGGTTTGGTCTGCATAACCCTGGCGGCCCTGGCGTTCACACGGAGCATTACCAATCCGGTCAGGAAAGGGGTTCTTTTTGCTAAAACCATGTCAGAAGGGGATCTGAGTCAGGTTCTTGATATCGACCGGACCGACGAAATCGGTGTTTTGGCCAAAGCCATGAACCAGATGAGCGCCAATCTGAGTGACATGTTCAAGGAGCTTTCCCAGGGGGTTGCGGTTCTGTCTTCCTCTTCAACGGAACTGTCCGCCATATCCAGCCAGATGAAGGCCGGGGCGGAGGGCACTTCGGACAAATCCAACACGGTCGCCGCAGCGGCGGAGGAAATGAGCGCCAGTATGGTCAGCGTGGCGGCGGCTTCCGAGCAGGCATCCGCCAATATTCATATGGTGGCCACGGCAACCGAGGAAATGAGTGCGACCATTAACGAGATCGCTCAGAGTGCTGAAAAAGGGCGTTCCGTCACCAATGACGCCGTCAAAATATCGAAGGAAGCCACCATGCAGGTCAACGACCTGGGACAGGCCGCCCGACAGATCGGACAGGTGACGGAAACCATCGCCGACATTTCCAGCCAGACCAATCTTCTGGCTTTGAATGCGACCATCGAGGCGGCCCGCGCCGGTCAGGCCGGAAAAGGCTTTGCCGTGGTGGCCTCTGAAATAAAGGAGCTTGCCAGGCAAACCGACACCGCCACCCAGGAAATCAGAGAGCGCGTGGAAGGTATTCAGAACACGACCCGGGGGACGGTTGAAAAAATCGAGAAAATCACGGCCGTCATCAATGACGTGAACGCGATTGTCACCTCCATCGCCTCGGCCATCCAGGAGCAATCCATCGCCACCCTGGAAATTACCCGTAATATCAGCCAGGCTGCCCAAGGCATCGGGGAAGTCAATGAAAATGTGGCCCAGGCATCCGCGGTTTCAGAAGAAATCGCCAGAGATATCGGAGAAGTCAGCCAATCCTCGAAAGAAATGTCCGAAGCCAGCGGCCAGGTCAATATCAGCGCCGGCGAGATGTCCAGGTTGGCGGAAAAAATCAGCGGGATGACCCGTTCCTTCAAAACACGCTAACCCTTATGAAAGAAATTGAAATGACAGATCTGACGGATTTGGATATCCACTACCTGATCATCCAGTCGCTGCCCGAACACATTGCGGTAATGGATCACACATCGAAAATCGTATTTGTCAACCAGGCATGGAAACAGTTTGCGGATCAAAACGGCCTGGGGCTGGAAGCTTACGGCGTGGGGGTTCATTATATTGATCTGTGTGAAAAAGCCGTCGGCGCAGGCAGTGAAGAAGCCGGACAGATAGCCGGACAACTCAGAAGTCTTCTAACCGGAGAGATTGACTCTTTTTCGATTGAATATCCATGCCATTCGCCGGACCGCCCCAGGTGGTTCCGCCTGAACGGAAGCTATTTCACAATTCGCGACACCCGGTGGGTCGTTGTGATTCACGAAAATATCACGGCTTTCAAGCAGACGGCTCTGGATCTGATCCGAAAGGAAAACAAGCTGAAAGGAATCCTGGCTTCCGTTCCGGATGCCATGATCATGTATGACGCTTCCCTCACTATCGTATGGTCCAATGAACCGGCCCGACGGATTTTCGGTCCTCATCTCGAAGGAAGAGTATGTTCCTCCGCCTTTTCCAAAGCCAGCCGGCCTTGTGACAACTGCATCGTTTTAAAGACGTTTGCCGATCGGCAGGTCCATTCCGAAGAATATTCCCATCCGGATGTGGATGGGAAACAGCGGACATTTTTGTGCCGCAGCAGTGTCGCCGGATATGATCGGAACGGGAACCCTTCGCTGGTCATGGAGTTCCTTCATGATATCACCCGGCGAAAAGCGGATGAAAAAGAAATCAGACGCCTTTCTCAGGCGGTCGAGCACAGCCCCGTCAGCGTCGTCATAACCGATGTCGACGGCACCATTGAATATGTAAATCCTTCCTTTACCGAAGTTACCGGATATACGCGGGAAGAAGCGCTGGGAAAAAATCCGAGAATCCTCGGTTCCAAGAGGCAATCCGGAGATTTTTATCAGAATTTGTGGGACACCATCAGAAATGGCCGCGTGTGGCGCGGAGAATTCGAGAACGTCAAAAAGAACAAAGATCATTACTGGGAATCCGCTTCTATCTCCCCCATTTTCAACGATAAAAAAGAGATCGTTCATTTTGTGGCCGTCAAAGAAGACATTACGGAACAGAAGAAAATGATCCACCAGCTGGAGCAGGCTAAAATCCTCGCCGAATCATCGACCCGGGCCAAAAGTAATTTTCTGGCAACCATGTCCCATGAAATCCGGACACCGATGAATGCCATTCTCGGCATGAGCCGGTTGGTTCTTGAAACCGCCTTGGATGATACCCAGCGCCGGTATGTCGCCAATGTTCACAATTCGGCAAAGGCCCTGATGGCCGTCATCAACGACATCCTTGATTTTTCCAGGGCAGAGGCCGGTCAACTGGCCCTTCTTTCTCAAGAGTTTGAACTGACCCAGGTGATCGATAAAATAATCAGGGTAATGAATTTTACCGCAGAAGAAAAAAATATAAAGTTTTCATCGCGGTTTAGACATCCATCCCCGCTTTTTGTAATCGGTGATCCTATCCGACTCAACCAGATTGTGATCAACCTGGTCAGCAACGCATTGAAATATACCCCGGCCGGAGAGGTCGAAATTGAAACCGCAATCGATAAAGAAGAAACCGATCGGATTTTCATGCAAATTTCGGTTCGGGACACCGGAATCGGTATGAGCGCAGAACAGACGGCCGACCTTTTTAAACCCTTTTCCCAGGCCGACGGATCCAGCTCCAGAAAATACGGGGGCACGGGTCTGGGTCTGGCCATCGTCAAGCAATTGGTGACGCTTATGGCGGGTGCGATCGAAGTGACGAGCACTCCGGGGGAAGGATCTGTTTTCAGAGTGACCCTGCCGTTTGTCAAATCCGCCGTCGGCCGTGATCGGGGACCATTGTTTCCGCCGTCTGCGGAACCGGTTGATTTAAAAGGGGAAAAAGGGGAAGCAATAGATATTTTAAAAGGAAAAAAAATGTTGATAGTGGATGATGATGAAACCAATCGTGAAATCATCCGGGTGTTCTTGGAAAAAGCCGGGGCCGATGCCTGCGAGGCGCAAGACGGAAGGGCCGCCATCGATATGCTGTCCACATCTTGTTTTGATCTGGTTTTCATGGATATTGAAATGCCTGGGATGGACGGATATGAGACCTCAAAACGGATTCGGAAGATTGAAACCCCCTGGGCTGCGGATGTCCCCATCCTTGCTCTGACAGGTTATCCCCTTGCGGAAATTTATGATAAAATTTCGGCTGCCGGCGTCAACGATCATATTGAAAAACCGGTGAGCCGGGAACAATTGTTTCAAAAGGTTTTCAAATGGGTGCCGCCGCTCAAAGAAAAACCGGACCAGCGCGCCCGGAAGTATCCGTCTGCAGTGTTTTGCCGGGAAGAGCGACATTCAGGCGATCTGATCAATATGAAATCAGGGATGGCCTATATTGATCATAATCAGACTTTGTATATCAAGATGCTGAAAAAATTTCTGGAAACCTATGCGGGAAAAGACCGGGAATTGCTGAAGGCATTCCAGGCCGATGATGTTCAGGCCATGCGATTTCTGCTTCACAACATGAAATCCATCGCCGGGATGATCGGGGCGGCCGAATTGGAAAAAGCGGCGGTTGAACTGAGCGAATGCTTGAAAGATGAAAGTGAAACATTTAAAACCATACCGGGATTTTCAAATAAAATGGAGGCGATCGGAGGAATGCTTCAGCAGGTGATTGCATCCGCCCGAACCCTGCTTGAAAAAATCTGTCCGAAAGCATCCGCGCCTGTTAAACTGATGAAAACCCTGCTTCTTCTGGTACGGAACCATCAGCCGGTTGAGTGCGGAATCGTTTTGGATCGGATCAAAGCCCTGGATAACGATTTGGAATTTACAATCCGGCTGGGTGTCATTGAAAAGCTGATCAACAGCTACCGTTTCAGGGACGCAGAGAATAAAATACGTATGATGGTGGGAAAAGAGGTATGACACAAAGATGAGAGACAAAAGAAAAGTTTTGGTGGTTGATGACAATAAGTTCAATATCGATCTGGTGGTGGAAGCGTTGAAAGAAGAGTATCTGGTCAGTGTCGCCACCAGTGGCCCGGATGCGTTGGATCTGGTTCTCCGTAATTCACCCGAACTGATCCTGCTGGATGTCATGATGCCCGGAATGGATGGATACCAGGTCTGTCAAAAACTGAAATCCGATTATCGCTTCATCCACATTCCGGTTATTTTCCTGACGGCCCTGAACGATGAAAAAGATGAAACCTATGGATTGACCCTGGGTGCGGTGGACTATATCACCAAACCGTTTAATCCGAACCTTCTTGAACGTCGGGTCAGGACCCACCTGCTGCTCAAAGAACACAGAGATCATCTGGAGCGGAAAGTTCATGAGAAAACCCGCCTGTTGAACCTCACGCAGGATGTGACCATTGAAATCGCGGGCAATCTGGCTGAATACCGAGATGAGGAAACCGGCAGCCATATCATGCGAACGAAATTTTTCATGCGCCTGCTGGCCACCCGCATCCGGGAAAAAAATCTGTATATGGATTTTCCGATGGATGATATATACATCGATCTTCTGACAAAATCAGCCCCCCTTCATGATATCGGCAAGGTGGGGATTCCGGACAGAGTTCTGTTAAAGGCCGGCAAACTGACACCGGAGGAATTTGAGGAAATCAAAAAACACACTGTGTATGGAAGCGATATTATCCGCACTTCCGAAAAAAGACTGGGTAAAAAATCATTTTTGAACATCGCCCAGGAAATCGCTTATACTCATCATGAAAAGTGGAACGGATCCGGATATCCCGTTGGGTTGAAGGAAGACGAGATCCCGCTGACGGGTCGTATGATGGCCATCGCGGACGTCTATGACGCCCTGATTTCAAAAAGGCATTATAAACCGGCCTTTTCCCATGAAAAGGCGGTTGAAATCATCAAACAGGAAAAAGGACGTCATTTTGATCCCAAACTGGTCGACGTCTTCCTGAGTTGTGAACGTCAGTTCAATTCAATAGCGCGCCGGTATGCAGACTCCGATGATGAACACAAAGGCCGCTACAACCTTGTACATAGCCTTTCGGAGGCCGGAGAAAAATGCTCATGAATAAATCCGACCGGCATTTTATCATTGATTTTGCAGCGAGCCATTCCCTTGACGATTTGTTGACGGCGGTGCTGGACATCATTGAAAAAGCAACCCAAAGCCAAATCAGTTTTTTCCATTTTATCGCCGGGGATGAAAAAAACATCGCCTTACATCAATGGTCGTCCAACACCCTGAAAAATTTTTGTCGGGTGCCCTCCCGAGAGAAACACTATTCCGTCGATCAGGCAGGCATATGGGTGGATTGTATTCGTTTGAAAAAACCGGTGATACACAATGATTATGCCGGTCTTCCCCATAGAAAGGGACTCCCGGCGGGGCACGCCCCCATCGAACGTGAACTGATTGTGCCGGTCGTGCGCAGAAACAGGGTGGTGGCTGTCCTGGGCGTCGGCAATAAACCTTCGGAGTATACCCAGATCGATGTGGAGACCGTTGATAATTTCGCCGATATGGCCTGGGAGATCATTCAGAAAAAAAGGGATGAAGAAGAATTATCCCATCGGGAAAACGTTGAGAGCGCCTTGTCCGGCCTGGCCAGCCTGCTGCTGACCACTACCGATATCGAAGAAATATCCGCCCGTGTACTGGATACGGCCAGAGAGCTGACCCATTGCGATTATGGTTTTGTCGGAACCTTTGACGCACAGAGTGGTCGGTTTGTCAGTCATACCATGACACAGGAGATCTGGCGTGAATGTCGGATCCAAGACAAATCCATCGTCTTTGACAAATCCTGCGGATTGTGGGGATGGGTTCTCGAAAACAAAAAGCCGGTCATGGTCAATGATATCGAAAGTGACCCGCGATCCAGCGGAACGCCGCACGGCCATATAGGCATCACCGCCTTTTTAGGGGTTCCCGCCATACTCGACGACCAGGTCGTCGGCCAGATCGCTCTGGCCAACCCGGCCCGTCGTTTTGTGAATATGGATCTCAGGATCGTCGAAAAACTGGCGACCCTGTTTGCCATGGCCATCCAGAGACAGAAATATGAGAAGAGTCTTCTTGAAGCCCAGACAAGGAAAACGGAGGAATTTGAAAACCTGGTGGAGCAGAGGACCGCGGAACTCAAAAAATCCAATATTCTTTTGGAAAAAGTTTTCAACAGCCAGCAGGACGCCATTTTTATCCTGAATGATTCCTTTGTTCCCCTGGTTGTCAATTGCAACCGATCCGCATTGAAAATGTTTGAAGAGACCCTGGATGAGCTGATCGAGCATCCGGTCGAATACCTTGCCGCGCCTTCAGGAATCAACCGGTTTCGAACTTTTCTGAGCGATTATCATCAGAGGGCCGTCAGGTCACCCATCCGGGAGTTTCAGATGAAAGACAAACAAGGGCGCGTTTTCCCGGCCGAAGTGTCGGTTTCCCCTTTGATGCAGGAGTCGAACCGATCTTTCGGCTCGGTTCTGTTCATTCGGGATATCAGCCGGATTAAGGAGGCGATCGAAGCGAACAAGAAAACCGAAGAGCGCCTCAGGCTGATCCTGGATACGGTCAGTGACGCTTTCTGGGACTGGCGGCTGGATACCGGGGAAGTGTATTTCAGTTCCCGGTATTATACCATGCTCGGGTATCTGCCTTACGAATTTCCCCAGGCTTTTGACACATGGATTTCCCTGCTCCATCCCGAAGACCGGACCATGACGGAAGAAATTGTCAGCCGCAGTATCAGATGCCGGGAACCATTTGAGATAGAGTTCAGGATGAGAACCAAGGCCAATACCTACCGATGGATCCTGGGCCGTGGCAAGATCGTTGAAAAAGATGCCGAAGGCAATGTGACGCGAATGGTTGGAACCCATATCGATTTTACGGAGCGGAAAAATATGGAGGGGCGGCTGAGGCATTCCCAGAAAATGGAGGCCATGGGGGTTCTGGCGGGAGGGATCGCCCATGATTTCAATAATATTCTTTCAGCTGTCGTCGGATATGCGGAATTGGCGGCCGAAGAGATTTCAGAGGGATCAAAAGCCTTCAAGCGGGTGAAAGGCATTCTCGCCGCCAGTGAGCGGGCGAGGAATCTGATTTCCCAGATTCTGACCTTCAGCCGGAAACAGGATAAAAACCTGCAACCCATGAATATTCAACTCGTCTTGAAAGAAGCCCTGTCTTTCATGAGGGCCTCCCTGCCGTCCACCGTTCACATCGATGCGCCGATTCCTGCCGAGTTGCCCAATATCATGGGAGATCCGGACCAGATTCAGCAGTTGATCATCAACTTGATGGCCAATGCGGCCCATGCCATGAAACAGACAGGCACCATTCATATCGAGATTGACTGTGTAAAAATCGGAAACACATCCGATCAGCCTCTTCTGGAATTGAAACCCGGGCTTTTTGTTCGACTGGTCGTTTCGGATACGGGATGCGGTATCCCATCGAATATCATGCCCAAGATATTCGACCCGTTTTTCACCACCAAAGAAAAAGGCATCGGCACCGGGCTCGGGCTGTCCACGGTTCACGGGATTGTCAAAGAACATGGCGGGGGGATCCGGGTCGACAGCACGCCCGGGGTCGGTACCCGCTTCGAAGTTTACCTTCCGGTCACGATCCGGGATTCATCCGAGACGGGCATCGAAAATGAAATTCCTCCGGAAGGTGCGGAGCGAATACTGATTGTCGATGACGAAGAAGTCCTGCCCCACATCCTTAAGGACATGCTTGAATCATTAGGGTATGGGGTTACGGCGCTCACGAGCAGTCGGCAGGCTTTGGAGCTGTTCGAAAAACACCCGGAAAATTTCGATATCCTGCTGTCGGATATCACCATGCCGGACCTGACAGGGATCGATCTGACACGATTGTTTAAAACAATTCGGCCAAATATCCCCGTTATTTTATGGTCGGGCAACAATTCATCCGTCACGGAACAAAGGGCCAGGGAGTCAGGGGTTTTTCAGGTGATGCGAAAACCATTCAAACGAATGGATATTGCGGTTGCCATCCGGAAAGCCCTGGATACAACCGGAGAAATCAAACTGATATCGAAATAACCCTTGTGTTTGCAGAAAACCGTGTTATACTTCACCTCTTTTGGTGCCATCCGGTCGGCACCGTGTTTTGGTGTGAATCCTTTCTTTTTTGACTCATTCCTTACATTTTTTTTCATCCGTGCCTGGATCGGCTCCTGAAAACAGGGGCAGGCGTCAACAGGAGTATGTTATTTCTATGTCATTTGAAACCCTTGGTCTTCGGACCGAATTGCTCCGTGCTGTGGAAGCGCGGGGCTACACCCTTCCCACCCCCATTCAGATCCGGACCATTCCGGAGGTTCTCAAAGGAAGGGACATCCTTGCCGGAGCCCGGACAGGCACCGGGAAAACAGCGGCTTTCGCGCTTCCCGTTCTCCATCTGCTGGCTGCGGCCCCGGTCCGGAAGCAACGTCCGCGTGTCCTGATCCTGACACCCACGCGGGAACTGGCCGCCCAGGTGGGTGACAGTTTTGAAACCTACGGCCGATATCTTGCCCTCCGGTCCACGACCATTTTCGGAGGCGTGGCCGTCAACCCGCAGAAAAAAATCTTGAAAAACGGCGTGGATATACTGGTGGCCACTCCGGGAAGGCTCCTGGACCATGCCGGTCAGAAAACCGTTGATTTGTCCGGGATCAAGATTCTGATACTGGATGAAGCGGACCGCATGCTGGATATGGGGTTTATCAGGGATATCCGGAAAATCATCGGGCTTCTGCCGAAAAACCGTCAGAATATGCTGTTCTCAGCCACCTATTCGGAAGAGATTCAGAAACTGGCCGACGGGCTGTTGAACGACCCGGCGCGGATCGAGGTGTCGGAGCGCAATACCGCCGCCGAAGGTGTGACCCAGATCGTTTATCCGGTGGCCCAGACCGGAAAGCGCCGTCTTCTTTCCCATCTGATCCGCCAGGGGAGCTGGGATCGGACCCTGGTGTTTACCCGGACCAAACACCGGGCCAATCAGTTGACCAAGCAGCTTTTGAGCGACGGGGTCCGTGCCGCGGCCATTCACGGCAATAAGAGTCAGACCGTGCGAACCCGGGCCCTGGCCGATTTCAAGACGGGAGCGGTGGAAACCCTCGTGGCGACGGATATCGCGGCCCGCGGACTGGATATCCGGCATCTGCCCCACGTGGTCAATTTCGATCTGCCCCATGTCCCCGAGGATTATATTCACCGGATCGGCCGAACGGGAAGGGCCGGGTCTTCCGGAACCGCCCATTCCCTGGTCAGTCCGGAAGAGCAGAAACTGTTGACGGGGATTCAGCGTCTTCTGAAGCACCGGATACCGGTCGGAAATACCGATATCCAATCTCTTCAGCCTCAGCTCATCAAATAAAACCCCAGACTTTTGGAATAAGGCGGCGGATTGTAGAAATCGGCCAGGATATAGTTGGCTTTGATGTCCCGGACCACTACCCGCCGCTCCACGACCGATTTTTTCAAGTCGTCGAGGACGAACCGGATATCCATGAAATCATTGACCTGGATGCGCTGGGATTTGGTGATCCTGAATCCGATGGATTGCATGGACAGCCGCTCCACCTGAAGTTGTCCGGATTCCCGGGTTTTGAGACGGACAAACTCCCCGGGAAGGGATACGGCTTTTCCAAAGGTATCGGCAGGGGTTTCCTCCACCTCCGTATCACGACTTTCATCCGCCAGCATGGGTTGAATCCGGTCTTCGATGGCTTGAACATCGGATTCATTGGAAATCTGCCTGGATTGGGGCAAAACGTTTTTGACCAGGCTTTTGAGCCGGGCGGCGTCTTCCGGGCCCACGGTATAGGCGTGGATATGCAGTTGCACGGACGGACGGCCGTCAGCGGCCAGGGCTTCGGAAACGGCTTTCAGGAGCCGGTGTTTGGCCAGATCGGCGTCATCGGCATAGGTCAGGGGCAGAATCAGGATAAAGGTTTCTTCGCCGTATCGGAACAGATCGTCCTGCCGCCGCTTGGTGATTCCCAGGACCTGGGATATGGTCTTGAACACTGTGTTGTTGAAGGCGACATCCGCTTCGTTTTCTTCGGGTTTCAGACCGGTCACCGCGATGATCAGCATGGAAAAAATAGTGCCGTATCGCTTCAGGACATCGTCCTTGCTGCTTACGGCCTTTTCGAAGCTCCACCGGTTTTTGAGACCGGTCAGGGCGTCTTTGGTGGCCAGGGCCGTCATGGCCTGATTGTAATAGGCCCGTTCAATGGCAATACCGGCATATTCGGCGATGGCCGAAAGAATTTTAAGGTCTTTTTCCGTGAACGGGTCTTCGTTGATTCTGTTGACCAATTCGATGACACCGAATATCTTGTCATCTGTTTTCAGGGGCGTGCCGATGATGGAACGGGTTTTGAATCCGGTGTATTTATCCACGCGGCGGCTGAACCTCGGGTCTTTTGAAACGTCTTCGATGATCAGGGATTCTCCGGTTTCCATGATGTGTCCGGCAATCCCTTCTCCTTTGGGCAGTTTTACGCCCTGAAGCTTGTCTTTGCTGGTACCGACCACCACGGAAAACACCATGTCGTCTGTTTTCGGATCCTTGAGCAGGATGGACCAGTGCAGGGGTTCGAAAATCAGCCCCACCTGGTACATGACGATATCCAGGACTTCCTTGATGGTTTTGGCCCGGGCCAGGGGTTTGCCCAGTTCCAGATCCATTTCCGCGGGCATTTGGGAGCTCAGGGCGGTTCCGTCCTGCCGGATCCGGGTCAGGGGGTCTTCCTGGTAATAATACCGGGTATTGGCTTTCGATAGTTTGAGACTGGTCCAGAGCAGGCTTTCCTTGAGCTGGACGGCGGATGGAAAAACAAACTGATAGAACTTGGAGATATTGTCCACTTCCCGGATCATCAGGGTGATGCACTGGATCAGGTTGAGTTGGTTCAGGTCGATGTTTTTTTCGACCTCGGGGGGCAGCACCGGCGGCTGGAGAATGTCAAAGGATCCGATTCCCTGACTCCAGCACAGAAAATCCGACAGGGAAACAATGGAGATGAGCTGCATTTCCTCCGGTTCCAGCCCCAGGTGCTCAAACGGCTGGTGGTGGTATTTGACGGTCAGGGCCAGTTTTTCCGGAAGTTTCCAGCGGGTGCAGAAAAAAGCGCCCACATCGTCATGCCCCAGTCCCAGAACACTTCGTTCCTTTTCGATGGCCAGATCGCCGGAAGCGGCCAGTTCCTGAATGAAATCCCCGTAATTCACCCATCCCCGCATATCCAGGAGCACCTTGCCGATATCGTGCAGCAAGCCTGCGATATAGGCTTCTTCAGGATCCGGGTATCCTGTTTCCCTGGCGATTTCCATGCTCAGGACCGCAACGGACAGGCAATGACGCCAGAACAGAAGACGGTCGAATTTATCGGACTGCCCGGATTTGAACAGTTTCTCGAACACCGTCATCCCGATGGCCAGTTTTTTGATTTCATCCAGACCCAGAAACACGACGGCTTCGGACAGGGCCGTAATCTTGCGTTTCAGTCCGTAAAAAGCTGAATTGACGATTTCCAGGACCCGTACCGAGATCCCGGGATCGGTTTCCACGATTTTGGAAAGATCCGCCAGGGAGGTTTTTTCGTCCTTGGCGGCCTGCATGAGCTTGGCCGCTGCCTGGGGAAAGCTGGGCAGCGGGTGGCCGTCCGTCTTGAGCGTTTTTTTGATGTCTTCGGCGGACGGAAGATTCAATCGGTCGTTCATTGTTCCCCCTGAGTTTTATTTTTCTATAACATATAGGCGGTTTGCCCTTAAGTTTCAAGCTTATATTCAGGGAAAACAAGTGAAAACAAATGTTTTGAAACCGGTTTCGGCTGTGCTATGATAACCGGAAAAAATTTTTGAAAGGACCATGGATTGTGTTCGGACTCACTTCATATCTGGCGGTTCAAAGCCTTGAGCAGGGTTACGAACGGCTGATGAAAAATAAGAACAACGTCATTCTCGGCGGGACGCTCTGGATGAAAATGGGCAGAAAGCAGTATGATACCGGCATCGATCTGTCCGGTCTGGGATTGAACCGGATCGAGGAAACCGATGACGCCGTCGAAATGGGATGCATGACCACCCTTAGGCAGATGGAAACCAGCCCCCTGCTTCAAAAATGGTTCGGCCCTGTATTCTCCCAGGCCTTTCGGTTTATTGTGGGGGTCCAGTTCCGGAATCTGGCCACCCTGGGCGGAAGTGTGTATTCGCGTTTCGGTTTTTCCGACGTGATCACGGCCCTCACGGCCCTGGACGCCCGGGTGGAACTGTACAAAGGCGGTGTCATGACCCTTTCGGATTTTCTCGGACTGGTCCGGAAAAGAGATATCCTGGTCCGCGTGATCCTGCCCAGGCAGAGGTGTCGGAGCAGTTATCAGTCCTTTCGAAAAAGCGCGACGGATTTCCCTGTTTTGTCCGCAGCCGTCAGCCGAAAAGACGGGAGATGGACCATCGCCCTGGGTGCCAGACCGGCCCGGGCCGTTTCGGCTTCGGCCGCGGCCGATCTGCTGCCGCCGGACCCGGACCCGGCCGCTGTCTTGCGGGCGGCTGAGGCGGCCGTGAAAGAGGTTTCCTTCGGCGCGGACCAGCGGGGGAGCCGCGCCTATCGGGAAATCCTGGCAAAAACACTGGTACAGCGAGGAATTACGGACCTATGTGGATAACCTGTCGGGTCAATGACCGTGAATATACCCGGGATATCGAGCCGGATCTGTTGTTGATCGATTTTGTCCGGTCCCTGGGGTTCAAAAGTGTGAAGCGGGGATGCGACACGTCCAATTGCGGGCTTTGCACCGTATGGCTGGATGGGCTTCCCGTCCTGTCCTGTTCCGTGCCGGCCGCCCGGGTGAACGGGAAAAAAATCACCACCCTGGAGGGCCTGGAAGATCGGGCCCGGGCCGTGGGGCGGTTTCTGGCCTCGGAAGGGGCGGATCAGTGCGGGTTCTGTTCGCCCGGTCTGATCATGAACGTGCTGGCCCTGGAAGCCGAACACCCGCACCCCGGAACGGATGACATCAGGGCCTATCTGGCCGGCAATCTATGCCGATGCTCAGGGTATGAAGGCCAGCTCAGGGCCGTCGTGAATTATTTTAAATCCCGGGAGGCGATGGATGAAAAGGGTGAATAAGGGTATCGCAAAAATCGACGCCATGGCCCTGGTAACGGGAAAACCGGTGTTCACCGACGATCTGGCCCCGGAAAATTGTCTGATCGTCAAAGTGCTGCGAAGCCCCCATGCCTTCGCCCGGGTCCGGTCCGTGGACACGGTCGAAGCAAAGGCCGTCAAGGGCGTTGAATGCGTGCTCACCTTCAGGGATGTTCCGACCGGACGCTTTACCACGGCCGGCCAGTCCTATCCGGAACCCAGCCCCTATGACCGCCTGATCCTGGATGAACTGGTCCGGTATGTGGGCGATCCGGTGGCCATTGTGGCCGGTCGGACTGAAAAAGAGGTGGATCAGGCCCTCGACGCGATAAGCGTGGCCTATGACGTTCTGAAGCCCGTATTGGATCCGGAAACGGCCCTGGATCATGAAACCGTGATTCATCCGGAGCAGGGGTATTTCGCCCTGGAAGACATCGGCAACGACCCCGGGCGAAATCTCTGCGCTTCCGGCGATTGGCGACACGGGGACACGGAGGCCGGGTTTTCCCGATCCCACGCCGTAGTGGAGCGTGTCTATCATACCAAGGCCAACCGGCAGTGCATGATGGAAACTTTCCGTACCTATTCCTATCTGGATCAGGTCGGGCGGCTGGTGCTGGTCACCTCCACCCAGGTGCCTTTTCATGTGCGGCGGATCGCGGCCCGGGCCCTGGATATTCCGGAATCTTGCATCAGGGTGATCAAGCCGCGGATCGGCGGGGGGTTCGGGGCCAAACAGACCCTGGTGAGCGAGCTGTTTCCGGCCCTGGTCACGCTGAAGACCGGCCTGCCCGCCAAAATGGTGTTTGATCGATCCGAAACCTTTACTGCATCCAACAGCCGCCATGAGATGAAAATCCGGGTCCGCGTCGGCGCCGACCGGGAGGGGCATATCCAGGCCATCCACATGGACGTTCTGTCCAACACCGGAGCCTACGGCGAACACGGCCCGACCACGGTGGGCCTGGCCGGCCACAAAACCCTGAGTCTTTACAACCGCTGCAACGCTTTTGCGTTCACCTGGCGGGTGGTGTACACCAATACCATGCCGGCCGGCGCTTATAGGGGATACGGAGCGCCCCAGGGTACCTTTGCCATGGAATCGGCCGTCAACGAACTGGCCGACACCCTGGGAATGGACCCCCTGGAACTGCGCCTCAAAAACATTGTCCGGGCCGGGGATACGGTCCCGGCCTATTATGGGGAAACCATCCATTCCTGCGCCCTGGACGCCTGTATCCGAAGAGGCCGGGACCTTATCGGATGGGACCGGAAATATCCCTGCCGGAAAATCGGCGACACCCGAATCCGAGCCGTTGGTGCGGCCATTACCATGCAGGGGTCGGGTATCGCCAACGTGGATACGGCCTTTGCCCGGATCGAAGTCCAGGAAGGGGGATTTTACACCCTGGCCATAGGGGCCGCGGACATGGGCACGGGATGTGATACCATCCTGGCCCAGATGGCGGCCGAGACCCTGGGCTGCGACATGGACCGGATCGTGGTCGCCGGCGTCGACACGGACGCTTCGCCCTACGACACCGGGTCCTATGCTTCCAGCACCACCTATCTGACCGGGATGGCCGTGGTCAAGGCCTGTGAGGAACTGAAAGACAAAATCGCCAAACAGGGCATGAAAATAGGCCTGTCCGCCGGCGCGTCCCATATCAGCCCCGTATCGCCCCCGCCGTTCATGGCCGGATTCGCTGAAATCGAAACGGACCTGGAAACCGGTCAGACCCGGGTTCTGGATTATGTGGGCGTGGTGGACTGCGGCAGGCCGGTAAACCCCAATCTGGCCCGGGTCCAGGCCGAGGGCGGAATTCTTCAGGGCATCGGCATGGCCTTGTACGAGGATATCGATTACACGGCGGGCGGACGAATGACCCGGGATTCCTTCATGCAGTACAAAATTCCGTCCCGGCTGGATGTCGATCGGATAAGGGCGGTGTTTGCAGAAAGCCATGAGCCCACCGGGCCGTTCGGGGCCAAATCCATCGGAGAGGTGGTGATCAATACACCGGCCCCGGCCATTGCCCACGCCGTTCATAACGCGGTCGGCATTTATCAGAGGTCTTTGCCCATGACATCTGAAAACATTCTTCTGACCCGCCTGGAAAACCGGGGAACCGGAGGAGACACAAAGCTCTCATGATGGAACCGCATGACACCGCCGAGGTCCGATTCAAAGAAGGCGAAGACCGGGGACTGGCTGCGATTTACCACAAGATGCTGTCAACGGTCCCGGATATCGTGATCCGGACCGATATGGACGGCTCCATTGTGTTCATTAACGATCAGTCCCCTTCCTTCTCCAAGTATTTCAGCCCGGCCGACCATCCCCTGGGCCGCAACGTGTTTTCCCTGATCGCTCCCCATGATCGAAAACGGGCCGCCGACAATGTTTCGCTCATGATGAAGCGGCCCATGGGTGTCCAGGCATACGACATCATCCTGGATGACGGCCGGCAGGTTTCCTGTGACGTCAACGGGTCGGTCATGACCGATGACCAGGGCCGTCCCGTTGGATTGATGTTCATTGTCCGGGATATAACGGAAAAACGCAAAACCGAAGCGGCCCTTGCCCAGAGCGAAAAAAAATTCCGGTCCATGGCCGATATGCTTCCCCAGACCGTATTCGAGGCCGGTCTCGATGGCACCCTGACCTATGTCAACCGGAACGCTTACGAAGATTTCGGATACGCGGCCGAAGATTTCCGGAAAGGGCTCAATATTTTTTCCATGCTCGCCCCCGAGGACCGCACCCTGGCGGGTGAAAGGGTCCGGGCCATGCTCAAGGGAAGGGCCTTCAAGGGAAACGAATACAAGGCCCTGCGAAAAGACGGGTCCACGTTCCCCGTGGTGATCTATTCATCGGTTATCGAAGAGGAAGGCCGGCCCGTGGGGCTGAGGGGTATTCTCATCGATCTGAGCGATATCCGGCGGGCTGAAGACGAACGGGTCATCAACGAGTCGAAATTCAGGGCCATTTATGATCAGGCCGGTCACGCCGCAGGCATCATCAATGCCGAAGGGATTCTGCTGGAAACCAACCAGACGGCCCGGCGCCTGATCCGGGCCGATGAATCCGCCTTTATCGGCCGGCTGTTCTGGGAAACACCCTGGTGGGACAATTCTCCAAAAGCCCGGGAGCTGGTCAAAGCCGGTATTCAAAAAGGACTGGAGGGTGATTTCGTCCGGTTTGAAACCGGATATGTCAATCATAAAAAAGAGCAGCGTCAGATTGATTTTTCCATCAAACCGGTACTGAATCTGAGCGGTAATGTGTTCTGCCTGATACTGGAAGGCCGGGACATAACGGAACAAAAGCAGGCCGAGCGCATCATGCGGCTGGTTCAATACGGGGTCAATCATTCACGGGACGGGATTTTCTGGCTCGATTCCGAGACCCGGCTGGTTTACGTCAATGACGCGGCCTGTAGGTCTCTGGGATATTCCCGGGAAGAGCTGATGACCATGACGATTTCGGACATTGATCCGGATTTTCCTCTGGAAGCCTGGGAGCCTCATCTGGAAAAACTTCGGGAACTCGGCTCCCTGACCAGAGAATCCCGTCACCGGGCCAGGGATGGACGGATCTTTCCCGTGGAGGTGACAGGCAATTATGTGGTGTATGAAGGCCGGGAAGGCAGCTTTGCGTTTGCCCGGGACATCACGGACAGAAAACAGGCCGAAGAGGAGCGCAGAAAACTGGAGGCACAGTTGATCCAGGCCCAGAAAATGGATTCCATCGGTCGCCTGGCCGGCGGGGTGGCCCATGATTTCAATAACATGCTCGGGGCCATCATGGGGTATGTGGAGCTGGGGCTTCGCCATCCCTCAGTATCTTTCGAGTTTCAGGGATATCTGAAACAAATCAGGTCGGCGGCCGGTCGGGCCGCGGACCTGACCCGGCAATTGCTGGCCTTTGCCAGAAAGCAGGCCATTGCGCCCAGGGTTCTGGATCTGAACCGGACCGTGGCCGGAATGCTGAGCATGATCAAACGATTGATCGGAGAAAATATCGACCTGGACTGGCAGCCTGATCAGGACCTGTGCACGGTTTATCTGGACCCGTCCCAGGTGGATCAGATTCTCATGAATCTGTGCATCAACGCCCGGGATGCGATAGCCGACATGGGGCGGATCGTCATCCGAACCGGCAACGAAATGCTGACTGAAGACGATCTGCGCCACGACCCGACATGCCGGCCCGGCCGCCACGTGCTGCTGGAAGTCCGGGATACGGGAAGCGGTATGGATGCCGAAAGTCTCTCCCATCTGTTCGAACCCTTTTACACCACCAAGGAAAGCGGCAAAGGAACCGGACTCGGGCTGGCAACCGTCTATGGGATCGTTCAACAGAACAACGGACTGATCAAAGTGGACAGCAAACCCGGCAAAGGAACCACTTTTCGGATCTTTCTCCCCTGTCACGATGAAACAAAAACCGTCCCCCTGCCTCCGGACGAAGCTTTTTTGCCGGAATCCGGCCATGAAACCATCCTGGTCGTGGAAGATGAGCCCATGATTCTGGAGATGACCCGGGAAATGCTAGAATTCCATGGGTACACCGTCCTGTCCGCGGAGCGGCCGGGGGAGGCTCTGCACATGGTCGACGAATATGAGGGGGCCATCCATCTGCTGCTGACCGACTTGGTCATGCCCGAGATGAACGGATGGGATCTGGCTGAAAAATTGAGGAACCTGCGGCCGGATATCAAATGCCTGTTCATGTCCGGATATTCTTCCAGCGTGATAGCCCGGCGAGGGATCCTGGACGAAACCGTGAATTTTATCCAGAAGCCCTTTTCCATTCAGGAGCTGACCACTCGGGTCCGACATGTGCTGGGTTCGGGAGACGGGCCTGTCGAGAAACAATGACATTTTTCGCTTTCCAGGAGGATAGATGATCAAATCCATGAACATCGCCTGGTGGGTTCAGCGTTGGGCTGAACTCAATCCGGACAAACCGGCCCTTGTCTTCGAAGGCCGAACCATTTCCTATGCCGAACTCTGTCGGCGGGCGGACCGGACCAGCTGCTGGCTTCAATCCATCGGGATTGAAAAAGGCGACCGGGTCGCCGTGATGCTGGGAAACTGCCCGGAATTCATTGACCTGCTGCTGGCCTGCTCCCGCCTGGGCGCCATTTTTGTACCCATCAATTTCAGGATCACCTCCGTTGAACTGGATTATTTCATCACCAACTGTCGACCCAGACTGTTCGTGCACGGAGACGAGGTGGCGGACGTGGTCAACGTCCTGACCCTGTCCAGTTATCTGCCCCCCCTGATGGTGGCTGTGGTCGGCAAAGGTCGGTTCGGCGCCAGGGTATTTGATCTGAACCGGGAGACGGTTCGGTTCGACGGCAAAAGGGCGTTTCTGACCCGGTCCCTGGGACCGGCCGATCCGGAAGAGCCCCATGTGATCATGTACACCTCAGGCACCACCGGCCGCCCCAAGGGCGCCGTCCTGTCCCACCGGAAAACTTTTTTCAACTGTCTGAACGCCGATATCTTTTTCAAGCTGCATGCCGGTGATATCATGTTGATTTTTCTGCCTTTGTTTCATTCCGGCGGGTTGTTCATTCAGGCGGCCCCCATTTTTTACAAAGGCGCTACCATCGTGCTGCATCGAAAGTTCGATCCGGTTCGGATTTACAGGGATATCGAGGCTTTCCGGGTGACCAAATTCCTGGGCGTGCCCACGGTTTATCGTGAGTTGCTCAAGGTTTTGCCGGAAAAAAGAGGGGACATGTCTTCGCTGAAAGTCTGCGCCGGGGGTGGAGAAAAACTCACCGAAGATTTGATCCGGCGATGTCGTGAAGCCGGGCTGGCGTTCCGGCAGATCATGGGCCAGACCGAAACCTCCATCCTGTTGTGGGCTTCCGAGGAAGACCCTTTGAAAAAACCCGGAACCGTGGGTCGGCCCGTTTTCCATGCCGAGGTGTCCATTCTGGATGAGCGGGGCCGAAAGGCCCGGCCCGGTGAGGTCGGCGAGATTGTTGTCCGGGGATCCATCATGATGAAGGAATACTGGCAGGACCCGGTCAAGACCGAAGAGACCATCAAGAACGGATACCTTCATACCGGCGATCTGGCCCGCATGGATGAAGACGGGTTTTTCTTTCTGGTGGGCCGGGCCGGGGACATGTATATTTCCGGCGGGGAAAATGTGTACCCGTCCGAGGTGGAAAACGTGCTCAAACAGCATCCGGATATCGAAGAAGTGGCGGTGGTGGGCATGCCCGACGAAAAATGGGGCGAGGTGGGGCATGCCTTTGTCATCCTTTCCCCCGGCACGTCCCTCACCGAAGCGGATGTCATTTCCCTTTGCCGCGGCAAACTGGCCAAATACAAATGGCCCAGAAAGGTCAGTTTCAGGACCGAGTTCCCCCGAACCTCCCTGGGAAAAATCAGAAAAAGGGCGCTTTCCTAATCTTTGATAAAAAACCGCCACTTGCAGAACAGGTCCGCCGGATGCGGGTCGGGAGGAGCGAACACGCATTCCACCACAATGCGGGGGTCAATGACCTGTGCAAAGCTTGCGAATTCCTTCATGTGCATGTGCTTGCACACGTATTCTCCCTGGCCTCGCTTCAGGCGGGCTTCCTGGGTGGGGCAGGACGGAACCGTGATGATGACCTCATCTTGTTTTTCTTCAAACCGATATCCTACGTGGATGCACCAGGGAAAAAGCTTCAGAGCCTTGACAAAACCGGTGAGGCCGGTTTGGGTGATATTGAATTTTTCCCTCAGGTCTTTGGCAGCATAGCCGGCCACTTTGTCCCAGACTTCTTCATTGAGCTTTTCAGCCGTTTCCTGGTCGAAGGCCTCGGCGATCCGGATGAACCAGAAAGCGTCCATGACCCGGTAGTTCCAGAGCAGAAATTCGACATAGGTTTTGAGCTCGTCCCGGCTCATGTTTTCAAAAATGTCTAAGTGCATGGTTTCGTCCTTTTTTCAGGTAATGGGGCGTTAAGGATCAGGATTTGAAAAAACCGCTGATCCGGCTGCATACGGTTTTGACCTCGTTTCTGAACCATTGATGCATGGTGTCGTTGTCCCGCAGCCGGTGCCAGACCTGGATAAAGGGAAAGGTCTGGATGGGGGTCGGCAGATCGAACAGAACCACATCAATGATCCGGGCCATGACCCTGGCCCCCATTTCCGGCATGATCAGGATCAGGTCGCTTTTTTCCACAATGAGCGGAGCCACCAGAAAATAGGGCTCGCTCACGATGATATGATCGGCTTGGGTGATGCCGAGGGATTTATAGAGTTCATCTTTTCTCTGGGTATTGGCCGAAACCGCGATATAGGCGTGGGGAAAACCGGCGATGGCGGATTTTTCGATTTCTTTGTCCAATATGGGATGACCGGACCGGACCACCCCCACGTATCGATCGTCGAACAGGACCTCGTGGCTGAAATGGTCAAATGGCCGATATCCGCCAAGGGCCAGGTCTATGAGCCCGAGCCGGAGATCGTGGGCCAGATGGTCGGATACCAGCCGGCACTCGATGGCACAGCGGGGCGCGGCGACGGACATCCGTTCCAGCAAACGCGGAAGGATGATGCCGGCCCCGTAGTCACTGGCCGAGATCCGGAAAACGGTTTTTTCCACGGCCGGGTCGAACCGGCCGTCCCCGGTCAAGTCCCGGATCTGTTCCAGGATCCCGGCCAGGGGGATCTTGAGCTCCTGGGCCCGGGCCGTGGGCGCCATGCCATTCTGGACCTTGATGAGCAGGGGGTCGTTGAAGTGGTCCCGGAGCTTTCCCAAAGCGTGGCTCACCGCTGACTGACTCAGGGACAGTCGCTGGGCCGCCCGGCTGACGCTCTGTTCATCCAGCAGCACATACAGGGTTTTCAGCAGATTCAGGTCCAGGTTCCGGATATCCATCCTTGTGCATAACCTTTATGAAAACATATCATTTGATGAATAATCCGATTTCTACTATTTTCATTCCGGATTGTAAACCGTTTCGGACGGATCTTTCAAAACATGAGGATATGAAACAATGAGCGGATATCTCAAGCGCGACTGGGAAACCTTTCCCATGCACACGATCAGGCGGGTGGATCGGCCCACTACACAAATCAACGAAGCCCGGATCATGCGGGTCAGGGAGCGGGAAGCCGGTTTCTGCAAGGCGGCGGCCGGGGATTACGGGCCCAGGCTGCAAAAGGAATTCAGGCGGTTTGTTCCCAAACACCCCCTTTCCGGCGCCATCGCCTGGATGAGGGACAAGATGATGCCGTTTCGGGACGGGGCCATGGTGGATCGGCCCGCTCCGCTTCCCGACGATCCCCGGGCCGTCGCCCGCCACATCAAGGAAACCGCCTATTTTCTGCGGGCCGATGCCGTGGGGATCTGCCGTCTGCCCGCCTATGCCGTGTACAGTCATTCCTTCAGTTTCAAGGACATGGCCAGAGGAGAGGTACCCACCGAGCTGCCCCATCAATTCGCCGTCGCCATCCTCATCGACCAGGATGACCGGACCAACCAGGCCTTTTCCGGCAGCGACTGGATATCCAATTCCATGAGCATGATGGCCTATGCCACCTCCGGGTTCGTGGCCGTGACCCTGGCCGAATATATCCGTCGCCTGGGATATCCGGCCAAGGCCCATTATGCCCCCTATTACGATATCGTGGTCCCGCCGGTGCTTCTCTGGGCCGGTCTGGGCGAGATGAGCCGCATCGGGGATACGGTGCTGCATCCTTTTCTGGGGCCCCGATTCAAGGCGGCCGTGGTCACCACCGACCTGCCCATGGAGCCGGACAAGCCCATTGATTTCGGGCTTCAGGATTTCTGCGCCGCGTGCCGGAAATGCGCCCGGGAATGCCCCAGCGGCGCTATCAGCCAAGGGGACAAGGTCATGCACAACGGATATGAAAAATGGCCCCTGGACGTTCAGAAGTGTACCACCATGCGGGTGGGCAACCAGCACGGGTCCGGGTGCGGCACCTGCATCAAGGTCTGCCCCTGGAGCAAGCCCTACACGCCTTTCCACCGGGCCGTGAACTGGACCATGCGCCATGTGCCCCAGGCCCGCCGGTTCGGGATCATGGGGGACGACCTCATGGGTTACGGGAAAGCCGATCCCCGCAACAAATGGTGGTTCGACCTGGAGGACAAAAACGGGGACGGGATTCTGACGGTTCCGAAACACAAGGACTGACACGTTTTTTTGGGGGAGGGACTTCTTCTTGTCAAAAAGTTACACGCGATTGCCTTAAGGAATTTAGCGGCCTCCGAGAATAATTGCTAAGTCTCAGAATATTTGGTTAGAAAGTCCAGGAATAATTACCCAGAAGACCCCGGTCACCCCGCACTATCCCGCAAGAAAATAATTTATTCAAACCCCGCTTACCCCGCCCTTATTTTATCGTGATAAGGAAAGAGTCCCTCTTTTTGGCATGGAGTTGACTATTACACCACCAGGCGCTAAGTCATATGTCGCCAAACAAAAACCAACACCAAAAAGAAGGATGCTTATGAATTACTCAACTTTCTGAGGAGTATCAAATTATAAAGTCCTTGCCAGGGTTGCGTTTGG
>CAZQIX010000055.1:0-24806 GCA_964593855.1 uncultured Desulfobacula sp. | reverse complement strand
TTGAAATTTCATACGTCAGCCTCTTTGTCGAATACAAGTTTTATGCTGCCCGTTTCTGATCACACTGATTGTCAGAAAATTCGTCGGTGTTCCTTCTGAGAGGTTGGGTCGTTCAGTTCTTCCGCTGAGTCTGATGGGTCGACAAATGCGAGTTTGTTCCGGGTTTCCGACAAGAGGTCGGTCAACTCGTTCGCAATATCCTTTGAAAGAGACTGAACATCCAGGGCCAGGCGGCTGGTGGACTGTGCAGCCGCTTTGACCTGGGATATCCGTTCCGAGACGGTACCAATATCCTGGGCAGTGGATTGGGAAGTCTCTGCAATTCCAGAGGTGACAACGGCCTGATTTTCAACTGCTGAATTGATACAAAGTCCTGCCTCCATAAGGTTTTCAATCCGGGATTCGATATTCTGGATATGTTCGATCACTACCCGACTAACTGTTTCGATGGATCTGATTTTATAGGCAATGTCTTTGCTGGCGGCTTCGGTCTGAAGGGAAAAAGCTTTGATTTCGTTGGCCAGAACTGCAAACCCTTTTCCGGCAGAGCTTGCTCGAGCCGCTTCGATGTTGGCGTTCAAGGCCAGGAATCGGGTCTTACCGGCAAGCGTCTTAACAATGTCCAGAATCTCATGGATCTGTTCAGAAGATTGGGTCAGCTCTTGAATGTCCTGTCTGGAAACGACTGTCATCTGGTTGATTTCGGAAATCAAATCGGTCTGCCTGGCTACCTGGGAGCTGATTCCGGCAGCATCGGATTGTAAAAGGAAAGTTGCTTCTGATACCGCAATCGTCTGTTCAACAGTTTTTGCCGCAGAATGCATCGCCTCGTGAGTCTGTTCTTCGGTCTCGGCCGCGAGCCCACTCAATTCCTCGGCCGTGCCCTTCATGGCTGCGGCCCTTTTTTGAAGGGTGTCAATCAATCTGGATATTTTTCGGATGAGGCCTTGAATCAATATTTTTTCAGTTTTTTTACGTTGCTCCTCTTTTCTCAGTTCGGTCTGGGCGGTCTGGAAATCCGCCAGTGCCCTGGCCAGAATTCCGATCTGGTCTCTACGATGCTGACAGGGAATTAGAAAGGTCTCTTCGCGGTTGATTTTTTCCAATGCGCGGGTAAGGCTTTTCAGAGGTTTTTCCACCACGGAAAAGGCCATGAGATGGAGGAGGATCAGGTTAGTGAAAACAGCTATCCCCGAAATGGCACTAATGGCTTTCCTTTTTTCATCCCAAAGGAGATTCAGTTCGGCTTCCTTTTTTTGGAGGGTTTCCACCTGGTAGAGAATTTCATTTCTATATGTCTCTGCCGCAAGGGCTTCATTCGCCAGACGGTTTTTTAGGTGCTCTACTTTCAAAACAAGGGCGTCCGGGTCTCTCGCTGTTTTTTCCAACGCTTCGATGCGACTCTGTATGGCTGCCATGGCCTCTTCCGGTTGATTGCTGCTGACAATCCAGCAGAGGATATCACCGGAAAAATGGCCGTTGTCTATCATGATGCCTTTTGCCACCATCACCGATTGTTCAGTCTTAACTGCTATGATGCGTCCGTTTGCCAAATCCCGCCTTTGGGTTCTCGAAAAGGTTTTCCTGTAAAGATCGTCACCTGTAAGACACTCTTCTTTTACTTCGGGAAAAGAAGCCTTAAACCATTCCTCGAACTGAGTCCCTGTCTCTGTCTCCAGAAGCCCCGGGATTTCAAGGTGTTTTTTCTGAAGATCGAAGATACCGGCTCTGAGCCGACTGTTCATGTCTACGTGAAGATTTATCATCGCTTTTGTCCGGGAATTGATTTCAGAAAATGCCGTGATATTGACGAACAGAAGCAGGCCGATGCAGAGGGTGGAAAAAAAGCCCACGCCGATCATCATTTTCAATCCGACGGTAAATCCTGGCCGTTTTATTTGATTCATGGTTCTTCCTTCATCAATGATCGTTATTTTCGATAAACATGTATTCTTGTCTTGTGCCTTCGGACGCTCAAAAACACCGGAAAATTATCATTGAATCGTCAGAATCAAATTAGATTATGGTTTGGAGATCGTGATCAGATCGTGTTCGGATCATGCTCATTAACGGTTGGTTTTTGCCTTTGGCCGGTCGATAAACCAAGGCACTGAGGCGGCTTATGGGTAAAACCGGGCGAGCCGGGTCGCCGGGATCCCGGCGTGGTAGAGGAGCCGGATCAGCCAGTTGCGGAGGGTGCAGGCCGCGATCCCTTCTTTTTGCCACCTTCGGGAAGAAGTCATGGATTTTTGTTTCAAAATGGTGATTTTACGGCCGGTTTTCCGGATCCGGGTCATGAGTTCAAGGTCTTCCATGACGGGAATGTCCGGGAATCCACCCATTTGGAAAAAAACGCGCTTTCTCAGAAAAAGGCTCTGGTCGCCGTAGGGAACCCGGGTCAGGCCGGAGCGCAGATTGGCGAAATATTCGATCACTTGGAAACAGGCCCCCGGAGCGTCGATCCCAAGGGAAAAAGCGCCGCCGCAAACCGTTGTGTCGGCGGCCAGGGTTTTTTGTATCAGTCCGGCGGCATTCAGGGGCAAGACGGTGTCGGCGTGGAGAAACAGGAGGATGTCGCCCCGGGCCGTGGCGGCCCCCTTGTTCATCTGCCGGGCCCGTCCTTTGGCGCAATGGACCGTCCGGATGTCCGGCCGGAGGACGGCACGCATGGTTTCCCGGCCCGGACTGCCGTCCACAACGATGATTTCATTTTCGGGAGCCGGAAAGACAGCCGAGAGACTTTCCAGAAAGCGGTGGATGCCGTCGGCTTCCCGATAAACCGGCACGATGACGGAGATTTTCATGGAACCGGCCTTTTTCCGGATTCAATACCGCGATCCGAGTTGGAGAAAAGTCCGGTTTCCCTGGAAACGGCCGTCAGGTCCTCCAGGGTGTCGATGTCCCTCAGAACCGGCAGAAGAAAGACGTTTTTGCGGCTCGCGTCGATTTTTTCCAGGGTTTTTGCCAGAACATCCGGGGTGCTCCAGGGGATCCCGTCAAACAATCGGGGGAAAAATCCGTCTTTTTTCATGGCGACAAGGTAATAGCCCCCATCCATGGCGGGCCCCAGGACAAGGTCGGCCTCTTTGACTTCGCGGGCCGCCGTTTCTATAAAGGATACCGGCAGGTGGGGAAGGTCGCTGCCGATCAGTATGGCTTCGGAAAAACCGAGGGAAAAAACCCGCTCAAAGCAGTCGCGCATTTTAAATCCGATATCGGGGCCGTTCTGGGCGATGAAGGTGTAATCGGAACCCAGCCAGGCCATGAAGTCTTTCAGAGAATGACCGGGGTGACAGCTGATCACGGTTTCCAGGCCGGAGGTCCGACAGGTTTCGAGGGTTTTTTGAACAAAACGACGGTACAGCGCGGCCGCTTTTTCCATGCCGATTCGTCTGCCGAGCCGGGTCTTGACGCATCCGGCCCGGGGGTATTTGACCATGACGGCAACGGCGGTTCGGTCGCACATATCTTTCAGGTAAAATAAACGGACGGTCCTTTAAGGGTCTTCCATTCGGTTTCGCGGAAGATCCCGGCACAGGCGTCTACGGTAAGGCCCCTTCCCTGCTCGGTTTTTTCCCGGGTATCCCTCGGGTTGGACCCGGTTTCTGCCCATAAAAGATTGGCTCCGGCCATGGCGGCCAGGGTGCAGGGCTCGTGGGTGCAGTACCCCTTGACCGTTCGGGGCGTTCCCAGGATGCTCGCGGCCACGATCTGCGCCATCCGCAGCTCGCTGATCATTCCCCTGGCCGCGATCCCGGTGCCCGGGACGGTGATGCGCCGGGCCGCCCCGGAAAAGGCGGGTCCGACGGCGGCGGCCGTGAGGATGGCCTGGACCAGCTCGTCAATGGTGTGCTCAGGACCGACGGGCTCCACGCAGGTGCCCACTTTGAGCCCGGCTTCCTTGAAGTTGCGCATGCTTTCCAATCGTTTTTCCGGAGGAATCCGGGTGTCGATGCCTTCACGAAGGCGCAGGGCATGATAGACCCCCGCGTACCCGGCCTCCCGGATCTGAACGGCCCGCTCCGGGGTCTGGTCCGGGACATTGGCCACCATGACGGTTTCGGGCCTCAGGTTGTTTCGGATCTCTTTTGATATTTCGATGAACCGTCCGAAGGGATACTGGGCCGTGGTCATGACATATACGGCGTTGGCCCCGTCCGCCTCATGTTGCCGGGCGTAGGCGACGGCCTGTTCGGGGCTGATCCGGGTTTCGCCCGTGAAAATATGGTTGGATCGGGCAAAGGAGCAGAATTGGCAGTCGCAGGCGCAGGGGGCGAGATCGAGCGCCAGCTGACCGTGGATTTCGGCCTTGCCGCCGACGAGGCTTCGGGAGATTTTCCCCGCGTGGGCCATGGTTCGGACAGCCTCGGGAGAATCGGGCGGAAAGGACAGGAAAAAAGACAGCTCTTCGGCTGACAGAGGGTCGGCCTCTGAAGATTTTCTGATCAGGTCGTCTAGGTTCATGGTTGGCAAAACTCCGGCTGTTGAGGGTTTTTTGATCCAGCCTAAACCATACGGCATCTTCCCGCAAGGGCGGAGGTTAAATTTTCGCCTGTTTCATAATTCATATCCCGCGGACTGTGGTCGGAACCATCCGATTTTATTCCAGAGACATAAGCACCTGTCTGGCCGCGACCCGGTCTCCCACACAAACCTTAACATCGGCGATTTTTCCGGATTTCACGGCAAAGATCGGGTTTTCCATTTTCATCGCTTCCAGGACCATCAGTTCCTGTCCTTCGAATACGGTATCTCCGGTCTGAACGTGGATTTCAAAAACAGTGCCCGGCATGGGGGCTTGGATTTCGGTATTCATTTGCTGTTCCTTTTCAGTTGTAAGGGTAATGGGTTTTGATTCGTTCCATCGGCCTGTGAGGCCTTTTTTCAGGTTCCTTGGGCTTTATACAAAATTTGGAAGCCATGTACTGAGGGACGGAAAAAAGATGATCGCAAGGCCGTAGAGTAAAAAAATGATGAAAAACGAGGGAAAAAGAGCCCTCATGACACCGGAAGCCGGTTCTTTGGCGACCGCCGCAGCCGTGTATGCACCGACACACACCGGTGGTGTTATCAGACCCGTGCCGACGAAAGCAGACAGCAGGATATAGAAATGGACCATTTCCATGCCCATGGTAAGGGCGATGGGGGCGAAGATCGGGACGGTCAGATAGAGGATCGGCACTACCTCCATGATGGTTCCGAGCAGAACAAAGGTCAAGGCGGCAAAAAACATGAACGATAATGGTGTGACTCCCAGATGGAGACACAACTCGATCAATTTGTGGGGCAGCCGCGTGTACGTGAGGGTGGTGGACAGAAAGGTGGCCATGGCGATGATGACGAAAATCATGCCGGTGGTGACGGCCGTATCTGTAAGAGCCTTCCAGAGTCCGGACAGAGTCAGTTCCCGGTGAAAGAAAAAACCGACGGCGACGGCCCAGATGCCGGCCACGGCGGCGGCCTCAGTGGGTGTCATCAGGTTGCTGTAAATTCCGCCCAGAATAATGACGGGTGTCAGCAGCGTGGGTATGGTTTCGTAGAGATTGCGCCGGGCCAGTCGCCAGGGTGTTCGAGGATGTTTTTCCATGTGCCGGCACTTGAAGAGTACCAGGAGAATCAGAAAAATTCCGAAAACAATGCCCGGAAGAATCCCGGCGGCAAAGGTTCTGGTGACCGGTTCCCCCGTGATGGCGGAAAACAGGATGGCGCCGTTGCTGGGTGGAATCAGGGCGTCAATGGTGCCTGCGCAGGCCGCCAGCGCGGCGACGAAGGCCCGGTTGTATCCCCGGTCCACCATCATGGGGATCATGACGCCGCCGATGGCGACGATGGCGGCCAGGATCGACCCGCACATGGCCCCGAAAAATCCCATGGCAAGCACCATGGCGATTCCCAGTCCGCCCCTGAAATGCCCGACCAGGTCCACGAAAACAGTGACCAGGCGTTTGGCCATGCCCGACTGAACCATGACCATTCCGGCGAATATAAACAAGGGGATGGCCAGGAGCACATATTTGGTGATGGCGTCGAAGGTGACCTGGGTAATCATGGCCCAGGGCAGGTGCAGGCTTCCGACAACCACGAGGCTGCCGAAAAGGGCGAATACGATGAATATGGGGACTGAGGCCGCCAGGGCCGCCAATCCGGCGATCAGGGCCAACTGTATCATACCTTTTTTCCTTTTTCAGCCGACTTGGCGGCCGAATGCCTGAATCTGTATATTTTATGTCCCTCGATCAGCATCAACTCCAGGGCAAACAGGCAGAGCAGGCCGAATCCCAGGGGGAAGGCCGCATAAATGCACCACATGGGGACGACCCATTCGGTAACCGAGACCAGGCCCATGGTTTTGAAGTGGGACACGGCCGACATCCCCGCGATGGTGAATTGCGCCGCCACCAGAAAACAGACGCCGTAGACCAGAACCATCAATATATGCCGTCCGGGCGGCTTTAAGCGGTCCGGAAGAACATCCACGCTGATATGGCGTCCGGTTCGCAGAAGGGGGCCCATTAAAGGAAAGACCGCAAACGGGACGATCATCCGGGGAATTTCTTCCAGAAAGGCGTGACTGCCTCCGATGAGGTACCGGCTGACGGCTCCGGCAAACAATGACAGAACCAGGACGGCCGTTATCAGCGCCCCAAAGGCGAGAAGCACGCCGGCCAATCCGTTGTTGAACTTCGTGAACCGGGTCAGTATTTTTTCCATCCGATCGGACCTCCCTTGAACCGTGGGGGTATATCCTGCTGGTTTATTCGTATTTCATAAACGACATGGCGGCTTTGTACACCTCGGGATCCATTTCCTTTGCCAGAACCGGCCAGACTTTATCTTTGAAGATCCGTCGCATTTTTTCAAGGTTTTCATCCGTCAAGGCGGTCACTTTGCCTCCTTTTTCCCGTTCCAGGCGGTCGAGAACATCTCTGGACTGCTGCATGATGGACTGGGTGGATTCAGCCGTTATTCTGGGGCCGACCTCATTGAGGATGACATCGCGCACGTCCTGGGGAAGGCTGTTCCACCAGGCTGCGTTGGCGACGATCATCGAGTCCGCATACCCGTATTCCGGAAGCAGGGCATATTTTCCGGAATCCCACCAGCTATAGGACTCCATGGCGGAAGGAACCGTCGTCAAGGTGTCGATCATGCCTTGTTTCAGCGCGGTGTACATCTCTTCGGTGCCCACGGAAACCCCGCTCATTCCCAGCGCTTCGATGCCGGGTTTTTCCGCTGTGGTCAGATACCGGGATTTTCTGCCTTTCATGTCATCCAAGGTTCCGGAAAAAGGGCGGGTGCTGAAAAAATAATTGGGGCCATTGGGGTTGTAGCACAGCACTTTTATGCCCAGTTTCTGCTGAAATCCTTCCCAGACGTTCCGGCCGGCAGGCGTCTCTTCCCAGAAACGGCGGACGGTTTCATAATCCGGCCAGAAAAAACCCGCCGAACTGATATTAAAATTCCTGTCCACCGGAATCAGGTTCAGGTTCAGAATGACGGCCATTTCCACACCTCCGGCGGAAACGGCCGACAAAGCCTGGCGGATACCGTATAACTGCCCTGAATGGAACACCTCTATTTTCAGGCGGCCGCCGGTGGCTTCCTCGCTCATTCGGGCGAATTTATCCGCGTACACGGCCGCATGATGTTTGGGGAAAAAATGATAGGACAGCCGGGCTTTATATTCTTCTGCGGCCCGGGCGGATCCGGGAAGAATCATGACGGCGCCGAGCAGTATCAAGCCTGAAACAAGGATGGAAAGGGATAACGATTTTTGGTTCATGGCGGGCTCCTTTTATTTTAGTTGATTTTCAGTGGACACATTTATCCATTGATCATTCAGCAGCGGTACAGACAATTCCCTGGTCCCAGCATTTCGGGCAGAACCCGATAGGCCTGCTCGATCCAGTCACACAACAAGGGGCGGGTATCCCTGGGATCGATGATATCCGTTATACCGAAACGTTCGGCCGTGCGAAACGGGGATTGAAGATTTTCATAAAAGGTTTCCAATCCCTTGATATATTCCTGTGGATTTTCGGCGGTTTCTATTTCACGCCGATGGGCCGCCATTACTCCTCCTTCGATGGGAATGGACCCCCATCGGGCCGACGGCCAGGCGTATCGGAGATTCAGATCGCTCTGGCGGCCGTATCCGGAACCGGCCAGGCCAAAGGCCCGTTTAAGGATGACGGCGATCCAGGGAATGCGGCTCTGCTCGATGGCCAGCAGGGTCCGGGAGGCATACCGCAGGGTTCCTGAAAGCTCGGCGTCCAATCCCACCACCACTCCCGGCTGATCCACCAGATTGACCATGGGCAGATGAAACATATTGCACAGGTCGATGAACCGCTCGCTTTTTTCAGCCGCGGCCCGGGTCAATCCGCCGCCGAAAATCCGCGGATCGCTGGCCATGACCCCCACCGGAAAACCATTGAGGCGGGCAAAGGCCGTAATGACGGATGGTCCGAAATGGGGGCTGATTTCGAATAGGGACGACCGGTCGAAAACCATCTCGAGAATCTGTCGGATTTCATAGGCCCGGCGCGGTTGGCGGGGGATGATGGAGAGCAGTGCCTCCTCCCTGCGGGCCGGATCGTCGGCCGGTTCATGCCTGGGCGGTATCTGGAAAACACTGGACGGCAGATAAGACAGAAAGGTTTTGACCTGTGAAAAGGCGTCCGCCTCGTCTTCCGCTTCGTTGTGGACCACACCGCTGCCGCGGGCGTGCACGAGATAACCGCCCAGCTCCTCTTTGTTCAAATCTTCTCCGGTGGCCGGCTTCACAACATGGGGACCGGCGGCGAAAATCTGGCTCGTTCCCTTGACCATGATGGAAAAATGAGAGGCCACGACACGGAAAGCGCCCAGGCCGGCAACCGTTCCCAGTGCGACCCCGACTACGGGGACGTGGGACATCAGTTCAACCACCCGCCAGCTCGGGTATCCCGGAAGTTTTGTCGCTCCCATGCCGGCCAGGATCTTGACGCTTCCGCCGGCGGTGTCGACCAGCCGGATGAGCGGCTGACGCATCTCCAGGGCAAGGGTTTCGGCCCAGATCCATTTGTCCGCAAGGGATGCTTCCGAAGACCCTGCCCGGACGGTATAGTCTTCGGCCGTAATAACGGCACGCCGTCCGTCGAGCCGGCCGGATCCGATGATGGCGTTGGCCGGTGTGTAGTCTCTGTAGCTGCCGTCCGCTTCATAGGTCAGATGGGCGGTCAAGGCTCCGTGTTCCTTGAAACTGCCCGGATCCACCAGGGCGTCGATCCGCTCGCGGGCGGTCTGTTTGCCGGCCTGGTGGTGCCGGTTGATCGAAGCTTCCCCTCCCATCTGAAGGGCCAGCGCTTTCCGGTTGTGCAATTCTTCAACCTCTTTTTCCCAGCTCATGGTTGTCCTCTCTGAAACTTGTTTTATTCAAATGGATTGACGTCTTTTCTCTCGGCCGCTTCTTTCATCAACGGTTCTCGAAAATCGGGATGGCTGATCTGAATCAGGGCTTCCACCCGTTTCTGGATGGATTTGCCGCGCAGGGAGGCGACCCCGTATTCCGTCACCACGTAATCGGCCAGGGTCCTTGGTGTTGTTACGGTTGACCCGGGCAAAAGAGTGGAAGTGATCCGGGAAACCTTTCCGCCCATGGCCGTGGACGGCATGGCGATAATGAATTTGCCGTTCTTGGCCCGGATGGCGCCCAGAGCGAAGTCGAGCTGCCCTCCGGTGCCCGACACCTGATAGGTTCCCACGCTTTCCGCGCAGATCTGCCCGGTCAGATCGACGGCCAGGGCTGAATTGATGGCCACCATTTTATGTTGCTGGGAGATAATGTCCGGGTTGTTGGTATAAGAGGCGCTGCGCAGCTCAAAGGCGGCGTTCCGGTCCAGGAAACCGTAAAGGTCCCGGGTTCCCATGACAAAGGTGGAAACCACTTTGCCGCGGTGAATCGATTTGCGACGTCCGGTGATCACGCCTTTGTGCATGAGATCCATGATGCCGTCCCCGAACATTTCAGTGTGAATGCCCAGGTCCTTGTGGGAACCGAGCTGAGACAGGACAGCGTTGGGAATGGAACCGATGCCCATTTGAAGGGTGGATCCGTCTTCCACCAGGCCCGCGACGTGAAGTCCGATTCGGCGGTCGGTCTCGGAAATGGGCAAAGCCATGGTGTTGACCCCTTGAATGGGGTGGTCGGTTTCATAGTAATAATCAAAATCGGACAGATGAATGGAAGCCCCGCCTGTAAACGGCAGCCGGCTGTTGATTTCAGCGATTAAAACCCCGGAGGTCCTGGCCACCGCCGGAAGATAGGAACAGCACAATCCAAAGCTGCAATGGCCGAACTGATCGGGTGTGGACACCTGAATGACCCCCACATCCGCAGGTTTGACGTGTCCGTTCAGAAGCAGCATGTCCGACAGACCGAAACAGCAGGGGGTATAGGAGGCTCTGCCTTTGCCGGCAAGGTCTCGGGTATTGGGCGCGATCATCCAGGAATCATGGTAAAATGTGCCGGCATACGAGTCGTCGTATATATCCAGAGAACCTTCAATCCTGGGATGCCTAACGTTCACGGCCTCTAAAGACCCGGCCCGGGCAAGCAGGGCATCGATAAATGTCCAGGGCACCGAACTCGAATGTCCCCACACGACTGTATCGCCGGATTTGACCAGCGCCGCGGCGTCATCGGCCGTGATTTTCAGACCGCCTCGTCTGCGATCCATCATATCGTCCATTTGTCCACTCCATCTGTCTTTTGATCTCTGATCCGAACCAGAAATTCATAGGTTGAAGATAAAAACCACATGCCGGGAGTTGAGCAATAACCGTACCAGCGGCAGGGATTGCCTTGTGTAAAGGGGTTTGCGGGCCGCAGGGAGGATAAATTGTCGTATTTGACAAATTATTCGGCGCATACTACAATTCGACCGCTGGAATGTCGTATATGACATTTTTTTAATGCGGTCCAAAAGGAAGGGGCATATCAGTTGGTTGAAAAAAATGAATTTTTCAGGAATGCGGCCCTGCGCATCTGCGGCCGTCTGGAAATCGAAAAAGCCCTGTGGGAATGCTTCATCTATATCGCCGACCACATCCCCGCCCAGGAAGCTTACCTGCTGCACAGGGAAAAAGATTCTCTTTCCACCTCGATTTACGCCCATGCCGACCGTCAAGGCGGAAGACTTCCGGGAAAACGGTTCCAACTTCCGGCCGAGGCACGGAAAATGATCGCGAGACAGGATTTTTCAGGCGAACTGCTGATCAACCGGGCCGATGACCATATCCTCGGCAAAACCCTGTTGACCGTACTGGAGAAAGAGCGGATATCAGCCCTGTACATCCGGTTGATCGTCGAAGAAACCTCTTTTGGCAGCCTGGTTCTCATGGCCGAAGGCTTTGACCGTTTCAACCCCGGGCACCTGGATCTTCTCAAGCTGCTCAAGCAGCCGGCGGCCATCGCGCTTGCCAACAGCCTTCGATTTCAGGAACTTTCGGAAATCAAGGACCTGCTGGCGGATGAAAACCGTTTTCTCCAGAAAGAACTGAGATCTGCCACAGGTAGTGAAATCATCGGCGCCGAGTCCGGGTTGAAAAAGACAATGGCTCTGGTTGACCAGGTTTCCTATGAAGACACGACGGTCCTGCTTCTGGGTGAAACCGGGGTGGGAAAAGAAGTGATCGCAACCGCCATACACAACCAGTCCAAAAGAAGGACCCGGCCTTTTGTCAAAGTCAATTGCGGTTCCATCCCCGAAACCCTGATCGACAGCGAGCTGTTCGGACATGAAAAAGGGTCTTTCACAGGCGCCCATCAGACCTATCGAGGCCGATTTGAACGGGCCGACGGCGGAACCCTGTTTCTGGATGAGATCGGCGAGCTGCCCCCGGCCGCCCAGGTCAAGCTGCTGAGAGTGATCCAGGAAAAAGAAATCGAACGTGTGGGCGGTTCCCAGACCGTCAAGGTCAATGTCCGTCTGATCATCGCCACGCATCGGGATTTGTGGCGGATGGTCAAAGCGGGTGGATTCCGGGAAGACCTGTTCTACCGGATCAATGTGTTTCCCATCACGGTTCCGCCTCTGAGAGATCGGCGGGTCGATATTTCCGATCTGCTCCACCATTTTTTATCGAAAAAATCAAGGTTAATGGGTCTGCCGACCGTTCCCGGAATTGTCGAGGGAGAAATCGAAAGGCTGTCCGAGTATTCCTGGCCGGGAAATGTCCGTGAACTTGAAAATCTCGTGGAGCGTTCATTGATCCTGGATCGCAAAGGCCCCATCCGGTTTCAGAGCCTGATGCAGGGACCCGAGGCCGTTTCCCGCATGAATCCTTCGGGAAAACCGCCGGCCGGTCTGAACACTGTGATTTCAAACCATATCTCCATGGTTCTGGCTCAGACCCGCGGCAGAATCAATGGAGAAGACGGAGCCGCCCGTCTGCTGGGTGTCAATCCATCCACCCTCAGACACAAGATGCGCCGGCTGAATATCGATTTCGGCAGAAAAGGGCGATCTTCCGGATCAATAGGGGAGAAAAAGATCTGAGGCGGAGAGATTCTGTTTATATTCCGGCATTCAGATGTTCTATCCCGTCATTTTTCTGATTTCTTTGATCCGCTCTCCGATATTTTCAGCGCCGATGATTTCCGTCACCAGGCAGATGGTGGTCGCGCCCCGTGACAGAACCTGTTCAAGGGGATGCCGCTTGATCCCGCCAATGACCACAAAAGGGATATCCAGGTTGGCCGTTGCGAAATCCAGATATTCAGGCCCCACGGCATCGGCAGATCATCCTGTCCCTGGTGGACCCCGTCGGCCCCCACCGTTTGCCGGGCGACATCGACATTGGTTCGGCCCCGGGAAAACGGTTCGCCCAATATCCCGTATATACCCCGGGGAAGACGCCGGGAAGGGGGAATGGAAAGTCCCCGTGTTTTTTCCCGACCTGGGACAGCCGAATTTGCCGGTTCCGGTAAACAGGCGGCTGGTAAATTCCACATCGCCCAGAATGAGCGGAATCGCCCAGAATGAGCGGATCCTTTTTCGTGTCAGACAGTTATCCTCCTCCCACAAAATTTAACAGTTCATGGTGTCCTGCTCCCGGACAAGTTCCATCAGGGAAAAGGCTTTTACCCGGTGCATTTCCCCGTTCAGACGAATTTCCATGAAACCTCCGGACACGGGTATGTTTTATTTTAGAAAAACCCTGATCCGGTATCTGTGAAGGCGGAGATATGAAGAGATAATAAAAGCATTTATGAAGACATCTCGAAAAAATGATCCCGCGACTTTCGAACACAGAAAAAAAGAGTCACAGGGATTGGGATGCCAACAGCGTTTTCAAAGTGCGGGTGGAATCAGCCACATGATCCGCATACCGGGCTCGCAGCTCCATCATGAAGAGGCCTTGGTATTCGGGAAGAAGGGCGCCTAGAATGGAACGAACGGGAACTTTGCCCCAACCCACCGGCATGTGGGAATCCCCTTTTCCAAAAGGCAACTGGAAGGTTTGCTGTTTTTCCCAGTGGTGAACGATGCCTCCGAAATTGTCGTGGATATGGGTATGGACAACAAGGGATCGGACGTCTTTCACTGCTTCCGAGGGATCGAACCCATGAAACACGGACGACATGTAAAGATGTCCGAAATCCAGGTTGATACCGACATTGGGTTTATTCACAGCCTCTATTTGGGTCTTGAGGCGGTCGAGGGTTTCGCCGTATGTGTAATGGGGGCTTTGATTCTGATAGGGTCTGGCATTTTCAACGGCCAGTGTCACATCCGGGTATTGTTCGGAAACGATTTGCAGTAAAAGAGCCTCTCTTTCCAGGAGGCTGTCATTTTCCTTTCGGGTAAGGGCATGGGCCGTTACTGAGAAAAAAGTTTCTTCCGGAAAAAATCGCCCGGCATGATAGACCAGAATACCGGCTCCGGACTGTCTGGCAAATTCCATGGAGGCCAGAATCACATCCACATGCAGACCGACATTTTTGCGGTCCATGAGGTTGACGGGATTGGGACAGTGAATGGAATAGTGGAAATCAAAATCCTTTAACATGCCCAGAACCTCAGTGAGCCGTCGCTGGTTCAATTTGCCGTTCATGATTAAATCCAGTCCGTGAATCGGCAGTTCCACTGCGTCCAGTCCCAGATCCCGGAAGGATTGGAGGGCCTCATGCAGGCGTGCCATGCGTGCGTCGACCCATGATTCATCGATATTGCAACCGATGTTGAACATACGGATATATCCTTTTGCGTTAAATGAATTTCATTCGGATACGGGCGCAAAAATGGTCAATAATGCCGACCGTGACGATGATAATGATCATCATTGTGCATACCTCCCGGAACAGGTACCCGTTCAGTTTGTCAAAAATAAGAAATCCGATGCCGCCGGCCCCGACAAACCCTAAAATGGCGGCGCTCCGAACATTGGATTCAAACCTCAGCAAAGTGTACGATACAAATCCCGGCAAGACCTGGGGTATGACGGAAAAGGCAATGGTTTGGATTGCGCTGCCGCCAGTGCTGGTCAAGGCTTCCACCTGACCTGACTCGATCGCTTCAATCTGTTCGGAAAAAACTTTGCCGAGGATACCGAAAGTGTGAATCCAGAGTGCCAGGATCCCGGCATAGGGGCCGAGTCCGATGACGGCCACAAAGATCAAGGCCATTACAAATTCGTTGAATCCGCGGCATGCATCAAGAAATCGTCTGACGCCGAAAGCAATGATGGATCTTAGAGAGCGGGATTTCATGTCATCTGAGCAGATCATCAGTTTCAAGGTGTTTTGGGCCGCTAAAAATGAGGTTGGAATGGCGCAAATCAAGGCCAGCAAGGTTCCCCAGATAGCAATGGCAATGGTTTCGATTAGGGCGGTCATGTACCCTTTGATTTTAATGGAAGAGGTTTCCGGCGGGAAATAGCCCCCTTTTTTCTTTTTAAGAATATTTTTTTCAGCTCGCTTTTCCAGCTCGATTTTTTTCTCTTCCGACATCTGGGAAAGGAAAAAAGCGGTCATTTGTTCCCTCTCTCCGGCTTTGGCCTCTGCCGAAGGCTGCTTCGAAAACGGCACGTCTCTGTATTTGTTAGACATATATTCTTCCGCCTGCCCGGCCGCTTCTATCATGGGGCCTCTCTTTCGATGTTCCTGAATGGATTGAAGATCATCTTCCGACAAGGCTCTGCCGAAAAGATAATCTCTGGCATTACCCCTGTTTTCCCAAAGTTTGCTCGGGCTGATGCCACACCAGATCCAGGTGACCACAAGCACGGAAAGAGAAATGAATACCAGACCGGTCCGTTTGTATATCTCGGTTAAAGCGGGGGCCGGTAAAACCCTTTGATGGGAATCGGTTTTGTCCTCAGTTTTCAAATCATGGTTGGGTGCTGTCAATGCAGGGCACAGGACCAAAGCGGCAAGCCCGAAAAGGGTCATTATCAGGCCCGAACCAATGTTCCTGATTGGATGGAACAAAAGCAATCCGGACGTCTGTCTGAAACTCACAAGGTGCAGACCCCCGGCCTGTTCCTCGAGTCGGATCAAACCGTTATCTGAAAAAAAGATGACGGACATCAGGCCCACCAGGGTCAGCAGACCTGCTGTCGCCGAATAAAGTAAAATGTGCGGGCGTTGCCGCGTTCGTCTCATGGCGGAGACAATCGCAGCAACGCCGCACAGGGGGAGTATGAATAGAAAGCCTTGCCCCTGCAAGGCAAGCGTTAAACCGGATATGTGAAAGGGATCCCGGCTCAGCCAGGGCATCATAAATCCTGCTATGATCAAAAGGCCGACGCCTGTGACAGCGTTTCGAAATCCCTGTTTCATGCGCTTAATTTCCTTTCTGTTCCTGGAGTTTGGCTTTCAAATCCTGCATATAGCGGATCACGTCGTAATTGGCATCCGTTACTGGAGCGTACCCGCCGTTTTGAAGTTTTTCAATGCCTTGTTTGTTTTCGTTAAAGGCCAGAAGCGCCTTTGTGAATGCTTCTTTCAGGCTCTGGGGAAGGTCTCTGCGGCCGGCCATGGGTGCCCCTGGAATCAATTCGGACGTCCAGAGAATATTGAAATCCTCTTTTGAAACCGACCCTTTTTCTATCATGCGGTTCATGTCTATATCGTTGGTGGCGGCCACATCCACTTTTCTGTTTTTGACGGCCAGAATGCTGGCGCCATGGGAGCCGGAAAAGGAAACTTCTTTAAAAATGGTTTCCGGAGGGGTTTTGAGATCCCTGTAAAATAGTACGCTGGGTACCAGGCAACCCGAGGTTGAATTGGGATCGGTGAAGGCAAAGGTCCGGGTCTTGTCGATGGCCTGTTCAATGGTTGTGATTCCGGAATCCCGATGGGAAATGAGGATGCCGTGATATCCTTTCTGGCCGTCCTTGTCCAGTTCAAGAGCCAGAGCTTGGGCCCCCGCCCTTGCCGACGCTTCGACATAACTTTTAGGCCCGAAATATGCAAAGTCGATATGCTTGTGCGCCATGGCCGTAATAATGCCTGCATAGTCGGAGGCGGAAAAAGATTCCACTTTGATGCCCAATTCTTTTTCAAGATGCTGCATCAGAGGCGCAAACCGGGTCTTGATATCGGCCCCGCCTTCCGTGGGGATCAGGCCGATCCTGATTTTGTCCGGCCATTGGTCCGCCGCTGAAGCCAGCGAGCCTGTCATTACAATAATACACATCACTGTCCAAAAGATTTTTCGAAATCGGTTCATTTCTGTTCTCCTGTTACTGGTTGTTTTTTAAGCGGCGGCGACCGATGTTGTGTCAGGGTTGAACAACGCTGATTCATACTGATCGCCGTATATGGTTCGGGCAATGTCCGTGGTAAAATCCGCGGCATAGCCGTCAAAAACAAGTCTGCCTTCCTGGATGCCTATGATTCGCTCTGCATACCGACACGCCAGATCCACTTGATGAAGGTTCACAATGACTGGAATATGGCGGGTCATGCAGATTGTTTTTAAAATCAGGAGGACTCTTTGAGAACTGGCCGGATCCAGGCTGGCCACGGGTTCATCCGCCAGGATGATCTCGGGTTCCTGGGCCAGTGTCCGGGCGATGGCCACCCGTTGCTGCTGGCCGCCGGAAAGACTGTCAGCCCTTTTGCCCGCCAAATGCTCAATGCCTACCCGCTGGAGCGCATCAAACGCTTTTTGTTTGTTTTCTTCGCTGAACATGCGAAGAATCGACGCGGAGTACCAGAAAGGATTGTCGGTATGGCCTAACCGTCCTGCCAGGACATTTTCAAAAACCGTCAACCTGGGAATGAGATTGAATTGTTGAAAAATCATTCCCACGTTTCTCCGAAGTTTTCTAAGCGCCCGTCCCCGGCACTGGTTGATGTCTCTGCCCTTGACGAGGATTTCACCGCCCGAGGCGTGGATGAGACGGTTCATGCACCTTAGCAGGGTGGATTTGCCGGCTCCGGATGGACCCAGTACGGCAATCATCTCACCCTTCCGGACACTGAAGGAAATATGGTCCACGGCCGTGACCTCGCCCGGATATGTTTTTGATAACTGCTTGATTTCAAGGATGGTCGAATCGGGATGGTTCATCGAAATTTTCCTTATGGTTGAGTGACGGGTTATAGATTGTGAAACACGTTTTTGCCTTTGACAAAAGCGCTGACAATGCTTGCCCACCGACGATCATGGTTTACCACCAGAATGTCCGCGCCGGCGCCCGGGGCTATGAAGCCGGGCCGATCAGGGCCGTTCAGAAAAGCGCCCGGGCCGGAGGTAACCTTTTGAAGCGCCGTCTTGAGGCCCCGGGTCCATCTGCTTGCCACAAAAGGAGCCTGCAGAAGGGATTCCGGATAATAATCGGACACCAATCCGGTGCACAGGCCCTGTTCAACTACTTCCGAAGCCTTGAGGTTACCGTTTGTGGATCTGTCTCGGATGAGGTTGGGAGCTCCCATAAAAACCAGAAGACCATTTTCATGAGCAAAGCGGGCGGCTTCAAGGGTTACGGGAAATTCGCACGCTCTGATAGCCATGGACCTGATCAGTTCGATCCGGTCCCGGGTATCGTCGTCGTGGCTGAGCATGGGAATGTTTTGTGTCGCCACAGCCTGTGTCAAGGTCTTGACCATTTCCCATGCCCTGGTGTTGTTTTCCTTTTTGGCCAGCGCTTTTTCCATGATTTCCCGATCGCTTAGATCATACTCCCGGGAATGGTATTTGAGATAAGCCGCCATGGACTTGAATTGCCCCTGGCCCGGCGTGTGGTCCATGATGGACAACAAGTCCACCGCTTTTTCGGAGGTCAATTTCAGAATCACATCAAAACTTTTTTCTGATCCAACTTCATATCGGATGTGGATAAGATGTCGGATAAGGGCCTGGCCGGATTCCTGAAAATTCCTGATGATCCGGACACAGTTTTCAGCTTCGGCAGGTGATCGCAGACCCAGTTCATTGTCTGCGAAACTGATGGCATGGCAAAATGTGGTAATCCCACAGGCCGCCAGTCGGCGGTCAAGGTTCAGGAGAGCGAATTCGGTGTCGAACAAAACCCCTTTTCTCTTTTCAATGCTGCGCTCCAGGCTGTCGGAATGCAGATCCACCAAGCCCGGCATGATCAGGTGGCCGTGCGTGTTCACGACTTTGTCCGTTTTCATCTGATGGTGACATGGAAAAACAGACAGGATCGTTTCTTTTTCCAACAGAACCGCGCCGGTTTCAAAAAAATCGGTTCCGTCAAAAAGCGGACCTCCGGTGATCAATGTTTGCATGGATGTCAGACTCCCGATGCAAGGGTTGAGGGTTGGGCCATTTTCACGATTCGCCCTCCCAGGGCTTCCTGGTCCAAGGGGTCATGGAAAATACCGATGACACAGGTTTTGTTTTCAAGGGCTTCCCGGATCAGTTCCATGACGATTTTTCGGTTTTCCGAATCCAGGGAGGCCGTGGGCTCATCGAGCAGCAGAATGGGGTAAGGGGCGGCAAATCCTCTGGCCAGATTAACCCGTTGCTGTTCCCCCCCTGAAAAGGTGGTGGCGGACAGGTGCCAGAGAGGTTTGGGAATGTTCAATCGCTCCAGAATCCGGCGGCCTCTTTCTTGGGCCCGGCGTCTATCCATCCGCCGGGCCAGAAGGGGTTCGATCACGGTATCCAGCGCCGAGACGCGAGGGATGACCCGCAAGAACTGACTCACGTAACCGATGGTGTCCCTTCGAATTTCATAGATCATTGCGCTGGAAGCCTCTGCCAGGTTTTTCATCTCCCCCCGATGCCGGACCCAGATTTGTCCCTGCGAGATAAGATAGCCGGCATAAATCATCCTCAGCAGAGTGCTTTTTCCGGAGCCGGAAGGGCCGGTCAGTAAGGTGGTCTGTCCTGGGTAAAAGATCATGGAAAATTGATCCAGCACAGAGATCCGTGTGCCTCCCTGGTGGTGAAATACAAAGTCTTTGTTGATCCGGACAATATTGAGTATGGGTTCCAAAGCCGGTCCTTGCGAAATCATCAGGGTTTGAGTATGGAGGAAACCAGAAGCTGGGTATAGGGTTCCCTGGGATCATCCAGAATCTGGTCACTCAGTCCGGATTCAACGATCCGGCCGTTTTTCATGACATATAGCCTGTGGCTCAGCATCCGGGCCACAGCCAGGTCATGGGTCACCAGCACCATTGAAAGATTGAAGCGGCTCACCAGTTTTCGGAGGACATCCATCAGTCTGGCCTGTACTGAAACATCCAGGCCGGAGGTAGGTTCATCCATGAGAATGATTCTTGGGTCCGTGACCAGGTTAACCGCAATCTGAAGTCTTTGCTGCATTCCACCGGAAAAGGTGGAAGGCGGATCATCCATCCGGCGAACGTCGATTTCAACGGTTTCAAGCCATTTCCGGGCAATGCGGCGGATCCTGGTATAGTTTCGCATACCGCTTGCCATAAGGCGCTCTCCTATGTTGCCGCCGGCACTGATATTCATCCTTAGCCCTTCAGCTGAATTCTGGGCCACAAAACCGGTTTCCGAGCGAATAATTTTTCTCAGCAGGGCCTCCTCGGTCCGGCAGAGGTCGATAATCCCTTGGGAAGAATTGAAAAGCACCGAACCATTAGTGGGTTGCAGCCGGCTGGCAATGCATTTCAGCAGAGTTGATTTTCCGGATCCGGATTCCCCTACGATTCCGATGACTTCTCCTTTGTTGAGTTCAAAATTGATTTCATGACAACCCGGGATTTTTCCGTAGAATTTGGACAGATTCATTACTCTCAGGAGAAAGTCCGGCGTTTCTTTCTGCATTGGGATCATGCCGTCGTCCTTTGGGATTGTTTCCGGCAGTATTCAGTGTCCGAGCAGACAAAAAGTCTTGAGCCACGGTCATCCAGAAGAATTTCATCCAGAAATGAGGTTTTGGATCCACAGACCGCGCAGGATTGATCCCATTTTTCCAGCTCAAAGGGATGGTCTTCGAAGTCAAGGCTGACCACATTTGTATAGGGTGGGACCGCATAGATCCTTTTTTCACGGCCGGCGCCGAACAGATGAATGCTTGGAGAGCGGTGCAGTTTCGGGTTGTCGAATTTGGGAATGGGAGACGGACTCATGATATACCGGTGATGGACCAGGGCAGGGTAATCAAAGGCGGTTACAATCCGCCCATGGCTGGTGATATCCTCGTAAAGCTTGACATACATGGCCCCGTATTCTTCAAAAGCGTGCATTTTAAGGCATTCCGGCCGCCTTGGTTCGATGAACTGAAGCGGTTCTGGAATGGGGACCTGATACACCATTATCTGTCCTTTTTTCAGAGGGCTTTCCGGTATCCTGTGCCGGGTCTGAATCACCGTGGCCTTTGAGGTATCTTCCGTAATTTTAATGTCGGCGGTTTTCCTGAAAAAATGCTTGATACTCAACGCATTGACTGTGTCATCGGAACCCTGGTCGATGACTTTGAGAATATCTTCCTTACCCAGAAGGGAAGCCGTTATCTGTATTCCTCCGGTTCCCCATCCGTAGGGCAGAGGCATTTCCCGTCCACTGAAAGGCACCTGAAACCCCGGGATTGCCAAGGCTTTGAGAATGGATCGACGGATCATTCGTTTGGATTGTTCGTCCAGGTATGCAAAATTATACATAGGCGTTCCCGTTAGGCTTTTTGTTTCTATAAGACCGTCGATGAAGATTTCGGATAGAGACCAGCTCAGACTGGAAATCCACATAATGGGGCAGCTTCAAATGCTGCACAAAGCCGGATGATTCCACATTGTCGCTGTGGGAAAGGATGAATTCCTGGTTCTGTGCCGGATGTCCGGCTTCCTCCAGGTTTTCGCCGTCCTGTAAAGATCTGTCAATAAGGGCCATGGACATGGCTTTTCGTTCATTGTGCCCGAACACCAGGCCATAACCGGCTTCAAAGCACATTGCCGGACCGGCGGTCCCATCATCCCGGCTGACCATAAAGCATTCGGTGATCTTGATGGCGCCGATTTTGATTTCAAATCCCAGTTCGGGCGGCGTGAACCTTACATCCACAAAACCCACCCGGAGTTCACCCAGAAAAGGATGACGGTCCAGCCCAAATCCTCTTTGCAGAGAATAAGCCGATCCCAGCAGAAAGCCTTCATCTCCGCGAGCCAAGGTTTGGAGACGGACACTTCGTTGTGCAGGGATTTTCAAGGGCTGCCGGGTCAGGTCCTCGATTTTTTCGCCGATGAGTTCATCCGGGGTTTTTTTCATCAAACCCTGCCGGATCAAAAGATCCGTCACTCGAGGAAGAGGGGAATTGTCGGGGATTTCGGGAATACCGGAGGCGGGTTCGGGGTCCAGAGCCGCCATGGAATCTTCTTTCTGTTCGGATTCGAAATCGATGAGACGGTGGGTATAGTCATATGTCGGTCCTAAAATCTGACCGCCTGGAATATCTTTGAACACGCCGGAAACCCGCCTTAAAACCATTATTGCTTCTGTGTCCAAGGGATTGGAATGGCCGAACCGCTTCAGAGTGGTCCGAAACGCCCGGACAAGGAAAATCGCCTCAATGAGATCTCCCTGTGCTTGTTGAATGGCTTTTGCTGCAACCTTCCGGTCATAGAGGGCGCCTTCGGCCATGACCCGATCCAGGGCCAGCCCCAACTGGTTTTCAATCTGTTCCGGAAGAATTTCAGGAATATCCAGAGAGCCCCGCCGCATTTTCGCCACACTCCGTCGAGAATTCCGGACTGCTTTTTCTCCGCCTTTGACCGCCACGTACATCAGTCGATCTCCGCTTTCGTGGTGCGAGGCAGGGCCGTGAAGGTCCGGTCGCAGACAAACAGCATATCGACACCCAGGGGATAGGTGCTGCAAAGAACGGATCGATTCTTCAGAAATGCCTTATGAATCCCCTCCAGACCGAGTTGTCTGGATTTTTCGATCCCCGGGCCGGTCAGCCGGATGGGGCCGGTGTCTGAAATCCCATTTGTCTGTACGATGAGTGTGGTGGAAATGTCGGGTGCTTTTATGGTCCCCGTGTTGAACAAGGCGGGATCTTCCAGTTGATCACATTCTGTACAAAAGGCAAACAGGCAGTGGTGTTTTTGTCGGGTTAACGGTGCCCCAGTGTGAAATCGAAGCCATTGAATCGCTTCCCCGTCATTGGAAAGATCCGACCAGAGCGGAGTCTCAAAATCAAGAAGGGTAAGAAGAATTCCTCCGGAAGCCGGCTGAATCGCCTCCGGGCAGGAAATGGGAACGTCAATGTCCGAAAGAGTTCCGGGATAAGCCAGTGCTGTAAGCAAATTTCTGAAAATGACTTGAGTGTCCCGCCCTTCTGACAGCAATCCTTTGAGCATCTTTTTGTGCCTCTATTTGTCTCTTTTCAGGGTGAAAAATTCAACCCGGGTATCTGACGCCTCTTTCAGAAGGGCCTCTTCTGCGGTGCGTTGTTTTTCCAACAGATCAGGAATAAATTTTTTCATGAGCAATGGATGGAGGTTCGGATCTTGTAAAAACCCGTCGAATAGAGCGGCCAGTTCGGCGTGGCGATGATTGGCTCCTATGACCCAGCCGGTGCCCGGATATCTTCCATTGACCTCGACAACACATCGGGTCACAGTGATTTCACCAAGGTTGAACCTTGGGCCGGTCCCATCTCTTCGGGCCTGGACCATGAGCATTCCGGTTTCGGGTCCGATTATCGTGGTATAATCCGTTTCATAAGGTATCTGCCGGGCGGCGGATTCCAGATCAGCCGGGTCTGCGCAACCCAGGATCGAGATCCAGTTTTTTCGGATTAGGGTCATGCTTTTCTCCCATGTTGTATTCCAAGATTCGATGGGTCATTTAACACGAGAAAAATGAGAAAATGATTAACGGGATGTTTAAAAAGAGTAAGAATGCTCATCTTGGTCTTTTTATTTTTTCAGGACACAAGCAAGCGAGGCTGACTGGCATTGAGGCATGGAGGGGTAACCGTGTCCGAAAAGACGTTCACATGGGAATCATTCTCTTCCGCTTCCTTTTTTGCCAATTCGATGATGTTGGCTCTGACAATGCCGGATTTAGAAATTTTGGCCTTTTTTTTCAGCAGGGCAATAAATTCGGACAATTTATCTATGGAATAATTTCTTTTCACCTTTGCGGGCAGTTGGAGCATGGCAATGCTGACCGTTATCATCTGTATTTTTTCATCGGCGCCGTTTCTTCCTTTGACCTCAAGAAATCCTTTTTCTATGACGTCCTTGTCATAGAAACTTTCGGCATTTTTTTTGAAACGCTCAGCCAGGATTGTCATTTCCGCTATTATGTCATCGGTGCAGGCGTTTCTGATGCCCATAAAAAAGTCGTCACCACCGATATGACCGGCAAAACGGTTTTGACAAAAGCCCGCTTCTTTCAAAAATTCGGCAAACATCAGAATCAGCCGATCGCCGGTTCTAAATCCGTAGTAATCATTGAAGGGTTTAAAATTGTCAAAATCAAAATAGATCAGACAATATTCCACGTCACAGTCTGAGAGACATTCACTGAAATATTCATGGATCATCATATTGCCCGGCAACCGTGTCAGGGGGTTCTGGTTTCGGGCCAGGGTGAGATTTTTTTCGTTGATAATTTTAAGCAGTGATTTTGTGCTCAGAATACCCACATATTTCATATCGTCGACCATGATCAGCCCTTCATTATTGTTGTAATAGGCATAGGTTTCGATCAGCTTTTCGACCGGCTGATGGATATCGGCAATGGGTATTTTCGATATGAATTTCGATATATCCTTGCCGAAAGAGGGGTTTTCCAGGAGCTGGCGGCCGAATTTGGAAAAAATATAATCTTTGAAAGCCGTTTCCCGGATCAGACCTATGGGTTCTTCATGACGGTTGATAATCGGAAAAAAAGAGGCGGTTTCGTCGTTTCTGAACCGGTCGAAAACGGTAATGATATCACAATCTGAAAATATGGGTTTGATATAGCGGATCTGGTCGGCAATGAGGGCTTTGTCTTTGAAAGAGGCATTGCGCCGTTCCTTTCTGGAAATATTGCCGATCTCTTCATATCTTGGGAGCAATTTGTTCAGGTCCAATTGGGGTTTCTGTACAAAAAATCCCTGTACCATGTCGCAGCCGATTTCTTTGCATAAATAAAATTCTTCCATGGTTTCGACACCCTCTGCCAGGACCAGACTCCCCATGAAATGGGCGAAATTCACAATGGTTGAAACAACCAGACGTTTTTTGGGATCATTTTCCATGTTTTGGATAAAAAATCGGTCGATCTTGATATAGTCGGGTTCTGCATAATACAGCATCTGAAGGCCTGAAAAACCGGTCCCGCAATCATCCACTGCAATCTTGTATCCCTGGGCCCGGT
>CAZQIX010000054.1:22480-24833 GCA_964593855.1 uncultured Desulfobacula sp. | reverse complement strand
GGTGGCCATGACGGGAGACGGGGTGAATGACGCCCCCGCGCTCAAAGCGGCGCATATCGGCATCGCGATGGGCGGCCGCGGGACCGACGTGGCCAGGGAAGCGGCTTCCCTGGTCCTTCTGGATGACGATTTCGGCTCCATTGTAAAAGCCGTGAAAATGGGACGGCGGATTTTCGACAATCTCAGGAAGGCCATGCGATACATCCTGTCGGTACATATCCCCATTGCGGGCATGTCCCTGGTCCCCGTTTTTTTTCAATGGCCCCTGGCCCTTTTTCCCGTCCATATCGTATTTCTGGAATTGATCATCGACCCGGCCTGCTCCGTCGTGTTCGAAGCCGAGTCCGCTGAAAATGATTGCATGGGGCGGCCTCCGCGAAACCCCGGCGAATCTCTGTTCGGCGGCCCTGCCATCCTGTCCAGTCTGGTGCAGGGCCTGGTTGTACTGACGGCCGTTGCGATCATATACTGGTGGGCCCTTGTCGGCCACGGGGACCGTACGGCGCGGGCCCTGGCATTTATGACGCTGGTGATCTGCAACCTGGGTTTGATTTTCACCAACCGGTCCGACACCCTGCCGATATGGAAAGCCCTGGGGATCCCCAATCCGGCCCTGTGGTGGATCACCGGCGGGACGACTCTCATGTTGACCCTTGTCATGACCCTGCCCTTTTTTCACCGCCTGTTTCAATTCTGTCCGCTCCACCCGGAAGACCTGCTGGGCACTCTGGCGGCCGCAATCCTGTGCGTGTTCGTCCTGGAAGGATGGAAAAAGATCCGTTTACATTTTTAATAACTTTGATGGAGGGGTCATTGCAGATGGCCGACGCGAAAAATAAGGAAAACGACCAGCTCTTTCAGATGATCGTGGAAAATCTTTCGGATGTGGTTTGGATCATGGATATGAACTTTCACAATACCTATGTCAGCCCGTCCATTTACCAGCAGAGGGGATACCGGCCCGAAGAAGTCAAAGATCAGCCGCTGTCCGACCGGATCACGCCCGATTCTCTGGAAAAAGTGACGGGACTCCTCGCTGAAGCCATGAAACGAATTGAATCCAATGATCCCGGAGGCTGGGAGCCGGTTGAATTTGAGATTGAGCAACCCTGTAAAAACGGTTCGATTATCTGGACCCGGAACACGGTTCGGCTGCTGCCCGGCAAAGATGGAAGGCCGTCCGGTATTCTCGGGGTAAGCCGGGACATCACCGATCGCAAAAAAGCGCAACAGGCATTGAAAGACAGCGAAGAACGTCTCCAGAGCATTTTCCGGGCCGCACCGACCGGTATCGGCGTTGTGACGGACCGTATTCTGACCCAGGTCAACGAACGCATCTGTGAGATGACGGGATATTCGCAAAATGATCTTCTGGGCCGAAGCGCCAGGATCCTTTATCCGACCGACAGGGATTTTATCTACGTGGGAGAGGAAAAATACCGGCAGATCAGCCTGTACGGTACGGGAACCGTGGAGACTCACTGGAAACGAAAAGACGGAAGCATCATCGATGTCCTGCTCAGCTCGACACCCATAGACTTCGAAGATTTTAAAAAAGGGGTGACCTTCACCGCCCTAGACATCACGCAGCGAAACAGGGCCGAAGCAGAGCGAAAAAAGCTGGAAAGTCAACTGATCCAGGCCCAGAAAATGGAAGCCGTGGGCCGGCTGGCCGGCGGCGTGGCCCATGATTTCAACAACATGCTCAGCGTGATCATCGGACATTCCAACATGGCTCTGGAACAGATGGACCCATCCCGGCCCCTTTACGCGGATCTGGAGGAGATCCGAAAAGCCGGCGAACGATCCGCCGACCTGACCCGCCAGCTTCTTATGTTTGCCCGCAAACAGACCGTATCTCCCAAAATTCTCGACCTCAATCGAACCGTCGCCGGCATGATAAGTCTGCTCAAGCGCCTCATCGGAGAGGATATCGCCCTGGAATGGCTGCCGGGCGACCCTATCTGGCCGGTCAGAATCGATCCCGGACAGGTCGACCAGATTCTGGCCAATCTCTGCGTCAACGCCCGGGACGCCATCGACGATGTGGGCAAGATCACCATACAAACCGATACATCGACCTTTGACGAAGAGCACTCGATCGACCACCCGGGATGCCTGCCGGGTGATCATGTGGTCCTGATCGTCAGCGACGATGGCTGCGGCATAGACCCCGAAACCATGGACAAAATTTTCGAGCCTTTTTTCACGACCAAAGAACCCGGCAAAGGAACCGGTCTGGGTCTGGCCACCGTATACGGCGTGGTCAAACAGAACCATGGTTTCATCGACATTGTCAGCCGGCCGGGTCTGGGGTCGACTTTCAGGATCTATCTGCCCCGGTATCGGAACC
>CAZQIX010000054.1:0-22380 GCA_964593855.1 uncultured Desulfobacula sp. | reverse complement strand
ACCTGGCCAGACAAATCCTTTCCTTTCATCCCGCTTTAAAGCGCCTGTTCATGTCCGGATACACCGCAGATGTCATCGCCCACCACGGCGTCCTGGACGAGGGTGTCAATTTCATCCAGAAACCTTTTTCAAAGGAAAGTCTGGGCGTAAAGATCAGGGAAATCCTGATCGGGAAAGGCGACTGACGGTTCGATCGATATAGATCGACCGAACCGGACCCCCTCCGATTTTCCCCGGCCCTTGTATTATTCCCACGAGAAGTGTACATTAAGAAAAGGTTGGGATGTCCTGCGAAATTCCATTGCAAGCCATCGTAATTTGAACCATGACCAACAGGAGGAAAGATGGAACCTGATAAATTCAGAGCGTCCAGACAGGCCATCAACAGATTGTGTGAAAACCTGAATCTGTTAATCCAGGAAAATGCCGTTGACGCATCCAGGGAATGTTTTGAAAAAGCCGAACAGGCCCTTGCACAACTCAAGCCCCAGGCTGAAGGAGAAATCCAGAAACGATCGGTTAAAAACCTGGGGATGAAAATCAATTACCTTAAAACCCATGTGGACAAACTCAAAACCGGCAAAAGCCCAGGGTCCAGATCCGCGACATCGGTAAATCCCGCCGTGGTCTGGGACGAGGAAAAAATCCAGCAACTGGCCCCGGCCTTTCTGAGCAAAGTGCTGCTCAACATGGGGGACGACACCGACGCCGATGTGTGCTTCGGTACGACGGGCAAAGGAATCCGGCCCAGTTACCAGATCCGTTTTGCCGACAAGAAGACCACGGCTTTCAGCGGGAACAACCACAAACCCCTGGCCGGAACCCTGCCCGTGGGCTCTTCGAAATTGTCTTCGCCTTTTCCCCACAAGGTTGTCAAAACCATCCTGAATAACCGGTAGTTGTCCTTGCGATTCGTTCCAGGACAGCGTTGGATCAGTGAGACCGAGCCCGAACTGGGCCTGGGCCTCCTGATCCATTCAACACCCCGATCCGTCACCATCCGATTCGACGCCTGCGACTGCACCCGGCAGTACACCCTTTCCGGAGCGCCCTTGAAACGGGTGATCTTCCGGAAGGGCGACGACATCCGGTTTCTTGACGATCATCGCCTGACCATCGCCTCCGTGAGCGAATCAGATGGGCTGGTGTATTATTCGGACGGCCGCAAAACCGTATGTGAAACCGATCTGGTGGCCTCCCTGTCTTTTTCCATGCCCCAGGACCGGCTTTTCGCGGGCATCACGGACGCCTGCAGAATCTTTGACCTGCGCCGGCACCTGCTCAGGGCTCGGGCCGGTTACGACGCGTCCGAAGTCAAGGGATTTCTCGGCGGCAAGGTGGATCTGATCGCCCATCAATTTTATATCGCCCATACCGTGACCGCGCGCCATTCACCCAGGGTGCTGCTCTCCGATGAAACCGGACTGGGAAAAACCATTGAAGCCTGCCTGATCCTGCATCGCCTCGTCATCACCCACCGGGTCCGGCGGATATTGATCATCGTACCGGAATCCCTGACCCATCAGTGGTTCATTGAACTGTACCGTCGATTCAACCTGTCTTTCATGATCTTGAACGAGGCCTATTGCCGACATCTGGACCGTCGGGGCAAAGGGGTCAATCCCTTTCTCGAACATCAGTTCGGCATCGTCAGCTTTGATTTTCTGGGCAATATCGGGTGGCATTCCAGAATCCAGTCCGCCGGATGGGACATGGTCGTAGTGGATGAAGCCCACCATATCAGCGATCACAAACCCGTCAGCGATTTTATCCGGCATCTGGCAGGAACCGTCCCCGGCTTGATGCTGCTCACGGCCACGCCTCAGCAGATGGGACTGAAAACCCATTTTTTCCATCTTCAGCTACTGGATCCGCACCGGTATTTTGATTTCAACGGTTATTGCAGAGAAATCGAGGGGTATGCCGAAATCGCCAGGAAAGTCCGGACCCTTCTCAAAAAAGGGGAGCCCGTCGATACCCTTCTGGATTCTTACGGTCCCGGACGGGTGATTTTCAGAAACCACCGGAACATCATCAAGGGGTTTCCCTGTCGCATCCCCCGGCTCAAGGGACTGGACGCGGACCCATCCCATATCGGGAGGGTCCATGACGAATTTTTCAATCCGGAAACTGCCGATGCCCCCCGTCTGGATCAGGATCCGAGAATCCGGTACTTGCTGGATCTGATCCGGAAAAAGGACAAAATTCTGGTCATCTGCGCCTCCGGCCGGATGGCGGAGGCTGTCGAAAAAGCGCTGTCAGGCCATATCGCGGTGGATATGGCCCGGTTCGACGAAACCATGACCTTGCTGCAAAGGGATCGGCAGGCGGCCTGGTTTGCGAGAAAAGACGGGGCTCGGGTGTTGATTTCTTCGGAAATCGGAAGTGAAGGAAGAAATTTTCAGTTTGTACATCATCTTTTTCTGTTTGATCTGCCCCAAAACCCCGAGTTGCTGGAACAGCGGATCGGCCGTCTGGACCGCATCGGCCAGAAAAACGACATCCACATTCACGTGCCTTATCTCCGGGGAAGCGTCCATGAAATCCTGGCCCGGTGGTACATGGAGGGCCTGAACCTGTTCAAGCGGAACGTCAACGGGTTATACATGATCCATCACCGATTCGAATCCCGCCTGAACGAACTGTTCCGAAAAACCGAATCTTCCGGCAGAGTGGACGAACCGGCCCTGGAGCGGCTCATCGATGAAACCCGGGATTTTTGCCGGCAAGTGGATCAGAACCTGAACAAACACAAAAACCTCCTTCTGGAACTCAATTCCTTCAAACCCGGACCGGCCGGGCGGATCATCGAGGCCGTCCAGTCCCTGGATGAGGACCCGACCCTGGCGGATCTCATGACCCGGGTCCTGGAGCATTACGGCATTGAAACCGACGATCTGGACACAGGGTTCTTCCGGCTGCATTTCAGGGCTCTTCTGGATGAGAAATTTCCGGTTCCCGAACGGTTATCCCCGACATTGACCTTTGATCGGGCCCTGGCCGTCCAGAGGGACGATGTGGAATTTTTTTCCTGGGACCATCCGTTTATACACCGGGCCTTTGAATACTTTACCACCAGTCCGGTCGGCACCTGCGCCTTGGCCCGGCTGGAAGGCACAGGCAAACAGGGCCTTTTGCTTGAAACCGTTTTTATTCCCGAATGCGTCGCCCCTCTGAGCCTGGACATGGGCCGGTATCTGAAGCCGGACCCCATCCGGATCGTTGTGGATCATGAAGGACGAGACTTGACGGAAAAATTCGACACGGACCGGATGGGCGATCATCTCAGGGATGTGCCGCCGACCCGCTTCACGGGTCTGGATATCCTGTGCCGGGAACTGGTCCCCGGGATGCTCGAAAAAAGCCTGGCGCTCGCCGAAAAACAGTCCGAATTCATGGTCCGGGAGGCTGAAGGTGTCATCCGGGATATTCTGGGCAGAGAAACGGACAGGCTTCGGGAATTGAAAAAAATCAATCCCGATATCCGCGACATCGAAATTCGGACGGCCCGGACGCGCATGACGGATCTTCTGAAGCATCTATCCGAAACCCGGCCCCGGCTGGACGCCCTCCGACTGATCCGTTCGGGCTGAGAACGGGCGGGCTGAAAAAGGACGCAGGATTCTATCCGGGTTTGTTCAAGCGCCTGAGTACATCCTGATAATGGGGCCGGTTTGCGTCCCTGAAAAAGATCCCCAGGCCGTAAGGCTGATGCCGGGCCGCGCGCAGGGCCGCTTCCATGTCCGTTTGACCGTCTTTTCCGGGATCTTTGTCCATTGTAAGGGGGTGAACACGCGCCTTCAGGTTTTTCCAGGTCTTGTTTTCCTTGTCAAAGGTCACGCAAGGGGTGAGGATCTGAATAAAACTGAATCCGCGATGCTGCACGGCCTGCTTGATGATGTCGGTCAGTCCCCTGGGATCTCCGGCAAATCCCCTGGCCACAAACGAGGCTTCATAGGCAAGGGCCAGTTGAATGGGGTTCAGGGGAGTGTCCGGGTTACCGACGGGATGGGAGCTGGTCTTCATTTCACAGGGTGTGGTCGCGGAAGACTGACCCTTGGTCAAACCGTAAATGGAGTTGTCGAACAACAGAAACGTGATGTCGATGTTTTTCCGGGCCACATGGGGCAGGTGCCCGCCGCCGATACCCAGGGCGTCCCCGTCCCCGGCCACGGCGAACACGGTCAAATCCTCCCGGGCCAGCTTCAGGCCCGAGGCGACGGGAATGGATCTGCCGTGAAGCGAATGAAACCCATAGGTGTTTATAAACACCGGGGTCCGTCCCGAACACCCGATACCGCTGACCGTCACGATGTTTTCCTGCCTGAGGCCCAGGTCTTTCAAGGCACGGTAGAAAGCGTCCACGATCCCGAAATAACCGCACCCCGGACACCAGGTGGGCAGATCACCCGTCCGATATTGAAGGAAATCCGCTTTGCGCACCAGATCCAGTTGTTCATCCAGGTAAAAAGGTCTTGTGGGTTCCATTACATTTCCCTCATTTTTTGAAGAATATCCTCGGCGGCCATGGGACGGCCGGTGACAAAGTTCAGGCGCTCCACGGGCCGCTGAATGATGCCGGTGACAAAAGCGGCGAACTGTCCGGAAAAATTGAGTTCCGGCACCAGGATCGTTTTGCATCGGGCCGCGAATTCAATCAAAGGCCTTCCGGGGAAGGGCGAGAGCATCAGGGAGCTGAAGGAACCGGCGTTCATGCCCTGTTTTCTGGCCGTCATCACGGCTTCATGGGCCGCACCGGCCGAAGATCCCCATGAAACCACGCCGATATCCAGATGCCCCCCGTTCTTGACGGACAGATATGGTTCGGGCGCTTCGGAAAGAACGGTCTCAAATTTACGGAACCGTTTGGCGCTCATTCTCGTATGACCCGCCTCGCTGTAATCGGGTCGTCCGAATTCATTATGCTCCAGCCCGGTGGAAAAATACATTCCGCCGGGCGTGCCCGGAATGGTTCGGGGTGAAATCCCGCTTTCCGTGATCCGGTACCGCCGGTACTCATCGAGGGCATCCGGTGCCGGGGCGATATTGGCGTTGAGATGCAGGGGATCCGGTTTTTCCGGAACATCGATGTTTTTGATGCTGTTGGACAGAAAAAAATCCAGGAGCACCACCACCAGCGTCTGATATTTTTCCGCCAGATACAGGGCCATGACGGTGGCATTGTAGCATGACGCCGTGTCCGTGGGGGCCAGGACGATCCGGGGGCAATCTCCGGGGCCGCCGAACAGGGCGGCGTTGAAATCGCTCTGTTCGGTTTTGGTGGGCATGCCCGTGGACGGCCCGCCCCTCTGGGAATTGATGATCACGGCCGGCACTTCGGCCATGACCGACAGGCCCGTGAATTCGGTCATGAGCGCGAATCCGGGCCCGGAGGTCGCCGTCATGGCCCGCTTTCCGCCGAATCCGGCCCCCAGGACCGCGCCGATGGCCGCAATCTCATCTTCGGTCTGAAGAAGCGTGCCGCCGTGCCGGGGCAATTCCCTGCTCAGGATTTCCATGATTTTCGTGGCCGGGGTGATGGGATATCCGGCATAAAAAGTCAACCCGGCATCCAGGGCCGCGCGGGCCACGAGCTGGTTGCCGTTGACAATGATTTTTTCCGTTGATTTTTTGGCCGGATTCGCGTTTTCGAAAGTATAGGGGTCTTGTTTCCGGAGATGTTCACCGGCCCATTCAAAACCTTTTTCAAAAGAATGGACATTGGCGTCGATGATGCCCTGTTTTTTTCCGGCATACCGGGATTGAACCGCCTTGATGAATGCGTCCGGATCCAGGCGGACCACGGCGGCCAGAACGCCCAGGGCCGTCATGTTCATGCCCCGGTCATTGCCTGCGGCCGCCTGGGCCAGCTCCCGGAGCGGAGCCCCGTATCGGATCACGCCGGGCCCGGCCTTACCGGCCACGCTCTGATCTTCCTCATGGAGTTTCACCGGCCGACTGTCATAAATCAGAACCCCGTTGTCCTTGAGCGAACCCAACTGGGACACGGCATGGGTGTCATTCAGAGAAATAAGGATATCGGCCATCTTTCCCGGAGAATAAATGGGATGGTTGCTGATCCGTGTATGGGCCACACACTTGCCGAAACCCCTGATTTCAGCCGGATACGAATCAAAGGACATGATTTCGAATCCCTGTCCGCTCATGAACCGGGAAAGGATTTCGCCGGCCGAGATGGTTCCCTCACCGGCACTGCCGCAGATTTCAATCACCAGATTAATGTCGTCCATCCCTTGCTTTTCCTTGTCTCGTTCGTTATGGCCGGGGTTCGTCATCGATGTCCTCCCACCAGGCCGTTTTTATGCGAATGCCCTCCAGGTCGAAGTATTTCCGGCCGGCGTATTCGATCACCCGGCATTCCCCCAGAAGGTTGAAAGCGGCGGCCTCTCCCTGGACGGCGGCGTTGGGCCAGCCGATGGTCGTGGTATAGGCCTTCAGGGCCGGATTGTAGATCTGGGCGCAGGATCCGCAGGCATAAACGTCTTCGGCGCTGGTTTTCAGATATTCATCCACCAGGATCCCCCGGTCCGTGTCAATGGCGGATCCTCTGACAAAATCGATCCGGGGAATCATTCCGTTAAAGGCAAAAACCATATCCGCGATTTTATCCAGCCCCTTGACCGTCCGGACCGTATACCCGTTTTCATGGGCGGTGATGTCCGCGATATCGTCTTTGACGATGATATGAACATCGTATCGGGACAGGCTGGTGAAAATCCGGTCCAGCATATCGTCGGAAAGACGGAAAGGCCAGAAAGCTTCGTCGCAGATCATCAGGGTCACGTCCTTGCCCATGGAATTGAGCATTTTCAGAAATTTGAACCCCACCAGGTCCCCGCCGAAAATAAAAATGGACCGGGCCGAGCGGATTTCATTTTTGTAGGTCATGACATCGGTGTAGGAAGTGACGAATTTCAGGTGCGATGCGTAAGGGGTCATGGCCGGCAGCACCCGGGCCGAACTGCCCGATGCGATAATGAGTTTGGAATAATGGACTTTTTCCATGTGATCCAGAAGAATTTCCCGGGCCTCGGGATCGACGCCCATGACCTCCTGGCCCAACCGGAGCCGGATATTTTTCCGGATGTAGGTATCCAGCGGGTTCACCATGAGTCTGGTTTTGTCGATCTCATCGGCAATGAATCCCGTCAGTCGGGGCTTGTAGTAAAAAGGTACGCATTCATCGGAAATGATGGTGATGGCGGCGTCCGGGTCTTTCTGCCGCAGGGTGGCGGCGGCATGGTTTCCGGCCGGGCCGTTTCCGATGATGACGTAATGATCGTTATGGGGCATGCTTCCTCCCTTGGGCTAAATATCGATTTCGATATGTTCGGTCCGGGTCACATGGATGCAGTCCATGGGACAGGCGGCAAGACACTGCCCGCACCGGATGCACACGGAATGGTCAATGGCGATGGCGGCAATGTTCTTCCATTGCCGGGTTTCCTCATAGGGGCCGTAGGTGCCGTCAGCCAGAACAGGCAATCCCCGGATCATTTTGATGCAGTCCCGGGGCGCCGCATCCAGGCAGGCGGAACAATAAATGCAGGCGGTGGGATCGATATCGTAGCGCAGATAGCATAAATAGCATCGTCCGGCTTCCTCGACGGCCTGTTCGGGCCTGTATCCGGTTTCCACCTCCCGGGTGACGGATTCAAACCGTTCCTCCGGATCCAGGGTGTTCATGTCCACCCGGTCGATGAAATCAAAAGCCCTCGGCCGGTCAGTGGTCCCATGGGGTTCGAGGCTCACCACCCATTGTTTGCGCCGTGTGCCCGTAAGCGCTTCATCCACTTTAAGGGCGCATTTCCGGCCGCCGGCAATGGCTGAAATCACGTCCGAAGACCCGGTGGCCACATCCCCGGCCGCGAACACCCCTGACAGGCCGGTGGTGTGCCCTTCCTTATCCAGACGGGCCAGATCACCGGACACGGCTTTGGGTGCGGGCTCCTGTCCCAGGGCCGCGATCACGGAATCGGCCGGGACCGTGAATTCCGAATCCGCAATGGGGACGGGCGAGCGCCGATTGCCGTTCTTAACCATGCGGGTCCGGACAAAGACGACTCCGGTGACCTGTCCATTTCGACCCAGGATAGCCGATGGCTGGACCAGGCTGTGAACGCTTATTTTTTCAAGTGCCGCCTCATGTTTTTCCGATGCGTCGATACGCATGTCCTCCACGGTTCGGCGGATATACAGCCCCACTTCCGCCGCGCCCAGACGGCGGGCCGATCGGGCGCAGTCCACGGCCGTAAATCCGGCCCCGATCACCACCACGCGGTCCCCGACAAAGGGTTTATCCCCGTTGTTCACGGCCTTCATAAAATCCAGCCCGGAATGAACCCGGTCCAGGTCTTCGCCAGGAATATTCAGCTGTCTGGGCATGACGCATCCGGTTGCAGTCACGACGGCGTCAAAATCTTTTTGCAGGGTGTCGAGGGAAATGTCGGTCCCGACGGACACCCCGGTTTTCAAAAGAATACCCAGTCTCAAGACATTGTTGATTTCCATCATAAGCAGGTCCCTGGGCAGACGGAATTCAGGGATCCCGTACATCATCATCCCGCCGGGCTTGTCCATGCTCTCGTACACGACCACCTCATGCCCCAGGACGGCCAGGTCGTGGGCCGCTGCCAGACCGGCGGGTCCGGAACCGATCACGGCCACCCGTTTGCCGGTGGGAGTGTACAGACCTTCGAAAATCCGATGAGAAACCGGTTTCAGGTCCGCGCAGGCCCGTTTCAACCAGCAGATGCCCACACTGCGGCCGTTGCCGGGTTCACCGTGGCGGCAGGCCGATTCACAGGGGCGGGAGCAGATCCGCCCCAGAACCCCGGGAAGAATGTTGACCCGCCGGTTCAGCTCGTATGCCCGGCCGTACTGCTGTTCATAGACATTTCGGATGTATCCGGGGATATTGGTCAGGGCCGGACAGGCCTGCTGGCAGGGGATGCTTCTGGCCGCCCGGTCGAAATCCCGCGCATCCAGGGAATAATGGACATCTGTCTGATCCATTGTGAACTCCGTATTTCATAAGATTGAAAAAGAAAAACCCGGTTTCTGTTTTAACCTTTTATGAAATGCGTGTCAAAACCCATTTGGCTTATTTTAATTTGCGAAAAGAAAGGGTCAGGTTCGCTTCCCGATACCCCACGATCAGTTCCCGCTGGGTCAGACGGATGATGTCCACACGGCCGGGAGCGGTTTTCCCCCCGTCGTCGTAAACAAACATGACTTCGATCTGCCCGCCCATAACCTGGTAGACAAACCGGTCGGCTATCCAGAAATATCGGTCTTTGTCCAGAATCAGGCGGCCGGTGCCGTCTTTTTCCAGGACCATGCGGATATCTCCCGGCCTTGCGTCGATGAGGTTTTCCGAATTCTCCCAGGTGCCCACCAGGGTGTCTGAATGAGAAAATCCCAGTAAAAGGCTGGTGAGGAACAGCAGTGACGACCAGTATTTCATGTCTCCTCCAGTTGGAACGTTTTGATTTTCCGCCACAGCGACACCCGGTCGATCTCCATGATCTCAGCCGCCTTGCTCTTGTTCCAGTTGGTTTTTTCCAGAACCCACTGGATATATTTTTTTTCCTGTTCTCTCATGGTGGGAATATGCCCGTCCGGTGCCGTTCGGTAGGTTTCGACGGCCATCTGGGTGATATGCTCGGGAAGGGATTCCGGACGGATCACGTCCCCGGACTCCATTGCCACCGCCCTTTCCACGACATTTTCGAGTTCCCGCACGTTACCGGGCCAGGAATACCGGATCAGGCAGTCCATGGCCGACCGGTCGATCTCCTGGATATGTTTGCCCATTTCCCGATTTTTTTTGGCCAGAAAATGATAGGCCAGAAGAGGCACGTCACCGTCCCGTTCGGCCAGGGGCGGCAGCTGGATAGTCACCACATTGAGCCGGTAGTAAAGATCCCGGCGAAAGGCGCCCTTGTCCACTTCGTGCCGGAGATCCCTGTGGGTGGCGGCGATAAACCGGAGATCCACAGCAACGCGGGTAGTTCCGCCCACCCTCATGAGTTCTTTTTCCTGGATCACCCTCAGCACCTTGACCTGCATGGACGGCGGCATGTCTCCGATTTCATCGAAAAACACAGTGCCCTTGTCCGCGAATTCGAACAACCCTTTCTTGGTCCTGTCCGCTCCGGTAAAAGCCTCTTTTTCATGGCCGAACAATTCATTGGCCATGAGTTCCTCGGAAAAGGATCCGCAGTTAAAGGCCACCATTTCATGGGCCTTTCGACCGCTGAGGCTGTGAATGGCCTTGGCCACCAGTTCCTTGCCGGTCCCGCTCTCTCCCTGGATGAGTACGCTGATATCGGTCCGCGCCACCTGTTCGATGGTTTTGCGCACCTCGCTCATGGCCGCACTGTTGCCGATGATGAAAGGCGGGGCCAGCTCTTTTTGGATTGCCTCTTTCAGGGCCAGATTTTCCAGTTGAAGGGAGCGTTTAAGCAGGGCCTCCCGGATGATTCTACGGACCTCTTCGATTTTGTAGGGCTTGGCGATATAATGATACGCGCCCTCCCGCATGGCTTTGACGGCGCTGTCCACAGTTGCGTATCCGGTGATCATGATTACTTCGGTATATGGATGGAGGCGCCGGCTTTGCTCAAGAACCTGAAGCCCATCCACTTTTTTCATCTTGAAATCCGTCACGACCAGGTCGAAACTCCTTGACTTGAGCAGGTTCAGTCCCTTGACCCCGCTGTCCACGGCCGTTACCTTATAGCCTTCTTTTTCAAGAATATGCTCCAGATTTCTCCGGGCGATTTCCTCGTCTTCAATGACCAGAATCTGTTTTTTCATGATGTCTCTTCAGAACCTGTCCCATCGGGCAGGCGGACCGTGAAGGTGGTTCCCCGGCCGGGGGTGCTGTCCACCTGAATGGTTCCGCCGTGCTGCTCGATGATCCCATGGCTGATGGACAGGCCCAGACCGGAGCCTTTACTCACCTCCCGGGTGGTGAAAAACGGATCGAATATGCGGGCCAGGTGTTCCTTCGGAATGCCCGAACCGGTATCGGCCACCTGAAAAACGAACATCCCGGCGTCTTCCTCTCTGAAGGCCGAAATATCGAGTTTCCCGCCGTCCGGCATGGCGTGCACAGAGTTGATGATAAGATTGAGCAGCACCTGCTGAATCCGTCTGGGATCCATCCGCCCTTCCAATCCGTCCGACACCTCCACGCCGACCCTGATATGGGAGGGAATTTCTCCGCTGATCAGATGCATGGTGCTGTCTACCAGATTTTTGAACACCACCGGTTCGGTGAGGAATTCACTCTGCCTGGAAAACTCCAGCAAAGCCCGGATGATATCCCTTGCCCGGTCAATCTGGCTTTCCACTTCCAGAAGCAGATTCCGCTTGAACACCACATCCGGATCTTCCAGTTCTTCCCGGATGATCTGGATGGAGGTGGAAATATTGTTCAAAGGGTTGTTCAGCTCATGGGCCACCCCCGATGTCAGGATCCCCAGGGAAGACATTTTCTCGGCCTGGACCAGTTGATCTTTTCGGCGGCCCAACTCTTCGATCATTTCATTCAGGCTGTCGGCCAGGGTTTCGAACTCGTCCCCGGTGGGCAGTCTGGGTATCTTATGAAAATCACCGCTCACGATTCTCTGAATGCTTTTCTCAATGGACTTCAATGGACGGTTCACATTCCGGACCAGAAAAAACGCCGTCAGAATGGACAACAGAAAAAGAGAGGCCAGGGCTGCGATCATATAGTTCCGGGAACGGGTCAATAGATTGAAGACCCGTTCTTTTTCCCGTTTTTCGATTTCTTCGATGTCGGTGGTCAGAATCCGCCCGAGAAGCGTTACCGATTCCTCAAGCCGGGAGACTTCTTCGTCTTTTTCAGGATCCCGACCGCTTTCTTCATGGGCGATAAAAACCGCGAGCAGGTTTTCCAGAGTCCGTTTGTAATCTTCGATGGTCCGGGTCCGTTTTTTCACGGACACCGGATCATCCAGGAGTTCGGCAAAATCCGTCTCTATCACGGCCTGTTTTTCATGGGTCTTGCCGACATAAGAGATGGCCTGCTGAAGATCGGCTATGCTTTTTCTGAGAAGAAAGTTTTTTTCATACCGCCTTGCCTCCAGAACCAGGTCCAGCAGTTCTTTTTTCTTCTCGATCACGATCAGTTTCCGGTTGACGGTCAGGTTGCTGTAGTAGATAAAAACCCAGATCGCACTGTTCACCAACAGGAAAACAAGAAAATGAAGAAAAATTTTCTGTCTGAGATTGAATTTCATGCCGGGCATTTTATCGTTAATAGGCCCTCCTCAACAAGTACAATTTATCCAGGATGCCGAAATTTTATCCAATGCCGTAGAAAAAATAGATAATGACCAGCTCGACGGTCAGAAACAGCAGGGTCATGATGAGGCCGGCCTTGGCATAATCAACGGTTCGGTAGCCGCCGGGCCGCATGACCAGAGCATTGACCTGATGGGTGGGCAGAACGAAACTGTTGGATGCGGACAAACCTACCACCAGGGCCGCCATCCGGGGATCGCCCCCGGCCAAGACGGCCATGTTCATGCATAAAGGAACCAGCAGGACAGTGGCGCCCACATTGGAGATGACCAGAGTGAACAGCGACGTCATGACCCCCACCACGGCCAGCAGCACGATGGGTGACGGAGTTCCGATCAGACCCAGTACGCCCTGGGCGATAAAGGCGGCCGTACCGGTTTTCTCAAAGGCGATGCCAAGGGGGATCAGCCCGCCCAACAGAAAGACCGTCATCCAGTCGACGGCCCCGTAGGCTTCGTCCACGGTCAGGACACCGGTGATGATCATGCCCAGAGCGCCGGACATCAGAGCCACGGATAATTGCATGTCAAAGAAAATCACCTGGAAAAGGGCTACGGCAAACCAGAGTATTGCCAGCACCGCCTTTCCCGGCCGCAGGATCTCGCCTTCCAGCGGAGAGGCGAACACCAGGGCGCGGGGCTGGGGTCGATTTTTCAGAATATGAAATTTTTCCCAGGGTCCCTGGAGCAGCAGAGTGTCACCCATACTCAGCTTTATATTCGTCAGCCCGGAGTAGAATTTTTTGTTGTCTTTGAACAGGACCAGAGGATTCAACCCGAACAGCTCCTTGAAGTCGACTTCGTTCAGGGTTTTGCCGATGAGCTCGGACCGGGGAGACACGACGACTTCCGCCATGCCCGCATTGGTGTTGGCCAGGGATTCGGCAAAGGTTTCCAGACCGTTCTTGATGACCCAGCCGTATTCTTTGGCCAATTGCTCGATGTTTTCCCGTTTTCCGACAACCGCGATGTCATCTCCGACCGATATGGCTTCGTAGCTGTGGGGCACATGGTTGGTGGTCCGATTGGACGGAGAACTGATGGCAATGACCGTGACCAGAAATTTGGGCCGGATATTCAGATCGTCCAGTATCCCGGTCATTACGCCTTCCGCTTCGGGTACATGGAGTTCGATGATATTATTGACGCCCTGGTATTCCCTGATGAGCATTTCGGAGGCGCCCTTGCTGAACTGGCCGGTGCCGGCCGGCAGTATGAACCGGCCGAAAATCACGAAATACAGCAAGGCCGACAAAAGCAGACAGATGCCGATGGGGGTCTGGGTAAACAGGCCGAAGGGTTCCAGCTTCTGCCCGCCGATCACCATCAGGTCGTTCAGGATAATGGTGGGGCTTGCTCCCACAAGGGTCAGGGTGCCGCCGATGATGGCGCAGAAAGCCATGGGCATCAACACCCTGGACGTCGGAATGCCAACCCGTTTGGATATCCTCTGGGTGACGGGCAGAAACAGGGCCGCGGCTCCGATGTTCTGCATCATGCTGGAAATCATGCCCACGGCTCCGGCAATCAGCAGGATCACCTTGCTTTCGCTCTTACCGGCTAAGGCGAGTATGGGCCGGGCCACCTTGTTCATCACCCCGGTCTTGTCCAGGCCGGCGCCGATGATGATCACGGCGATAATGGAACAGACCGCGTTGCTGCTCAGCCCTACAAAGGCCTCTTTCGGGGAAATCAGCCCGATCAGAGGCAGCAGGACCATCATCATGATACCCACCACATCCACGCGAACCCACTCAAACACAAACAAACAGATCACAAACACAAGAACCATCATGGTCAAAATCATTTCAGGCGTCATTGCTACACATCTCCAATCCAGTCCGGATCCATCCGGATCATCCTCTATTTCCTGTTTTCTTTCCGAAAGACAAAGCACAGAACCGAAACCGCCAGCAGCAGCACTATGCCGAACACAAATCGAGTGGTTGCCATATTGTCTCCTCTCATCAATTCACTGAATACACACAGAGCCTTTGGGCGATTCGTTTCCCATTTTCAGCCACACCTCTGGCACGGGCCGGTTCCCTGTTCTCGGAAATGATGAACTCGACGTTTCCACCATCTTTGGTCGTTTTGGCAATGGCATGGTCCATGTTTGCAAAATGCACATTGTGGACAAAGGACAGACCTTTTTCTTTGGCCCGGGACATGAAAGGAGTGATATTTTTCTCCGACGCGGTTTTGAATTCGTTGAACAGATGATCGTGACTGGCCGAGAAAAACTCGGTGACGTCATGGGTGATATTGGCGGCATTCACGGCTATGATGCCGTATTTCATCCGAGCCGCCATTTCCAGAGCATAGTTGATCATGTCCTCTGAAAATCGGCTTTCATGGGTTGCCACCAGAAGATTGCGACTCTGTTCGGCGGCAAGGGTTTCCATGGATGCGGACATTTTTGGCCGCGGCTCATGGATACCGGCTTCGGAAAAAGCGATGGTATCCTGATAACCTTCTACTTTTTTGTGGAAAACATTCAATTTCTTCTTCAATGTATTGAAAAATGGCATGGATCAGTCTCCTTACGCTAATGGGTTATGGGTTCAGCCCCCTTTTACGGTGAGCAAAATACATACCACTTACTGAAATGGCCTGATATCAGGCTTTTTGAGGGCTTCAGGCCCTGATCGGCCTTGAAAACACCCCGGCCGATCGTTTCATAATGCAACCTATATGCTTGAATTCAGAAAAACACGTTTAAAATCAAGGCGGTTGAAATACATTGCACTTGACAATACGATGTTGCGATTTGCAACGATATCTGATGTTTTTCTTTTTAATTTCAATGAGATAAATTTTTTTTCGTTGACATCAAGGTTTCTGGAGAGTAGATATCCGGCATCACAACCATAAAGGCCTCCCCCATGAAAAGTTTCTTTAAAAAAGATGCCGGACAGGATGAAGTCCCCGGTGAAATTGAAGAACTCAGGCAGGCGGTGCTGAGCATCCACATGCCCGAGGCGGTGGAAAAAATCGTTCTCAAGGAAGTGGACCGGCTCTTCAAGACCAGTCCGGCTTCCGCTGAATACACCATCGGCGTCAACTACCTGGATTATCTGACTACCCTTCCCTGGAACCGTTTTACCGAAGACAACCTGGACATGGCCCGGGCGGAAGCCATTCTCGACAAGGACCACTACGGTCTGGAGGAAATCAAGGAAAGGATACTGGAGCATCTGGCCGTCCGCCTGATGAAACTGTCCGTCAAGAACCGCATTCTGGTTGTGGATGACGAAAAGATGACCCGTATGAACCTGTCCCACGTCCTCCTCAAGGAAGGCTATGAGGTGGAAACCGCGGACAGCGGCGACAAAGCCGTGGAAATTCTGGCCGGGAATCACTTTGATCTGGTCATCACCGACCTGAAAATGGACCAGGTGGACGGCATGATGCTTCTGGACCACATCAAAAAAATCAGCCCGGGGACCGAGGTCATCATCATCACCGGATATGCCACGGTCCTGACCGCCGTGGACGCGATCAAACGGGGTTCTTTTCATTTCATCGCCAAACCCCTGAAGCTGGATGAAATCCGATCCACGGTCAAAAACGCACTGTCGAAAAAATCCGGGCTCAACCATTCCAAAAGCCCGGTCATCTGTTTTTCCGGGCCGCCGGGCATCGGGAAAACCTCCCTGGGCCAATCCATCGCCAGAAGCCTGGAGCGCGGGTTCGTCCGAATTTCCCTTGCCGGGATCAAGGATGAGGCCGATATCCGGGGCCATCGGCGCAGTTATGTCGGCGCCTTGTCCGGCCGGATCATTCAGGGCATCCGCCGGGTGGAATCCGGCAATCCGGTGTTCATGCTGGATGAAATCGACAAGATCGGTCAGGACTTCAAAGGTGATCCGGCATCCGCCCTGCTCGAAGTGCTGGACCCGGAACAGAACGCTCAGTTCATCGATCATTACATTGACGTGCCCTTCGACCTGTCCAGGGTCATGTTCATCGCTACCGCCAACACCGTCGACCGGATACCGCGTCCGCTTCTGGACAGGTTCGAGGTGATCTCCATGCCCGGGTATACGGTGGGGGAAAAGATGCATATCGCCGAGCGCCACCTGATTCCCAGGGCCATCGAAGACACCGGTCTGGGGCTGCATGGCCCCGTCTTCACGCAGAAGGCCCTGAACAAAATCATCCGGGAACACACCAAGGAGGCGGGGTTGCGGGAGCTGAACCGCAAAATTTTCGCCATCTGCCGGAAAATCGCCCGTAACCTGGTAAAATCCGAAACTCCGGCCGAGCCCGTGACAATAACGGAAACCCGTGTGACGGAATTTCTGGGACCGACCCAGTACCACTTTGAAATCGCGGGCGCCAAAGACAGAATCGGATGTTCCACCGGACTGGCCTGGACGGAAACCGGCGGTGAAATCATTTTTGTGGAAGCCACGCGCATGATGGGCACCAACCGACTGATCCTGACCGGATCGCTCGGAGATGTGATGAAAGAATCGGCCCAGGCCGCCCTGAGCTATATCCGCAGCAATACGCAAGCTTTCGGGCTGGCCCCGGATTTCTTCCGGCGACAGGACATCCACATTCATGTGCCGGCCGGCGCCATCCCCAAAGACGGGCCTTCGGCAGGTCTGACCATTGCCATCGCCCTTTTGTCTCTTTTAAAAAACCGGCCCTGCCGTCGGGACACGGCCATGACCGGCGAACTGACACTGAGCGGACGGATCCTGCCCGTAGGCGGGATCCGGGAAAAGCTTCTGGCCGCAAAAATGGCCGGCATCCGGACCGTTATCTTTCCCGCCAAAAACAACGCCGGTCTGTCGAATCTTCCGGATGACCTGAAACAGGGCATCCGGATTGTGACAGCCGGCGAATTGAATGAGATTCTGGACCTCGCTCTCAAATCGTAAAGGCCGATAGAAAACCGGTTGAGATTCGACGATTATTTCCCGGGGGGGCGCACCACCACCAGAGGCACTTTCAGGTTTTTACGGATATTTTTGATCATTGTTCGGCGGAGACCGGGCAGCCGGGACTGGTCCACCGAAGGATCGAATATGGTCAAGACGACGTCCTGATGGGTATCCACGTAATTGGATAGGTCGGTTTCAGGCCGGCCGGCGCTAACGGACGCCTTGACCCGAACAGGGTTCGGACTGGTCTCGATCAGTTCTTTCAACGGATCGGAAACATTGACCGACAGGCTGTCCGCCATCTTGAACAGGCCCTCTTCGGCAAAGGCCACGCCGGCAAAAGAATCCTCCAGCAGGCGACCCAGGCGTCCCACTTTCCCCCGCGTTTCGCCCAGGCGACAGGACACCCGGGCTTCCTGAAGAAACTGCAGGATGTTCAATTCCGCCCCGATTCGCCTGCACAACCCCACCGCATACTGAAACACGGTTATCGTCGGCATGGCCCCGTCAATTGCCAGAAGCACCTGTTTCATGGCTAGAGTTGCATCCTGGGACGGTTGTCCAAACTTTTGTTCAAATCCTTGCGCTGGACTTTGACTGGGTTGGTTCGGGATTTTGAATCCATCATCCGCAGGGCGGTTTCATGTTCTCCTTTTTCCGCGAAAGTGACAGCCACCATCAAATTTTCCAATGTTCTAAAAATACTTTTTTCCATGATTTTCTCCTTTATTGAAAAGATTCATCCGTATGTCGGTTTTAAAAGCATATACCGTACCAGACGGACGCCATCGCACGGATCGCCTTCAAGAGCGTATATCCGGGAAATTCAACGACTCAAATCCGTCTTGTTGTGTCAGATTCTAAAACCCAACGGTTTTGTTTCATTTTGAAATGCGGGCAAGTCGACAACACAATAAACATCATAAATTCATCCGGTTAACCATGTATTGCAGGACGAAAACCTGATGTTGACAATTGCAACGGGCATTTGATCCTGTTTCTATGGCTTTTAAAAATACTTTGCTTTAATATGGATTTTGTATTATCAGAAATGGTTTTAAAAAAAGTGAGGCAACCCCATGAACCTTCAGAAAATCACCTATTCCATCCCCTGGAATTTATTTTTGATCACCCTGGGAAGCGTTGTGGTCGGAATCGGCCTGAAAGCCCTGGTTATTCCCCGCGGGATGATTACCGGCGGTTTTTCCGGAATGGGCATTCTGCTCTATTATTACACCCAATGGCTGACGCCGGGTACCTGGTATTTTGTCCTGAACATACCGGTTTTCATCATGGGCTGGCTTTTTGTGAGCCGCCGGTTCCTGTTTTACAGCCTTTACGGCACCATTGTCCTGACCCTGGTCATGGATCTGATCCAGTTCGAATTTCCGATCAAGGACCTCATGTTGATCACCATTGCCGGCGGAACCATCATCGGAGCCGGTTCCGGCATCATTTTCCGATCCCTGGGATCGGCGGGCGGCAACGACATCATTTCCGTGATCCTGAACCAGAAATACGGATTCCGTATCGGGACCTACAATTTTTCCTTTAATTTCGTCCTGTTCATGCTCAGTTTCGGGCTGCTGGACACGGATATGATCCTCTATTCCATGGCCATGAGCTATATCGCCTCCCAGGTGCTGGATTATTGCATGACCCTGTTCAATCAGAGGAAAATGATTTTCATCATTTCCGGCAAACCAAGGGAAATCGCCAGGGAGATCATCGAAAAACTGAAACGCGGGGCCACTCTCATAAAAGGGGCCGGGGCCTATACCGGAAATGAAAAGGAAATTATCCTGACCGTGGTCAACAATTACCAGATCAAGCGCCTGGAGGAAATCGCATTTACCATGGATCCGGACGCTTTCCTGATCACGGAAAACACCTTTAACGTCCTTGGAAAAGGATTTTCCAGCCGAAAGGTGTATTGAAAATCCTGGGGAGGGGAAAAACCCCTGGTTTTCAGGCCTTTACCATTCAGGATAAAAGGGAATAAACGGATTCCAGAGCCTGGTCCAGGTGTTCCGGCCGGGTGCCGCCGGCCTGGGCCATATCCGGACGCCCTCCCCCGCTCCCGCCCACGATCCGTGCCGCGGCCTTGACAATATCACCGGCCTTGTAGCGCCGGATCAGATCGTCGGTCACCACGGCAATGAGCAGGGCTTTGCCGTTGGATTCAGCTCCGAGCAGCACCACGCCCGATCCGATCCGGGTTTTGCATTTGTCCGCCAGGTCCCGAAGCTGGGAAGGATTTTCAATATTCACCCGTTTGGACAGAACTTTAACCCCGCTGATCTCACGCGCCTCGTCGGATATGTCGTCCAGAGACCGGGAGGCCAGCCTTGCCTTTAGAGAGGCCAGTTCTTTTTCCAGATTTTTCCTTTCCTTGATCAAAGTCTCCACTTTCTCGGCAGCGTCTTCTTTAGGGCTTTTAAGCAGTCCGGCTAGGGTTTCGATCATCTTTTCCTGACGGTGAAGCTGATCCAGGGCCGCCTGTCCGGTGACCGCTTCGATTCGTCGGATCCCGGAGGCGATGCCGGCCTCGGACAGAATTTTGAACAATCCGATATCACCCGACCGACTTGCATGGGTGCCGCCGCATAATTCGCTGGAAAAACCGCCCTGGGACACGACGCGGACCACATCCCCGTATTTCTCCTCAAACAGGGCCGTGGCTCCGGACCGGACAGCCTCTTCCATGTTCATTTCCCTGGTTTTTACCGCATGGTTTTCCCTGATCCTGAGGTTGACCTCGTTTTCGATAGCCCTGCGCTCTTCTTCGGTAACGGCTGAAAAATGGGTGAAGTCGAATCGAAGCCGCTCATCCGTAACCAGGGAGCCGGATTGTTTGACATGTTCACCCAGCACTTTTCTCAAGGCCGCGTGAAGGATATGGGTTGCGGTATGATTGGCGGCCACGGCCTGTCTCCGGGCGACGTCCACTTTCAGGGTCGGTGCGTCTCCCTTGCGGATCTCGCCTTTCCGGACCACGCCCTTGTGGATGATCAACCCGGACGGATCCTTGATCGTATCGAAAATGTCAACCACGGTCGAATCGGTTTCAAACCGGCCCCTGTCGCCGGCCTGGCCCCCGGATTCGGCATAGAAAACGGTTTCGGCGGTCACGATGTCCACCTCTTCTTCCGGTCGGGCCGACGCCACTTCCTGCTCGTCCCGGACAATGATCAACACCTCGGATTGCCCTTCCACGTCACCGTAACCGTTGAAAACGGTTTTCACCCCCCGTGAGGTAAGAGATTTAAAGGCATCGCCCACGCCCGTGAATTTTTTAGTGGATCGAGACCTTGCTTTCTGCTCGGACATGGCCTGATTGAATCCGTCCATGTCCAGGGAAATATCCATTTCCTTGATATGGTCGGTGATAATGTCCACGGGAAATCCAAAGGTGTCGTACAGCTTGAAAATCACATCCCCGGGCAAGACAGCCCGACCCTTTCCTTTTGGAGCCAGGTCCGCGATGGTGGATTCCAGGAGTTTCATGCCCGTATCCAGGGTTTCCAGAAATTTTTCCTCTTCATTTTTCACCACGTTCAGGATAAAGGCCGAGGATTCCCTGAGCTCGGGATAGGCCTCGTCCATAATGGCGAAGACGGTCTTGACCGTCTCGTGCAGGAAAGGCCGGGTCAACCCGATACTCCGGCCGTAACGGATGGCCCGTCGCATGATGCGCCTGAGAACATATCCCCGCCCTTCATTGGAAGGCAAAACCCCGTCGCAGACCAGAAATGCCGCGGATCTGGAATGATCGGCGATCACTTTCATGGCCACGTCCACTTCCCTGGATTCCGTCCGCTTTCTTCCGGAAAGAACGCCCACCTTTTCCATGATGGGAACGAACAGGTCGGTGTCGAAATTGGTGGGCACCCCCTGAAGCACGGAAATGATCCGCTCCAGACCCAGACCCGTGTCAATGCTGGGTTTGGGAAGGGGTTTCATGCGGCCGGTCTCATCTCGTTCAAACTGCATGAACACCAGGTTCCACAATTCCAGCCACCGGTCACAATCACAGCCTACCGCGCAGTCGGGCCTGCCGCATCCGAAGGCCGGCCCCCGGTCGATATGAATCTCACTGCAGGGACCACATGGACCGGTGTCGCCCATGGCCCAGAAATTGTCCTTTTCACCAAGACGTATGATTTTATGTTCAGGCACGCCCACCTGGTCCCGCCAGATGTTGAACGCCTCGTCGTCTTCATGATATACCGAGACCCAGAGTTTATCCGGATCGAATCCGTACCCGTCGGTCAGAAGATCCCAGGCGAAAGCCATGGCCTTGTCCTTGAAATAATCCCCGAAGGAAAAATTGCCCAGCATTTCGAAAAAGGTATGATGCCGTGCCGTATACCCGACATTTTCCAGATCGTTGTGTTTGCCCCCGGCCCTTACACATTTCTGGGCCGTCACCGCCCTGTCATAGGGCCTTTTCTCGTCCCCGGTGAAAACGCGCTTAAACTGCACCATTCCGGCGTTAACGAACAAAAGAGTGGGATCATCCTGGGGTACCAGAGAAGAGGATCGGACCAGTTGATGACCGTGTTTTTTAAAATACTCCAGAAATATTTTTCGGGCCTCATTGCCTCTCATGTTGCCGCTCCTGATTCGACTGTCGATTGTGCTTTGGATGTCATCTTTGACTGTTATGCCTTTGGGTCTTCATTTTTTTCTTTTTTAGCCGGAGATGCGATTCCGAGTTTTTCCCGGACCCGGGTCTCGATGGTGCCGAACATGTCCTGGTTGTCGATGAGAAAAGTTTTCACGTTTTCCCGTCCCTGGCCGATTCGCTCTCCTTCAAACGAATACCAGGATCCGCTTTTGTCAACGACGCCCAGATCCACGCCCATGTCCAGCAGGTCGCCGGTCCGGGAAATGCCCTCACCGTACATGAGATCGAATTCAACATCCTTGAAGGGGGGTGCCAGCTTGTTTTTCACCACCTTGACCTTGGTCCGGTTGCCCACGATGTTTTCCCCTTCTTTTATGGGCGAGGCCCTTCGGATTTCCAGCCGCATGGACGCATAGAATTTCAAGGCGTTGCCGCCGGTGGTGGTTTCGGGATTGCCGTACACCACGCCGATCTTCATCCGGATCTGGTTGATGAAGAT
>CAZQIX010000053.1:0-24914 GCA_964593855.1 uncultured Desulfobacula sp. | reverse complement strand
GAGGAAAACAGGTGTTGAATGTCTGTGGATTTGCTGGTAGGATACGCCGCGGCAAAAAATGACCCGTTTCAGATGTGAAAGGACACGCCATGTCGCGGGATTTGTTGATTCTGGCCGGGAAATCGGCCTATCGTCATATTCGGGAAAAAGGGCTCTCCCCGTCCGACATCGAAGTCGTCCTGGGCGCATCGGGTGCGGCCAAGTGGCTGACCATCCATGGCCTGGATGCGGTGATTTTTTCCCGGTGGTTCGCTGACCGCAAGGATCCGCTCTATCTTTTCGGAACGTCCATCGGGGCCTGGAAGTTTGCGGCGGCGGCCTCCCATGACCCGCTCCGGTCCTTTGATCGGCTTAAGGACGCATATATCCATCAGTATTACAACGGCCGCGTAACCCCGGATAAAGTAGCCAAAGAAACCCAACGGATCATGGATGCCTTTCTTTCTGACAGACTGATGGACGAAATCCTTTCCCATCCTTTTCTCCGGATCGGGTTTTCAGCCGTCCGGTGCAAGGGATTGCTGTCTTCTCCGAAAGGGCTGGTTCAGGCCGTCGGCGTCTGGTCGGCCTTTGATCTCAACCTCCTGTCCCGCAGGTTTCAGCGTTTCTGTTTTGACCGGGTCGTGTTCCATGATCCCCGTTACGATCCCTCCGTCATGGATTGGTCTGATTTTCCAACCGACTTCATCGCCCTGAACCGGCTCAATTTCGCCAGGGCGCTCCTGGCATCCGGCTCCATTCCCCTGATCATGGAAGGGGTTCTGAATATCCCCGGCGCACGGCCGGGCATGTACCGGGACGGGGGATTGCTGGATTATCACCCGGTTTTGCCCCTGACCCCGGGCCGGGATCGTTTCGTCCTGTACCCCCATTTTTATCCCCATATCATTCCGGGATGGTTTGACAAGAAACTGACCCGGCGAAGGGCCCGGGGAAGCCTGCTGGATCGGGTCATTCTGCTGGCCCCCGGTCCCGGATATGTTTCCGGTCTGCCCTTTGGCCGGATTCCGGATCGCCAGGATTTCATCCGGCTCAGAGGAAAGGACGCCCAGCGGGTCCGGGCCTGGGACAATGCCGTGGATCAGAGCCGACGGCTGGGCCATGAATTCATGGAAGCCGCGGAAACCGGTCGGATCAGAGACCTGGTGCGGCCGATCTGACGAACAACCTTTCAACTGAGTCAATAATATGAGGTGACCAATGGCAATAGAAGCGAAAAACACCAGCGTGGGATTCATCGGGCTGGGCGTGATGGGAAAAAGCATGGCCGGCCATATTCTCGACGCCGGATACGAACTGCACGTGTACACCAGAACCCGGACTTCGGCCGATGGGCTGGTGAATCGGGGGGCCATCTGGGAAGACGGGGTGCCCTCCCTGAGTCGAAACAGCCGGGTGATCATTACCATGGTGGGCTTTCCGGCCGATGTGGAAGAGGTGTATCTGGGAGAGAACGGGATATTGGCCCATGCGTCGAAAGGCTCTCTGGTGATGGACATGACCACGTCCAGCCCCGACTTGGCCGTCCGCATCCATGAACAGGCCCGGCGTCGGGGCATCGATTGTCTGGATGCCCCGGTATCCGGCGGGGATCTGGGAGCCCGAAATGCCTCCCTGTCCATCATGGTGGGCGGTGATGGACAGGTCTTTGAAAAAGCCGTGCCCCTGCTGGACATCATGGGGAAAAACATTGTGCATCAGGGTGGCCCAGGCGCCGGGCAACACACCAAAATGGCCAATCAAATCGCTATCGCCGCCGGTCTGGTGGCGGTGTGCGAGGCCTTGAACTATGCAGCAAAGGCCGGTCTGGATCCGGAGACCGTTCTCAAAAGCATCGGGGCCGGGGCTGCGGCCTCATGGTCTCTGAACAACCTGGGGCCCCGGATGATCGCGGGCAATTTCGAGCCCGGGTTCTACATCAAGCATTTTATCAAGGACATGACCATTGCGGCGGCGGCATCCCGTCGGATGGGGCTGCAAACTCCCGGTCTGGACCTCACCCTGTCCCTTTATGAACGGCTCGCCGACATGGGTTACGCGGACGAAGGCACCCAGGCCCTGTACAAACTGTTTGAATAGGTCCGGCATTTACCCCCATCCATGGCCGCTCTGATCATATACGGTCACTGGGGGCTTTTCGGCGCTTCGTTTCTGGCCGCCACCCTGCTTCCCTTCAGCTCTGAAGTGGTTCTGGGAGCCTTGCTGAAGCAGGGTTTGAATCCGTATTCCCTTATCGCAGCCGCTACAGTCGGCAATGTGCTGGGGGCGGTGGTGAACTATGGTTTGGGGGCACTGGGCAGCCAATGGGTGCTGCGTCGTTGCTGGAGGATGTCGGACGAGGACATCCTCCGGGCTGAAAAGCGATTTGAAAGATACGGTCTGTTCATTCTGCTGCTGGCCTGGATGCCGGTGATCGGCGACCCTTTGACGGTCGCGGCCGGGGCATTGAGACTCAATTTTGCCGTCTTTGTCGTGCTGGTGGGTCTGGGAAAAGGGCTCAGATATGTGATAACGGCCTGGGCCGTGTTGTCCGTCTGACCCGGTATTTCCCGGTAAAAGGGTCGTCAATCCCTTTACCGGGGATGGTGAGGTAGCCTGGGGTTATTCTGATTTTTCTGCTTTTGTCCGGGGCAGGACCAGGTTCAGCGCCACGCCCAGGATACCGGCCAGGCCGATTCCCTGGAGCTGGAACTGACCGGCGGAAAAGCTCATGCCGCCGATGCCGAAGATCAGGATCAGGGCTACAATGGCGAGGTTTCTGGCTTCCATGAGGTTCTGGCCGGATCGGACCAGGGTGTTCAGACCCACCACCATGATGGCGCCGAAGAGCAGCAGCATGATACCTCCCATGACCGGGGTGGGGATGGTCTGGAGCAGGGCGCCGAGCTTGCCGACAAAAGCCAGCAGAATGGCGGTGAGGGCGGCCCATGTCATGATGGCGGGATTGAATACCCGGGTCAGGGCCACGGCACCGGTGACTTCGGAATAGGTGGTATTGGGCGGCCCGCCCAGTAAAGAGGCGATAGATGTGGCGATTCCGTCTCCCAGCATGGTGTTCTGGATGCCCGGGTCTTTGAGATAATCTTTCCCGGTCACGCCGCCGATGGCCACGACGTCGCCGAAATGTTCGATGGCCGGCGCAATGGCGATGGGCACGATATAGAACACGGCCTGAAGGTTCCATTCCGGCAGCGTAAAAGAGGGCACCTTGAACCAGGCGGCACTGGAAATACCTGAAAAATCAACCATCCCGAAGAACAGTGCAACGACATATCCGACAACGATCCCGCAGATAATAGGGATGAGTCTGAATATGCCCCTGCCCAGGATGGAGACCAGGACGGTGGTGGCCAGAGCCAGGAGACCGACGGTCATGGCCTGGGCCTGGGGGAAAAGCACAACGGCTCCGTCGCCGGTTTTGCCCATGGCCATGTGAACGGCCACCGGCGCCAGGATCAGCCCGATGACCATGATGACCGGTCCGGTGACCACGGGCGGCAGCACTTTTTGAATGACATCGCTACCTTGAACGCGCACCACCAGGCTGAGCAGTACATAAACCAGACCGGCGGCCGCCAGGCCGCACATGGTTCCGGGAACGCCCCAGGTCTGCACCCCGTAGATGATGGGTGCGATAAAGGCAAAGGAAGAGGCCAGAAAAACCGGCACTCGGCCCCGGGTGACGGCCTGGAAGATCAGGGTTCCAAGACCTGCCGTGAACAAGGCCACGTTGGGGTCCAGGCCGGTGAGCAGGGGAACCAGGACCAGGGCGCCGAAGGCCACGAACAGCATCTGGGCGCCTAAAAAACAGTCCTTGACTTGAAAATGGTAATCGGTTGGAGCGGGTTGAAAAGAAGCCATTTTGAATCTACCTCGTTTTTTCAGGGTAAGGGGTTATTTGGTACCGAAAATTTTGTCGCCCGCATCGCCCAGGCCCGGCAGAATATAACCGATTTCGTTGAGGCGCTGGTCCACGGCCGCCACATAGATGTCCACATCCGGGTGCTTTTTCGTCACCTTGGCAATTCCCTCGGGCGCGGCCACCAGAAACAGCCCTTTGATCGCCCTGCACCCGGCCTGTTTCAGCAGGTCGATGGTGGCGATCAGGGTGCCGCCGGTGGCCAGCATGGGGTCCAGGATCAGGGCGATCCGCTCTTCCATGGCGCTGGCGGTTTTGACGTAATACCGGACCGGCTCCAGGGTTTCCTCGTTTCGATAGAACCCCACCACACTGACCCGGGCCGATGGAATGAGATCGAACACCCCGTCGAGCATGCCCAGTCCGGCCCTCAGAATGGGGACCACCGTGATTTTCTTGCCTTTGATCTCTTCGATCTCAACCTCTCCGGCCCAGCCTTCGATCACCTTTTTTTCAGTGGTCAAATCCTTGGTGGCCTCATAGGTCAGCAACCTGGCCACTTCGGAGGCAAGGTCCCTGAAATCCTTGGTGCTGATATCCTTCCGGCGCATCAGCCCGAGTTTGTGTCTGATCAGCGGATGATTCTGGACAAATACGGTCATTGCGGTCTCCTTTGTTAAAAAAATGGTTTGTCCGGCCATAGGGCGATGTCGGGTAAGACACTATTAAACTCATGGGGGATACGTCAAGCAAATATGTCCGGTCCGGGTGTTGATATAATTATTTTTTTGTGCACAATGGGGCAGATGATTCATTCGCCCTACATATCCGTGGCCGTTGCTCTTCCCGTACCCCGGGCCTATACCTATGCCGTGCCGGATCATTTCCGCGACGCCTGCGAGCCTGGAATGAGGGTGCTGGTGCCCTTTGGGAAAAAACGGGTCACCGGATACATCCTGTCCGGCCGGGATGAGAACCCCGGGTTCACCCTGAAGAAAATTCTGGACGTGCTGGATGATCATCCAATGTTCCCGATGTCTGAAATTCCGTTTTTCCAGTGGATCGCCGATTATTACATGCACCCTTTGGGAGAGGTGATCCGCACCGCCCTGCCCGCCGGTCTGGAAACCCATGACGTGGCCTGCGTGTCCATTACCGCCGAAGGCAGAAAAGCTCTGTCCCGGGGCGGACTCACGCCCGGAGAAGAAGATGTGCTGACCTGGATCGGGGACCGGGATTCGTGCCCCTTGAAGCAGGTATGCAAAAACAGCCGGAATCCGTCCATTCAATCGTTGATCCGCAGAATGGAAAAACAGGATCTTGTTGTCGTGTCCCATGTGCTGAAAAAAGACGGGGCCGCCGCCCGGATGGAAACATTTATCGCGTTTGAAAAAGAGCCGGATCCGTCCGCCCGCCTGTCCATAAAAAGAAAGAAAATCATGGATATCGTCCGGCGGCACCCGGAGATATCCATGACCCGCCTCAGAGAGCTGGTTCCAACGGCCCCGGCTCTGGTCAAGCGCCTGGCCGAAGCCGGATGGGTCCGGATCTTCCAGCGACGGGTGTTCCGGGATCCGCTGGGTGATCCCGTGGACCCTGACACGCCCCCGGAGCTGACAGCCGAACAGGCCGCCGCGGTCAGCCGGGTGCAGAGAATGCCCGATAGGTCGTTCAGGACCTTTTTGATCACCGGCATCACTGGATCGGGTAAGACCGAAGTGTATCTTCGGCTGGTCCGGGATGTGGTGGATCAGGGCCGGAAGGCTCTGGTCCTGGTTCCGGAGATCGCCCTGATCACACAGACGGAAAGACGGTTCAGGGCCCGGTTCGGAGAGCGGGTCGCCGTGATCCATTCCTCCCTGTCCCGGGGGGAGCTTCTGGACCAGTGGCGCAAAATTCTGATGGGCGGGGTGGACATCGTTATCGGGGCGAGGTCCGCTGTTTTCGCCCCCTTTGAGGACATCGGACTGATCATTGTGGATGAGGAACACGACGGCTCTTACAAACAGGAAACCGGCCTGCGCTACAACGCGCGGGATCTGGCCGTGGTTCGGGGCAAACTCGGCCGATGTCCGGTCGTTCTGGGATCGGCCACCCCTTCGGTGCAGTCCTACCAGAATGTGGTGACAGGTCGCTTCGAGGAGATCAAGCTCGAGCACAGAATCAACCGTCGGCCGCTACCGGCCATTACCCTGGTGGATTTGAAGAAATACAGGGACGGGCGACCCATGGACCGGATGATCACGCCGGAGCTGTTCAAAGCCATCCGTCAGTGCCTGGACAAAGGGGAGCAGGCTCTGATCTTTCTCAATAGACGCGGGTTTGCCACTTTTCCGGTGTGCCGGGACTGCGGCAAGGCTCTTTCCTGCAAATTTTGCGATGTGACCATGACCCTGCACCAGGGCCGCCGAGAATACCGGTGCCATCTATGCGGGTATGCCCGTCCGTCCGATACCCTTTGCCCGGAATGCGGGTCCCGGAAAATCCGCCCCCTCGGGTTCGGCACGGAAAAGATTGAAAATCTTCTCAAAGAATGGTTTCCGGATGCCCGCATCGCCCGGATGGACCAGGACACCACGGCCCGGAAAGGCGGAACCATCCGTATTCTGAAGCAGATCCGGAACCGGACCGTGGATATTGTAGTGGGTACCCAGATGCTGGCCAAAGGCCATGATTTTCCGGCCATCACCTTGGTCGGGGTGATCTGTGCGGACCTGTCCCTCAGCCTTCCGGATTTCCGGGCCGGGGAAAGAACCTTCCAGCTTCTGGCCCAGGTGGCCGGCCGGGCCGGTCGGGGCGATCTGCCGGGGAGGGTGGTCATGCAGACCTACAATCCGGATCATTTCATCATCGAAGCCGCCCGAAAACAGGATTTTCTAGATTTTTTCCACAATGAGACGCCTTTCAGAAAGGCTTTGATGTACCCGCCTTTTTCACGCATGATCCAGTTGAAGCTGTCCGGGAAAACGGCTGAAGCCGTGAGTGCCCGCGCCGAAGCCCTGGCCCGGGTGATCCGGGATCTGGCCAACGGCGAAAAAGACGCGAGGGATACGGTTCAGATTCTGGGCCCGGCCGAAGCCCCCATTACCAGAATTTCCTCCCAGTACCGGTGGCAGATTCTCATCAAAGGACCATCCGCCGCTGTTTTGGGCCGCATCGTCCGGACGGCCCTGGAACATCCTGATGCGGCTTTGACATCCGGCATCCGCCTGGCCGTGGATGTGGATCCGTATTTTCTCATGTAAGGCCGACCGGTCCGGCAACCGCTTTCCGGACATCCGGCCGGAAACAGGTCAAAAACCATTTGATCTAATGCCGCTCATCCAATATGATGGGATATCGTCAATTTCATGAAACCTCATTGCCGGGATCATTTTATGAACAGAATCGACCTGGATCTATTCAAGGAACTCAATCCGGAAGTTTTACAGAAAAAATTTCTGGCGTCCCTGCTGAAAATTCAGAACGTCCAGAGGGGATCCATCTGGATTCAGAAAGAAGATGCCTATGTGTGCGTGGAGGCGGCGGGCGAGCAGAGTGATCAGATCCGGGGGGTGAGCCTGGATGTGAGGCAGCCCAGCATTGTGGGATGGGTGATCGAAAACCGCAAACGCACCGTGGCTGAAATCGGCAGCGATCGCCGCCATTGCCGTGAGGTTGAAGACCATCTGGCCGTCAAGAGCAGCTTGATTCTCTGCTTTCCCCTTTTTTTCAGGGACCGGAAGGTTTACGGGGCGCTGCAGGTGATCGACACCCGCCCGGAAAAAAACAGTCTGAATCTGGATCAGGGGTATCTGGATCAGATCCAGAACCTGGTGGACATTTGCTCCATCGCCTTGAGCAACGCTCTTTTGTATGCCGATGAAAAGAAGAAACGCCTTAGTCTTCAATCCGCCCTCCAAAAATCCCGCCGAAAAGAAGACATCATCGGTCAGAGTCCGGCCTTCAGAAAATGCATGGATCTGGTCAAAAGTTACTCGGATACGGACTTTCCCGTTCTCATCACCGGAGACAGCGGTACGGGCAAGGAGCTGGTCGCGGAAAGGATTCACCAATCCAGCCATCGGAAAGAAGGCCCGTTTCTGGTTCAGAATTGTGGAGCCATTCCCGAGACCTTGTTGGAAAGCGAATTGTTCGGATACAAAAAAGGGGCTTTCACCGGCGCCGTAAAGGACAAAATGGGTCTTTTCGAGGCTGCGGAAGGGGGAACGGTTTTTCTCGATGAAATCGGCGACATGCCCTTGAGCGTTCAGGGCGGTCTGCTTCGCGTACTTCAGAAAAACGAGATCAAACCCCTGGGTGAAACATCAATGCGGATCATCGATGTCCGAATCGTGGCAGCCACCAATCGTGATATTCGGCAGATGGTGGCGGAGGGCCGGTTTCGCCGGGACCTGTTTTATAGGCTGTCCGTCCTTCCGGTTCATCTGCCGTCGCTCGGCGATCGGCGCGAGGACATCCCGCTGCTGACCCGCCATTTTCTGCAGCAGGAATCCATCCGTCTGGGAGGAGTGGAAAAGAATATCACCCCTCGGGCCATGCAGGCCCTGGTTTCCTATGCCTGGCCGGGAAATATCAGGGAGTTGGAAAATCTCATCCGGTATCTTGTGGTCATCACCGGGGACGCGGACATCGATTTTTCCGATCTCCCTTTTCATGTCTGCGAACCAACGTCTTCCCTGTCTCCGGACCGGGAATGGAAACCGTCTGCCGATCCTGTCTCCACGGATCTGGGCGGCATGACCTGGGACCGGGTGGAAAAACTCTATGTTACCGAACTCTTGAGCAGACACAACTGGAATGTGACCTGGGCGGCCCGGGCCTCGGGCGTGAACCGATCCACCTTTGCCTCACGGATGCGGAAACTGGGTATCCGGCGCTCTATGGATCACCTGGAGCCATAGATTCGGAAAAGACTTGTCCGGGTCGGCGGGCCCGCCGAAGAAAAGGTCTATGAAACGGGCGATATCCGGCGGTATTCATCCATCAACCGGATCAGAATCTTCGACAATGCATGGTTCCATCCGGAGACAAGTGAATCCGGTCCGGTATCGGGGATGGGGATTTCCGCCATGAACACATGGTTTAAGATCGGACTGAAGGCGGGGCCCATGTTTTTCTCCAGGATCATCCGGATTTCCACCACGGCCCGAGGCCGTGAACGGTCCTTGAAATCCCCGGACAATCGATTGATTTTTCCCGACAGGCGATAGGCGATATCCTGCCGTGAAGGGTTGAGGACCGGCTTGAACAGTTCCGAGGCATAGAGGATGTCCGAGGTCTTTTCCGTGATGAGTCTGGCCGGATAACTGATAAATTCGTGGTAATAATCGGTGACATATTCATGGTCGCCGATCTGATAGGTAAACCCATGGGAATCAAAGGCTGCGTCAATGGAAAAGTTTTTGACGAGCAGAGTGTGTCCTTGGTCCGGTTTTTCTCTGGGCGGGACCTGCACCTGTGGATTCAGATCATAATATTGTTTGCTCACCGGTTCTTTTTTAAGCCCCGAGCAACCCCAGGGGGTCCCTGCGAGCATCAGCAGGGCCAAGAGTATGGATAAAGGTTTCAACCGCATCATTGCTGTTTCTCCAGATCCGTTTTTTCAGGGGGTTTTTCAAAAATCAGACGTCCCGGATACTGCTTGATGTCTTTGCTCATCTGTTTCAGGTTTTCCGAAGCGGTTTCAAGATTGTCCACAATGAGTTTGATCTTGTCCGAATTCAGCCAGACCATGTGGTTGACAAGCTCCGAAATGGCGGCCAGATTTTTCAGCAGTTCGTTCAGGCCGGTTGACAGACCGTCGATATCCGGTCCGAAGCGGGTTTCAAGGTTTTCGGCCAGGACCCGCGCGCTGCCTGCGGCTTTTTGAAAATCCCGGGCAGCGGTGTCCAGGGGGGAGCGGGTATTTTCAACAATGGTTCTCAATTCAGCGAAAGAGGCGCCTGCATCATCCATCAACCGGTTGATCCGGTCGGGCTTGATGGCCTGATTGATTTTCAGGTTGGTGTCTTTGAGCTCCTGGAGAAGGGAGGCGGTCAGTGTGGAAATGTTGACCGTATCCAGTTCGGTCATTTTGGTGTCCAGGGTTTTGAGCAGACGTTCGATATCCTGGGTGATCCCCCGGACATTGATGGCCGTGAGACTGTCCAGAATCTGACTCAGGGAATCGCCGAACTGCTTCATGTTGCTTCTCTGGGAGGGAATGTAAGTGAATTTCGGAGTCCAGGCGATGGTCAAGGGCACATCTGAAAGGCTTTCGGAATAGTCGGTTTCCAGGTAGGCAACGCCCGTGATCCCTTTGAAGGACAACCGGATCACCAGACCGTTCTCAATTGCCTTTTTAACCCGTTCCTCGGCCGAATTCCCGGTCTGGCCCAGGGACACGTCTTCCTGCAGCGACAGTCTCACCAGAACGTAATCCGAACGGGCATTGTAGACCTGAGAAGCGCTGGTGATGGATTGGACGCTGCCGATCTGGATGCCCTTGTATTTGACTTCCGAGCCGATGCTCAGGCCCTGAACGGATTCATTGAAACAGGTTTCCACCATAAATTCTTTCTTGAAAAACCGGCCCGCTCCGAAAACGATTAAAAACAGGGCACCCAGGCCCACGGCCAGGATGACGAAGAGTCCGAGCTTGAAAAAATGGGTCTTCCGGGTCATTTTTCACTCACCCTTATTGATTTTGCGGTTAAAAAATTGAAACACGTCCATGTCGTCGGTGTTGTTTTTCATCCGGTCCGGCGTGCCTGTCGCGATGATTCCCTTGACCCGCTTGTCCAGCATGATGATCCGGTCGCCAATGGCGTCGATGCTGGCCAGTTCGTGGGTAACGATGACAAAGGTGATGCCCATGGAGACGGCCAGGTCCTTGATCAGCCCGTCCATGCCCGCAGACGTGACCGGATCCAGTCCGGCCGAGGGTTCATCCAGAAAGATGATGGCCGGGTCCAGGGCCATGGCCCGCGCCAGGGCCGCCCGTTTTTTCATCCCCCCCGACAGTTCGGAAGGTAATTGAAACCCGCTTTTTTCCAGGCCGACCTGTTTGAGTTTCAGCCGGGCGATATTTTCCATGACCGGTTGGGGCAGGCGGGTGAATTCCCTCAGGGGCAGCATGATATTGTCGAGAACGGTCATGGAGCCGAACAGGGCCCCGCTCTGAAACGCCACCCCGATTTTTCTCAGAATCCGGTTTCGATCCGATCCGGCCGCCGCGGACAGGTTTTCTCCCTGGATCCACACATGACCGGAAATGGGCGGCAGAAGGCCGATCATGTGTTTGAGCAGCGTGCTTTTGCCGCAGCCGGATCCTCCGATGATGATAAAGATTTCACCCTGCCGGACCTCGAAACTGATGTTTTCGATGATGGGAGTATGGCCGTATCCGGCATACAGGTTTTCAACTCTGATGATGGGGGCCGCGGTTTTCATATATCCAGGAAATAGTAAACAATGGAAAAAATGCCGTCAAACACGGCGATCAGAATGATGCCGGTGACCACGGCCCGGGTGGTGGACAGGCCTACGGCCGAGGCCCCGCTGCGGGTTTGATAGCCCCGGATGCAGCCTGCGGCAGCTATCAGAAGGCCGAAAACCAGACATTTGACCATTCCGCCGGTGAAATCCCCCCAGCTCGCAAAGGCGATGACCTGATTGTAATAGGAAATAACGGGATATCCCATGCCGACGATCACCAGAGCGCCTCCGATGATGCCCACCAGGTTGGCGAATACGGCCAGAAGCGGGGTCATGATCGTGGCCGCGATGACCCGGGGGACAATGAGAAACTGAACCGGGTCCAGACCCATGACGGTCAGGGCGTCGATTTCCTCGTTGATGCGCATGGTGCCGATTTCGGCCGCAAAGGCCGAAGCGGAACGGCCGGCCAGCACAATGGCCGTCATGAGAGGCCCTAGTTCACGGACCATGGCGATGCCGATGAGGTTGGCCACATACAGTTCGGCCCCGAACATCCGCATGGGGATGGCCGCCTGAAAAGCCATGACAAGCCCGACGATGAAACTGATGAGAGCGACGATGGGCAGGGCGTCGACCCCGGCCCGCTCGGCTACCATGAAGACGTCGGCCCATCGGATGCTCCGGGGCCGGATCAGGCTTTGGAAAAGGGCCTGGACGATTTCCCCGATATAGGTGATGAACTCCCGGGCTTCGGACAGGGCGTCGGCGAGCCGTCGGCCCTGGGTCTCGACAAAGGACAGAGGGGCCGGTCGGGGGTCCGGGGCGTCCGATCCGGACAGGTTCCGGGCCGTGTCCACCAGTTCGGCATGTTCCGGCTTCAGGTGGGCGAAGGTAAAAGGCCTTTTGACTTTTGAAGTGAATCGGGTTTCCAGGTGGCAGAGCAGGGCCGCGCCGGCCGTATCCAGATAATCCAGATGCTCGAGATCCAGGACGATCCCGGAGGTGTCCGTTTTCTGAACCATCCCGGGCCATTCTTGCCACAGACGAGACGCCGCATGTGCATCCAGCCGCCCGTTCAGTGAGATTACCGTGTCCCTGCCCTTTTTTGAAATGGAAAACAATGGTTTGTTCATGATTCCCGTGTGTTTTTTGTTCCAGGCCTTATACCATGGACGGCAGGGATTGTCCAATGCCTGGATTGAATTTGACGACCAGAGTGACCCATTCGTCCTCGCCTGATTCGTGCGCCACACAAAGGCCGTGGCCCTGGAGGGCATCCATCACCTGGTCCCGACGGTCCCGGATGATACCGGCCAGAACAGCCAGGGAGCTGGCGGACATGCGCCGAACCAGGTCCGGGAGAATGGTGACGATGACTTGGGCGATGATGTTGGCCGCCACCAGGTCCCAGGTCCGGGTCGGGGTCTGGTCCAGGGTGGCGCAGGACAGGCTGTATCGATCCGGCGGCAATCCGTTGAAGGCGAGGTTTTCCCGGGCAATGGAAACGGCCGCGGCATCGGTGTCGATGCCCAGGGCCCGCGAGGCCCCCAGTTTCAGGGCCGCAACCATGAGAATCCCGGAGCCGGTCCCGACATCCAGAAAAGTGTCCCCGGGCTTTAAAAGCCGATCCAGAAAGTTCAGGCACATGGCCGTGGTGGGGTGGGTTCCGGTGCCGAAGGCCATGCCCGGATCCAGTTGAATCACGATGTCTCGGGCATCGGGAGTGTAAGTCTTCCACCGGGGCTGGATCACGATCCGGTCCGTGACCCGGCTCACTTCAAAATAGGTTTTCCAGGCGTCGGCCCAATCCCGGTCATCCACTGTTTCACAGACCACCCGGGTTGAGATGCCGACGGCCTTCAGTTCATCGGCCCGTTGCCGGACGGCGGTGACGGCTGTGTCGGAGTCCTGGATCACGGGAAGGTACCCGGTAATGGAAAAGGTTTCAGGTAGGGGAAGGGTATGGGTGCCGAACCCCTCATCGGGCTCTTCCAGCGGGATATCGCAGACCACGCCCTGAAGGCCGATGGAAAAGAAGATGTTACAGATTCGTTCTTCGGCCTCGGCAATGTCGGGGGCCTGGAACCGGACGCTGATTTTTTCAAATTTCATGAATACCTGCACTTGCTTGCGTTTTGTTTTAAAAGGGATTATTTTGCAAATTCGTTGAATTGTCAAATTGATTCAGGCTGAAACGGTCGGGCCGGAGCCGGGGCAAAAGAAAGAGGAACCAGACGGAGGCATGCAGATGACGGACCCGTATAAAGAACTCCATATCTATTATCTGGATGGCGTTCCCGACATAAAAGAGCCCATCCGAAGCCATGAAACCTTTCTGGGTGCCTGGGTGGAAGGTAAAGAGGCGTTTTTGTTTTTTTCCGCGCCCAGCGACGACCGGGTTCGTGATATTCTTTCATCCGCCGCCGGCATCGGCCTGATCGATAAATATGAAATGACCGGCGAGCAGTGGCATGGCGACAAAATCCAGCCATACCGCATCGAGAACCTTTACGTGTGTCCGCCCTGGAACCGTCCGGGTGAAAAAGACCCGGACGTTCGGGAAATTCTGCTGGATCCGGGGGTGGTGTTCGGAACCGGGCGTCATCCGACCACCGAAGACTGCCTGGGTCTGATTCATCGGATTTGCTCGCGGGAGCGTATGGACACGGTTCTGGATATCGGGACGGGCACCGGACTGCTGGCCCTGGGCGCGGCGGCTCTGGGTTGCCGAAGGATACTGGCCTGTGATTTCAATCTTCTGGCCGTTCGCACGGCCCTGGCCAACATTCGCCGCAACAATTTCCAGAATCGTATCCTGGCCTTCCAGGCCAGGGGAGAGGAAATGACGGCCATCGGGTCCGACCTGCTGGTGGCCAATATCCATTATGACGTAATGCGACGCATCATCGACAGCCCGGGGTTTTCGGACCGGAAATGGATCATTCTGTCCGGGCTTCTCCATTCCGAGACCCGGAAAATTCTGGATCTTTTGGCCGCCCGCGGCATCCATGTCGTGGAAAGACGCTGTCCCGACGGGGTTTGGAACACCCTTCTGGCACGGCCCCGGTTTGAGACCGGCCGCTGAAATTTGAAACAGCCGCCGAAAATCAGGTCAGGGAATTTTCGGCGGCTGCTCGTTTCACTGTGTCAAGGGTTCAGTCTCAGGCCTCTCCCCGTTCTTCCAGCACTTCCTTCAATACCGTCAGAGCCGTATTGGCGGCCGGTACGCCGCCGTAAATACTGGTCTGGAAAATCACTTCCGCGATTTCCTCCCGTGTGCAGCCCACGTTCAGGGCCGCATGGGTGTGCAGCTTGAGCTCATCTGGTTTTGAAAGCACGGTCAGTGCCGCCACTGTGATGAGCTGACGGATTTTGTGGGGGATTTTTTCTCTGGCGTACATCTGTCCGGTAATGTAAAGGGACATGTCCCGGGCCAGGTCTTTATCGAAATACCGCCACAGGTTGTAGGGTTTTTCTTCTTCCTTGACCGTTGAAAAATACAGCTTGGCTGTATCACCTGTCTTTTTTGCCAGTTCTTTCGGGTCCACCGGATACCTCTCTTATCGGTTGGCTTTTCTGAACCCCAGCTGATCCAGGGCGATGATCCATTTACAGATATTGGCGGAGCCTTCCACCATGGAGTAGGTGGGCGCATCGCGGTAGTAGCGGGCCACCGGGTATTCGGTGGAGTATCCGTAGGCGCCCAGGATTCTCATGGCGAAGTTGGAGGCTTTGGTGGCGATTTCACCGGCCAGATATTTGGCCATGGCCACGGAAAGGCCGTTGTTCAGCTCGCCGGCGTCTTTTTCACAGGCGGCCTTGTAGACCACCAGCCGGGCCGCTTCGATTTCCGCGGTCATCTGGGCGATCATGTCCTGGTTCATCTGGAATTCACCGATTTTTTTGCCGAACTGTTTCCGGTCGTTGCAGTATTTGGTGGCAACGTCCAGACAGGCCTGGGCCAGGCCCACGCCGCCGGCTGCCGCGGACAGACGGGTCTGGTTCAGAGAGGAGAAAACAATCTTGGCGCCGTCGCCGGGTTTGCCCAGAATATTTTCCTTGGGCACCTTGACGTTGTCCATGAACACCTCGCCCGTGGGGGAGGAATGGGAGCCCAGTTTTTCCAGGCCGGAGGTCTTGATGCCGGCATAGTTTTTGGGTTCGATGACAAAGGCGGAGAGCCCTTTGGAGCCGGCGGCCTTGTCGGTGTAGGCGTAGTAGATCAGGACGTCGGCCACGTTGGCGTTGGAGATCCAGGTTTTGGACCCGTTGATGAGCCAGTGGTCTCCCTTGTCTTCAGCGGTGGAAGACATGGCCATGACGTCGGAGCCCGCATCCGGTTCAGTGATGCCGAACCCGCCGATGTATTCCGCCGTGCAGAGTTTCTGGACATATTTTTTTCTGAGCTCTTCGGTGCCGTATCGGAAAATGGTGTAGGCGCATCCCAGAACCTGCATGTTGACCTGAACCCGGAGGGAAGAGGATACCCGGGCCAGTTCTTCGGTCACGATCATGGCGGCCAGAAAGCCCATGTTCTCTCCACCGTATTCTTCAGGGATGACCGTGCCGAAAAAGCCCAGTTCGCCCAACGGCAGCATGACTTCCTTGAGGGGCAGGTAATTTTTTTCGTCCCATTCATCGGCATAGGGTTCTATCTGTTTTTTGGCAAAGTTTCTGATTTCTTTCTGGAGCATCTGAAGCTCTTTTGACAACTGAAAATCCATTGTTCCTCCTGATGATTAAAATTTACCGGCGCGCCATCCCATTGCTTCGGAAAACGATGCGGCCGCACCGGTCAGTACATTGATACAATTTGCCAGATGATCCTCCTGTTTGAATCTGATTTCAGGAATGGCAAGACTCAGACTTGCCAGGATCTCTCCTTTATAATTAAAAACAGGGGCGCTCAAGGATCCGAGGCCGGGTGTCCGTTCCCCGAGGCTGCGGGCGTATCCCTGCTTTTTGATTTTTTTGAGTTCTTTGACGAGTTTTTCCGTCTGGACAATGGTTCTGTCCGTGACGGGTTTCAGCCCCGTGGTTTTGAAATAGTCGGTTTTGAATTCGTCTTCGCTGAATGCCAGCAGGCATTTGGCGGATGCGCCCGCATACAGAGGGGACTGGTTGCCGACGGGCATGCCGGCCTTGAGCACCTTGGGGGATTCAATGGTGTCGATGCATATCCGGACCCGGCCCTGGATGATATTCAGGTGAACGGTTTCCAGAGTGGCCCCGGCCACATCTTCCATGAAGCGCCGTCCGATGCGGGCCAGGTTGTTGGAGCTGTTGAGGTTTTCAAGAAACCGGTAGAAAATGGAGCCCACGAAATACTGGCGGGTCAGGGGGTCCTGCCGCACGAACTCGTAGGATTTGAGCACCTGGAGGATACGCTGCACCGTGGCCGGACTGAAATCAAGGCTGGCGCTCAGCTCCCGGATTCCCCAGGACGGCTTGACGTCCTGGAATTTGAGCATGATTTCCAGGGCTTTTTCGATGGAATTGAGTTTTCGGTTCGGTCTGGCGGCGGTGGGCATGGTCGGCTGCTTCCTCAGTCCAGGATCAGTTTTTCAGGATCCGATTTTTCCCTCAGTATTTTCAGCTCCGAAGGATCGGGGTGGGGGATTTCCAAGGCCCTTGAAATATCCAGATCAAAACCGGTTCGATCGCGGACCTCCTCGGGGTGGACCCCGGGATACACAGCCTGGAGAAACATGCGTCTGGACGCGGCGTCAAAGCCCATTATACCCATGTCCGTGACCACTTGTCCGGGGCCATGGGGGCTCAGGCCGGCCCGGATACGGGTGTCGAATCCCTGAAGCCATCCGGGGCTGGTCATGTAGGGAAGGGTTTCCACAAATTTGCGTTTTTCCAGTTTCATGAAAATAATGCTGGTATGGACAAAAGAGGCGACATCGCAGGCTCCGCCGCTGCCGGGAAACCGGACTCCGGGATTTTCGTAATCTCCTGTCATGGTGGAATTCAGGTTGCCGAAGGGATCGATCTGGGCCGCACCGAATATGCTGACGATATGGGCCCCGGTTTTCCTGTTCTGCATGAAGCAAAAGGATTCCATCAACGAGCAGAAGATCTGAGCTCCATACATGACCCGGGAGTCGGAAACCGCCAGGGGAAGACTTTCGAGTTTTGAATCAACGGCCCCGGTTTCGAAAAAAATCAGACATTCCGGGGCGTAGATATGTTTGGCCGCCACAGCCGCCAGCATGGAGATACCGGTGCCGCAGAATACGATATCCCGGTTGCGGATCAGTCGGGCCGCGGACAGCACCATGAGCTCTTTGCGGGTGAAGGTCATGGATGCCGCCTGATTCTGTCGGAGTAGCCGGTTTCGGCATCGGCCAGGATGTCTTGGATTCTGTCGCCGCAGGCTTTTTCGAGAAATCCGGCATGATTTCCGGTGTCGGTGATATATTCCCGGATATAATCCTCGAAGCGGGTATCGGAGCCGGCCAGATCCCGGTAACGATCCAGGAATTCGGCGTCATAATCGTGAATGCCGCAGCAGGCGGTGGGATAGGCCCCGAAGGGTACGTGCACCACCGCGTCCACGCAGAAGGAGGGCAACTGATTGGCCTGGGGGTTTTGGTTGAGCACCCCCGGCTCCACCAGCTCGTCGCAGGTGACGATGACGTGCCGGGAAGCCTTGGCCTGCTCCACATCGGAAAAGGTCAGGCCCTTGATGCGGACCGTGCCGCGTGTATCCGCCGTCTGGGCGTGGATGAGAGTGACATCGGGCTGGATGGCCGGAACCAGAACGAGTTTTTCGGGCACCTCGGACCGTGAAAACGGGTTGTCCATGAGGGTGAGTTTTTTGATGCTCAGTCTGGGGTCCGCTTGCCTCATGGCCGGGTCAAACCCCCATTTTTCGATGATGTCCGTTCCCAGGGAGCTGAAGGTCGGAAGAAAGGGCACACCCATGGCCCCGGCCATGAACCGCAACGCCATCTGAAAATTGGAGTAGTCTTCCACCCGGATCCGTTTTTGGGTCGCAAAGCGCCGGAAACACAGACAGGTGGGCGCGAATCGCCCGTTTCCCGAATAGGCGAGTTCAACGCCGGAAACGGCACCGGCCCCAACCAGCTCGTCCAGTCCCTGTCCGTTGGAATGGGCGTAGAGGTGAAGATCCCGGATTCCCCGGCGGATGATCTCATGAACGGCGGCCATGGGGTTCCGGTTCAGGGTAAACCCCCCGATGGAGATATGGCTGCCGTCTTTGACAAAGGCTCCGACCGCCTGCTCCAGGGTCATGACTTTAGTCTGTCCGTGTTTTCCGCTTGTTTTCATTCCGTATTGCCAAGTGTTTTATATATCAAAACATTGTTTCATAATGTGATTGTAACCTAGACAAAAATCTGATAGGATTGTCAAGAAAAAAGTTAAAAAATAGCTGAAAAATAGCTTGACAAAGAAATGGATTTCTTTAAACTTTAAAGGGACTTAAAACGCTGTTCCGCTATTTGAAACAACCAGAGTTGAACCATCGTCCGGGTTTCGGAAGGCATGTGATTCGGGCGGAAATGACAATTTTTTAGGACCGGGAGTAAAGAAAGAATGAGACAATATTTTGAATACATGACGGAATTCGGCACGGAACTGAACCAGGGGCAGGTGGTCAGCTCGGAGGCGAACGTCCAGAGCATCCTGGAAGTGGAAGCCGGCATCGACGCGGAAGTCGAAAAGGTGAAAAATGCCGGGCTGCCCACGGAAAAAATCAACTCACGAGGAGAGATGACGGTCTGGCAACGCCTGGATTATCTGGTGGATCCGGGGACCTGGATTCCTTTGCACACGATTTTCAATCCTGAAGACAATGAAGAGGGCACCACCAACGTCATTGACGGTCTGGCCCGGATTTCCGGCAAATGGTGCGTGGTGGCCGGGTTCGACAACAAGGTCATGGCCGGGGCCTGGCTCCCGGGACAGCCGGAAAACATCTTCAGGGCCACCAATCTGTCCAAACGCCTGAACATCCCCTTGGTCTGGCTGGTCAACTGCAGCGGTGTGAAACTGACCCAGCAGGAAAAATTCTATGCCAACCGCAGGGGAAGCGGTACCACCTTCTACCGCCATGCCGAACTCGAACAGATGGGCATCCCGGTCCTGGCCGGCATTTACGGCACCAATCCGGCCGGCGGCGGTTATCAGGGCATCAGCCCCACCATTCTTTTCGCCCACAAGAACTGCAACATCGCCGTGGGCGGCGGCGGCATCCTCAGCGGCATGTCCCCCAAGGGTTATTTTGATCTGGAAGGCGCAGAGCAACTGATCGCGGCTGCCAAACAGTTCAAGGAAAAACCTCCGGGATCAGTGGACATCCACTACAATGAAACCGGATTTTTCAGATATGTATATGAAGAGGAAACAGGGGTATTGGACGGCCTCAAGGACTACATGAAAGACATGCCGGCCTACAACCCCAAATTCTTCCGCGTGGCCGAACCCAGAGAACCCCGTTTCTCGTCCGAAGATCTCTACCGCATCATCCCCTTCAATCAGAAACAGATCTATAATTTCAAGGAAATCATCGCCCGTCTGGTGGACGGCAGCGAACACATGGAATTCAAGCCCGACTACGGACCGGAAATCTACACCGGGCTCGTGAAAATCGATGGTTTTCTGGTGGGCATGATCGGCAACAACCAGGGCTGGCTGGGGGAGAACTATCCGGAATATGCGGATTACGGCGGCATCGGAGGCAAACTCTACCGCCAAGGCCTGATCAAGATGAATGAATTCGTGACCTTGTGCGGTCGCGATCGGATTCCATTGATCTGGTTCCAGGACACCTCCGGCATCGATGTGGGGGATATTGCCGAAAAAGCCGAACTTCTGGGCCTGGGCCAGTCTCTGATCTATTCCATCCAGCAGACGGATGTGCCCATGATCCTGGTGACGCTGAGAAAGGGAACGGCGGCGGCCCATTATGTCATGGGCGGACCTACGGCCAACCGGCACAACGCATTTACCCTGGGTATCGCCACCACCGAAATCTACGTTATGCACGGAGAAACAGCCGCCGCGGCCAGTTTCTCCAGGCGCCTGGTCAAGGAAAAGGACGCCGGTCGATCCCTGGAGCCCATCATCGAAAAGATGAACCAGCAGGCCAAGGAATACTATGACAACTCAAGGCCGGCCTACTGCGCCAAATACGGCATGGTGGACGAAGTCGTGAAAATGAACCGCCTGAGGGATTACCTCAAGGCCTTTGCCGGGGCCTGCTACCAGAACCCGAAATCCATCTGTCCCCAGCACCACCTGATAACGCCCAGAGTGATCAGGGGCTAGGATGATCCGAATAAACGTTATAGACCAGGAGGCCAACATGGCAGAACCTCAATTTTTAAAAGTCGTCAAGGAAAACCAGGTCGCCAGGATTACCCTGGACCGGCCCAAACACAATGTTCTGGACATTCCCATGATGAACGAGCTCAATGCCGAACTGGAAAAGATCGCCGCCGACACCGAGCTGAAATGCGTCGTGATCACGGGCGAAGGCAAGAGCTTCTGCGCGGGCGTGGAAGTGGCCGATCACAAACCCGACAACGTGGATCAGATGGTGGCTGTTTTCAACCGCATCTTCGAGCTCATCAACATGATCGATATCCCGGTGATCGCGGCCGTGAACGGGGCCTGCCTCGGCGGCGGCATGGAAGTGGCCATTGCCTGCGACATCGTTCTGGCATCGGAAAAAGCCATTTTCGGCCAGCCGGAAATCAAACTGGGCTTTTTCCCGCCCTATGCGGCCCTTCGTCTACCCGAACTGGTGGGCGTGGCCAAGGCGATTGAAATCGTGACCACGGGCCAGAATTACACGGCCCAGCAGGCCAAGGACCTGGGATTTGTATCCCAGGTGGCGTCGGTGGAAGGATTTGCCGAACTGGTGGACAACACGGTCAAACAGATCACCATGTCCAGCCCGCTCATCATCCGTCTCAACAAGCGCGCCGTGAAACGCCATATCGGCACCAGTTTCTTCCAGGGCGTGGATCTGGTCAGCAACTACTTTCTCAAGACCCTCATGAAAACCGAAGATACCCTTGAAGGGATCGCCAGTTTCGAGGAGAAGAGAAGGCCTGTCTGGAAAAACAGATAGGGAAAAAATCACTCCGGTTCCTGGGGCAGAGGTTTTCAGCTTCCTTTGCCCCAGGTTTTTCTTTCAGCTCCAGTTTCATCCCCTCCATGCCATCAAAGGAGCCGCCGCCATGACGGAAAAACCCGCCCTGATCATTATCGATATGGTAAAGGACTATTTCAGGGAAGACCATCCTTACCCCATCACTCCCCTGGCCCGAAAAATCGTTCCCCCCATCAACGCAATGATCCGGGAATTTCGGGAGAGGCGTTGCCCCGTCATTTTTTCCACCGATGCCTTTCACCCCGATGATTTTATTTTCAAGGGAAAGATGCAGCCCCACGCCATTCGGGGCACGGAGGGCGCGCAGATAGTGGATACACTGGACCGAGCCCCGGAAGACCTATGGCTTCCCAAACCCCGGTTTTCCGCCTTTTTCAACACCGGGCTCGAGACCATACTGCGGGATCGGGGCGTGACTCTATGCGCCGTGGCCGGCATCGCGACGACTTTTTGCGTACTCACCACGGCCATGGACAGCCTGTGCCATGATTTCAAGACCGTGATTCTGGAAGACTGCGCCACCGCCTTTTCTGAGGAAGCCCATACCCAGTGCCTGAACCTGTACCGGAAAAATCCCCTTTATCCCCTGCTTCGGGTCATGACCGCCCGGGAACTTTCGGCCGCTCTGGATTGATGCATTCCTGCGCCTTTTCGAAGCCGTCGAAGGTCCATATCCGGGGTGTTGATCAAATAACCATTTGAAATAATGTCATTAATTTAAAAATCAGGCTATGGCATAAACCTTGCTATATTTATGGAGTGATGGGGGTCCGCCCCAGTCATCCGGAAAAGTAAGGAGGAGCCATGAAAATAGCGGTAAGCGCCTCGGGCAAAGATTTGAACGCCGTGATCGATCCACGGTTCGGACGTTGTGAATATCTGTTGATTGTGGACACGGAAAAAATGGACGTAGAGGCTTTCCCCAATGAAAGCGCCGCCCTGAGCGGCGGGGCCGGCACCCAGTCGGCCGCTTTCGTGATTTCCAAAGGAGCCCGGGCCGTGTTGACCGGGAACTGCGGTCCCAAAGCCATGGACGTTTTTCAGGCGGAACAGGTTGAAGTGGTGACCGGGCAGTCCGGAACGGTCCGGCAGGCTGTAGAGCGGTTCAAAAATCGCCCGGCTGACTCGTCGCAGGGAACTTCTTCCGGAACCGGCGGTCAGGCCGGCGGGTCGGGTCAGGGTCAAGGTCAAAATCAAGGTAGGGGTCAGGGCATGGGCGGCGGCCGAGGCATGGGCATGAGTCGCGGAATGGGCGGATGCGGAGGCGGTCGCGGGATGGGGGGCGGTCGCGGCATGGGCGGCGGATGCGGACGGCGGCAGTGACGGACCCCTTGGTAATCAGCCCTTTCCCCTCAGCCGGAGCACATATATCAAAAGCAGACAGACAAATCCGACGGCAAAGGCGAGGGGAAACCAGAAGAAAGTGTTCACAAAAACCGTATTTTCCGCGTTACCGGTGTCAAGCCCCTGCCTGCCGGTTTTCAGAACAAGGGCATACAGAACGCCCAGCAGTCCATAGGAAATGTTGAAGGCCAGCCCCTTGAAACTGAGGACCGTGGCCCTCTGGGTGGATGGGGTGGTCTGGTTGAGATAGAAGCTGACGAAAAATCCGGTGAAATACATGGCGCTGAAGGTCACCAGGGCCGGAACCAGTCCGTAGTAGGGCTGAAACAGATTCATGGCCGAGAGTCCTGTCACGGCAAGCAGAGCCGTGATCCAGAGCGCCTTTGGCGGGCCGCCCTTTTCGGCGATTTTCCCGGCCGCTTTGGGAATCACCAGGCCGAGCAGGGCCATGAAGGATCCGATAAGGCCGAACAAGGATTCAGGCAGGTCGATCATCCGGTAATACTGGCTGGACAAGGTCACGATCATGCGGATGATGCCGTCGAAAAGCATGCCGAACAGAATCACGGCCAGGGCGAACGGGGTCCGGCAGATCCAGAGCCCGGCCTCGAGGATCAGCCGGATGGCCAGCCGAATCCCCTGACTTCCTTTACCGGAGCCTGATCCGGTCGATGGGGGGTCTTTCATTTTCACGGCGACAATCCAGGCCCCCAGGGCCAGCATCAGGGTCAGGTAAAGGGGAAACCGCATGGTGATCTCCCTGGACAAGGTGATCTGAAGGCCTGAAAATCGGCCGACGGCTTCAAGAAGCCTGTGATCGTATATGGCCGCGCCCAGGCTCATGACCACAATAAAGCCGATGGATTGAAACCGCATGAGCACTTCCAGCACAAATCCCCACTGGTCGGACAACCCTTTTTCCGCCAGGCTGTCATAGGCAATGGCTTCGTCCGCCCCGCTGGCCGCCGCCTCCGCAAGCCCGCTGAACACCCGGTTCACCAGAAATACCCCGAACACCAGGGAAGGCGAATCGGTCGGTACAAAGCTGATCATCCCGATTTCAAGCATCATGATGGATGCGGCCGACACGATCAACCGGCGTCGGCCGAAGATATCGGCCAGTGCCCCGGACGGCACTTCGGCCAGAACGATGGTGGCGGCCCATACGGCGTTGAGGACGGCAAACTGGGCCACGGTCAGTCCGAAATCCAGAAACAGGATGGTAAACACCGGATAATAGAACCGGGAGTTGAACAGCACCCTGAAGGCGATAAACAGCCTGATATTAGGGATCGAAAAAACTGAAACACCCGGATCGTTTGAATTCAAAAGACGTCACTCCCTCATCCCGTTCAAGTTGGCACCGCCTCCGACCATAGACCATTCCGGCCTGAAGATAAAGAAAAAATTCCGGGCGTATGGACATGAACTGAAAAAGCCGGTCCCGTCAGTACAAAACCCTTGATTTTGCCCATCCATCAAGGTAGCTTATGGAGCCGACCCCGGATCAAAAAGGAGCGACCATGGCCGAGCCGATTCACGACAAGATAAAACGATCCCTTCAGGCAGCCGAAGGCTTGTATCACCGTCTGGTGTTGCTGGTGGGTGAGACCGGTTCCGGCAAGACCGGCGTTCTTCGGGATATTGCCGAGGAATTCGGCTCGTCCGTTGTCAACGTCAATCTGGCGCTCTCCGGCGAGCTACTGGAGCTGACAGCCAAGCAGCGGTCACTGCGGCTGCCGGGCATCCTCGACCAGATCGCGGACCAGGCTCAAGCACCCGTGGTGCTGGATAATCTGGAGATCCTTTTCGACAAGGATCTCCAGCAGGACCCCTTGCGCCTGCTGCAGTCCATTTCGAGAAATCGGGCCGTGGTGGCTTCGTGGAACGGAATCGTGAATTCCGGGAGGCTTTTGTACGCCGAAACCGGCCATCCCGAGTACCGCAGCTATGACTCGGTCGATGCGCTGATTGTGGGCATGGATGGCTCGGCCACGGTCGATGAGGCACAAATCCGCAGGACAGCGGATTTGGACGCGCAAAGCGCGCCCGAAGGAGGACAGGACAGGGATGGACTGGCATCCAAAAACAATAGAGAGGCAGGACAAGCATGAAATACGGAGACCTTATCCAATTCGA
>CAZQIX010000052.1:1352-25274 GCA_964593855.1 uncultured Desulfobacula sp. | reverse complement strand
CTGTGCATTTTTGTGGAAGCTTGTGGTTTAAGAAACTGGAAATTTTTATCTGAAGATTTCGGGTATAGGGCGCCGGCCCGTCAGTTCAACCGTTCGCTCTTACAATGATTGACATCGTAACGCTGTGATGTTATGATGTTGTCAAATATTTTCTGGAGGTCAAATATGTCCACATTATCAAAAAGATCAACCATATACTTAGACCCTTTCCTTCATCAGGCATTGCGGCTCAAGGCCCTTGAAACATCACAATCAATGTCTGAAATAATCAATGAGGCCTTAAAAGAGGCATTATCTGAGGATGCAGAGGATATAGCCGTCTTTGATGAAAGAGAACGCGAACCTTTAATAAGCTACGAGCAAATGGTCAAGAGATTGAAAAAAGATGGCCGTTTATAAAATTTTTTTTAAGGATTCAGTATGGAAAGATTTCAAATCAATACCAGATAAGGACTTAACCAAAATTCTAGCTTGTATTGAATCGCTTGCCAAAGACCCATGCCGATCTGGATGTAAAAAATTAAACAATCAGGAACGATATCGGCTCCGATATGGCAGATATAGAATTCTCTATTCGATTCAAGAGAATGAGCTTTCAATCTGGGTAGTTAAAGTTGGACATCGTAAAAGCATCTACAAATAAAGCGAACCTGTCGTTTCACTGGATTGCAGGGGTCTGAGCCGGTTTGAAAAGCTTTGGATAAACAACAACATTGGGTATCAGAAGAAATCTTCGATGGAAAACAGATAATGCATCATGGGCGTCAGAAACGTCCGGGTCAGGTTCTGGAATTCCGTGCCGACGGAGAGCCGGTCTTTTTCCCGACGCACGTTTCGCACCACGGCCAATGCCCCGACTTCGTCCGAAGCTCCCGGAAACTGGCAGTAGACCCGGATCAGATCCCGTTCCTTCAGGGAAACCGTATTCTGCTTCTGGTCGGAGTATTTGAAACAAAGGCCGTTCTTGCTGATGTCGAAAACCACGACCCTGAATTCGGTTTTTTTTGCCTCGACCCGGCCGGGGACCACGACCGCATTCCGCTTCACTCCTCGAAGTTCTCGTTTCTGAACCACTTTTGGATATTCCAGGGCAAGGGCCTTGATCGGATTGGTGATGGTTTCGATGACGCTGGTCTGGAAAGCGAAAACAGACCCGTCGTAAAGGTATTTGACCACCATCCGGTTGCCCGGATAAAGCTTGTTCTGAACGCTTTTGTAGCGTTTGGGAAGGGTGGCGATCATGAATTCATCCTTCAAAAGGCCCACAAAAATGCTGGACACTGAAAAATTGACCCCTTCGATGTCAATGTAAAGGGTCGTTCCGATATCGATATAAATGCCTTCGGATTTGTTCAGCTCCAGGATGCCTTCTAATTCCTCCATTCTCTTCTCCCCTTTTCCCTGTATAATCGCATGACGGCGCACAAACGGACCGGCCGGGCGTCGTCATGCTTTATCCATGTAGTAGGGGCTTGCATGGATTTTGTCAAGAATTAAAACGGCATCCTTTTCCCGGCCCTGAAAGGGATGCCGTTACCGATCGGTCAGGGTTTTTTCACACTGATGACGAACACCTGACTGTTGCCTCGCCGGAACAGGAGCTGGACCGTCTGGCCGGAACCGATTTTCTGGAGCGTCTGCTGATAGTCATCCAGGGATGCGATTTGTCTCCGGTTGATTTCAACGAGAAGGTCGCCGGGCCGGACAATTGAATTGGCGGCCGGTGTTTCTGATTTCACGTCCACGACGACCAGCCCCCGGATTGTCTCGGGATATCCGAACTGAGCGGCCAGTTCCGGGGTCATGGATCGGAAATTGAACCCGAAGGGATCATATCCGTCCCCCTGGGCCAGGATTTCCGGATCACCGGACGGTCTTTCCCCGAGCTTGACCTTGACGTTTTTCTCTTTTCCGTCCCGGACCAGTTTGACGTTGACGGTTTCGCCCACGGCGATGCCGGCAATGGTAAAGGTCAGATCTCTGGAAGTGGCAATGCCTTTGTCATTGATTTTCAGGATCACGTCGCCCACCTGGATTCCGGCTTTGTGAGCCGGATCACCCTCATAGACCTTGGCCACGTAAACCCCTTTCACATCCTTTAAACCGTAATACTGAGCCAGCTCTTCGGTCACTTCCTGAATGGCCACGCCCATCCAGCCCCGGGACACGGATTTCTGATCGGTGAGCTGCCGGATGATGCCCGTGGCCAGATCCGACGGGATGGCAAACCCGATGCCCTGGCCGGACCGGACAATGGCGGTGTTGATGCCGATGACCTCGCCGTCCATATTCAGCAGGGGCCCGCCCGAATTGCCCGGATTGATGGACGCGTCGGTCTGGATGAAATCATCATAGGGCCCTGAACCGATCATTCGGCCCTTGGCGCTCACGATCCCGGCGGTAACGGTCTGCTCCAGCCCGAAGGGACTTCCGATGGCCACCACCCAGGAGCCGACTTCGGTTTCGGATGAGCTGCCGAATGTCAGAGGTATCAGATTTTCGGCGTCGATCTTGATCAGGGCCAGGTCGGTCATGGGATCGGTTCCCACGATGGACGCTTTGTACTCCTTGTTGTCGTGCAGCACCACCTTGATCTCATCGGCGTCCTTGATCACATGGTTGTTGGTCACGATATATCCGTCTTTGCTGATGATGAATCCGGACCCCAGGCTGCTCTCCTTGCGGGTCTGGGGTTGCTGGTTGAAAAACGGGGCAAAGAAATCCTCGAACATATCCCGGTTGCCCCCGAAGGGCGATCCAAAAAAGTGCCGGTAAACCCGTCCGCCTCCGGCCGGGGTTTTCACTGTCTGAATATTGACCACCCCGGGTTTGGCCTGCCGGGCCAGTTCGGCAAAACCGGCCGGCACCATCTGAACTCCTGCGTAGGCCATGCTTTCAAACATCATAAATACGGACAGACCGATTCCCAGAACCACCGGCCAAAGTTTTGATTTCATGTCAACCTCCTGTGATTTGCGGTTAATGATTCAACTCACGGATATAATAATACATGAAGATAACGATTACATGACATCCAGATTAAAAATCGGTAATCCAACCTCGAACACAGACCCCTCGCCCTCCCGGCTCCTGACGCGGATATCTCCGTGGTGCCTCCGGATAATGGTCCGGGCGAGGCTCAGACCCAGGCCGGCGCCGGAATGGGTTCGGGAAGAATCGATCCGGTAGAAGCGTTCGAAAATTTTTTCTTGGAATTCAGGAGGGATGCCGATGCCGCTGTCCTCCACCCGGATCAGGGCCTGCATGTTGTTCCGCAGAGCGGACACATGGATGCGGCCCCGTTCCGGCGTGTATTTGACGGCGTTGTCCAGCAGATTGGAAAAGGCCCGCTGGAGCATGCGGATATCCCCGGAGACCCAAAGATTTTCGGCAATGTCATGGGTCCATTCGATCTCTTTGTCTTCGGCCAGAGGGGCGAACAGATCACAGGCCGACCGGATCATGCCGGAAAGATCGATCCGTTCACCGTCGATGGTCTCTTCTCCGGACTCGGCCCGGGAGATCATGAGCATGGTGTTGATCATGTCCAGAAGCCGGTCGGATTCTTCGATGGTGTTGGCGGCCATGTTCCGGTAGTCTTCGATGGTTTCCTGCTGCACCAGGGCCAGTTCGGCAAAACCGCGGATACGGGTGACGGGGCTTTTCAGGTCATGGGCGATATTGTCGCTCATTTCCCGGATACTTTTCACAAGAGCCTCGATCCGGTCCAGCATGGAATTGAAGGTCACAGCCAGATGGTCCAGCTCGTCCCGATTTCCGGTGCCTTGAACCCGCGCGTTCAGGTTGGAGCCCCCGATATTTCGGGCCGTGGTGGTGATGGCCGACACGGCGGACAGGGCCTTGCGGACAAGAAACCAGCCGGACAGGGCCGAAAACAGGACAATGAATCCCATGGCACTGATGAACACCCATTTGAACGCGGACAGAAATTTGGAATACACGTCCATGGCCACCCCGGTTTGAAGAATGGCGTTGGTAGCCACAAAACTGTAAAGAATCCTGGCCTTCTGCTGGGTGGAAGGCATCTCGACGGTCTCGAAGATGGGGCTTTCGCGGGCGATCAGCCGATTCAAAGCGGACCGGCTGACGTTGACATGCTGCCAGTAGGACATACTGGACGAGGCGAACACCTCTCCAGTGGGATAGACCAGCCTGAAAAAAATCATTTTTTCTCCGGCGGCCTGGGCTTCCAGAACTGCCAGCTGCCTGACCCCCATGAGCCCGCCGGTATGAATGACGGCCCGGAATTTGGAAGCATGGTCGGACAGCTCCTGGTCGATCTGATTCTGAAGGGTCTGGGTGGCCAGGTAATAAAACAGAACGAGCACCACACCGGCGCACACGGTGAATATTCCCGTGAACCGGAGCGTCAATCGAAACGCGAGGGAATGAAAGACCGGGAAGCGCATCATTGCCTGAGCACGTATCCCGCGCCCCTGACCGTATGGATCAGCCTGGGTTCGAAATCCTTGTCGATCTTGTCCCTGAGTCGACAGATCCGTGCCTCGACCACGTTGGTCATGGGATCGAAATGATAATTCCACACATGCTCCATGATCATGGTTTTGGACACCACTTTTTCCTTGTTGCGCAGCAGGTATTCAAGCAGGGAAAACTCCAGGGGCTGGAGCTCGATCACGGTATCCCCGCGCTGAACCCGCCGTCTCAGGATGTCCACGCTCAGATCCGCATAGGCCAGCCGGACCGGGTCGGTCACATGACCGGCCCTGCGGATCAGGGCCTGAACCCGGGCTAGAAGCTCGGAAAAAGCGAAGGGTTTGGTCAGATAATCGTCGGCTCCGGCGTGAAGTCCTGCGACCCGGTCATCCACCCGGTCCCGGGCGCTCAGAATGATGATGGGGGTGTTGTTCCGCTCGGCCCGGATTTTCTGTATCAGGGTGATGCCGTCCATTTCCGGCAGCATGATATCCACGATCATGGCGTCATAGGGATGGTCAAAGGCCCTTTCAAACCCCTGAACGCCGGTACTTGCTAGATCCACGGAAAACCCGGAGGATTTCAATCCTTTCAGGATAAACTGAGCGATTTTGATATCGTCTTCCACCACCAGTATTCTCATGGCAATACGACCCCCCCCGCAAATTGGTCCCCATCCGTACCCGGGTTGACCGGGAATTTTCATTTATTACGCATTATAATCCCCGTGCCGGACAAATCAATGGGTCAAATCCACTGGCCGACCTTATGAGGCGGACTTGACGAATGGATTTGATTTTTATCGGCCGACACTATACACTTGGCCTCCGGCAAAGTAACCAAAAGGGGAATTTCAGACCATGAGCGTTGTGTTCAGCCTTAAAAACGTTTCAAAAACCTATGGGGACGACACCCTGTTCCAGGATCTGTCCTTTGACGTCAAGATCAATGACAGGCTGGGGCTCATGGGCATGAACGGCTCCGGCAAATCCACCCTGCTCAAACTGATCGCCGGAAGGGTCCGACCCGACAACGGAGAACTCATCGTCCGATCCGGACTCAAATGCGCCTATCTGGACCAGGAAGACCGGCTGGATGACGCCGGAACCGTGGCCGAACACCTGTATGAAAGCCTGAAACACAGTTCCTGGGAGGAAAAGGAACGGCATCGGATCGTCCAGAAAGCCCTGGGTCGAAACGGGTTCACTGATCCGGACCAGAAAGCGGGAACCCTGTCCGGGGGCTGGAGAAAGAAACTGGCCATCACCATGGCCCTGTGCGATCCACCGGACCTCGTGCTTCTGGACGAACCCACCAATCACTTGGACATCAACGGGATTCTCTGGCTGGAAGATCTGCTGAAAGAAGCCCGGTTTTCTTTTATCCTGGTCAGTCACGACCGGTCTTTTCTGGAAAACACCTGCACAACCCTGATGGAACTCGCACCTTGTTTTCCATCCGGGTATTTCCGGCTGCAGGCCGGTTATCAGGCTTTCATCAAAGAACGGGATCTGTTTCTGGCGGCCCAGGAAAAAAAAGAGGCGTCCCTTGCGAGCCGGATGCGCAGAGAAGACGAATGGCTCCGGCAAGGGGCCAAGGCCAGGAGCACCAAGGCCCGATATCGCATCGAGCAGGCCGGTTTGCTGCGTTCGGAATTGTCCGCCGTCAGACAGCGCAACCGGGCCGCCGCCACCCTGGACATCGACTTCGAGGCCACGGGTCGACGGACCAAAGCCCTCTTACGAGCCTTCCATCTCAGAAAGGCCATGAACGGAAAGCTTCTGTTCGACGATCTGACCTTCCAGCTCGGACCCGGATTCGTGCTGGGCGTGGTGGGGGAAAACGGTACGGGCAAATCCACTTTTCTTTCCATACTCGAAAAAACCGTTTCGCCGGACGAGGGGTCCGTAGAATGGGCCCAGAACCTGAAAATCGCCGTGTTCGACCAGGCCCGTTCCCGCCTGAACCCTTCGGCCACCCTCCGCCAAGCCCTGTGTCCCGAAGGCGGAGACAGCGTCCACTACCGCGGCGGCAGCATTCATGTGGTCACCTGGGCCAAACGGTTTCTGTTCCTGCCCGATCAGTTGGACATGCCGGTGGAAAAGCTTTCCGGAGGAGAAAAGGCCCGGGTTCTTCTGGCCGACATCATGCGCACCCCCTGCGACCTTCTGCTCCTGGACGAGCCCACCAACGACCTGGACATTCTGTCTCTGGAAGTTCTGGAAGAAAGCATCCTTCAGTTTACCGGCGCCGTGGTCATCGTCTCCCACGACCGGTATCTCATGGACCGGGTCTGCAACCGGATTCTTTACCTGGATCCGGGAGAAAAGGCGATTTTTTTCAGAAATTTCCAACAAATTCTCGATCACCGAAGAAACCTACAGACCCGGGAAAAACCGGCCAAACCGGAAAAACCCGGCAAACCGGAAAAAAGAAAACCATCCAAGCCCCTTTCCTTTTCTTTCAAGGACAAATATGAGCTGGAGCACATAGAGGAAACCATTCTGGCGGCGGAAGCGGAAACGGATCGGCTTTCCGGAATGATTCAGGACCCCGGCGTCATGGGGGACCCGGCACGGATGAGCCGCTGCTGCTCAGAACTTCAGGCGGCCCAGGAAAAGGTCCAGGCCCTGTATGAGAGATGGGAATATCTTGAACGGAAAAAACGGGGATGAAGCCGATCCCGGCGACCTGGCCTACACCATGCCCAGGTCGATGGCCTTGATGACCTGCCGGGCCTCCTCAAATCCGGAATCTTTTTCCAGAGCGGACTGAAAAAACTGCTTGGCCTTTTCCATATCTTTCATGTCCAGATACAGCCGGCCGATATTGTAGAAAATGTACGGTTCGTCCGGGTGTATCTTCAAGGCTTTTTTATAATGGACCAGAGCGGATTCGGGCTCGCCTTTTTTCCGGTACAGGACCCCCAGGGTGTTGAACACGTTCAAGGTGGTGGTGCCTGATTCCAGCAGCTCTGTCAGTATTTCCTCGGCCGATCCGATTTTATCGGTGTCCATATAGATTTCCGCCGCCTGGCGCATACTCTCCTCCGCCTTTTCCAGATCTCCCATCAGCCGGTACACCCGGCCCATTTCTTCATAGGCTTTGGCAAAGAGACGGTCCAGTCGCGTGGCCATCATAAAGGCTTCAATCGCTTCGCTGTGTTTTCCCTGGAAAGTCTTGATATATCCTATGTTGAAATAGTATTCGGGATTTTCCCGTTGACCGACCAGGGTGGTAAACACCTCCAGGGCTTTGTCGTATTCTCCGGCTTCGATGTATCGCATCCCGGCTTCGACCGTGGCCGAGGCCTTCGATATAACAGGGTCCTCTTTTATTGACAGGGCGATGGACAGTTTTCGGGCCATGGCCTGCTCGTCGTAGGGAATGACAAACAGCCCGGTCACCCCGGTCTGTCCCGCCCGCAGGACTTTGATCTTCGTAAATGCCCGGTCGGTCAGGAAAAAAGGCAGGCCGGACAGACCTTCTTCCCGTCGGGTGATTTTCAGCAGGGCCAGGCCGGACATTTCAGCCATGTCATAGGCGCTGATCACCGCGTCGACCCTTGTTTTCTTCAGGATCACCCAGGCTTTGTCGCCCCTGTCGGCCGTCACGATCTCTTCTATTCCCAGTTTTCTGACCGTGGCCGCCAAACGGCTCAATTCCTGTTTATCATCGTCGACCAGAAGCATCCGCCGGTTTTTCATCGGGTATCCTGTACGTTGTCCTTATAGCTTATCCAGAAAAGGTTTCTGGGGCATACTTAATCCATCTTGATCGGAAAAAGCAATACTCAGATAGGCTTTTTTCAAATCATGCACGATATCCGGGTCATGGCGTTTTCCATATTGAAAAATGTGGGGCCTGGGCTGATCTTCTGCGAACCGGGCCATATACCCTGCCATTCGGCGGCACAGGGCCTGCCTGGAGGGCCCGGCCGGGAAAGGAATGGTCTCGAAAAACAGTTCCCCCCAGGTGTTGGATACCAGACATTCCGCACCGCCCGGGAAACCCTCGGGGGCGGCTGACAGCAGAAGCATCAGTTTCAAGATCCGGGGTTCCTGCTCAAACACCTGGTCCGATATGGGTTTCAAAGGCTGAAAAACCATGTACAGCCGATCCGGGTCCACCGGAGTGGATACCGATTCGAACAGATCCAGACCGCCCGCCAGGCAAAGACTGCCGTGCTGCCGCTTGTAAAGCTGATTGACCAGAACCCAGCCCAGGGCTCCCAGCAGATGGGAATGGTGATACAGCCCCTGCATCTCCATGCCGGAGGCGGTGATCGCGTCCACTTCCCAAGCCCCCTGCTTCCAGGCCAGAACCAGGGATTTGAAACGCCTTCGTTTCAGATAGGTGGAACAGTCCGGGATTTTCTCCGGTTTTTTATTCAGACGGGCCCTGGTTTTGTTTTTCAGGATGATCCAGTTCTGTTTCTCGTCTTTGAAATCCAATACTGTTTTCCGGGTCTGGGTCTGCCGGACCGCGAGGTTGTACATCTGGGCCAGTCGATGGATAAAGGTTTTCTCCAGCAGCAGCTTTTCCGATTCGGCCCATGTCGGATACGCCAGAAGCTTTCCTACTTTTGTGGCGCTCAGTTTCCAGGAACGGATATATTTTTCCAGCAGAATTCGTTTGGGCGTATTCGCTTCAGGCAGTTTCACGTCCGGATATTCGCACAGTCTTAAAAAAACGGCGTTTTTGATGAGGTTCAGTCTTTTGGAATCTTCTTTTTCATGGAATTCCAGGATCTGATCGAACACGATTTTGTAGGGATCCGCGGAAAAATCATCGATGGCGGCCCTGGCATATCCCTCCCGGATTCTGTCGCACAACAGATGCCCGGCGGACGTGGCGCCGAATCCGTAGCTGTAAATCATGGTGGCCTTGATCATGGCCTTGACCGGGTCGGCCTCGGATTTGCAGATATGCCACAAAAGCCCTTTGAGCACATCTTCCATGGGAATGGCGGAGATCCGGCCCAGATCGATCAGATCTTCATACAGGGACAGAATCACGGCCGTCACCCCGTCCTCATTCAAGACGGCTCCGGCCGAAGTGCCCGAAAAATCCGGCAGCACGCACCACAGAGGAATCTTGCCCGCAATGAGCAGAAAGGTTCGGTAGAATTCTTCTTTCAGAAAGATCCGGGGGGCGCTGAGGCGATCCTGATCGTCATAGGATGCGTACCGGTTGTTGCGGACATCCCTGTGATCCATGACAAAAAAAGAGACTTCCTGGTGATAGATTTCCCGGCAATATTTCAGAATGGCGTCCAGGCGGATCTCCAGACCTTCAAACCGTTCTCTGGAAAACTGTTTTTTGTCGATGATGATCCAGAAATCAAAGTCCGAACCGGGCGACTGGGTGAAGGTTCCCAGGCTGCCGATATGGTAAAGCCCGAGGATGGCAGGGATGCCGGCAGGAGCCGACGCCATGGTTTCAGGAGTGAAAAGGCCTGTTTCCAGAGCTTCTTTGTAAAACCCCGACTGCCGGAATCCCCAGATACCATGGGCTGCCTTGCCCGGATCGGTGAATCCCGGGCAATCAGGCTGGTTGATATGCAGGAAAACAGGAATTTTGATGAAAATCTCCAGTTTTTCCGGAGTCAGGTACCGGAGCGCCTCTCTCATGCGAACCATGTTGGAATTGGAAAAAGCGGACCGGTTTCGATCCACCTGCCGCCTGATGTCCGAATGAATATTTCTGACGGTTTCGATGTCCTGTGCCCCTGTTGATAAAGCGGTTGAAAAGGGTGGAGAAAAAGACTATCATGCGGTAGCATTATAGGTTTGATGACCGCTGTTTTTCAAGTTCTGTTTTTCGTTTCAGGGAGAAAAAATGCCTTCAGCCGAGTGTCCCCACCAGGGGATCGAACTGGACCGTGTCGATTTTCCGTTTTCCCATTCGAACCCTACCGTTGATCCAAAGGATGCCCGAGTCTTTGTCAACAGCCTTTTTCAGGAAATCATGAAAAAGGATTCCTTTTTGTCTTTTACCAACCAGATTAAGGAAGTCAACGCCATTTTAAAAATGAAATACGCTTCTGCCGGCGACATCGCTTCCGTTATCCTGAAAGACCAGGCCCTGAGCGCCCGATTGATGCAGCTGGTCAATTCATCTTTTTACGGCAAGTTTTCAAACAAACGGGTGACCACCCTGTCGGAGGCCATGATCATTCTGGGTACCGAAGAAATCAAGCTGGCGGCGGCCAGCCTGAAAATCTTCGATTTCATGCAGGACCCGGCCCATGTCCGGATATTGAAAGACCGGGCGCTCAAGGCGCTTCAACGAAGCATCGTCGCCCGGCAGATCACCATGGATGAAAATTTCAGGGAAAGGGAGGCCGTTCAGATCACGGCCATGATCTATGATCTCGGAGAATACCTGGTCACCCTGTTTGCGCCCGGCGTCGCCCTCCAGGTAGAAATGTCGATGGGAGAAGGGGACGTGTCCAGAGAACAGGCGTCCAGAAACGTCATCGGGATCTCTTACAAGGACCTGGGGCGATTGGTGGCTTCCCGATGGCGTCTGCCCCCGTCCATTATCTCCGCCATGAAGCCAGTGGCCCGACTGGACATCCTCAAAAAGGAGCTGTCCATGGAATCCCTTCAGCAGTATATCTGTTCCTTTGCCGATGAACTCTGCCACATCGAGGCCGACCCCCAGAGCCCGGAGGGCGGCCGGGAAATATCGGATCTGGCGGAGCGATACCGCTCCTGTCTGGATATTCCCGCCTCCAGAGCGGCCGATCTGCTGAAAACGGCCGTCCAGAAAATCGCCAATCATTCCGCAATTTTTAAATCCGCCTGAAACCCCGAAAATCAAATTTCAATGGTCCATGAAATCCACCAGTCTGCCGGTGGTTTTTCTCAGATACTGGCTCAGGAGCTTGGATATTTTCCACAGAATCTGAAATCCCAGGCGGGGATGGTCTTCGGCGATATCCAGGAGGTTTTTTTTGGATAGCATGAAAATAATGGCGTCTTCCACGGCCACCCCTGTGGCCGACCGGGGTTCCCCATCCAGCAGGGACATTTCCCCGAAGGTCTGGGAGCTTTGCAGGGTAGCCACTTTTTTGATTTCCTGATCGCTTTTTTTCAGAATATCAATGGAACCCTTGACAATAATGCCGAGAGTGTCGTCCCGGTCCCCTTCCTTGAAAACCACGGCCCCTTTTCTGGCCATGACCGGCTGGATGTACTGACATATTTTCCGTACGTTTTCCCAGGAAAATTCACTGGCCCATCGGGTTTTTTCAAGGATCTGGGCGTATTTGACATATTTTTCATAATCGTTCTTGTCCGGCGGATCAGTCATGCGCGGCCCCCATCTGAAGGTTCGACTATCCGGATTCTAAAACCTGTGCCCATCCGTGTCAAACTGAATCTTTGACGATGAATTCCGCCAGTTTTTCAAACAAGGATTCCGGCCACTGCTCCGCAGTCAGAAACATTTCCTTTTCCTCTTTTGTCAAACTTTCCCGTATTCCCGGCGGAAGGCTGTCAAAGGCCATCTGCCGTTCTCTGTCCACTTTACCTGTCATGGGTCCTCCATAAAAAAACAAAAACCGTTTATGAGCGAACAGTACATCTTACGGCGGGAAAGTCAATATCCCCGACGCCCCGGTCAGTCAAAACCCTCTTGTTCATCCGGCCAAAAGAGGGTAATATGCCCGGAAACCGGAACCGGACCAAAGGGGACGCCAGTGAGAATCATCAGCATGAAATGGATCGCAGTGCTTGTTTCAGGCCTCGTTTTCTGCGTTGCGCAGGCCGCGGATCGTGAAGACGTCATTATGTCCACTCATTTTTCCCTCAGGGACGAACCTCGATACCGGGATGGGTTCACCCATTTTGACTATGTCCGGCCCGACGCGCCCAGAACCGGCGCCGTCACCCTTTCGGCCAACGGCACCTTTGACAGCTTCAACCGATATGCCCAGCGGGGCGACGCGGCCGAAGGCAGCGACATGCTCTACGATACCCTCATGGTCGCGTCCGAAGATGAAATCGACGTGCTCTACCCCCTGATCGCTGAAAAAATCGAATATTCGAAGGATCATACCTGGATCATTTTCCATATTGATCCCAGGGCCGTCTTTCAGGATGGGAAACCCATAACGGCCGAGGACGCCGTCTTTTCCTTCAACACCTTCATGACCCAGGGGGTTCCCCAGTTCAAAACCTATTACCGGGATGTCCGGAAGGCCGAGGACCTGGACGACCGACGGGTGAAATTCACCCTTTCTGAGCCGAAGCTAGAGCTTCTGCATTCCCTGGCCGGTCTCCACATTCTGCCCATGCATTACTGGAAAGACCGGAATTTTTCGGAACCCACCACGCAAGTGCCGCTGGGCAGTTCCGGATATACCGTCAGCGACTTCAAGATGGGCCAGTACGTTGTCATCCGGCGGCTTCCCGATTACTGGGCAAAGGATCTGCCCGTCAACAAAGGCCGCCACAATTTCCAGCAGATCCGTTACGACTACTACAAAGATGAAATGGTGATGCTGGAAGCCTTCAAGGCCGGCGAATTCGACTTCCGGTCCGAAAATGTGGCCACCCAGTGGGCCACCCAGTACACCGGTGAAAACTTCCGAAAACGACACATACTCAAGGAAGAAATCCCCCACGAGATCCCCCAGGCCATGCAGGCCCTGATTTACAACACGGGCCGGCCACCGTTCAACGACATCCTTGTCCGGGAGGCCCTGACCTATGCCATGGACTTTGAATGGATGAACCGACATCTGTTCTACGACCAGTACACCCGGACCCGAAGCTTTTTCCAGAACACCGAATACGAAGCCGAAGGGCTGCCTTCCAAAGAAGAGCTGGCCTGCCTGGAGCCGGTAAAGGACCAGGTGCCGCCCCGGGTGTTCACCACCGAATACCAACCTCCGGTCACGGACGGCAGCGGCAATATCCGTCCCCAGATGCGGACGGCCCTGGACCTCTTGAAACAGGCCGGATGGGAAGTGCGAAACCAGCGTATGACCCATACGGCCACGGGCCGGCCCATGCGCTTTGAGCTCCTTCTTTACAGCCCCACCATGGAACGGGTGGCCGTGCCTTTTCAAGACAACCTGAAAAAACTAGGTATCGACATGACCATCCGCCGGGTGGACACCACCCAGTTCATCAACCGGCTCAGGGAAAGGGATTTTGACATGATTTCAGGCGGTTATTCCGCCAATTCCTTTCCATCCACCCAACTCAAGGTCGTCTGGCATTCCGGCTACCTGGACGCCACCTACAATACCGCCGGCGTGTCCGATCCGGCCATCGATTACCTGGTGGAGCAAATCGAGGCCCATCAGACCGACAAACAGGCTCTTCTCAGCTACGGCCGGGCACTGGACCGGGTCCTTCAATGGAATTTCTTCGTCATTCCCCAATGGCATCTGAGCAAATTCCGCATCGCCTACTGGAATAAATTTTCCCGTCCGGACATCCGGCCCCGGTTCACCCTGGGATTTCCGGACACCTGGTGGATCGACACGGACAAAGAGGCACTGCTGCCCCGAAACCGGACACGTCCATGACGGCATACATCCTTCGACGCCTCCTTCTGGTCATCCCCACCCTGTGGGCCATCGTCACCATCAATTTTTTCATCATCCAGGTGGCGCCGGGCGGGCCGGTGGACCAGTTCATCGCCAACCTCCAGGGTCTGGATTCCGGGGTTATGGAACAGGTTTCCGGCACCGGCAGAACCGAACTGGGCAAGCCCGATCTCCGTGAAAAAAGCGCCTACCGGGGAGCCCAGGGTCTGGACCCGGAAATCATCGCCGAAATTGAAAAACGATTCGGATTCGACCAGCCCATCCATGTCCGGTATTTTAAGATGCTGAAAGATTTTCTCTTGTTCGATTTCGGGGACAGCCTGTTCCGGGGCCGGTCCGTTGTCCAGCTCATCGTGGAACGGATTCCGGTCTCCATATCCCTGGGACTCTGGAGTACCCTCATCATCCACCTCGTCTCCATTCCCCTGGGCATCCGGAAAGCCTTGAAGCACTCGTCCCGATTCGACGTCTGGACCAGCACGGTCATCATCGTGTGCAACGCCATCCCGGTCTTTCTGTTCGCCATTCTGCTCATCATCCTGTTTGCCGGCGGCACGTATTTCAGCTGGTTTCCCCTGCGAGGCCTGGTGTCCGTCCATTTCGGCGAGCTTTCCCTCATGGGAAAAATCCTGGATTATTTCTGGCACATGGCTCTGCCCACCCTGGCCCTGGTCATCGGAGGATTTGCCACCCTCACATTTTTGACCAAAAATTCATTTCTGGATGAAATCAGCAAACAGTACGTGGTCACGGCCCGGGCCAAGGGCCTGACCGAAAACCGGATCCTTTACGGCCATGTTTTCAGGAACGCCATGATACTGGTGATCGCCAGTTTCCCCTCCGCCTTTATCGGCCTGTTTTTCACGGGGTCCATGCTCATCGAAGTGATTTTTTCCCTGGACGGCATGGGGCTTCTGGGATTTCAGGCAACTCTCCAGAGGGATTTCCCCCTCATGTTTTCCACCCTGTATATCTTCACGCTTATGGGTCTTATTCTGTCCATCATCAGTGATCTCACCTACACACTGGTGGACCCGCGAATCGATTTTGAAAAACGGGGCTGACGGATGAAACGCATCAATCAGGAACGATGGCAGCGGTTCAAAAGCAACAAAAGGGCTTATTACAGTCTTTATCTTTTCGGATTTCTTTTCTGGATCACCCTTTTTTCCGAATTCATCGCCAACGACAAACCCCTTCTGATCTATCACGACGGGGCATTTTACCTTCCCCTGATCCGGAGCTATCCGGAAACCCGGTTCGGCGGGGAATTCGAAACACCGGCCGATTACAACGACCCTTACGTCATCGATTTGATCCGGGAAAAAGGATGGATGATCCGCCCCCTGATCCCTTTTTCCTACGACACCATCAACTACGGACTAGGCCGACCCGCCCCGTCCCCGCCCTCACGGACCAACCTGATGGGCACGGACGACCGGGGCAGAGACGTCCTGGCCCGGCTGCTTTACGGATTCAGAATTTCCGTGCTGTTCGGCCTGACCCTCACCTTTTTTTCCTCCATCATCGGAATCACGGCCGGGGCCCTTCAGGGCTACTACGGAGGCACCCTGGACATCCTGGGGCAGCGGTTCATCGAAATCTGGTCCAGTCTGCCCACCCTGTTTCTGCTCATCATTCTGTCCTCCGTGGTCCAGCCCAATTTCTGGTGGCTTCTGGGAATCACCCTGCTCTTCGGATGGATGTCCCTGGTAGGCGTGGTCCGGGCCGAATTTCTGCGGGGGCGCAATTTCGAATACGTGCTCGCGGCCAAGGCCCTGGGTCTGAGCGATTTCAGGATCATTTTCCGGCATGTGCTGCCCAATGCCATGGTGGCCTCTATCACCTTCATGCCCTTTATCCTGGGCGGGTCCATCACCACCCTGACCTCTCTTGATTTTCTGGGCTTCGGGCTGCCCGCCGGCTCGCCGTCTTTAGGAGAGCTTCTGGCCCAGGGCAAGGCCAATCTCCAGGCCCCCTGGCTGGGCCTGTCCGCATTCGTCGTCCTGTCGCTCATGTTCAGTTTGCTGGTGTTCATCGGCGAAGGGGTACGGGATGCCCTGGATCCGAGAAAGGTGTTTTGATCATGGCCTCTCCTCTGCTGTCCATCCGGAATCTGAGTGTATCCTTTAAAATGGGCCGGCGCGTCACCCCGGCCGTGGAGCAGGTGAACCTCGATCTCGAAAAAGGCGAAACCCTGGCCCTGGTAGGCGAAAGCGGGTCCGGGAAAACCGTTACCGCCATGTCGGTACTCCGGCTGCTGCCGGGTTCGGCCCTCTATTCGGCCGGGGCCGTATTCTTCAACGGCAAAGACTGCCTTGCCCTCAGCGACGATGAAATCCGAAGCATCCGGGGCGATCGGATCAGCGTGATCTTTCAGCAACCCATGACCTCGCTGAACCCCTTGCACCGCATCGGCCGGCAGATTCAGGAAACCCTTTTCCTCCATCAGGCCGTCAGCCGGGACCAGGCCGACCGGAAAGCCGTTTCCTGGATGGAGCGGGTGGGCCTGAAAAATCCCGAGGCCAAACTTTCCGCGTTTCCCCACCAGCTTTCCGGCGGAGAGCGTCAGCGGGTCATGATCGCCATGGCCCTGATCAACGAGCCCGATATCCTGATCGCCGACGAGCCCACGACCGCATTGGATGTCACGGTACAGGCCCAGATCCTGGAACTGATTCAGGCTCTCCAGAAGGAACTGGGCATGGCCATTTTGTTCATCACCCATGACCTGGGCATTGTCAGACGGATCGCAGACCGTGTGGCGGTCATGAACAAGGGTCGCATCGTCGAAACCCGGGAAGCCGATAGTATTTTCAGGGAACCGTCCCATGCCTACACCCGTCATCTGCTTCAGTCCGAGCCCAAGGGGGGGCCGGACCCGGTCGACGCAAACAAGGAGGTTCTGATCCGCGTTGAGGGACTGAGGGTGTGGTTTCCCATCCAGAAAGGCATTCTTCGAAGAACCGTGGGGCATGTCAAAGCCGTCGACAATATTTCCTTTTCTCTGAAGAAAGGGCATACATTAGGCATTGTGGGCGAAAGCGGATCCGGCAAATCCACCACCGGTTTCGCCGTCCTCAAGCTGCTTCCCTCCACCGGCGCCATCCTTCTGGGCGACCACCGCCTCAACGATCTGGATGCCGACCGGATCCGCGATCTCAGAAAGCGTATGCAGATCATTTTCCAGGACCCATTCGGAAGCCTCAACCCGAGAATGTCCGTATCCGAGATCATCGGAGAGGGGCTGTCCATCCACCACCCCGGCCTGACATCAAAAGAGGAAGCCGACCGGATTGTTTCCGTCATGGAAAAGGTCGGCCTGGACCCGGCCACCCGGGACCGGTATCCCAATGAGTTTTCCGGCGGTCAGCACCAGCGGATCGCCATTGCCCGGGCCCTGATTTTACAACCGGAATTCATGGTCCTGGACGAGCCGACCTCTTCTCTCGACCGTTCGGTACAGTTTCAGGTCCTGGAACTGCTCAAAAGCCTTCAAAAGGAATTTCACCTCACCTATATTTTTATCAGCCACGACCTCAAGGTGGTCCGGTCCCTCTGCCACCATATCCTTGTCATGAAAGACGGGAAAATTGTGGAAGCCGGACCCGCCGCCGACATTTTTTCAAGGCCCGAACAGCCTTACACCCAACAGTTGATCGCCACGGCATTTCAGCGATCCGGATCGTGAAAATAGAAAAAAAATCGTGAGTAATTGCGGAAAAACGCAACCCTAATTCCTACTATAATCGTCTGAAATTATTATTTATTTTAATATTTCGTTTTTTTGTTATTGATTAAATCGGCAATTATTGTTAGGTTTTCATCCTTACAATTTAATTGCGGGACGGTTGTATTTCATGGCAGGATAGTCCCATGTCGGAATCACAATGGTCCATTAACCTTAATACAAAAGGAAAAAAACAATGGCAGAACATCGAATTTTCAATTTCAACGCCGGCCCTGCAGCCTTGCCTTTGCAGGTTCTTGAAGAAATTCAGGCTTCTTTTCTGAATTTTGACCACTCCGGCATGTCCATTACTGAAATCAGCCACAGATCTTCCTATTTCGATAACGTGATCAACGACGCGGTGGCAAGGGCCAAACGACTGTTAAAGCTGGACGACCGCTTTCATGTGCTGTTTCTTCAGGGCGGTGCATCCCTGCAGTTCGCCATGATCCCCATGAACTTTCTGTCGGAAAATGATTCCGCCGATTACGTCAATACCGGCACCTGGTCCACCAAGGCCATCAAGGAAGCCGCCATCCTGAAAAAAAATCACAAGGTCGTGGCTTCGTCCGAAGATCGGGATTTTTCCTATATCCCGGACAATATCCCATTTTCCGCCAACGCCAGATATGTCCACCTGACCTCCAACAACACCATCAAAGGCACCCAGTTTCAGACATTTCCGGACACAAAAGGCATCCCCATCGTCTGCGACATGTCATCGGATATTTTCTCAAGGCCGCTTGACATAAACAAATTCGGAATGATCTACGCCGGCGCACAGAAAAACCTGGGGCCGTCCGGCACCTGCATGGTCATCATCCGCCGGGACCTTCTGGAGCTGGAAAACAAAGGCCTGCCCACCATGCTCCGGTATTCCACCCATGTCGAGAAAAATTCCATGTACAACACCCCTCCCTGCTTCGGTGTCTACACCATCGATCTGGTCCTGAAATGGCTTGAGGAAAAAATGGGCGGGCTGGAAGAAATGGCGGCCTACAACACGAAAAAAGCGGGTATTCTCTACGATTTCATGGATGCCGGCAGTTTCTACCGCCCCACGGCCCGAAAAGACTCCCGATCCCTGATGAACGTTACCTTCCGGCTGCCTAGTGAAGACCTGGAAAAGAAATTCATCGCCAAAGCCACGGAAAACGGATTCGGCGGACTCAAAGGACACCGGTCCGTAGGCGGATGCCGCGCCTCCATCTACAACGCAACCACGCTGGAAGGCGTCACCGCGCTGGTGAAATTCATGGAATCATTTGAAAAGGAGAACAAATAATGAAAGTGCTTGTCAGCGACAAAATGGGTGAGGAAGGCATTGAAATATTCAGAAACCAGGAAGGCATCGAGGTGGATGTCAAGACCGGGCTCAAACCCGAAGAGCTCAAGGAGATCATCGGACAGTACCACGGCCTGGCCATTCGCAGCGCCACCAAGGTGACCAGGGACATCCTGGATTCCGCCGTCAACCTGAAAGTCATTGCCAGAGCAGGTGCGGGCCTGGACAATGTGGACATCCCGGAAGCCACCAAAAAAGGGGTTGCCGTGATGAACACCCCCGGCGGCAACACCGTTACCACTGCTGAACACGCCATTGCCATGATGATGGCCCTGACAAGAAATATCCCCCGGGGCACCCAGTCCCTGAAAGAAGGCCGTTGGGATAAAAAAATCCTGGAAGGGAGGGAAATCCAGAACAAGATCCTGGGCGTTCTGGGATTCGGCAATATCGGCTCCATAGTGGCCAATCTCGGCAAGGGACTCAAAATGAAGGTGATCGTGTATGATCCCAATATTTCAGCCGAGCACATCGAAAAAGCCGGATTTGAACCGGTCAGTCTGGACGATCTGTTCAAACGCTCCGATTACATCACCATCCATGTCCCCAAAATGGAAGGGACGGTGAACCTGCTCAACGCAGCCGCCTTCGCCAAAATGAAAAAAGGCGTGATGGTCATCAACTGCGCCCGGGGCGGTATCGTCAACGAATCCGACCTGTATGACGCCATCCAGTCCGGCAAGGTGGCCGGAGCGGCCCTGGACGTGTTCGCCACCGAACCTCCGGGAGAACACCCCTTGTTGACCCTGGAACAGGTCATCGCCACCCCGCATCTGGGCGCATCCACCAAAGAAGCCCAGACCAACGTGGCCGTGGCCGCGGCCAATCAGATCATCGCCTATCTGCTCCACGACACCGTGATCAATGCCGTGAACGTCCCCTCCGTGACCGGCGAGGTGCTCAAACAGCTCAAACCCTTCCTCTACCTGGGGGAAAAAATGGGCATCATGCAGGGTCAGATCACCAAGGGCGCCATCAAATCCGTCGATATCGAATATATCGGACAGCTCCCGGATCTGGATCTCAAACCCATCACCATCGCGGCGGTCAAAGGTCTGCTCTCCCAATTCGTCAAGCATGACGTCAATTCCGTGAATGCCATATCCCTGGCCAACGAACGGGGCATCAAAATTTCCGAATCCTTTTCCAAAGAGGCCGGCAATTTCCTGAACCTGCTGCGCATCACCATTCTCATGGACGATCAGACCACCCACATTCTCGAAGGTACCATCTTCGGCAAAGACGACGCCCGAATCGTCCGGATCGACAAATTCCGTCTCGAAGTCATCCCCGAAGGCCATCTGGCCCTGATCCACAATGTGGACAAACCCGGCTCCATCGGCTCCATGGGAGTCACCCTGGGCAAACACGGCATCAATATCGGCCGGATGACCGTCGGCCGGGAAGTAGACGGCGACCGGAACATCATTTTCCTGAGCACGGACTCTCCGGTGCCGGCGGAAGTGGTCAAGGAAATCGAGGCGTTGCCGCTGGTCATCAGCATGACCACCTTTGAATTATAGACTTTCAACTCCCGGGTCCTCCCCACTGACGCAAAACAGAGGGGGGGCCCGTCTTTTTTTCAATCCCCGTTCATGAACCTGATCCTGCTGGATAAAGATGATTTTGTGGACGACCGGACGGTCCGGATTCAGGGCCGACGCTTTCGTCATCTGATCACGGTAAACCGTGTGAAAGAGCAGGATCGGCTCGTCTGCGGCCTCCTGAACGGCCCCATGGGCACGGGAACCGTGACGAAGCGGGACGCACGGACGATCGAACTGACCGTGGATCTGACCCAACCGCCTCCCGTTCCCCTGCCCCTGACCCTGGTCCTGGCACTGCCGAGACCCAAAATGCTCGGCCGTATCCTGGAGTCGGTGACCTCTCTGGGCGTCAAAGACATTTACCTGATCAATTCCTGGCGGGTGGAAAAAAGCTTCTGGCAAAGCCCCATGCTCGAGCCAGGCGCCATGGACAAGCAGATGCGCCTGGGACTGGAACAGGCCAAAGACACGCTTTTGCCCAGGGTGTATCTCAAGCGTTTTTTCACCCCGTTCGTCAAGGAAGAACTGACCGGGATCGCAGAAGGAACCCTTTGCCTCACGGCCCATCCCCGGGCCGAAGCGCCCTGCCCCACATCGATCCACAGGCCGGCCACCCTGATTATCGGGCCCGAAGGCGGGTTCATCGATATTGAAGTCAAAACCCTGGAAGACCAAGGGTTCAGGTCCTGTCACATCGGTTCGAGAATTCTGAGGGTGGAAACCGCGGTGGTGAGTCTGATCTCAAGGCTGTATGCCTGACCTGAAAAAATCCGATCAAAAAAATTCTGCCGGGGAAAAAAGAATCAATTGTACTCGCGTGTTTTGTGAAACCGGATGGCGGGCCAGTCTTCCATGGCGAATTTGAGCTGATATTCACTGGTGGTCAGAAAGGTCAGCCAGCCTTCGGCATCCATGGCCAGACGGGATTCGTTTTTGCGCTTGAATTCTTTCAGGATTTTGTCATCCTCACAGGTGATCCAACGGGCCACGGACAGGTCGATGGGCTCATACGCCGCGCTGACCGAATATTCGGCCTTGAGCCGGGCCATGGTCACTTCGAACTGCAGCACGCCCACGGCGCCGATCACGTATAAATGGCCGGTCAGGGGACGAAACACCTGGATGGTGCCTTCTTCGGCCAGTTGGACCAGGCCTTTCTGAAGAGCCTTGGCCTTGAGTGGATCCTTGAGAATCACCCGCCTGAAATGTTCCGGCGCAAAATTGGGTATGCCCAGGAATTTCAACGGCTCCCGGGTGGTGAAGGTGTCCCCGATCTTGATGGTTCCATGGTTGTGGATGCCGATGATGTCCCCGGGATAGGCCTCTTCCACATTGTTGCGCTCCTGGGCCATGAAAATGGTGGCGTTGGAAATCCGGACCTCTTTTCCGATCCTATGGTGCCGGACCTTCATGCCTTTGGTGAACTTGCCGGAACAGATCCGGAAAAAAGCGATCCGATCCCGGTGTTCCGGATCCATATTGGCCTGAATTTTAAAGGCGAAGCCGGAAAAATCCGGTTCAAAAGGGTCCACATCCCGTAGGTCCGCCTTGCGTTTTCCAGGGGGCGGGGCAATGCGGACAAAGGCGTCCAGCATTTCCCGAACGCCGAAATTGTTGATGGCCGACCCGAAAAACACCGGGGTCTGGGTCCCGTTCAAAAACAAATCCATGCTGAACGGTTCGGCAGCGCCGTCGATCAGATCCACATCGCTTCTGAGCTGTTCGGCCTGGCTTTCGGAAAGGAGCTCGTCCAAACGGGGATCGGACAGGTCGTCGATCAATATGCCGTCATCGTCCCTGGGGGTGTATCCGGGAGAAAACATCCCGAATTCCTTTTTCTCCAGGTTGTAAACCCCCTTGAAGCGTTTCCCCATGCCGATGGGCCAGGTCATGGGAATGCACTCGATCTGGAGCTTGCCTTCGATATCCTCGAAAATGTCCAGGGGCTCCAGGCCTTCCCGGTCCAACTTGTTGATAAAGGTGAGGATGGGGGTGTTGCGCATGCGGCAGACTTCCATGAGTTTTTCCGTCTGGGGTTCCACGCCCTTGGCATGGTCGATGATCATGACCGCGCAGTCCACGGCCGTCAGCACCCGGTAGGTGTCTTCGGAAAAATCGCGGTGGCCCGGCGTGTCCAGCAGATTGATCTCGTATCCTTTGTAGTTGAATTTCATGACGGCGGAGGAAACACTGATCCCTCTCTCCTGCTCGATGGCAAGAAAGTCACTGGTGGCGGCCCGGGCTATTTTCCTGGATTTGACGGCCCCGGCCTGCTGGATGGCTCCGCCGAAGAGCAGCAGTTTTTCGGTCAGCGTGGTTTTGCCGGCGTCCGGATGACTGATGATGGCAAAAGTCCGCCGTTTCCGGATTTCCTTGATCATCTGGGGACTGATTTTCTGGGAGAAGTTGTTTTCCATGGGTCCTGAAGACAAAAAATTGGCGGAAGTGCATGGGAATCGAACCCACCCGGGACGGTGTTAGCGCCCCACATCGGATTTGAAGTCCGAGGGCCTCACCAGTAAGCCGCGCACTTCCGCAGAATAATGCAGACCACTTAATATACTCTAAGCGCCTTGTTTGTCAACCCGCTCAACGGCATTATTTACAAATCACCGCTCTTTTGGGCTTTTTGTTTTTTCCTGAGTTTAAAAAAATCATAAACACCCCATGGAATCAGTACGGCACTCAGCACCCGATTGAAGGTGGCGTGTTTCATCATATCGGGATCGGTTGTCAGCCATCCGTCCCAGAAGCACCACAGGCCGAAACCCAGCAGCAGGACGGTGAAAATATAGGGGTTCATTCCCGGCGGGCTCGCTTTTTTTTCGGTCTCGTCATTCATAATGTCCAACCTCGTTCAAAAATAATTTTTTCAGTTTAGCCGGGTTCATGGGCGGGCGTCAAGAATTAAACCCGGAAATTTTGTATTTGACATTTCGACCAAAAAGAGGAAGATACTGAGACAGATTCATCGTTTTCGAGATCGGAAATCCCTCATCCTTATGGGATGACAAACGTATGAAAAATATCATGCAAAGGAGGTCATCATGAAAAAAATCATCGTTCTATTGACGGCGCTTTTTGTCCTGATATCAGCCACCGGCCTTGTCATGGCGGGCCCTGGACCGGCACCCAATTCCGGTGACGGAATCTCGAACGGCAGCGGAATGGATCCAGGTCCGAGCTCCGATAATGGAAACGCCCCGGGTCCGGCACCCAATTCCGGTGACGGAATCTCGGACGGCAGCGGCTTTTAACGGGTCTCAGACCATAG
>CAZQIX010000052.1:0-1252 GCA_964593855.1 uncultured Desulfobacula sp. | reverse complement strand
ATTCCGGTGACGGAATCTCGGACGGCAGCGGCTTTTAACGGGTCTCAGACCATAGTCCGGCACCCTAGGTCAGCAACCATTGATAGCCCAGAAAGACCATCATGCTCACGACAATGGTCAGCAGCAGGTTTTTGAACAGGCCGCCTACCATGCAGGCGGCCAAAGCGCCGACCAGATAAGGGTTGGTAAGCCGGACATCGAGGGTTTCACCGTCGGGCATGAGCACGGAAGGAAAAATAATGGCGGTGAGAACCACCGGCGGAACATACCTGAGCCCCCTTTCAAACAGTTCAGGAAACCGGACACGTCCGGATATGGGGAACATGATGTAACGAATGCCGAAGGTCACCAGGGCCATGCCCGCTATCAAATAAATTTCGTCCGGCCGAATGCCCATGTCTGCTTAATGAATCCCCTTTTCTGCGGGCAGTAGTTTTTCACACACCACCCCCACGATCACCCCCGCCAGAGCCGCCACCATCAGCCCCAGTTTATGGGGAAGGCCCGCAGCCAGAATGGAAACCCCTCCTGCCGTGATCACGGACGCCCACATGGGCCTTGAGATCAGATAGGGGATGACGATGCCGATGAAGGTGGCGGGCATGGCAAAATCCAGCCCCCAGCCCGATATCTCCGGAAACGCCCTTCCTGCGGTGAGCCCGATAAACGTGCACAGATTCCAGTTGGCGTACATGAACACCATGGATCCCAGGTTGTAATACTGCTTGTCTTCGACCCCGTCTTTTCTGCAATAGCGGTTGATGGCCACGGCAAAAGTTTCATCGGTCAGCCCGAAAGCCAAAATCATTTTCCACAACGGGTTCAGATTTTTGTAGAAAGGCACCATGGTGGCGCCGTAAAGCATGTGACGGAGGTTCACCACGAATGTGGTCAGAACGATCATGGGCCAGGCCGTTCCTGCCGTCAGAAGACTCACGCAGACAAACTGGGAGGCGCCGGCGAAAACGAACAGGGACATCCCCATGGTGGCGGCAAAGGAAAGACCGGCGGTTGCCGCCAACGTTCCGAAGATGATGCCGAAGGGTATGGCTCCCACGATCAGAGGAAAGGTGTCCCTCGCCCCTTCAAAAAATAAAGCCGGATGCCTTTTCATTGCCCTTTCAATCCGCCTCAGCCGTCATGCGGCCGGGATAAAAAAAGGGCCTTGAAAAACACTCAAGGCCCTTGATCTCTTTTTGGAGGCGGCTTCCGGATTTGAACCGGAGAATAACGGCTTTGCAGGCCGTCGCCT
>CAZQIX010000051.1:0-25813 GCA_964593855.1 uncultured Desulfobacula sp. | reverse complement strand
AAAAGGCCCTGAGCGTTTCTTCAACGCTCAGGGCCTTTTTGCGTTTCCTGGAAAGTTTTATTGAAATGTCCTGAACGAAACTTGACTTGACAGTGGTCACATTTCCCTGGGGCATTTTCCCTTCGCCGCTTTTTTGATTGACAAAAAACACTCCCTGAGCCTATTTTTCAATACCCGGCCGGGGTTCTATGTTTTTCGGAAATGCTTGACCGGCATAACACATATCAGGAGATCGATAACTGACAACGGGAAGGGGTTATGACGGTTTTAGTAGTGGATGATCGTGCCGCAATCGGTCAAGCCGTGATTCGAGACATCGACCGACCCGGGATCGCCGTTTCTTTTTTTTCAGACTATGACCGGGCCGTAGATTTTATAAAAAGTAAATCTGTTCGTGTCGTCCTTTATATCCAGCATAATGTCGAAGACGATCAGGTCTTTGACCTGTGCCGAATGATTCGTGAAAAAAATGAGCATTATGTCTATTTCATTATCGCCGCCGCTTTGGATATCGAACGGCTCAACATTCCGATTGGGTTAAAACTTGGGGTGGATGCGTATCTGCCCCTGCCGGCCCATTCCGAAATAGTGTCGGCAATGATTCAGGTCGGACTCCGGATTTCCGAACGAACCCTGCCGGAAAACCGGAAAAAAGGTGGGCTGAGTAAAACCGATATAAGCGGCTACGATATCCTTATGGCCAAAATAGCACTGGAACGGGGTCTGGTAACAAAAGACCAACTGGCTACGGCATTTTCATTTCAAAAAAAAGAAAGAAAATCCGGCAATAACTGGCCTCTCGGAGATATTTTTCTCAAAAAAAAAATGCTCTCTCCGGACCGAATAAACGATCTTCACATGCTTACCCAACGACAGCCGGGGAAAAAAAGCAGGGTCCTATCCATGCAGAAAGACTTTGTCAATCAGACTCAGGTCAACACAGATCCCATGGAGCGGGCAAGTGAATTCGCAACCGACCCGTTCTATCGAAAAACAAGGAATATCCATTCAGAGCAGGGCGCGATAGATGAAAAAGGGCATGCCGAGATAGGAATCAAGGTTTCTCGAGATGCCATTGAGGCTCACATCGAATATTTGCGGTCTGAATCATCTGACCCGGTCACTCCGGAGCAGATTTCCTCGATTTTGACCGAACACGGAATCCTCTCCGGTATTTTGGATCTCGCTGCACTGGCCGACAGGATGAACAGCGCCGGCCATTGCAGGCAACTGTTCCTGGTCGCCCAGGGCCGGATTCCGACACCGGGAACCTCTGCGCGCATCGAATACCATTTCCATACCCAGCATTTGACGGCGGGCACCATTGATGCAGACGGGAATATGGATTACCGCGCCCGGGGCAGTGTCCCCAAGGTCAGGGCCGGGGACCTCATAGCCACCAAGATTCCTTTGAAAAATGGACAGCCGGGGAAAGATATATATGGAAACACCGTTCCGGCACCAGAACCCCATGATGTTCTGGTGAAGGCCGGAGAAGGGGTCAGTGTGTCGGACGATGGACTGAGCATGTATGCGGCCATTGATGGCCAACCCCATCTTGCAGTCAATGGAACGGTTTCCGTATTCGCGGAACTCGTCATTGAAGGAGACGTGAATTTCAATACAGGGAATATCGATTTTGACGGCAATGTGATTGTAAAAGGCTGCATCCGGAACGGTTTCTCGGTCCAATGCGGTCACCTTCAGGCACAGGAAATAAGCGGTGCGGTGATCTTTGCCTTAGGTGACGTTCTGGTTTCAGACGGTATTATCGGGAGCACAATAAAAACCGATGGAGACCTTAAAGCCGGATTCATAGCGGATTCCAATATAAAAACCTTTGGCAGTGTCGTGGTCGATAAAGAAGTTCTGGACTCGAAAATCCGTGCCAGCGGACGATTTGTCTCTCCTCGCGGAAAAATTATTTCATCCTTTGTTTCCGCTAAAATGGGTTTTGAAGCCGGGGAGGTGGGAACACAAGTATCTCTTCCCTGCAGAATCAATGTGGGAGTAGATGAAAATGTGAAAAAAAGGATACAGGCCTTTAATTATGCCATCGACGATCGAAAAAAAGACCTTGAAACGGTTCAGCAGCGATATGAAAATGCTTCCAGAGAGCAAGAGGCCCTGCATTTGAAAATCTCAGATCTTGCCCAGCTCCAGGAACGTCTGATTTCAGCCCGGGAATCGGTTGCCGCCCGGCTCCGGGATTTAAAGCAGGAAGATGCGTCGGATCATGGGCTCAGGCTGGAAGACCAGCTTCGAGAACTTACCGGAAAGTTTGATAGTGCCGAAAGAGATATCAATCAATATTTCCTGGATCAGGAGCGCCTGGATGAAAAAATTTCACAGGATCTGACCGTGATCGAAACTCTTATTCAGGAAATTGAGACGATAGGGGAAGAAAAAACGGCGATACTCAAATGGTCTGAAGAAGAAAAAGGAGATCCGGTCGTCAAGGTGAGTGGTCTTTTATTCCAGGAAACCCGATTGTCCGGCATATATTCTTCTCTGGTGCCCAAAGAAACCCTGCGGAGGGTTTTGATCAGGGAAGTCAGACCGACTGAACAAGGTCATTGGCAGATGGTGGTTCAGGAGTGGATATAACCTGATTTCACCTTGACTTTCCATAGCAAATCAAATAGTCATATTGAAATATGTGTCAATAAACCATCGAGACGGACGCTGGAAAACATGGAAAAAATGATAGTGACATCAGCCTGACACATAAACCCTACAAATATTCATCAAAGGTTGCGTTGCGCCTAATTCAATCAGGAGGGAACGGATCGATGAAGATGGACCGGTTGGCTTTTCTGTTCTTGGTATCAGTTTTTCTTTTTTCCTTAACAACGGCTTTCGCCCAGGACCATGCCTCGGAACAAAGCCATTATACCCTTGAAACCGTTGGTTCGACGGCCCCTCATTCCGAAACGGATCCCAACGGTTCCCATGGTGAAGATGTGCACCATGGTCATGCCGATCTGGGAAAGACGCTGCCGCTATACAGCTGCATCCCGTTTGCCTGTATGCTTCTTTCCATAGCACTGCTTCCCTTGATTGCCGGTAATATCTGGCATCATCATTTCGGCAAGATATCGGCGTTCTGGGCCGCCTGCCTGGCCCTCCCCTTTGTGTTCGCATATCGAGGCGACGCCGTGTATGAAATTCTTCATATCATTTTGGCGGATTACGTGCCTTTTATTATCCTCCTATGGGCACTGTTCACGGTTTCAGGCGGTATTCTGCTAAGAGGGACATTAAGGGGAACCCCTTTGGTCAATACCGGGATCATTCTTCTGGGTACGGTTCTGGCGTCCTGGATGGGGACCACGGGCGCGGCCATGCTGCTGATTCGACCGTTGCTGCGAGCCAATGAATATCGAAAAAACAAAACTTTCATGGTGGTATTTTTTATTTTTCTGGTGGCCAATATTGGAGGAGCGCTCACACCTCTGGGCGACCCACCCCTGTTTCTGGGGTTTCTCCATGGGGTCGGTTTTTTCTGGACATTCAAGATCCTGCCCCAAATGCTGCTGGCATCAGGACTTCTTTTGGTCGTTTATTTTTTGCTGGACAGTTACTATTACAGAAAAGAAAAGACATCTGCCCCTGATGATGGTGAGAAACAACCGTTGCGCCTGGTCGGGACCTATAATTTTCTTTTTCTCGCCGGAATTGTCGCCTCGGTTTTGATGAGCGGCATCCTGGATCTGGGTGAAATTTCCACCCTGGGCGTCCATCGGGCGACCCAGGACTGGATCAGGGACGGTCTGCTGATTCTTCTGGGTATTGGATCTCTTATCGCCACTCCCAGGAAGGTCAGGGAGGAAAACGAATTCACCTGGTTTCCGATTATCGAAGTGGCGTATTTGTTCATCGGGATTTTCATTACCATGATTCCCTGCCTCCTGCTTTTGAAAGCCGGGCCGGAAGGGGCTTTTGCTTTCCTGATCAACGCTGTTAAAGAGCCTGTACACTATTTCTGGGTGACCGGACTGTTATCCGCTTTTCTGGATAACGCGCCGACTTACCTTACTTTTTTCAATACCGCTCTCGGCAGCTTTTACGCCGGGATGGCGGAGAGCGCTTCCGTTCCCCTGCTCATGACGGAAAAGGCGATTTATCTCAAGGCCATATCCTGTGGCGCGGTGTTTTTCGGGGCATGCAGCTACATCGGGAACGCACCTAATTTTATGGTCCGCTCCATCGCCAGCGAGGCCGGAACCCCTATGCCCAGTTTTTTCGGTTATATTTTGAAATATTCTTTTGTTTTTTTGATTCCGGCCTTTGTTTTAATTACTCTGGTGTTCTTTCTGTAATACCGCCGGCCGAAAAAATCAGAGGGTGGTAAAGGAGAAATAAGCCAATGTATATGGATCTGACTGGATTAAAAATTGCCATTATCGGGGGAAACAGTCCCTGCAAACAAATTCTTGAAATTCTGAACGGTCCCGGATTACGGGAACTCTCGCCCGGGATCATCATGGTTGCGGATACCCTGACCCATACCGAAGGGATTCGGTATGCCGCTGAAAAAGGCATACCGTTCACATCGGATTACAGCAGGATATGCTCAATGTCCGATGTGGACGTCATTTTGAAACTGAAAAACGATGAAATCCTCAGCTGTATATTGGAAAAGGTGAATACCGAGCGTGTCAGCATCATTGATCTGGATACTTACAAGGCCATGTCTTTTTTGAACTATCTCAAGGCTGAAGAGGAAAAGATCAGGATCAAAAAACGGATACAGTCTGAAGACATTGACAAAAGGGAAATCCTGGCGCTTTTCGATCAGTTTTCCCGAAAGATACAGACCGAAATCGATCAGGAAAACAATTATCTCAAGGCCGAGCGCGAGGATTTAATCCAAATTGAAAAAGAGCTGTTTCAGATTATTCAAGGCAGCATGATTCCGACTTTTATCATCAACAACGAACACATCCTGACCCACTGGAACAGGGCATGTGAAAAGCTTACCGGTCACATGGCATACGAATTGGTGGGAACGGATCGGCAATGGGTGCCGTTCCGTTCAGCCAAAAGACCGACCATGGCTGATGTGATTGTGGGCGGCATGTCAGAAGAAGAGGTGAACCGATATTACGGGTCGTCCTGGAGGAAATCCAATCTGATCAAAGAGGCCTATGAAGCCGAAGAATTTTTTCCTCACCTGGGGGAGGGAGGGAAATGGATATTTTTTACGGCAGCCCCCATCAAATCGCCGGACGGGAAAATCATCGGCGCCATCGAAACTCTGCGGGATCTGACGGAAAATAAAAAAAACCAGGAAGAACTGGAACTCCAGGACAAAGAATTGTCCACCCTTTATGAAAAATACAAGAAGTCGGAGGAAAAATACCGATCGCTGTTTAACAACAATCCCAACCCGATTTTTATTGTGGACCGGAAGTCCTTTGAAATACTGGATCTGAACCATCGAGTGGAGAAAGAATACGGATATACCAAACCGGAAATGTTGGGCAGACCTTTTTTCGATGTCTGGGAAAAATCGGATGAAAGCATCAGACAGGCCCTTGAAGCCTTGCCGGAAAACGGGTCGATCCTTTTTACCAAGAAAAAAAATTACAGAAAAAATACAACTTCTTTTTTCGTCAACGTCAAGGTGGTACGGACCACATACAGCAACCGGGATGTCCTCATAGCGGCCACCACGGATATTACGGAAAGCGTGGAAAAAGAAACTCAGCTGATTCAGGCCGGGAAACTGGCCACTCTGGGGACCATGGCAGCGGGCATGGCCCATGAGATCAACCAGCCTTTGAACGTCATTCAGATCTGTGCGGATCTCATCATGAAAATGATTAAAAAAGGGGTGTCCATACCCGATGACGAGCTCATGATGATGGCCCAGGACATTACGGACAACGTAGCCAGAGCCGCAGGGGTCATCAAGCATGTTCGGGATTTTTCCAGACAGTCCGAGCGGGACCTCAAAAAATTGACCCTCAACGAACCCATCCAGGATGTCTTCAAGGTCCTGGGGCATCAGTTGAATGTGCATTCCATAAAGGTTAATCTGGACCTGGACCCCGAGCTGCCCGAAATCAGGGCCGAGCACAACCGGCTTGAACAGGTTTTCATCAATCTGGTAACCAACGCCATCGATTCCATGGATGAAAAATCGGCCAGGGCGGAGAAAGAAGGCAAAACAGTGGAGAAAACCCTGGGGATCAAAACCTGGACAGAAGATGATGTGGTCGTGGCTGAAGTTTCAGACACCGGTGTGGGCATGAATGAAGAGGTCAAACGTAAAATTTTCGAACCGTTTTTCACCACCAAGGAAACCGGTAAAGGGACCGGTCTGGGCACCAGCATCAGCTTTGGTATTGTCGAAGATTACGAGGGCACCATCCATGTCGAGAGCGAATATGGCCAGGGAGCCCGTTTCATCATACGCTTTCCGAAAATCAAAGAAAAAGGGATGTAAACCCATGGCCCCCAGCAAAATTCTGATTGTGGATGACGAAGAACTGATTGTCAGGCTCCTTTCCGTTTCCTTGAGAAGTGATGGATATCAAACCGTATCCGCCTTCAACGGAGATGAAGGGTTGGAAGTGTTCAAGGCCGAATCTCCGGACATCGTGGTGACGGATCTTAAGATGCCGGGGATGGACGGCCTGGAATTGCTGAAAAAAATCAAAGAAATCGATCCGGAAAAAGAAGTGATCATCGTCACCGGGCACGGCGATATCGATTCCACCATCAAAGCCCTTCAACTGGGAGCCAGCGATTTCATCAACAAACCGGTCCGGGACGAAGCCCTGGCCATAGCGCTGGAAAGAGCGCAATCCAAGATCGCCATTCGAAAGAAACTGGAAGAATACACCACCAATCTGGAAATCAAAATTGCCGAAGCAACGGATGAACTGAGAAGAAAATCCAATTTCCAGAAGCTCTTGATCAGGAGTTCCCATGATGCCATTGTCGCCTTTGATAGTGATTGGAAAGTTGTGGTGTTCAACCCTGAGGCGGCCAGGCTGTTTGGAGAAGCGGCAAAGGATGTACGCAATAAAATGACCATGGATGATCTTTATACACCCAAGATTGCGGAGGTATTCAAAAACCAGGCCAGAGATGAAACCGGCCAGAGAAATTTTCCCTGGAAAGAGCAGGTCATACGTACCAAAGACGGACGGACCATTCCGGTCCGGTATGCCAGCAATGTATTGTTTGAAAATTCCGAATTTGTGGGAACCGTGAATTTTTTCCAGGACCTGACTGAGATCAAGCGGCTGGAAAAAGAGCTGGTCCAGTCGGAGCGTATGGCCGCTGTAGGTCAGACGGTAAGCGGGTTGGCCCATTATGTGAAAAATATTCTCATTGGTCTCAAAGGCGGATCCTATGTCGTTGATGTCGGTTTTCAGAAAAACAACACGGAAAAACTCAGGTCCGGCTGGGATACCATCAAAAAAAACATTCAACGGATTTCCGACCTGACCCAGGATCTGCTGACTTATTCCAAACAGAGGGAACCGGAAAAAGAAAACGTCTCTCCCCATGAGATCATCACGGAACTGGTGGAGTTGCATAAGGATTTTGCCGCATCCAAAAATATAGCCATCTCTATGGATCTGTCCCCTCAGATCGGCATGGTGTTTGCCGATCCAAAGACCATTCACCATGCTCTGTTGAATATCATAAACAATGCCATCGATGCCTGCATCGAGGATGAAGACATCGATAAAAAACACAGAGTGAATATCCGAACTTATCTGGACAGGGACAATATGATCTGTTTTGAGGTGTTGGATAATGGATGCGGGATGGACGAGGAGACCCGGAAAAAGTTATTCACCCCCATGTTCAGCTCCAAAGGAGGGAAAGGGACGGGCCTGGGCCTGCTGGTGACCGGAAAGCTCATTGAGGAACACCAGGGGGAGATTGACGTGGAAACCCGCTTGGGTGAAGGCAGCACATTCAGAATAAAGCTTCCGTACCAACAGGCAATTACGGTTGATAATATTGACCAGGGAGGATAAATTATGAGTAAAAAGGTTCTTGTGGTGGATGATGACCAGGATGTCCGGTCATTTGTTGTCACAGTTCTGGAAGAACATCAATACATACCTTTGGTCGCTCAGGATGGTGTGGAAGGGTTTGAAAAGATCGAACAAGAAAATCCGGACCTGGTGATCCTTGATGTGCTCATGCCCAGAGGCAGCGGTATCCGGCTCTATCACAACCTGAAAACGGATGACCGTTTCAAGCATATTCCCATCATCATGTTTACCGGTATCGGACTGAGATCTTTTTTAAAATCTCAGAAAGTGTTGGACGAATTCAAGGGTGCTGAAGTGCCCAAGCCCGATATTTACCTGGAAAAACCCGTTGATCCGGAAGTTCTGGCTGCGGCCGTCAAAAAAAAATTGGGATAGCGGTCACTTAACATCAGGACCGATAGTGGAGGACTCATGGAAATCAAAAAACTGCTGTTTGTCACCAAGTTTGAAGACCTTTGTTTCAATGCTTTGAAATCGTTGCTGGTTCTCAGAAAAGCCGCACTGGAACATGTTATTTTCCTCAATGTGATCGAACGGGACAAAGTGGCCATGAAACGGGGGGCGGGATATCTGAAGGAAGAAGGGGTTAAATTAAAGGAGATCGCCAACATCCGGTTCATTGACTGGGCGGAAAATTTGTTCGAGATGGGTATGGAAGTCGGGGCTTATATGGAAGTGTCTACGCTGATCCCTGAGATTCTCAAAGTCGTCGATAAGGAATCGCCGGATCTGATCGTGATCGGCCGCTCCCACAAAAGCCCTCTGGAACAGCTTTACACCAGTTCCGACGTCACCGAACTGGTTCGACGGACCCATATTCCCATCCTGGTGTTCAAACACATGGTGGAAAACAATATCGTTCCTGAAAAACTGTTTGAGCGACCCCTGTTCGCCGTGAACTGGTCTGAAACCACGACCAAAGCCATGGATTATATAAAAGATCTCAAAGATGTGATCGGAGAACTCCACGCCATTCACGTGATCAAGCCGGCGGCCCTGAAAAGCCCGGATACCCACGAAGTCCAGAAGGTGCGGCGATCTGAACGAAGAAAACTGGACAAGCTCTGCATGGAGCTTGAACAGGTCGGTATCAACGCACGTTCCCATGTATACGTCGGAGACCCCCGGAAAGAAATTGATAAAGCGGCCAAAGAGTATCAGGCCAGCATCATTATCCTGGGGTCAAGCGACAAAGCCGCATTGCTCGAACGCTGGATCGGATCTATCTCCAGAGATCTGGCCGACAATTCCATATTCCCCTGTCTGCTCATTCCGGGCGAAAAAAAAATATAGGCTTTTTTCGGTACCGGTGACCAGGGCTGTCCCACACATGTCAGTCCCCTGAAATGAACCCGGATTATGTGTTGACTGTCAAAATTACTTTTGCTATATGCAAATGCTGGCTTTCGCTTTAGAAGTATCATTATTAAAAGGATACAGTATGAAACTCCTATTCATCGATGATGAACAAACCTTTTTGAAATACCTTGCCAAGCGACTTGTACTGGATGGATTCGCGGTTAAGACGACGTTTTCCGGCGAAGAAGGTGTCGAAGCCGCGTCCCGTGAGGATTTTGACGTGGCCGTGGTGGATCTGCAGATGCCCGGTATCGACGGGATCGAGGTCCAGAGGCGTCTCAAGGCCTTGCAGCCTCAGTTGCCCTGTATCGTTCTGACCGGTCACGGAAGTGTGGAGAACGCATTGGAAAGCGGGAAATACAATGCGTTTAAATTTCTTTCCAAGCCTGTGGATATGGATACCCTCATCCAAACCATCAACGCGGCCTATGATTTCCGAAAACAGCAGGAACAGTCAGCCTCTGAAGGCGACGCCGAAAAGGGCGGAAACCGGAAAGAAGGGGCCATCTCCAGACTTTACGGTAAATTCCGGAAACTTTACGGCGTCGATAAATAATCGTTGGCCGCCGCCATTATCTCATTTGTTCACAGGAGGGTATCTTAAATGTCTGCAAAAGGCCGAGACCAAACCGGAAAAGACAAGCCCGGGCATGATCGGATCAGGGTTTTTCTTTCTTTCGGGATCACCTTTGTTCTGATGTTTCTTTCATGGTTCGTGCTTTCAGGAAAGACCGACCCCTTGATGCTGGGATTGGGAATCGTGTCCAGCGCTCTGGTGGCTTTCTATTTTCATGACCTTCTGTTCCCGTCCCTGGAACCGGCTTATGTCCGTGTATTTTTCAGATTCTGTCGGTATATGCCCTGGTTGGTCCTGGAAATTATCAAGGCCAATTTTCATCTTTTGTATCTGGCTTTCCACCCTCGAATGAAAGAATTGATAGACCCTCAGATTATTACCTTTAAAACCGGTTTGAAATCCGATATTGCCATTGCAACCCTGGCCAATTCCATCACTCTCACTCCGGGAACCATCACCGTGACCGCAGACAGCGACGGGGTGTTCCGGGTTCACGCCATCGACACGGAGACGGCGCAGGCCCTTCCGGGAACCATGCTGGAAAAAGTCGCCAAGGTGTTTGGAGAAACGTTATGATTTCATTTTTTCTAAGCATATCCCTGATCTTATGTCTTCTCATGTTTTTTTCAATGTACAGGGCCGTTTTCGGTCCTACGATTCTGGACCGACTCATCGGCGTGAACGCCATAGGGAGCAAAACAGTCATCATTCTGCTTCTGATCGGTTTTCTGTATGAACGGGTGGATATGTTTGTCGATATTGCCCTGGCCTACGCGTTTTTGAATTTCGTGGCCGTTATTGCCGCGTCCCGATACTTTCACAAACGAAAAGGGCTTTACGAAGAGTCTTTTATGGACTGATGCTCGGAATAGGAGAATTATGGATATCCTGGTCGTCATATGCATTGTTTTCGGTCTTTTCTTTTTCCTGGGAGGGGCTGTGGGTATTATCCGGATGCCTGATTTCTATTCCCGGCTGCATCCGGCAGGAAAGCTGGATACCTTAGGCATACTCGCCATGGTGATGGGGTTGGCTTTATATAACCTGCATCATTTTTCCCTGTCCTCGGTTCTGGTCAGCATAAAAATGTTTTTAATCGTCTTTTTTGTCTTTCTGGCCAGTCCGACAGCCACCCATGCCATTGTCGACGCGGGAATGCGAGCCGGCCTAAGGCACTGGACCAAAAAAAAACGGAAGGATTGATCATGCATTGGCCTATTGATGTAATCGTCCTGACATTCGTCATCATCTCCGCCGTCGCGGCTATCTCGGTCAAAGACCTGCTTGGCACGGCCATTCTATTCGGAGCCTATTCCTTCATGATGTGTCTTCTGTGGGCGGTTATGGGTGCGGTGGATGTGGCCTTTACGGAAGCGTCCGTGGGTGCCGGCGTCAGTACGGTGTTTTTTGTCGCCGCGGTTTTCAGGACAAGCAGGAGGACCAAAGATTGAGATTTATCGCGTTCATCATTGTCTGTCTGACGGGGGGGCTATTGATTTACGGAACGTTACAGTTTCCTGATTGGGGAGATCCCAATTCGCCTGCATCCACCCATCTGTCCGACCATTATATCGAAAAATCGGTTGAAGAAACCCAGGTCCCCAACATCGTGACAGCCGTGCTGGCCGACTACCGTGGGTTCGACACCATGTTTGAAACAGCGGTTATCTTCTGCGCAGGGCTGGCTTGTTTTCTGCTTCTCAGGGATTTCCGTGAAAAAAAAGAGCATTACTACCGACACATTCCCACCGGGGTCATCCTTCATGTCAAAAACGGTCGGTCAAGTTCGGGGTTAGGCTGCGAATTCGAGCACATGGACAAGGATTGGGTGCCTTCGGATCTGATCATCAAGACAGTGTGCCGGATTATTATTCCCTTCATTCAGATTTATGCCATGTATGTGGTGGCCCATGGCGATTTTTCGCCGGGCGGCGGGTTCCAGGGAGGGGTTATTTTCGGCTCCAGCCTGATTCTGCTGGCCATTTCCTATGATTTGAAGACCCTTGTTCGGCGGGTGAGGGAAAAAATCATGGGTATCCTTGCGGCAATCGGGGTATTTATCTACGCAGGGATTGCCGCGTTGAGCATGCCCATGGGCGGCAATTTCCTGGATTACGGAAAACTGGCTCCTCTGGTTCCCGGCGATCCCCATCATGTCCGGGCCCTCGGAATGCTGGGGGTCGAAATCGGTGTCGGCATAGCGGTGATGGCCGTGATGGCGATCATTTATACGAACATTGTGTCTGAAGGACGGCATGACGAAGGATTATAGGTAAAAACCATGGCGGATATCCTCTTCTTGATTGTGGCAAAATACAATTACTGGCTGTATGTTATTCTCATGATGATCGGCCTTTATGCCATGATCGCCAAAAACAATTTGATCAAAAAACTGGTGGGCATGAATATTTTCCAGACAGCCATCATCCTGTTTTACGTTTCCATCGGCTACAAGACCCATGCCACCATCCCCATCATCAACAATGCCCATGACGCTCACGGAGCCGTCGTTCACGCGGCGGACTACATAAACCCGCTTCCCCACGTACTCATGCTGACCGCCATTGTCGTTTCCGTGGCCACCTTCGGTGTGGCCATGGCTCTGGCGGTCAGAATATACCAGCGATATCAGACTCTGGAAGAAGATGAACTCAGGATGCGCTTATCGGAAGAATAAATCATGGATAATTACCCTGCTCTAGTCGTCGTCACCCCTCTTTTGACTGCTCTGCTGGTCTCCCTTGCCTCATGGATCGAGGAGCGCCTGTCATATCCCATCGCCCTTGCCGGCATGGCGATTTCATTTTTTTCAGCCTTTCAGGTGCTGATTCAGGTAGTTTTTTCCGGGGCCATCCAATATAGGATGGCCGGATGGGTTCCACCCATCGGCATCGAATATCGGATAGACGGACTCAACGCCATGGTGCTGTGCCTGGTTTCCGGCATCGCTTTTTTGAACCTCATAGCCAGCTACCAAAGCGTGGTTCAGGAAACGCCGGATCGAAAAGGGGCTTACTACACCATTTACCTTCTGTTCGTAACCGGTCTGTTGGGCGTGACTGCAACCGGCGATCTGTTCAATTTGTATGTACTCATCGAGATCACTTCCTTGACCAGTTATGCCCAGGTGGCCCTGGGTGATCGGGACAGAGCACCCCTGGCCAGCCTCAATTATGTTTTTATCGGTGTCATCGGCGCCAGCTTCTATCTTCTGGGAGTCGGATACCTGTATATACAGACCGGTTCATTGAACATGGAGGATGTGGCCCAGATTCTCAAGGGCGTTCAGGGATCTTCCACCGTATTGACGGCCTTTATCCTATGCATGCTCGGGATCTGGATCAAAATGGCCTTGTTCCCCATGCATGTCTGGCTGCCAAATGCCTATACCTATTCACCGGTGGCCTTTTCCCGTGTGGTGGCGCCCCTCATGACCAAGGTCATGGTCTATGTCATGATTCGATTGATGATCACGGTCTTTGGAATGGATTATATTTTCCAGTCTCTTGATATATCCGGAGCCGTGGTGTGGCTGGCCACCATCGCCGTTCTGGCCGGCGGGATCATGGCTCTGGCCCAGACCAACCTGAAAAAAATGCTCACCTATGTGATCGTCTGCGAGATCGGATATATGGTGGGCGGGGCCTGGATGGGCAACCGGATGGGAATGACCGGTGCCATCCTGCATATTTTCAATGACGCTCTCATGACCTTTGCCGTTTTTCTGTCCACCGGAAACATGGTTTATCGAATCGGCAAAGTGGATTTGAACGACCTCAAGGGGTTGTTCGGTCGAATGCCGTGGACCATGGCAGGATTTGTCCTGGCTGCCTTCAGTATCATCGGGGTTCCACCCACCTGCGGGTTTTTCAGCAAATGGTACCTGATTCTGGGGGCTTTTGAAAAAGGGGCCTATCATTTTGCGGCCGCCTTGATCATCTCGAGCCTGATCTGCGCCATCCTTTTCTTCAAAGTGTTTGAAATCTGTTTTTTCGAATCAGATGCCCCGGAAAACGGTCATGGCCATCGCCCGGTAACCCTCGCAGAGGCGCCGGTGTCCATGCTGGCGATTTCGGGACTCGTCAGCCTTTCTTTGATTGCCGCGGGTCTTTATTCAGGAACGATTGTCAATACCCTGATCCGTCCTTTGTTGAACTGAAATGAACAATTTGATCATAATTAAGTGAGCCTTATAAATGGAACCCATTATCTCAATTAAGCCGCTCCTGACCGTTCTGGTGACCCTGGCCGTCATCCCTGTCCTGATCTCGTCCTCGAGCCGACCCAATGTCAGGGAAACCTGGATTTTCGTCGCCGGAGCCATCAAACTTCTGCTGGTCCTCTCCATGCTCCCCGTCGTGCTTGAAGGCCGATCCATTGTTCTGTCCCTGTTCGAGATAGCGCCGGGAGCGGCCATCGCCTTTCGGGTGGATGGTCTTGGCATGGTTTTCGCTCTGGTGGCAGCGAGCCTTTACATTGTCACATCAGTCTATTCAATCGGATATATGCGTGGATTGAATGAACACGGCCAGACCCGGTTTGTTTCCTTTTTCGCCCTGGCCATATCGGCCACGCTGGGCGTCGCTTTTTCCGCAAACCTTCTGACCCTGTATCTTTTTTATGAAATTCTGTCCCTGGCCACCTATCCGCTGGTGGCCCATCATCAGGATGCGACATCCCGGATTTCCGGACGCAGATACCTGACCTTTATCCTGGGCACATCCATCGGTCTGGTACTCCCGGCCATGATTTACTGCTACCATGTGACCGGCACTCTGGAATTTTCGACCGCCGGGATTTTTTCCGGGCAACTGTCCAAACCGGCCGCGACCGTGCTACTGCTCATGTTTGTGTTCGGCTTTGCCAAGGCAGGAATCATGCCTTTTCACTCGTGGCTGCCTGCGGCCATGGTGGCGCCCACTCCAGTGAGCGCCCTGCTGCATGCAGTGGCCGTCGTCAAGGTGGGGGTTTTCTCCATTGTCCGGGTCATGACCGGTATTTTCGGGGTTGATCTGCTGGCCTTTCACAACCTCGGAGTGGTGGTCATGACCGTTGCCTCGGTGACCATTCTGGTGGGGTCGTGCATCGCTCTGTCTCAGGATGAGTTGAAAAGACGGTTGGCTTTTTCAACCATCAGCCAGCTGTCCTACATTGTCTTCGGCGTGGCTCTTTTGTCTTCCCAGGGGCTTTTGGGCGGAGTCATCCATATCGTAATGCACGCCTTCGGCAAAATCACCCTGTTTTTCTGCGCCGGTGCCATCTACGTCGCCACCCATAAAAAATATATCAGCCAGATGCGGGGCCTGGGCCGGAAAATGCCTTTTACCTTTGCGGCCTTTTTTGTCGGTTCGCTGGGGGTGATCGGTCTTCCTCCAACGGGTGGTTTCTACAGCAAATGGAATCTGATCCTGGGGACACTGGAAGCCCAGCAGGCGATTTTCATGGTGGTGCTTCTGATCTCTTCTTTTCTGAACGCCTTTTATTTTTTACCCATCGTATACCAGGGTTTTTTCGGAAAAAGTGAAGACGAGGAAGACCCCGACGCCGTGTCATCCATTCATGAAGCCAATCTGTGCCTGCTCATTCCTCTGTTGATCACGGCACTTTTATCCATTGTACTCTTTTTTTACCCGACGGTATTCATCCGTCTGATCCAGATCGGTCTGGGTATCTGATTCAATCAATAAAGGACCTTGAATATGGGAATTAAAAAGAAAAAGATCAACGGCAAAGAATATGAAGTCCTTGAGCATGCCGAGGTGCCAGGCTACAGGACGGCCTTTCACATTATCATTGGTTTGGCCGTGGTGTATTTTCTGTATATTTTTTCGCATGCGGTTCATTGATGCAAGACGTAAAGGGGTAAAATGAAAAGAGAACTGACCATTTTTGATAAACCTGAAAACGTCAAACGGCTCCGAAAAGGATTTTTCGTCGCCCTGACGCTGGTCCTTATTGCGGAGGTGTTTGTGGATATGCACGGTGAATTCGCCGTTGACCATTTCTATGGGTTCTACGCGGTTTACGGGTTCATTTCCTATGTCCTTCTGATTTTTGTCGCCAAAGGGCTGCGAAAAATTATCATGCGCAAAGAGGATTATTATGATCAATAACATGATTCCTCCGGCTTTTGTTCTGATTGTGGGTGCGGTGTTGATTCCTTTTCTCAGGGGCAAAACCAAAGCCGGTTACATGCTTCTGCTGCCGGTTATCGTGTTTGTCACGCTGATGCACCTGCCCATGGGCAATATCTGGGTGGTGCCGTTCTGGGGGTACGATCTTATCCTGGGACGGATGGACAAACTGTCCCTGGTCTTCGGCTATGTGTTCACCATTATGGCTTTTCTGGGTGTTCTGTTCGCCCTCCAGGTCAAGGATGACCTTCAGCATGTGTCCGGACTCGTTTATGTCGGTTCCACCCTGGGGGTGGTATTGGCCGGTGATCTGCTGTCCCTTTATCTCTTTTGGGAAATCATGGCCGTCAGTTCCACTTTTCTTATCATCGCCGGAAGAACCAAAGAGTCACGCGAAGCAGGATTCAGATATATTCTGGTCCACCTCATCGGCGGTCTGTTCCTTCTGGCCGGCATTGTCCTTTATGTCCAACGGACCGGAAGCATCGCCTTTGATTATATCGGTCTGACAGGCCTGGATTCGTACCTGATGTTCATCGGGATCGCCCTCAACGCAGCGGCCATTCCCCTGCATGCCTGGTTGCCGGACGCCTATCCCAACGGCTCCCCGACAAGTACCGTCTTTCTGAGCGCATTTACCACCAAATCCGCTGTATATCTTTTGATTCGAACCTTTCCCGGGGCTGATATCCTGATCGTCATAGGCGCGTTGATGGTGTCCCTGCCCATTTTCTACGCGGTTCTCGAAAACGATATAAGAAGGGTTCTGTCCTATTCCCTCATGAATCAGGTCGGCTTCATGCTGGTGGGGGTGGGTATTGGAACGGAGCTGGCCCTGAACGGGGCGGTGGCTCATGCCTTCTGTCATATCATTTACAAAGCCCTCTTGTTCATGGCGGCCGGATCGGTGCTGCAGATGACCGGAAAAATCAAATGTACCGAAATCGGCGGCCTCTACAAGACTATGCCCCTGACCTGTCTGTTCTGCATGGTCGGAGCCGCTTCCATATCCGCCTTCCCCCTGTTTTCCGGGTTTGTGTCCAAATCCATGATCATCAGTGCGTCGGCCCATGAAAAGATTTTTCTGATCTGGCTGGTCCTTCAATTTGCCTCCACGGGTGTGGTGGACCACGCCGGGATCAAGGTGCCGTTTTTCACCTTTTTCGGTCACGATTCCGGCATCCGGGCCAAAGAACCCCCTCTGAACATGCTTCTGGCCATGGGAACCGCCGCATTTCTCTGCGTGGGTCTGGGCGTTTTTTATCAGCCCCTTTATCATCTCCTGCCATTCCCTGTACATTACGAACCCTATACCGGCGCCCATGTGATCGGACAGTTGCAGTTGCTCATGTTCGGAGCCCTGGCCTTTACCCTTCTCATCCTGTCCGGGTATTACGTTCCGGAAGTCCGGAGCCGCAACCTGGATGCCGACTGGACCTACCGGATGCTGGGCCGGCGGGTCTACCGGATGCTCGACAGGAGACTGAACGCCCTCAACCGGGGATCCGAAGGTGTTCTGATGCGCCTGGTCAAAGGGATAAGCGCGTTTTTCAGTCATGCGGCCGTTCATCTGGCGCTGTTCATTCTCGTCAATGTCTGGCTGTTGCAGGGATACCGGGGCCATCGCCTGGAAATCCGGAAACGGAAACTATACAATGATTTTACGCAAGGAACCCTTCCGGTGGGACTGGGAGCAGCCGTTGCGGTATCTTTTATCATTTTCGTCTTTGTATTAACCTAGGTCCGGAGGATTGATATGGTCAGAATCGAGGATTTGAAACGCATCAATATGATGAAGGATTTTCCGGACCATGTGCTGGAAAAAATAGCTTCGGAAGCCCATCTGAGCATTTTCAGCGCCCACGCCCGGCTGCTTGTCGTCAATGAACCCGTTGATACATTCTATATGCTCATCATGGGACAGGTAGCCATCAAAAACGAACTGACGCCCGATATCGATGTGGTGCTGGACTATATCCAGTCCGGGTCCTCCTTTGGCTCGTCCGCGTTCATGCAGGGGGCCACCGCCACTTATACGGCCGTCTGCCAGGAACCTTGTGAAGCCATCACACTTTCCGGGGACCGAATGCGCAGCATGATGGACCAAGATCGTGAACTGGCATTTTACCTCCTCAGAGGAGTGGCCAGACAGTACAAGAAAAAAATGGATAGCCGCGCCCGGATGATCATCAAAACCCTGGACGAACACCCGGAATTGAAACCGGATATCCTGGATATCCACAATCTCACCCTTGCCTTTTGAAGGACCTGAAAAATAATGGTTGAAAACGACTTGTTGAGACGTATCGGTTTTTTAAAAGACCTGCCGGATGCCATTCTGGAGAAGATCGGTGCCGTGGCCCAGCTTCAAACCTTTGATGAAGAAAGTCTGTTGTTCAGGCAGAACCAGGAAAAAGCCCTTTTATACATGCTGGTTTCCGGTAAAGTGTTTTTGAATTCACGGTCCTCTGCCGGCAAATCCCTGACGCTGGATGAAGTGACTCCGGGCAGGACCTTCGGGGTGTCGACGCTGCTAGGCGGTTATTCGAGCACCTTCACGGCGGTTTGCGCGGAAACGTGCCGGATCATAACGGTCTCCGGCGAAGACATGCGCCGTTTGTTCTCAGAGGACTTTGAAACCGGTCAGGCCGTTATGTCCAGGGTCGTTCAATTGTTCAAATCCAGACTGGAAATGCATACCCGTCAATTCCTGCAGTCTCTTGCCCGGCATCCGGACATCAAAGCCATGCGGTAGAAATTAGAAATCGCTGTCCGACCGGAGGCTTTTCATTGTTGCGCCTCAACGGCCGGATAGCGATTTTCGGTCAAATGCCGGCCGCCTGATTAATCAATCGGCAGCATGCCTCTTTCGATGATGATTGATTTGCCTTTTTCTGATTTGATAAAATCGGAAAAGGTTTTTACGGCTCCCGTGGGGGCTCCGTTGGAAACCAGGTAAAAGATCTGATAAAAGGGATAGTTCTTATCCCCGGGTTTTTCGCCGTCAATGCTCAGCACCTTGACTTTGGGATGGGTAATCTGGGCACCCCTTGAAATAAAAGAGACGGCGCCCACAGGCAATGATTCAATGGCCGTCAGCACATGGGTTGATTTGTTGGCCATGTAGTCGTACTGAATTTCCTGGTGCTGCATGACCTGCCGTTTGAAGTTTTCATAGGCGCCCGTGTTTTCGCCGGGAACCACCAGGACGATGGGCAGATCTTTGCCGCCCACGGCCTTCCAGTTTGTGATATTTCCGGAAAAGATCTGCTGAAGCTGGTCTCTGGTCAACCCGTTGACCGTTGTATCCATATGGGTGATAATGGCCAGCGGATCTTTACAGAATGGCATCTCGACGAGGCCGTAATCTTCGTAACGCTTGTAGATCGGCCTGGTAGAGCTCGCAACATCGGTCATGTCCTGCATAACCCGGTAAATGGAAGCAGCGGATGAAGCGATATGCAATTCGACGGGGATCCCGGTTTCTTTTGTGAAAGCATCCAGTCTCGAATTTTCAAACGCTTCAAATACCTGCGCCGAACAGCTGTAACGCAGCGCCTGGTTTGCAAAAGCCGTATTAAACGGCAGAAGTGCCCATACGAGCAATATCCCGATAACCCACACACTTGCGTTGACCCTCGTCTTTTTCATGATTTTTTCCTTTCTTTTTGTGTCCATTTAGTGTTCATTCCCTTCAACAATGGGATGATTGCCCACACCCCGTTTTGCTTTCAAATGAAATTCAAATTGTGTGCCAGTGGCAAAGATCTGTCGATGATTCGAACAACTGTCTGTTTTTATGATAAAAATTAAAATGAAAAGCGATCTGCTGCCGGGAGTGGAAACCTGTTTCCGGTTTTCCAGGTTGTAAAAATAATTGACAGCGAGCCTTGATTTGATGAAGGTGTCGGGCCGTTATTTCTTCCAGAATTCGGGAATAATCAGAATAATGACCGTATAGATTTCCAAGCGGCCCGCCAGCATCAGAAAAGCGAGCAGCCATTTGGCCATGGCCGGCAGGTGGGCGAAGTTTTCGGTGGGTCCGACGGTTCCGAACCCTGGCCCGATATTGCCGATGCAGGCGGCGACAGCACCCATGGAAGTCATCATGTCCAGGCCCAGTGAACCGAGAATGACGCTTCCAAGGACGAACAGTCCTACGTAGAGAGCCAGAAACCCCATGATGCTTCTGAGTACCTCGTTGGGAATCACCAGGTTGTTGATGCGGATCTGGCTGATGCTTCTGGGATGAATGATTTTGAACAGCTCCCGGTAACAGTATTTGAGACAAACGATGATTCTGGCGAATTTGATACCGCCGCCCGTCGATCCAGCCGAAGCTCCTATGAACATGCAGAAGAACAGAAGGATTTGACTCAATCCCGGAAACCGTTCATAATCCGCTGTTGCAAAACCAGTGGTCGTAATGATGGAGACCACTTGGAAGCCAGCGTACCGGAACGACTCAAAAACCGATTCGTAAACGGTTCCATGTATGTCCCAGGTCATTACCAGGGTCAGTCCCAGAACCACGATCAGAAAAGATCGGCACTCCGTATCTCGCCAGAAGGCCAGAGGCTTTCCCTTGATCATCTGATAATGAAGGGTGAAATTGATCCCTGCCAGAAGCATGAAAAATAGGATGGTGAAATCGAAAAACGTGCTGTCATAGTGGGCGATGGAGGCGTTTCGAGTTGAAAAACCGCCGGTGGGCATGGTGGTAAATGCATGACAGGCGGCTTCGAACAGAGACATCCCGCCTCCCAGAAGAAAAATGATTTCGATAAGGGTGAAAACAGCATAGATAATCCACAGGATCTTGGCTGAATCACTGAGCCGGGGGGTGAGTTTGTCCGGCACCGGACTGGGGACTTCAGCCTTGTACAGCTGAATTCCGCCTACGCCCAGAAAAGGAAGAATGGCCATGGACAGAACGATGATGCCCATGCCGCCCAGCCACTGGATCATGCTTCGCCAGAAAAGAAGGGCCGGGGTCGAGGCTTCGATGTCCGTCATAATAGAGGATCCCGTTGTGGTGAACCCGGAAACGGATTCAAAAAATGCGTCGGTCAATCCGTCAAATTCAGGCGCGAAATAAAAGGGGAGGGCGCCGAACAGTCCGATGGCGGCCCAGGACAGGGCTACAGCGGTCATTCCTTCTTTCTGGTTGATGTAATCGATCCCGGCCATTTTCCTGGACAGCCCGATCAAGAAAGTGCCCGCCGCCAGAGTAAGGCCCATGGCGTGAAGAAATCCGGTGTCGGCGCCGTCCCGGTAATAAAGGCTGACCATGAGGGGAAGGGCCATGGTCAGGGACAGGCTGATGAGCAGGACACCTATGATTCGCACGATAAACTGCCAGCGCATCAGAAAAAATCCAATTTAACGGTCAGGAGTTTTTCCAGTTTTTTGACCGCGTGCTTGACGGCGAACAGGATCATCCGATCACCGGGGCTGACCCGGCTGCCACCGTCTGGGATAATGATTTCCCCCTCCCGGATGATGCACACCAAAAGCGCTCCTTTAGGAAAAGCGATTTTTTTAAGAGGGCTACCGGTGATGTCGGATGTTTCCAGGGCAATGGCTTCGATAAATTCCCCCCGTTCCCCGAAAATGGAGATGTCGGACAAAACCTTTCCCTTCCTGACTTCCTGGAGAATGGAACTGACCGCGGACAGTCTCGGACTGACGACTTTTTCAATCCCGATGCTGGACAGAAGGGGGTAGTACCCGGGTTTGCCGATTCGGGTGATGGTGTTGCGAACCCCCATGTTTTTGGCCAGCAGAGACACCAGTATATTGGTTTCGTCGTCGTCCGTCACCGTGACGATCAGATCGTCCGGGTTGATGTTTTCCTCCAGGAAAAGTTTCTGATCCGAACCGTCTCCATGCAAAACTACGGTTCGTTCCATCTGTTCGGACAGATAACGGCAACGCCGGATATCGGCTTCGACGATTTTGGTTTTTATCCCTTCCTTTTCAAGGGTTTTTGCCAGCCGCTCACCGGTTCGTCCGCCTCCGATGATGAAAACACTCCGGATGGGTTTGGTTTGGATGCCGAACAGCTTCAAGGTGATTTCCAGCTTGGCGGTGGGACAGACAAAATAGATCAGGTCACCGGCCTCCACACTGTTGCCGCCCCGGGGAACGATCACATCGTTCCCTCGAATGACGGCGGCTATCAGGGGACGATCGTCGCCGAACAGGGCGGGAAAATCAAGGAGACGGGTTCCGGCCATGGGAGATCGGCTGTCCAGGCGTATCCCCACATATTTGACCTGGCCGTCCGCAAAATCGCCGACATCCGACGCGCCGGGCACCTCGATCAGCTTCCGAATGGTTTTGACCACCTCGATTTCGGGATTGATCAGGGTATCGATATGCGGGGACTCTTTTTTCAAACGGTCGTGGTAGGCGTCAAACGCAGCGTTCCGGACCCTGACGAGTTTTCGGGTGGTAGGAGAGATCATGTCGGCCATTAAACAGGCCACCAGGTTTGTTTCATCGCTGTCCGTTACGGCCAGGATAATTTCGCTTTCTTTGATCCCGGCTTCCAGAAGCACTTTTGGATCACTTCCGGACCCGTTGATGACCTGAACATCCAGCACCTCGGTCAGTCGTCGAATGGATTCGGGATTTCTGTCAATAACGGTCACCTGCTTATTCTCGGAGGACAGGCGGCTGGCAATATTGTATCCCACCTCTCCGGCTCCCACAATGATGATTTTCAAATCAGCTCTCCTGTTGAAGGCTCGAAACTCGCGACTAACTTACTAAATAGGTCGCAAAGAGTCAATACAGGGGAAACTCCGGCGGAAATTCCCGGGTGGATGAAATTTACAGTATGAAAAAATACCTGACACGGGCTGAAACCGGCCTGTTTTTTGGAAAAAAATTGATTTCAAATAAAAATATCATAATTTCAGCCAGTTATAAAATCAAATGGCCGAAACAAACCCATCGGCACCATAGTTGCTCTTAAGGCTGGCAACCCAAGAAGATTCGTTGGGAGTTATGAATGACAACCTTATCTATACAAGGCGGTTCAACCATGAAACCGAAAAATACCGGTACCAAGCTGAAACAATCGATTTTCACCCATATGGTGATCGTGCCGTTTATTCCTTTTTTTCTGGTCCTGGGAGTCAGTTTCTATTATTTCACCACGGCGCTGGAAAGAAATACCACCAGCAGTCTCAAGCGGATCGTGACCGATCACCGCAATATGATCGAATCCTTTCTTTCGGAACGAAAAGCGGATCTTGAATTCTTGGCCCGCACCCATACCTATGAAGAAATCAACTCAGAACAAGGCATTCATTTCATTTTCGAAAACCTCAAAAAACGGTCGGGCGCTTTTATCGATCTGGGTTTGTTCGATGCATCGGGTTTCCACGTCCGGTATTCCGGCGAATACGAGCTCCAGGGAAAACGTTACGCGGAGGAGTTCTGGTTCAAGCAGGTCATGCAGGACGGGACGTTTATCAGCGATGTTTTTCTGGGATATCGCAATGTTCCGCACTTCGTCATCGCCGTCAAGCAGGGGACAGGCGATAATGCCTGGATACTGAGGGCCACCATCGATACCCTTTTCTTCGAACGTTTAATCTCACGACTTAAAATCGGCAATACGGGAGAGTCCTATATTCTCAATGATTCAGGTATTTTCCAGTCTGAAAGATGGTCTTCGGTTGTGCGGATTCTGGAACCCGATCCTGAATTTCCCAGATTTCCGGTTTCCGATGCCGTTATCCAGACCTTTATCCAGGCGGATGCGTCAGGCAATGAATACCTGTATGCCACCACATGGCTGAAAAACAAGAATTGGCTCCTGGTTGTCCGTCAGGAGAAAAAAGAGGTGTATCAGTTTTTGTATACGTCCGCTTATATCAATCTGATCATCGTTGTGGTGGGAGGGGCGGTCATCATTCTGGCGGCCACATTCATCACCGGTCGCATATTAAGACAGATCGAAAAGCTGGGCCGGGAAAAGAAAAGCCTTGGAAATCAGTTGATCAGGGCGGTCCAATTGGCTGAAATCGGGGAAATGGCCACCGGTTTCGCCCATGAAATCAACAATCCCCTTCAGATCATCAAAAGTGAACACGCATTGATTCAAACCCTTTTGAAAGATATCTCCATGGAGGTCAAACCGGAAAAGCGTGATGATATGGATGAAATAGAAGATTCCCTGGATCAGATCCTGCTCCAGGTCAATCGATGTTCGGACATTACCCAGTCCATTTTGAAATTCGGACGGAAAAACGAAACCCGAAAGGCTTTATTAAACCCCTCCCAGGTCATTCCGGAAATCGTTCACATGATTGAAAAAAAGGCGGAAGTCAACGGCATCGGAATCAATCGGCGGGTGTCGGAAGACGCACCTGCGTTCATGGCCGACCCTTCGCAGTTCCAGCAGGTTTTGATCAATCTGTTCAACAACGCAATGGATGCGATTATCGAACGCCATGGATCTTCCGGCGGGGTTCTTGGTGTCGAGGCGCGAAAAGAGGCGGATGGCTTCCTTGCCATCTGTATTTCGGATAATGGAAGCGGCATAAAACAGGAGAATATCCAGAAGATATTTTCTCCTTTTTTTACCACAAAACCGGTGGGTAAAGGAACCGGGCTTGGGTTATCCGTCTGTTTCGGAATTATCCAAAACTTCGGCGGAACCATGGAGGTCCAGAGCGAAGAGAATGTCGGTACGACGTTTAAGATCCGTCTGCCGGCCGAAGGTTAATTTTATTCTTTGGAGGAATGAATATGGAAAAAATGAAAATCTTGTTGGTTGACGATGAAGAGCGTTATCTGCGGACAACCGCCAAATTGATTGAAAAAAAAGGCTTTGAGGTGGACACGGCCCAGAGCGGTCAATCGGCGTTGGACAAATTGAAGACCCAGAATATCCATGTGGTCATCCTGGATGTCAAGATGCCTGGAATGGACGGCAATGAAACCCTCAAAGCCATAAAGAACCTTTATCCGCTGGTGGAGGTGATCATGCTGACCGGTCACGCCACAGTGGATTCCGCCATTTCCGGGTTGAAGTCCGGGGCTTTTGATTACCTCATGAAACCGGCGGATATCGATGAAATCATCGAAAAGGCCACAGATGCATTTGACAGGCGCCGGCGGCTTGAAGAAAAAATCCGGACGGCCCAGGCCAAAAAATACATGAGATCGCCCAGGGAAATTCTCAAAGAGGAAACTGAACAGGAATGATCGGACACTGGAGACTAAAAAATGAAAAAAACCAAAAAAGTAACTGGATACGATAAATACGTTGACTGGAAAATATTGATCATCCCCGTCGTCCTTTTTTTCGCGGTTTTGTTCATGCCGACCCCTTACGGGATGAAGGATGTGGGAACTGAGTACAAAATCGGCCCCAAGGCCGTGATCAACCATTTTACCCGGGAGCTGTTCGGGAAAAAAAGCACGGATGCCGAACAGTGGGAGCTGGTGGCGGCCAAGATGATGGAGCAGAGCATCCAGGTAGGGGCTTTGAAAAAAGAACGGTTTCTGAAACGGGATCTGAAGTGGTGTAAAAAATACGGTATTGAAACCGACCAGAAGAATTTCGACAGGGTTCAGGAGTATATGAATGCCTCGGTATCGAGCGAACAGTTTCTGGCCCTGATGCAAAAAGGCATGGAATTGCGGAAATCCGGCCTGAAATACGAAGAATTGTCTGAAAAAGACAGGCTCTCCGC
>CAZQIX010000050.1:0-27067 GCA_964593855.1 uncultured Desulfobacula sp. | reverse complement strand
TTCCTCCCAGCCCGGATGATTTTTATTGACCGGCTCAGGGCAAGGGTATATGACCAAGACAAATGACCTGCCGGGTCAAGCCGTATTTCTGATAACAGACTATTCTCACAGGAGATATGATGGAAACCCAATCCAACCATTTCACCCATGTTTCATCAGGCGCTCAGATCATCAACCAGGCCCTGAGCGTCAATCTGAACCCCAGCATTCTGTACGAAGCCGTCATCGATCTTTCCTCCGAAGGTCTGATCACGGCCAACTGCATCAACATGGCCGCAGGAGTTCTGCTCAATGAACTCGGGCTGCCCAATTATTTTTTCGAAACCATTACCCGCGATTCCCTCAAACACATCCTGGCCTGCGTTTCCAAAAGCATCAAAATACGCGACGGCAAGGTGGTGCTCGATTCCTGGGTGGCGGACATTGATTTCGATCTGATGAAGGGCACCCAGGTCCAGCGGGTCCGCATCGCCACCAAAGAAACCCGGGACTCCATGGAAAAAGTCCTTGACGACCAGCTTCCCGGGCGACGCCGTGAATATTATTACAACCCTGAAAGCGAATATTACACCTATATTTTCAGGCCGGAAATGATAACGGATTTCCAGCCCGGCGATTTTCCCGATTCCCGGTTTCTGTTCAGCCTGGACCCGGACTACACCGCCACCCCCCGCCTGACCCGGAACCGGTATGAGAAGTTTCTGGAAAAACTGTCCGTTTCGGTAATCCCCCTGATCGAAGTGTTCAACCTGTCGGATATCGGCCAGACCCGCCTCATGTTCAATTCGGATTTTGAACGGCCCCAGCTCCCGGTTTTACGTAAACTGTTTTCCGATCACGGCCTCACCATTTCCCGGGCCTACTGGGAACCGTACCACAATCCGACCGGCGTGGTCTCCTCCATCTGTTCCCTCTACGTTCAAGGAGAGCTGTCCAGGAAAATGGAAACCGCTCTCATCGATGATCTGAGGGCCTATCTGAGCTTCCAGGTCAGCCCGGTGACCCAATTTTACGTGGAAGGCAAGCTCAGCTTCCATGAAATGCTGTTTGCCGGCAACGCCATTGAATTCACACACATGTTTATCTTCAGGGAAAGAGGGAAGAAAACGGATCGGGAAATCATGGACAGCCTTTCCAGCGCCGACCACAAAGAAGCTTTTTCCGAAAGAATTCACGAATCCAACAAATTCACTTATGTATCTCGTATCATTACGGAAACCGTTTGCGAACACCCGGATCTGATATCCTTCCTGTACCGGCTTTTTGACCGCAGGTTCAATCCGGCCAAGCCCTGCGATCTTTCCCCCGAAGAGCTGGAAAACAAGGAAAACGAGTTCAACCGGATTCTGGCCGTGCGGTTCATGGATTTTTCCATGGGCCAGGACATTTTTTCCTTCATGTTCAAGCTGATCTCCGCCACATCCAAAACCAACTTCTACAAACCGGAAAAAAGGTCTTTTGCCTTCCGCATGGACAATCGCATCCTAGATCCCCTTGTTTTCAAACAATTTGTCTACGGCATTTTCTTTGTCAGCGGACATTATGCCTGCGGCACCCATCTGAGGGCCGACGACATCGCCAGGGGCGGTTTGCGGCTGATCCGGGTCACGCCCGCCAATCATGCCATGGAACTGGACAATGCGGTTCTCCTGAATTACGCGCTGGGACCGAAAGCCCAGCGCCTCAAGCATAAAGACATCTGTGAAAGCGGGTCCAAGGGGGTGGTGGTGCCCCATTCCATATACGCCGCCTACGGCATGGACGCCCTGTACGACTACACCGAAGGGATTATGGACCTGATGCTGCCCGATACATCCGTGGTGGACCACTACGGAAAGCCGGAAATGGTATTTTTCGGCCCGGACGAGGGCACGGCTCCCCTCATGGATGCCATCGCCTTCCGGGCCAGGGAGCGGGGATATGCCCACTGGCGAACCATCACCACGGGGAAAAGCTTCGGCATTCCCCACGACACTTACGGCATCCTGACAAATGAAGATCTCTTCGGCCTCATGGCCCATCCGGACAAAAAAACCGAGCTTCAGATCAACGGAAAAACCGTGGCCCTGACCACGGACATGGAAGAGATCTGGGGCCATATCGGCGGCCGGATCCGGACCAGCGGCATGACCACCACCGGCATCATGGGCGCATTCAGGACGCTGATCGACCATTACGGCCGAAGGGAGGAAGACCTGAACCTGATGATGACCGGCGGGCCGGACGGAGACCTGGGAGCCAACGAGATCCAGAGCTACCAGGGGAACATCTGCCTGGTGATGGACGGGGGATCCATTCTGTTCGATCCGGACGGGCTGGACAAAAAAGAATTGATGAAAATCGCCTTTATGCGCCACTCTTCCCCAAGGATCAACTCCCTGGGATACCCGGCCGACAAACTCGGGCCGAGCGGTTTTCAGGTTCCTCTCAAAGGGAAGCATATCACCCTTCCCGACGGGACCTTTATCGAAGACGGCGCCATGTTCCACAGAACCTTTCTCACCGACCCGGCCAACCGTAAATACATTGAAAAAGCCGACATCCAGGCCTTCATCCCCTGCGGCGGATTCAAGGACACCATCAACCACGGTAATGTGAGACAATTCGCGGCCAACTTCAAAGAGCTGCGGTTCATCGTGGAAGGGGCCAATGTTTTCTTTGACGACGCCTCCCGTCGATATATCGCCGGTTCCACCGACATCCTGCAGATCAAAGATTCCTCCGCCAACAAGGGCGGAGTGTTTTCGTCGGCCGTGGCCGAGGTGCTCACCGCCTTTCTGTTCGGCAACGAGTATGAAAAACGGCTCCTGGAAGACAAGGCAACCCGATGGGCCCTGATCCGGGATATCCTGACCCTGGTGCGGACCTATGCCTCGGCTGAAACCGACATGCTCATCCGCATTCACGAAAAAGATCCCAAGGTGCCGTTGTTTGTCCTGTCGGAACGGACCAGCGAACAGATTTTTTCCTTCCAGGCCGTGGTGGCGGACCATATCGACATGATAACGGACGATGAAGACCTGCTCTGGGCCGTACTGGAGGCTTATATCCCCGGCATCCTGGTCAAGAACCTGGGTCGGGAGGCCATTCTTAAAATCATGAATTCCGAAAAACTGCGGGCATACCGCAACGCCATCGTCACCAAAAAGACGGCCGCCATCGCTTTTTATCGGAACGGGCTGGAATGGGATCAATATGTAGAGGCCGCCTCGTCCGATTTTAAAGCGGCCGTCCGGACATTGTTCGTTTAAAAAGGAGACAGAAGCCATGGATGACAATTCCGTCGCTGTTTTTCCAAGCCGACCCGGAAAAAGGGTTCATTTGCCGCCCATTCACATCAAAATCCCGAGAAGCCTGAAAATCCTCGCGGCCGTCGCGGTGCTGGCGGCTTTCCTCGTCAGTCAGTTTCTGGTGTATGTGAAACCGGATGAATACGGGATCAAGGTCAACCGCATCGGATTTAACCGGGGTGTGCAGAAAGATATTTACCACGCCGGATTCACCTTCGTTATCCCCTTCGGTTTCCAGCAGATCTATAAAATGCCCAAAGGGATACAGGTGCTGGAGCTGACCAACTTTCCGGATACCGCCTCCCAATCCGCCCGAAAGGACCGGGCGGCCCATATTCAGACCTCGGACGGTTTTTTTGTGGATGTGGATGTGTCCATTCTCTATCACATCAAAGATCCCTACCTGGTGTTCACCACCATCGGTCCGGGCCGGCTTTTCGAAGACAACGGAATCCTTCCCAAGGCCGAACCGGCGTTGAAGGAAACCCTGGGCAAACTGACCACCGAAGAATTCCACAACAGTCCCCTGCGGGTTCAGAAATCCGATGAGGCCCGCGACCGACTGAACCATGAACTCACCCCCAAAGGACTGGAGGTGTATCACGTGCTGGTGCGGTATTTCAAATACAGTCCGGAGATTCAGAAAAACATCGAGGAAAAGAAACTTCAGGACCAGATGGTGTTTACCAACCAGTCGGCGGCCAGGGCGGCCCGGGAAGAGGCGGAACTGAAAAAAATCATTCAGGAGGGTGTGGTCACGGCTGCTGTGGAGATTGAAAAAGGCCGGGCCTACGTGACCCGCAAAATCGCCGAAAAAGACCTGTATGTTCGAAAAATCAAAGCGGAAGCCGATCTGCTCGTGAAACTGGCGGAAGCCGAACGGGTCCGTCTCCGGAATGACGCCCTGAAAGGGATCGGATCGGAACGAATGGTGGCTCTGAAAATGGCCGATGTCTATAAGAACCTGGACCTGATCATCCTGCCCAGTGACGGGCCCGCCGGGGTCAATCCCCTGGATCTGAACAACGCCATGAAATTGTTTGACGTGCCTGAGAGAGGTGACCAATGAAATATTCGGGTATTTTTACCATCCTGATGACCGCCGCTCTGCTTTTCGGCGGATGCATGCCCCACAGCACGGGCGGCACCGAAGTGGGGGTCCGGACCCGCAAGCTGTCTTTACTCGGACACAAAGGTGTGGAAGAAAAGGTGTACGCACCGGGCTCGACCTATTTTTTCCTTCCCTACATCAATGACTGGCATGTGTTCGACACCCGGCTCCAGAACCTGGAAATGACCTTCGTCCATGTCAAGGGCGACCGGAGAACCAAGGACGATCTGCTGTTCAAGACCATCGACGGCAACGACATCAGCCTGGATGTCATCATCGCCTACCGGATCGATGCGGCCAAGGCCCCTTACATCCTGCAGTACGTGGCATCCAGCGACGCTCTTCTGCGGGATAAAATCGTCCGGACCGTGGCACGGAGCAAACCCAGGGATATTTTCGGCGAACTCAAAACCGAGGCTTTTTACGTGGCCGAAGCACGGGAAGCCCAGTCCAGAAAAGCCCGGGACGCCCTGCAGGAGATTCTCGGCCCCATGGGGATCATTGTGGAAAAAGTCCTGACCAATGACTACCGGTTCAATGCCGACTACACCAAGGCCATTGAAGACAAAAAAGTGGCGGACCAGCAGGTGGAAAAGAACCGCTCGGCCCAGCACGCCGCCCGGGAAGAATACAAGCGAAAGCTCGAAGAGGCCAAAGGAGAGGTCAACCAACTGGTGGCGGATGCGGACGGGCAATACATGAAAGCCAAAATCGAGGCCGACGTTTACATGGAACAACAGCAGCTTCTGGCTCAGGCCATCCGGGCGGAAGGCATCGCCGAAGCAAAGGGAATCCAGGAAATGAATACGGCCCTGGCCGGAGCCGGCGGGAAAGCCATCGTCAAGCTGAAGATCGCCGAAGCCATCCAGGACAAACGCATCATACTGCTGCCGGTGTCCGAGGGGGGAATGAACCTGAAAACCACCAACATCAATCAATTGATCGAGACCCTAGGGGTTCAATCCCTATCCCGGGGTAAATAACCAGGAAAATGTCTGATTCGGCCGGCAACCGAATCAGACATTGGATTTCCCATACCATGATCGCTCAGGCAGCCCCATGTCTGATTTGATCCAATATCCACCCCCGACCGAAAATCGTTTCCTTTTATCAAAAGCCGCTTTCAGGCTTTTCTCCACCCGATAATCCATAAAAACATTTCCGTATCCGCCTCCGGCATTTTTTTTGCTTGAAAACTTGAGTTTTTTATTGTCGGAGGGATGTTTTTTATGTACGACAAGGATCTTTCGGAGATCATCGACCGGAACCGTCGGGAATACGCCGAGGCCTACGAATCCATGAACTGGCCGACTCCGCAATCGGCACGGCAGGCGATGGCCCGAAGGCAATCCCTGCTGAACGAAATTTTCACCCACCCTTCCGGAAAAGCCGGATGGCTTTTTGAAAACACCAAACCCTTCATCCACGACATTTCTCCTGGATGCTCCCTCTGCGGAAACGGAGGCTGGTCCTGTCTTTTCATCAACAATATCTGCAATGCCCGTTGTTTTTACTGCCCCTCCACCCAGGCCGACAAGAGCCGTCCCATGACCAATGCCCTGGAATTCACACACCCCGGCGACTACGCGGATTATGTCCGCCTGTTTGACATCGGCGGGGTCAGCTTCAGCGGAGGGGAACCCTTCATGACCTTTGACCGGGTCCTGCTGTTTTTGAAAACACTGCGGTCCCGGATATCCAGGCCCCTTTACATCTGGATGTACACCAACGGTATCCTCGCCGCCCCGGACAAACTCAAGGCCCTGAGAGACGAGGGTCTTGACGAACTCCGGTTTGATATCAGCGCCCACAACTATCGGCTCGACACCCTGAAGTCGGCCGTAGCCGTCATCCCTCGCGTCACGGTAGAAATCCCGGCCATCCCCGAGGATCTGGAACAGACCCGGGCGCTTCTGCCCATTCTCCAACAGGAAGGGGTCCGCCATCTCAACCTTCACCAGATCCGCTGCACCCATCATAACCGCCCCCGGCTCATGGAACGACAGTACACCTTCCTCCACGGGCCTGCGGTGACCATCCTGGAAACCGAACTCACCGCCCTGGAACTGATCCTCCATGCTCTGAACAAAGAGATCGACCTGCCCATCAATTACTGTTCCTTTACCTATCGGCATCAATTTCAAAAAGCGGCCGCCATGAAACGCAGCGCCCGTTTCATCGCAGCCGCCCATGAAGATATCACCGCTCCCGGCTTCATTCGAACGTTGAGCGTCCACGGCGCTCCGGAGCGGATTCAGGAAGTCCGGCAGACTCTTTCGGCCCGGAATGTGGAGCCTTCCCTATGGCAACAGACCGGACCAGGCAGCCCGCTGTTTTTTCATCCCCACCTGTGGTCCTGTATTGATTTTTCAGGCCTTTGCCTTACAATTACCTACAGCCGAACCGCAATGAAACCATCGGTCTCTTTCCGTCACGCCTTCAAAAAAGTGCCTCTGAGCCGAAAACGAACCGTAATCCTTGAGCGACAGGCGGAAGAACCGGCCTTCCGGCTTGAAAATGAAGATATCCGATGGTTCGGAAACCGATACATCAGCCCCCGCGACCCTTCGTCCACTGCCGCGGACAATGGATTCCATCAAGACCTTCCGGATTCGGAAAAGGCGGAGCGAATCAACGCGTTTGAGTGTTTCAGGCCGGGGCTGAGCGCCTATTTTTAATGTTCCAACTGCATATCAGGAGGTGTGATATGGCTTTCCCAATACCTTCCCATTCCAGAAATCTTTTTTGGGCCTGTCTTTTTGTGTTCCTGGTCGTCCATCCCGGATCGATCCCCTGTCCGGCCGACAGCCTCCCGCCCGAGAATTGCCGGGACCATCCCCTGATTTCCGGCATGCCGAATTTTTTTATAGAGGATTGCCGGCGGGAATATGATATAGTGGACATCGTTATCGGGAAAGACAAGAACGGAGACGACCAGGTCCGCACCATCGAGGGACTGCTGACCCAGATAAGTTACTATCTGAAAGTCGAGGCGCCCCAAATCAGGGTTCAGGACATTATGAACCATTATCGGGCCCAATTCCAGGCCATGGGGTGCGACCTGCTGTACGAGGAAAAAGACCTGATCACAGCCGTTCTCTCAAAACAGGGAAAACAGATTTATTTTTCCCTGATCATCAGCGACGGTGAAATTTATGAACTTTCCATCGTGGAACCCGGCATACCCAATGAAATCGCCCGGGGGGACGAACTTCTCGAGCGGCTGAACGTCGATGGATACATCGTCCTTTATTTATCCTTCAGCGCCGGAATCAAAGCAATTGAAACCGATTCTCTTGCCTTGATCGACGGACTGGCCCATGCGCTGAACGCAGACCCGGACTTGAAAATCAGCATCGAGGGTCATATGGATGACACTGACAATCCTGAACGCAGCCGGGCATTGTCACTCAAAAAAGCGGAGCGGGTCCGAGAGGCCCTGGCGGCAAGAGGTATTGACGTCAGCCGCATGGCCTTGCGGGGATGGGGCTCCGACATACCCATCGCCGACAACCGGAAAGCCGAAGGAAGGAAAAAGAACGGACGGGTGGAAATCATCAAACAATAACCGGAAAGCCGAAGTCTGAATTAAATCAGTCTTCTGAAACCGAAAAGGAAGTTATGAAACCCATTGATCTGAGAAGCGATACCGTGACCCGTCCCACGGCGGCCATGCGGGAAGCCATGGTGCATGCCGCCGTGGGCGATGATGTATATGGCGAAGACCCCACCGTGAACCGACTGGAAGCCCTGGCCGCAGAAATCCTGGGCACCGAGTCGGCTCTTTTCTGCTCCAGCGGCACCCAGAGCAACCTGCTGGCCCTGATGACCCACTGCGAACGCGGAGATGAATACATAGTGGGGCAGCACGCCCATACCTACAAATACGAAGGAGGGGGGGCGGCCGTACTGGGAAGCATCCAGCCCCAGCCCCTGGATTTTGAAGAAGACGGGACTCTGGATCTGGAAAAAGTGTCCCGATTTATCAAACCCGATAATTTTCACTTTGCCAGGACCCGACTGCTCTGCCTTGAAAATACCCATGCCGGCACGGTCCTGCCGCTGGATTACCTGGCGCGGGCCAGGGATTTTTCCCATGAACACGGGCTGAAACTGCATCTGGACGGAGCCAGGGTATTCAACGCCGCCGTAAAGCTCGATGTGGATGTCCAGGCCGTCACCCGCCATTTCGATACCATCTCCTGCTGCCTCTCCAAAGGACTGGGAGCTCCGGTGGGCTCGGTGCTCTGCGGTCCGGCGGACCAGATCCGAAAAGCCAGGCGATGGCGCAAGGTTCTGGGCGGGGGCATGCGCCAGGCCGGCATTCTGGCCGAAGCCGGTATTTTCGCGCTGACCCATAACGTCCGGCGCCTGGCCGAAGACCATAAAAACGCAGCGACCCTGGCTTGGGGACTCGCATCCATCGGCGCCGTCCGCATCGATCCGGAAAAAGTCCAGACCAATATTGTGTTTGTGGACATCGATGCCGACATGACCCGGCTGTGTGAATTCATGAAAACCCGCGAGATTCTCATCGACACGAGCAGCCACCTGAGACTGGTGACCCATCTGGATGTGTCGACCCGGGATATCGATCATGTAATCACGTCATTCAGGTTGTTTTTCCAGTAAAATAAGATCGTTCAAGTAAAAATGACGGACGGTTGCCTGTCGTCATTCATCCCTGACGATAGGCAATTCATCTGTCCTTGAAGAGCGGGCAAAAACCTGGGGAAAATCCGTAAATATCCCATCCACCCCGAGATCGGCGAAGCGGTAAAACGTATTCGGGTCATTGATCGTAAATACATTGATTTTTTTCCCCCGGGCTTTTAACCTGCGGATCCGGTCCGGATGAACAAGGGCGGCATGGACGTTGTACGCCGAAAACTCATAATTTCCGAAATCCAACAGATTCATATCCGAATCGCCGACAAGGGCCTGTATTTCGAGATTGGCGTCCAGGGAACGGATCTGCCGGAGCCAGTCATGGTTGAAGGACGAGATGACCACCCGATCCGGAGAGATTCCCACGGCACGAAGAGTTTCAAGGACCTGAAGGGGAATTTGCGCTTCCAGCCCCTTGCCGCAGACATGGCATTTCAGTTCAATGTTGATGGTCCAGCCGTGATCCCGGGTCCAGCAAAGTCCCTGCTCCAGTGTGGGGACGGCCTGACGGGGGAAACCGGCCAGGATTTCGGGATGAATCCGGTTTCCGGCAATGGTCCGGAACGGATCGGCTTCAAGAAACCAGGATCCGGCATCCAACGCCTGGATTTCCATGAGATCGAATTCCGAAACCCGATAAGAGGAACGATTGGGAAATCGTCGGGCCGCATCGGTGCATCGGGTCAGGGTAGGATCATGAAACAGAATGAGCCGGCCGTCCCGGGTGACGGTCACATCCGTCTCCCACAGATCGGCGCCGGATTCCCGGCCGACCCGGGCGGCCAGGAGCGTGTTTTCAGGGGCCAGGCTTCGGGCCCCCCGGTGGGCGATGACCTGAACCATGACGGCCCGGCGGCTTTATCCCCTCTGGTTGATGGGGATGTAATCCCTTTCCAGGCTGCCTGTATAAATCTGCCTGGGCCGGGATATTTTCATTTCCGGGTCGGAAAAATCTTCTTTCCATTGGGCGATCCATCCGGGCAGACGGCCGATGGCGAACATGACCGTGAACATATTGGTGGGAATTCCCATGGCCCTCAGAATGATGCCTGCATAGAAATCCACATTGGGGTACAGATTTTTCTCCTTGAAGTATTCATCCTCCATGGCCTTTTCTTCCAGCTTTCTGGCAATATCCAGAAGCGGATCATGAATTTTCATCTTGGGCAGGACGATGTCGCACATCTGTTTCATGATCTTGGCCCGGGGATCATAGGTTTTGTAAACCCTGTGGCCGAATCCCATGAGTCGGAACGAGTCGTCCCGGTCTTTGGCCCGGGCGATGCAGTCGTCAATGGACATACCGTTTTTGTGGATCTGTTCCAGCATGTTGATGACGGCCTGGTTGGCCCCGCCGTGCAGCGGTCCCCAGAGCGCTGAAATACCGGCGGAAATGGCCGCGTAAATATTCACCCGTCCGCTGCCCACCACCCGGACCGCCGTTGTGGAGCAGTTCTGCTCATGGTCGGCATGCAGAATCCAGAACACGTTCAGGGCTCTTACCAGATCGGGATCGATGCGATACGGCACCACCACGCTGTCGAACATCATGTTCAGAAAATTGGAACAGTAACACAGATCCGGTCTCGGATAAACCACGCGCTCGCCTTTGGAAATCCGGTAGGCCATGGCGGCCATGGTCCGGATTTTGGAGATCAGCCGGAGATAGGTCTTGTTCATTTCCTCTTCCAGGTCGATGAGCTCGGGATAAAAACTTCTCATGGCGTTGACCATGGCGGACAGGATGCCCATGGGATGGGCCCTGGAAGGGAAATTCTGGTAAAATGCCTTCATGCTTTCATGAAGCGGTGAAAAATCGTTGAGATAAACGCTGGTCCGAGTCAGTTCTTCTCTGGTGGGGAGCTGTCCGGTGATGAGAAGATAGGCGGTTTCCACAAAGGTGGATCGCTCGGCGAGCTGTTCGATGGGGATCCCCCGGTACCTGAGGATGCCTTTTTCGCCATCCATATAGGTGATGGCGCTTCGGCAGGTTCCGGTATTGCCGAATCCGGGATCAAAGGTGATATAGCCTGTATCGCGCCTCAGGGAGCGGATATCCACGGCTTTTTCGCCTTCCGTTCCGACAATGACCGGAAGGGTGAACTCTTTTCCATCGATAATCAGTGTCGCTGTCTCTTGCATCAATCCTCCCTTACCTGGTCTCGCCCGGGACTGTATAGGTTTTGCACGAACCGCTGGAGCAGACGCGCTCCTGGGTCTGGACCCCGGTGGAACGCCCCCGGGCCGATGAGCCATTCGACGAGGAGCCCATGGTATAATTGGTTCTGGACACCACTCTTTCAAATTCCTTGGCCCCGCATTTGGGACAGCCTTCCAGGTTTTTGTCTTCGGCATTCATCACGATGACTTCAAAAAACTCATCACAGGCCAGGCATTTAAATTCATATATCGGCATAAACACTCCTTGATCTTGTTTTCACAACCCCAATACTTTAAACACCACCCGATTTTTGTCAAGCCGTTCCCTGATCCAGCAGTTCCCGCGCATGGGAAAGCGTGGCCGGGGTGATGTCCGAACCGCCGATCATCCGGGCGATTTCTTCTATCCGGGCGGCTTTTTCCGTCAGGGGCAGGATGGTGGTATAGGTTCGTCCGTCCGCAACGGATTTAAAAATTCTGAACTGACTGTCCGCATATTTGGCTATCTGGGCCAGGTGCGTGATACAGATGATCTGGTGATTCCTGGACAATTGTTTCAATTTCTGCCCGACCTTTTCGGATGTGGCTCCCCCGATGCCGGCGTCCACTTCGTCGAAAATCAGGGTTTCCAGGGATCGGGTCCTTGACAGGACCGCCTTCAGAGCCAGAACGATCCGGGACAATTCACCCCCGGAAGCGATCCTGGAAAGCGGCTTCAAAGGCTCTCCGGGGTTGGGACTCAACAGAAAGGCCACCCGGTCCTTTCCGTCCGGCCCGATTTTCTCTTTTCGGGCCGTACACACATCGGTATCATCTCCGGCCGAAAGAGTGGAAAAGGCCACTTCAAATCCGGCCCGGCCCATTTCAAGGGTCCTGAATTCTTCGGATGCCAGACTGGAAAGGCTTGCGCCGGCCCTGCGCCTCAGTTCGGACAAATGATCCGCCTTGTCGGACAGATCGGCCAGGCGGTTTTGGGACTCGTTTTCCAGCACCCGTATCCGGTCTTCCAATTCGGCTGTCTCGATCTCATGCCGCTCAAAGGTTTCCCGGGTCTGAAACAGGGCGGGCAGACTTCCCCCGTATTTGCGCTTGAGTCGGGCGATCAGGTCCCGTCGCTGATCGACGTCTTCTATGGATTGGGGATCCAGGTCCAGGCCGTCGCTGAATTGTCTCAGTTCCCTGACCATGTCCTGAAGATCGAAAACCATGGCAGACAGCCGACGGGCGACCGAAGCCGGGACCTCCCGGGTTTCTCCGGCCCGCTCCATCTCGTTTGCGACCAGGGTCAGTTTTTCGATCAGCGCCCCTTCCCGGTCATGGATTTCATGAATGGCGCGGCTGACCGTCTCAAAGGTTCTGGCCGCGGTTGAAAGCACCTGACGCTTGCGCTCCAGGATTTCGTCCTCGTCGGGAAGGATGGCGGCGGCACGGATTTCGTCCAGTTGAAAGGCGATCAAATCCTGGTCTTTTTTTTTCTGTTCCAGAGAACCCTTCAGCTCTCGAATCTTTTTCCGCATGGGAATCAGGGTCTGATACAGGGACCGGATCTCGTCTCTGAGTCCGACCGTGCCGGCAAACGCATCCAGAATCTCCAGGTGATTGTCTTCACTGAGCAGCCCCTGATGGGCGTGCTGGCTGGACACCCCTGCCAGGTCCCGGGTCACCTGTCTAAGCAGGTCCAGGGTGGCCTGCCGTGCATTGATGAAAATCCGGCTCTTGCCCGAAGTTGAAATCATCCGCCTCACCATGAGCCCCTCGGACGGGTCCAGACCCTGATCCCGCATGATTCCGGCGGTCCGGGCATCGCCGTCCACATCAAAAAAAGCCTCCAGTTCGGCACTTTCGCATCCGGCACGAACCATGTCGGCCGAGGCCCGCGCGCCGAGGATAAGGTTGACGGCCTCTATGATAATGGATTTTCCGGCTCCGGTTTCTCCGGTCAATACGGAGAATCCTTCCTGAAAACTCATTTTCAGATCATTGATGATCGCAAAATTTTTTATGGACAGTTCGTTGAGCATGGGACCTCCTTGCCGATGAAACCACCGAATACAGCCAGGTCACAGCCACGGCCGCCACCAGTCTGGGGATCCACAGCCAGATGATGGGCAGGCCCAGAGGCAGGAACAGGGCAGGGTCTTCCACCATGGAATGATTGATGCCGATGGACAGGTGCAGTTTGGTCAGGTCCTCTTTCCGATACGCGCAGGTTCGGGTTTCCTCGACCAGAACGGCAGCTCCGTAGGCCAGACCGAAAATCGAAGCCGTGAGCCACAGCATGCCCGTGGAACGGCTGAGCCCCATGACGGCCAGCACCGGAGAGGCGATTTTCGTGATCCAGTTGATGATGTGAAATATTTTGGCCAGCTCCAGAAGCACCATGAGCGGCATGATGATACAGAAAATCTGGACCGTCAATTTCAAGGTTCCCCAACCCCACGCACCCAGCATGGCCATGAAGGGTACTGCGGTCTGGACCGGGCCGGCGCCGGCCGTCAATCCACCGGTCTGGGGGGTCACACCCATGAGCTTCGCACAGATATAGGTGACGACAAAGGCCATGGCCATCCGGTAAACGGCGGCAATGCCCGCGTTCATCCCGGAATTTCCCTGAACCAGGCTTTCCTGTATGATGTTATGGGAAATCAGGTTGAAAATGGCGATCAAGGTCATATGCTCCACTGAAAACGGCATGACGGACAGGGCGGCCACAGTTCCGTAAATACCGGTGAAAAGCCCGATGATCAGCACCAGGGCAGCGGAAGCGGGCAGGCTCATCCAGGTCATCAGCGGGGTGAGCAGAAAATCCAGCTTGTAGATGACCCCGAAATGCACGAGAAGGGCGGTGGCCAGAGAAACCGGGATAATGATTTTTAGCAGCCAGATCAGGCCTTTCCAGCCCTTGATCAGACCCTGACCGACGCCCAGCCGGATTTTCAGGGCTCTATCGCCGGGAGGAACCGTCATTGGCATCGGAAGTTGTCATCGCATGTTTTTTGACGGTGTCATCCACCGTGGCATAGACGTCCTTGAAGGATTCGTGAAAATTGGAAGGCGAGAGCCGGCCCATTTCAATGAATTTGACGATAATTTCCTTGGCGGTTCTCAGTATCTGTTCATCTATGGATTTCATAGGGTTTTCAATAGCAGAAGTCCCGTTTCAGGTCAAGAACCCGATGATTTTATGTTGCCATGGAATATAAAATGATTATAATACGATGCGGTTTGAACCCATTGGACAAGGGCGGGCACATTCATGGAAGAGACACGGCAAGACAGGCAACCCGGGGACGGCATGGTTCATTTTCTGTCCCATGGGGAAAAAGAAATCATTCTCATCGGAACGGCCCATGTGTCACGCCAAAGCGCGGAGCTCGTGGACAGCGTCATCCATGAACGGCGGCCGGACACCGTTTGCGTTGAGCTGTGCCGAACCAGACTGGCCGCCATCAGAGATTCGGATCGGTGGCGCAACATGGACATCATTAAAGTCATCAGAGAAAAAAAATCCCTGATGCTGTTCATGAACCTTTTGCTGGCCTCGTTCCAGAAAAAAATGGCGGATCAGTTCGGCATACAGCCCGGACAGGAAATGATCAACGCCGTCAAGGCGGCCGAAGATCTTCAAGCGCTTGTGATCCCGGCGGACCGGGAGATTCAGGTCACTTTGTCCAGAGTCTGGCGGGGAATGGGGTTCTGGGAAAAAATCAAATTCATCTCTTCTCTCGTGTTTTCCTTCGGGGCATCCGACACCATCAAAGAGGAAGATGTCGAAAAGATGAAGCAGGAGGATATTCTTCAAACCCTTCTGGCCGACGTCAAAAAAGCCCATCCGGTAATCGAAAAAACCCTGATCGATGAAAGGGACCGGTATCTCGCCGAAAAAATCCGGACCGCGCCCGGAAACAGTATCGTGGCAGTGGTGGGAGCGGCCCATGTTCCGGGCATTCGAAAGCACCTGAACGCCTCCGACCCCATCGATCTGGTCGAGCTCACCCGAGTCCCCCCGCCGGGCAAAATCTTCCAGGTCCTCAAATGGATGATCCCGGCCGCCATCATCCTGCTGTTCATATCCGGGTTCGCCATGAAAGGCCGATCCGCGGGAGCCGATATGATATGGGTCTGGATCGGGGCCAACGGTCTGTTCGCCGGACTCGGGGCTCTTCTGGCCCTGGCCCACCCCGTGACTATCCTCTCGTCCATTCTGGCTGCCCCGCTCACCTCTCTGAATCCCATGATCGCCGCCGGATGGGTGTCCGGCCTGGTCGAAGCCTTTGCGAGAAAACCCAGGGTCCGTGATTTCGAGGCCATCCCCAGGGACATCGGATCCATCAGGGGATTCTGGCGGAATTCCGTTACCCGGATCCTTCTGGTGGTCGTATTCACCAATCTGGGCTCATCCATCGGCACCATGACGGCCGTTCCCCTCATGCTGAAACTGATGAACGCTTCCTGAATCTTTTCCCGCCTGATTTCAAGACATCAGGGATTTGAGACTACTGGAAGTCCGATCACCGGGCAGGTTCCGGCAGACAGATCCATGGTTTTCAATATCCGCTCAATCCAGGGATTGGGCCAGTTTTAGGATGCATTCCGGGTAGAGCTCCCATTCTTTTGAAAGCCCTTTGGCCCGGACATCTTCAAGGGTTTCTCCGTCTCCGATCTCAAAGGCTTTCTGGCCGATGATGGGCCCCGTGTCCTCACCGTAATCCACGAAATGAACCGTGCATCCACCGATTTTGCACCCATACCGGAAAGTGTCTCCATACCCGTCCGTTCCCGGGAAGGCGGGGAGAAGGGCCGGATGAATGTTGACGATCCGGTAAGTTCCCGGCCCGGTGTTGATCCGGTCGATGAAATAAGGGGTCAGGATCCGCATGAAGCCCGCCAGGACCAACAGGTCCATCTCATATTTCAGGATATGATCCAGAAGCTGTTTTTCGGCCACGGCCCGACTTTTCAGGAAAAAATCCACCCTGTCGACCGGGGTTTCGGATTTAAAGATCCGCTGTTTCTGCCGGACCTCTTCCAGATCGAAATCCCGGGGCAGGTCATCGTTCGTCATATTTTCCCGACAGGCCCGGATGACTTTCGCATAATCCACCACAAAGGTGTCGATCCCTGCTTTCCGGGCGCGCTCAAGCCCTTTGACGCCCGGCTTGTCCGAACCGGTAAAAAGGATGTCGGCGGGCAGGTTTCTGCTCCGGCAGGCGTCGATAATCGCCTGAAGATTGGTGCCGCCTCCCGAAATCAGGGTTCCGATACGGATCGTTCTCGCCATGTTCGACTCCTTTTCATTGGTTGCCGTACCCGTTCCAGTCACCGCAGTCCGGGCACTGCCAGGTGATGCCGTTGCAGGTCATGCCCCACTGATTTTCATACATACAGGCCTGGCAAATTGAAAAACCGCACCGGCAATGCCAGCAGAAAGTAAACGATCCGCCGCAGCAATCACACAGCCGGGTGGCTGGTTGTCTTCGGGATGCTCTTTTTCCCCTGGTTTTTGACGCTTCCGACAAATCTGCTTCTCCTTTGTTCCAAAAGATAGTATATATGCCCCTGGTGTAAAAAATGCAACACCGACAAAGTGACCCAAACATGACTTCAGACAGGAAAATATATCTGATTGACGGTTCCGCCTTTCTCTACCGGGCTTTTCACGCCATCCGGAACCTTTCCACATCCAAAGGCCACCCCACCAACGCCACCTTCGGGTTTGCCCGCATTCTCCTGAAACTGATCCGGGAAAACCATCCTGAATACGCCGTGGTTCTGTTCGATGTCAAAGGCCCGACCTTCCGGCACGAGATGTATGACCAATACAAAGCCAACCGGCCGCCCATGCCCGAAGAACTGGCCGTCCAGATCCCGGACATCAAACGCCTGATCCGGGCCATGAACATTCCCATCAGGGAAAAGCCGGGATATGAAGCCGACGACCTGGCCGGAACCTATTCGCGGCTGGCCGAAGAACAGGGCTTTGATGTAGTCATGGTAACCGGGGACAAGGATTTCATTCAACTGGTGACGGACCGCTGCATTCTCTGGGATCCGATGAAAGACAGTATCACCGACCTGAACCGGGTGAAAACGGACATGGGCATCGAGCCGGTTCAATTCATCGATGTGCTGGGGCTGTCGGGCGACACCTCGGACAACATACCCGGCGTGGCCGGCGTCGGCCCCAAAACGGCACTGGACCTGATCCGGACCTTTGGAAGCATTGACAATCTCTACGAAAACCTGGACAGCCTCAAAAAACGGAAAAAACTCTATGAAAACCTGTCCGGCAGCCGGGAAATCGTGATACTGAGCCGCAAACTGGCGACCATCAACCGCAGCGCCGACGTCGATCCACAACTGGCCGCCTTCAGGCTCGGCGATTTCGACACCCGGGAAGTGTTCAAACTGTTCAAGGAATTTGAATTCAACAGTTTGATGGCTGAATTCGCCGAAAAACAGGACCCTTCCAGAAAAGAGTACCGCCTTGTCACCCAGGTCCGGGACCTGGAAGAACTGGCCCATACGCTTGAAAACAAAGGCATTTTCGCCGTAGACACGGAAACCACGTCCAAAAATCCCATGGAGGCCCGTCTGGTGGGTCTGTCCTTTGCCTTTGAAAAAGATCAGGGCTTTTACATACCCGTGGGCCACAGCTCCCCCGGAGACATCACCCAGCCTTCCGGTCAGGACGTTCTCCGGATCTTCAAGCCGGTTCTCGAAAACCCGGACGTTCTGAAAGTCGGACAGAATATCAAATACGACTACATGGTCCTGGCACGGTTCGGTATCCGGCTTCAAGGCATGACCTTCGACACCATGATCGCTTCCTACCTGCTCAATCCCTCCACCCGGGGACACAGCCTGGACGCCATCGCCATGAACCTGTTCGGCCACAAGACCATCACCTATGAAGAGGTCACCGGAAAGGGCAGAAACCAGATCGGTTTCCAGGACGTTCCCATTCCAAAAGCCGTTGACTACGCCTGTGAAGACGCGGATATCACCTTCATGGCATATCAGCGCCTGAAAGAGGAAATCCGGTCCCAGGGACTGGCCGACCTGATGGACACCATCGAAATGCCTTTGATCAGGGTTCTGGCGGAAATGGAAATGACCGGCATTCAGGTGGACATCCACGCCCTCGATCATCTGTCCCACACTTTTGGAATGGAACTGGGCCGTCTTGAACAGGAAATCCACCGGCTCGCCGGGGAGCCGTTCAACATCAATTCCTCCCAGCAGGTGGGCCAGATCCTGTTCGAAAAGCTCAAACTGGACACGATCAAGAAAACCAAAAAGAAAACCGCCTATTCCACGGATGTGGAAGTGCTGACCAAGCTGGCCCGGGCCCATGAATTGCCGGAAAAACTGCTGCGCTACCGGACCCTGGACAAACTCAAATCCACGTATGCGGACGCCCTCCAGGAGCTGGTCAACCCGGAAACCGGCCGAATCCACACTTCCTTCAACCAGACCATCACCGTCACCGGACGCCTGAGCAGCTCCAACCCCAACCTCCAGAACATCCCCATTCGGAAAGAAGAGGGGCGTAAAATCCGAGAGGCCTTTATTCCGAAACAAGGGTGCACCCTGATTTCAGCCGACTATTCCCAGATCGAACTGCGCATCCTGGCCCACTGCGCCCAAGATGAGATCCTGATCCAGGCTTTCCGCAACGACGAAGACATTCACACCCGAACCGCCCTGGAGGTGTTTCAGGTTCTGCCCGAATTCATCACCGACGAGCTCAGGAACCAGGCCAAGGCCATCAATTTCGGCATCATATACGGAATGAGCGGATTCCGCCTGGCCAACGACCTGAATATCAGCCGCAAAATGGCCGCTACCTATATCGACCATTATTTCAAGCGGTACGCCGGGGTCAAGCGATTCATCGACACCACCATCGAAACCACGCGGGAAACCGGCGAAGTGTCCACCCTGTTCGGACGCCGGCGGCGCCTGGACGACATTCATTCCTCCAACGCCAATGTCCGGGGATTTGCCGAGCGAGCCGCCATCAACACCCCGATCCAGGGAAGCGCCGCCGATCTGATCAAGCTGGCCATGATCCGGGTTCACGAAGAGCTGAACCGCAGCGGAATGAGCGCAAAAATGCTGCTGTCGGTCCACGATGAAATCATTTTCGAATGTCCGTTTGAAGAAAAAGAAGCGTTGATCGAGCTGGCCGGGAGAACCATGGAGCAGGTGCATCCTCTGGACGTTCCGCTGAAGGTCAATATCGGAAGCGGACCGAACTGGGCCGAGGCTCACTAGAAGAGGCGGAAAACCATGACCCCGAAACGAATCGGCCTGGTCGTCAAAAATGATGAACGGGCGGAAAAAAAAGCCGGCGAACTGATCCAAAAACTCGGCGGGCAGTGCGTGGTCGTCGATGTCCGGCGCGACAGAAGCCCGGACCTGCCCGATGACCTTCTGTGCCTGATCGTTCTCGGCGGGGACGGCACCTTTCTGAGTGCCGCCCGGTTCATCGAACACCGGGACATTCCCCTGATGGGCGTGAAATTCGGCGAGGTCGGATTTCTGGCGGAAACCACCGAAGACAACCTTTTCAAGGCCATCGATCTGTTGCTCGAAGGCCGATTCCTGATTCAGGAACGGTCCCGTCTCGACATCAAGGTGGTGCGGGACCGACAGCAGGTGGTGGACGTGGACGTTCTCAACGACGCTGTCATCAATAAATCGGCCCTGTCGAGGCTGGCTTCCTGCGCGGTTTATCTGGACACGGTCTATCTAACCACCTATCGGGCCGACGGTCTGATCGTGGGCACTCCCACCGGGTCCACGGCTTATTCACTGGCAGCGGGCGGTCCGGTGGTCCATCCGTCCGTGCCGTCCATCATCCTGACCCCTATCTGCCCCTTTACCCTGACCAACCGGCCCCTCATCATTCCGGACCACACCCGGATCGAAATCCGCCTGGAAGGCAGTCCGCAAGACATGGTCCTCACCCTGGACGGCCAGGAAGGATTCGAGATGGACCCCGGGGACCGGATTTTCATCAAAAAAAGCCGGAATGCCATACGGATGATCTCGTTTGAGGACCAATCCTATTACAAGGTTTTGAAAACACGGCTGAAATGGAGCGGCGGGCGGACCTGACCCGTGTCCGGGATCAGTCCCCGTTCGGCATCAGGTATCGTAAGCCCCGCATCCCACCAACCGGTCCTCTCCGGGAATCCGGGACACATAGGCGATTTTTTTTCATGACCTGCCTGGTTTCCGGATGGCTCCACTTGTATCTGATCCAGCCTTTGCCCCTGGGAACGGGCCGTTTCGATCATCTGCTGATAAAAGGGGTTGTTGTCCTCGTCTTTCATGTGATAGAGATTTTTGCCCACCAGGGCGGCATTGGCCCCGGCCGGCGGCTTGAGCCGGCCCGAATGCCGACCATCGAAATGTTCCGGGAAGCGCCTTGGCTTTATCCATCGCACAGTTTCCTTTTTTCCATTTCAGTAGTTGCGGTCCGCAAATTCCACCCATCCGCCGGTCTCGATAAGGGTCCGGTCGAATTCCGAAATTTTGAATCCTGTCTGCCAGGTTTCCCGGGGGGATTGAAAGACAATCAGTGAATTCTCCACCTGAACCGTCACCAGGGTATCGGATCCGGAAAAGGTCTTGAAAATACGGTTTACTTTGTCCTCGGGCAGCTCGATGGCCATCATGCCGCAGTTGAACATATTCTGCCGGAAAATCCGGGCAAAACTGGAGGCGATGACCACACGGATCCCGTTCACTTCCAGGGCCCAGGGCGCATGCTCCCGGGAAGAGCCGCACCCGAAATTGTTCCGGGTGATGATCACGGCTTTGCCGTCCAAGTCTTTTCCAGGGTCGAACTGATCCAGCTTCAGATCTTCCAGCAGATGGGGTTTGAGTGCGACTTTCTCGATTTCCGTCAGATATCGGGCCGGAATGATTTCATCTGTGTTGATGTCCGATCGATCCAGAAACAGGGCCTTTCCTTCGAATGTCGTCATGTCTTGCGCTCCTTTCATACCCGGTCGAAAAGGCCGGAATTGGCGATCTCGCCTTTGATCGCACTGGCCGCCGCAGTTGCCGGGCTCATGAGATGAACCATACCGCCCTTTCCCATGCGGCCGTTGAAATTCCGGTTGGTGGTGGCCGCCGCCACTTCCCCGGGGGCCAGAACCCCGTTGCTCATACCCAGACAAGCCCCGCAGGTGGGATTGGTCACGCAGCACCCGGCTTCCATGAAAATCTTCAGCAACCCCTCGGCCATGGCCTGGGCGTAAATCTCAGGGGTCGCGGGCGACACAATGGCCCGGACATGACTGCTCACTCTTCTGTCTTTCATGACCTGGGCGGCCATTCGGAGATCCTCCAGCCGTCCATTGGTGCAGGAACCGATATAGACCTGATCGATCCTTGTGCCGGCCATTTCGGAAACGGGCTTCACGTTGTCCGGCTTGTACCCGTAAGTGGTCAGGGGTTCCAGATCATCCACGTCGATGGTTTTCCGTCCGGCGTACTTCGCGTCATCATCGGATCGGAACCGTGAATAATCGTCCAGGGCCTTCTGCCGGTCCGGATAGTCGTTCTGGATGAATTTCCACAGATAATCCACCGTATTTTTGTCTGGAAGACAGATCCCGCAGGTGGCTCCTGCCTCCACCGCCATATTGCAGAGGGTCATGCGATCGTCCATGGACATCCGGTCCACCACCGGCCCCCGGAACTCGATGACCCGGTTGGTGGCCCCGTTCACGGTCAACTCCTGGATCACCTTCAAAATGACGTCCTTGGCAAACACCCCCGGTCTCAGGGTGCCCTGAATATCCACCCGGAGGGTTTCCGGCTTTTTGAAAGCGCACACGCCCTTGAGGATGCCCACCTCCAGATCGGTGGTGCCGACACCCGCTGCGAAAGCGCCGAAAGCGCCGTGGGTGCAGGTATGGGAATCACCCATGATAATGGTGAACCCCGGACGGACAAACCCTTTTTCAGGGAACAGAGCGTGGCAGACCCCGTTGCGCCCGATATCGAAAAAATCCTTAATCCGGTGACGGGCGGCCCAGTCCCGGAGAATCTTTCCCTGCAGGGCGGTTTTGGTATCCTTGGCCGGAGACACATGATCGATCACGGCCTTGATTCTGTCGGGATCAAACACCCGGTCTTTCCCCCTTTCCATCAGGTCCAGGATAGCGGTGGGCGTCGTGATTTCATGACAGAAGACCCTGTCCAGCCGCAGTACGCTGACCTCTCCAAAGGGCTCGTCCACCCGATGGGCATCAAAAATTTTTTCTGCAATGGTTTTTCCCATATTCATCTCCGGTTCTTAGTTTGTTTTTGCCCCGAAATAATCTTCCCCGTCCGCCGGCGTCACTACCCAGTAAGCCTTGAAAACCTCTTTCGACGCATTCTGGATCACATGGGGGATCTGAGAAAAAAAAGACACGGCATCCCCTTTGTGCAGCTCGTAGGTATCTTCTCCATACACCAGTCGGGCCGAACCTTCCACCACGATGCCCAGTTCCCGGCCCAGGTGTCCGTCATGGACGTCCCCCCTTTCCTGACCCGGCGCCAGTTCTAGAAAAAATGCGTTAAAAGAGTAATTCCCCCGGGCCTGGCTGTCGCCGCAAAGGGTTTCATATTTGAATCCCTTTCGCTCATAAATTTTGCGGTCCCCGCGACGGATGATCTCCACCCTTGTACTGGTTTCATAATCCTTGAAAAATTTGTTGGGCGGAACCCCGTATACTTCGAGAATCTGAAGCAGGGTATCCAGGGACGGCGAAATCCGGTTCCGCTCGATCTGGGACAGAAGGCTCGAACTGATACCCGCTTTGGCCGCCACATCCTTGATGGTCAGATGTCTGGAATTCCGGATGGCCCTGAGAAGCGCACCCAATTTTGTTTTCATAGTCGATATCTTTTAAGTATTATTAATTTTAATTTAATCATACTTTAAATCATTCCATTGTCAACCCCATTTTATTCAGCGCCCGCCCCAGGTTTCCCTTGACAGCGTTATCGCTTGAATTAAGAGACCCCAGGGAGAAAGAATAAAAGGCTTCTGCGGGAAAAACCGAATCCACCGCTCCAATCGCTGCGTGGAGCCGTCGCAACGCACTGATTCTCAAAATAGCGCTGTTTCTGAATTTTTTACCCACCGACCATTACCGTAAGTTGCTTATCGATCTGGAACACAATCGCATCACTCCGGAAACCGATATTCTGACCCATCTGCAAACCAGAAATCATATCACCCGGGCCTTTGCCTTGAAAACCGGGGATTTCGGTGCCGTCCGACATTCGGCCGACTTGAAACGTCTGCTGGAAAAAAACGGCATCATCTGCGGGATTATCGACGACAATGAACTGTGAACCGGTTTATCCGGAGCAACGCCTTCGAAAACGAGCCCTTTACAATCGCGGAAGGGATCCCGCCTATGGACGGAACCGATTCGGACATCGTCTACCGGTTTGAACGAGATTATCTGAAGCCCGGCCTTCTGTCCCCGGACGGGACCATCGACTTCAGGGAGCGGGGAGAAATCCCGTTTGTGTCTCCCGGAGATGTACTGGCGGAAAAAATCCCACCCAGGGAGGGCAGAGACGGGATCAACGTTTACGGAGAATCCATTTCCAGGCCCGAAGTACGGGATTTGCCCCTCGTCCCGGGCAAAGGGGTTCGTATTTCATCTGACGGGCTCCGGGCAACCGCCGTCGTGGGAGGCAACCCCAAAATCGGTCAAAATGGAAAAATCTATGTGAATGACGCCTATTCCATCGAAGGCGACGTTGATTTCACCACCGGTCATGTCAAATTCGACCGAAACGTCTACATCACCGGCTCCGTCAAAAGCGGTTTCCGGGTGGAGGCCATTGACGAACAGCTCAAAAATTTCGATCCATCCAAGGCCCGCCCCCTTTCCATGAGCCGGAGCATGGAAATACCCGGCAATCAGCCGACGGCCGAAAAAATGACACTGCCCCCGAAAAACCTGGATGAGGCCGATCGGAAAATCAAGGCACTGCAGGATCAGCAAGCCCTGCTCGCGACCCGGCTGAAAAGGACGGAAAACGATATCGCCGCCTGCGCCGATGCCGTAAAGATCCGTGAGAAAGAGAAGCGCGGTTTAAAACGGCTGAACCAGTCCACCCCGCCCAGACCGATTGTGGAAGTGACCGGCGACATCATGGGCGGCACGAGAATCAACGGCCGCTGGTCCGGTATGATCCTGACCCGGACCCGGAGCCGGTCCCGGATCATGGAGATCAACACCCGGCCCGATGAAGGGAGTTCGGAAAACTGGGAGATGATTGTCACGAATCTTTGACCGGACTCTGTGGGTTGACCGGTCCGTCCGGAACCACTTCAAACCTCAGCCTTCCCTGGGAAGCGTATTCGGAGAGCAGAATTTCAAAGCCCGCCCACACTTTTTCTTCGATTGCGATTCGATGGACCACGACATGGGTGTACGCCGTTTCCAGAATGTCCGCTTTCCAGGAACGCAGGGTGTTGACCAAGGTATCATTGAACCCGTATTCCGTCTCCACGGTCAGACAAAGGGTGCGGACCCGCTTTTTCAAAGGCGCCAGGTCCAGGGTCTGTCGGACGGACTCCGAGTAAGCGTCGATGAGTCCCCGGACCCCCAGCCGGACCCCGCCGAAATGCCGGGTCACCACGGCCGCGATGTCGGTGGCGTCATATTGCTTCAGAGTGTTGAGCATGGGTTTGCCGGCCGTTCCGGGCGGCTCTCCGGCGTCCGAACTGTGGCAGATCTCACCACCTTCCCCCAGCACATAGGCCCAGCAGTTGTGGGTGGCGGTCTTGTTTTCCCTGGATATGCGGGAAATAAAGGTTTTGGCCCCATCCAGGGTGGTCACGGGCGCCAGGGTGCAGATAAAGATCGATCGCTTGATCTTGATGGTGGTGGTGCGTTCCCGGTCAATGCAATAATGGTCTTTACCCGTCATGCCTGAATGGTATAGTATAAATCCGGCCAAAAGAAAAGGCCCGGCCCCTGTCCCGACGGATCCGGCCAGAAAAAATCGGACCGGCGGCCTTGACCCCGAACTTTTTGAAACGGACGACCCATGACCACACCAAGAGATCTTGCCCTGGAAACCGCCCGATATCTGAAACCGTCCCTGGACCGGCCGCCCCGGATCGGGTACCTGACCGGCACCGGGCTTTCCGACACCCTGGAAGGCCTTACACCCCTTGCCGAATGGCATTACGCCGATCTGCCCCATTTCCCCGTATCCACGGTGGAAAGCCACAAAGGGCGTCTGGTTTACGGATCGGCCGAGGGCCGCCCCATTCTCGCGATGCAGGGCCGGTTTCATCTGTACGAAGGGTATGCCCCGGTCCAGGTCTCTTTTCCCGTCCGGGTCATGCAGGAGCTGGGCGTGCGGGTCCTGATCCTGAGCAACGCGGCCGGCGGGGTGAACCTAGATTTTTCGGCCGGAGACATCATGGTCATCCAGGACCATATCAACCTCACGGGCCAAAACCCCCTGACCGGACCCCATGAACCCGCCTGGGGCCTTCGGTTTCCGGACATGACCCGGGTCTATGACCCGGACCTGATCCGCCTGGCCGAAGAAAGCGCCGACAGCCTCGGCCTGACCGTCCGGACCGGCGTCTATGCCGGACTGCCCGGGCCCAGCCTGGAAACCCCGGCTGAAACCCGGTTTCTCAAAACCGTGGGGGCGGATGCCGTGGGCTTTTCCACGATCATGGAAGCCATCGCCGGGGTGCATGCGGGCATGAAAATCCTGGGGCTTTCCCTGATCACCAATATCAACGACCCGGACGCGCCGGCCGTGACCACCCTGGAATCGGTCCTGGAAACGGCCGACAAGGCATCCGCGAAACTCAGCCGGATCCTCGGCCGGATCCTGGCCCGCATGGAGGAACCCCTATCATGAGAATCGTCACCCGACCGGATTTTGACGGGATTGTCTGCGCCGTCCTCCTGAGACGGGCGGAAAAAATCGATACCGATATTTTCTGGACCGAACCCAACGAGATCCAGAAAGGCCGCATCCCCGTCCAAGAAGGCGATATCATCGCCAATCTGCCCTATGCCGAAGGCTGCGCCCTGTGGTTTGACCACCATGTGTCCAACACGGCCCCGCCGGGAACGCCCGGCGCGTTCGCCGTCGCGCCCTCGGCCGCCGGCGTGATCTACCGCCACTACCGGGAAAAAGGGCTCCTGGACGGCCGGTACGACGAACTGGTCGCCCAGACCGACATCATTGACGCGGCCCGGCTCGACCAGGACCAGGTGCGGCGGCCGGAAAAATACCCTTACATCCTTTTGTCCATGACCGTCAAAAACAAAGACTACCAGGACCGGGCCTACTGGAACCGGCTGGTGGACCTGCTGGCGGCCCTTCCCGTTTATGACATCCTGAAAGACCCGGACGTCCGGGTCCGCTGCGACCAGGTCCTCCGGGACAACGCCGACTACGAGGCTCATCTGATGGCCCACACCCGGGTGCGGCACGGGATTTCCATCACGGATTTCAGGCTTCTGGACCCGGTCCCGGACGGCAACCGCTTCCTGACCTACTGCCTTTTTCCCGAAAGCATGGCCGGCGTAAAGATCCGGTATGACGGCCCGAATAAACGCCACGTGCAGATCAGCGTCGGCCGGAGCATTTTCAACCCCCGGCTCCGGGTCAACATCGGAACCCTTTTGGCCCGATTCGGCGGGGGCGGCCATGCCGGAGCGGGCGGCTGCACCCTGGACGCGGCCACCGCGGACCGGGACATCGAGCAGATCCTGGCCGTTCTGTATGAAAACAAAGAGGACTCCGTTCCGACCCCCTGACCCGGGAC
>CAZQIX010000049.1:0-27606 GCA_964593855.1 uncultured Desulfobacula sp. | reverse complement strand
TTTCTAACTGCCAAAACCGAATCGGCGGATATCGTCAAAGGATTTGAGGTCGGGGGAGTGGATTACGTGAGCAAACCTTTCAACGCCGTGGAGCTTTTGGCCAGAATCCGTACCCATATTGAAATCAAGGTGCTCAGAGGGTTCTTGCCCATGTGTTCCAAATGCAAGAAAATCAGAGACGACGAAGGATTCTGGCAGCGGGTGGACGCTTATCTGGAAGAACACACGGACCTCATTTTTTCCCATGGGATCTGTCCGGATTGCCTTGAAGAACTCTACGCGACAGACGACTGGTTTAAAAATAGGAAAGACAGGTCCGACACTTGATTTGCCTTTTTCAGGAACGGCATTATATTCAGAAATCGGTTACCGTAACTTTTTAATGTTGAAACATGGAGCAGATATGAGCAAAATCATCGCATTGGCCGGAAAGGGCGGCGTGGGCAAAACCACGGTATCCGCACTGATCGCCCGGTATTTCACCCGATATCAAAAACAACCGCTGCTGGCTGTGGATGCCGACCCCAACAGCAACCTGGGCGAAACCCTGGGCATGAAAATCGAAAAAACCGTGGGGGATGTCCGTGAGAATTTCATGAAAGATCCCCAGGGCATTCCCTCGGGTATGGACAAGGTGGTCTATCTCGAAATGCTCATGAACCAGGTTCTGGTGGAACACCCCGCCTTTGACCTGCTGGTCATGGGCCGCCAGGAAGGACAGGGCTGTTACTGCATGGTCAATAACATCCTGAACCGGTTTGCCGAAGAGCTGGAAAAAAATTATGCCTGGCTTCTGGTGGACAACGAGGCCGGCATGGAACATCTGAGCCGAAGGACCAGCGGCCGGGTGGACATGCTGCTCATGGTCACGGATTACGCGCTGAGGGGTCTTCGGGCAGTGGGCCGTATCAACGAGATGCTGGAAGATCTCAAGCTGTCCGTAAACCACAAGGGACTGGTCGTCAACCGGGCCCCGGATACCCTGAGCCCGGCTTTTCTGGAAGAGGCGCAGAAGATAGGGGTTCCCATTCTGTGTACCATTCCCCAGGACGACAACCTGCTGGCCTTTGACATGGAGAGACGGTCACTGCTGGAACTGCCCGATGATTCTCCGGCCGTGAAAGCCATCGACGCTATGATGGAACGGATTCAGACAATGATACGCTGATCATGGCCTATGTTTTTGATTTCAAAGAAGCCGGGTCCTATGACGCCTGGTTTTCCCAGGTAGGGAACCGATATTGCCTGGATCTTGAAATCCGGATGATGCTGTCCCTGCTCAAGCCCGAGCAGGGACAGCGGGTGCTGGATATCGGTTGCGGTACGGGCGTCAGCCTGGAACCGCTCATGGAAAAAGGGATGAACCTGACCGGCCTGGACCCCTCACCTTATATGCTGGATGTGGCGGCCGGAAAATTCGGGCATCGGGTGGATCTTCACAGGGGCGTTGCCGAAGAATTGCCCTTTGAGGACAATGCCTTTGACAGCGCTTTTTTCTTCACCAGTCTGGAGTTCATGGACCGGCCGGCCAAGGCCATTGAGGAGGCCTGCCGGGTGGCCAAAGACACGGTGGTGATCTGCGTCCTGAACCGGTACGCGCCCTGGAACCTGACCCGGCGGGTCAAAGGGTTTTTCGTGCCCGGCATTTACAACCATGCCCGGTTTTTCAGCATCTGGGAACTGAAACAGATGCTGTTCGCCATTCTCGGACCCGTTCCGGTCCAGTGGAGGACCACTTTGCAGTTCCCCTTTGCCCGGAGCCGGACCGCCGCCTGGATTGAAAACAACCGGCTGGTTCAGAAATCCTTTTTCGGGACACTGATCGGTATGAAAATCAAACCCGTGCCCAAATTCCGGACCCGGCCTCTGACTCTCAAGGTCAAGCAGCGCAAGGCATATAAACCGGTGACCGGACTGGCCACACGAATGAGGTCATGATGAATGGAAACCCTGATTTATGACAAACTGGCGGACCTTTCGGTCCGATGCGGGATCTGCAGGCACTTTTGCGTAATCCCGGAAGGGAAAAGAGGAATCTGCCGGGTACGGGAAAATCGGAGCGGTCGTCTGGACACCCTGGTTTATCCACGGGTCATCGCACAAAGCGTCGATCCCATCGAAAAAAAGCCGATTTTTCATCTCAGGCCGGGCTCTTCTGCCTATTCCATCGCCACGGTGGGATGCAATTTCAAGTGCGCTTTCTGTCAGAACGCCGATATCGCCCAGATGCCGGCGGATCAGTCCGGTATGATCCAGGGCCGGGACGCAAGTCCGGAAACCATCGTGGAGCAGGCCCTGAAAACCGGATGTGAAAGTATTGCCTACACCTACACCGAACCCACGGTGTTTTTCGAGCTGGCCCTGGCCACGGCCCGTCTGGCCAGAGAAAACGGGCTTTACAATATTTTCGTCACCAATGGATACATGAGTGAAAAAACTCTTGTCATGATCTCCGGGTTTCTGGACGCAGCCAATGTCGATTTGAAGGCTTTTCACGACGATTTTTACCGGAAATACTGCAAGGCCCGACTGGCTCCGGTTCTGGAAACGATCCGGCAAATGTCGGAACTGGGTATCCTGGTGGAGCTTACCACCCTGCTGATTCCCGGTCTGAACGACAACCCGGACGATCTCAAGGCTATGGCCGACTTTATCGCCCGGGACCTGGGGCCAAAAACCCCCTGGCATGTGTCCCGGTTCCATCCCTGCTACCGGATGCAGGACCGTCCCCCCACGCCGGCATCCAGCCTGACGGCGGCCCTGGAAGCCGGTCGGGCCGCCGGGCTTCGATATGTCTATACCGGCAACATGCCGGGTTTGCCTTCGGAAAACACCTGCTGCCATGTCTGTGGAACGATTCTGGTCCGGCGTTGCGGATACGAGGTCGAGGACCGCATGAAGCCGGGAGGGCGCTGTCCGGATTGCGATTCCCCGGCCCATGGAATTTTTGAACCGCTGAAACGAGGCCCCCTTCAACAGTGAGCATATCATGACCCGGATTCTGAAAGATAAAATACGTATTTACGGGAGGATGATCAAATTCTCCCACACGATTTTCGCCCTGCCGTTTGCACTGTCCGCCGTGGCGCTGGCCTTTGAAACCCATGGATTTTCAGTATGGGCCCTGGCATGGATTTTCGTCGCCATGGTGGGCGCGAGGTCGGCGGCCATGGGATTCAATCGGATCGTGGATGCCCGTATCGACCTTAAAAATGCGCGGACAGCGAACAGGGAAATTCCTTCGGGCCTTCTGTCCAGACGCGAATCCTGGTTTTTTGTCCTGGCATCCGCCCTTGTGTTTGTCCTGAGCGCGGCCATGCTGTCGCCGCTGTGTTTTTACCTGTCCTTCCCCGTGTTGGTGTTTCTTCTCTTTTATTCCTACACCAAGCGGTTTACGGCCTGGTGTCACGTTTTTCTCGGGTTCGCCATTTCCCTGGCACCCCTGGGCGCCTTCGTGGCCGTTACCGGAACCCTGTCCCGGGGGGTTGTTTTTCTCAGCCTGGCCCTTTTGACCTATATCGCCGGGTTCGATATCCTATATTCCTGTCAGGATATTGAATTCGACCGGTCCGAAGGGTTGTTTTCCCTGCCGTCCAGGATCGGAGCGCCAAAGGCTTTGAAAATATCGGAAGGACTCCATGTGGCTACCTTTCTCTTCTTTCTGGCCACTTATTACAGTTTCAGCATGCATCCGGTGTTTCTGGTGTTCCTAACCGCCATCGGTCTGCTGCTGGCGGCAGAACATTATCTGGTCCGGCCCCGTGACCTGACCCATGTCCACATGGCGTTCTTTCACATCAATTCGGTTATTTCCGTCCTGCTTCTGGTGGGGGTGCTGGTTCAGGGGATCGTGAAATAATGTGGCCGGAAAATATCGGTCGGATCGTCCGCCGTCTTCATGAGAGCGGATTCAAAACCTATATCGTGGGCGGTGCCGTCAGGGATATGGTTTTAAAGAAAGCCCCCGGAGATTTCGATATTCTGACACAGGCTTCCCTGCCCGAAATTCAGTCGGTTTTTTCAGACCGGGAAATCCGGGTCGTGGGGAAGACTTTTCCCATCTGCCTGGTAAACGGGGTGGAGGTGTCCTCAGGCCGTGCCGGATTGGGTCATTTCCCGGAATCCGACCTGGCCCGCCGGGATCTGACTGTCAATGCCATGGCCATGGATCCGTTTTTCCAAACTCTTCTGGACCCTTTCAACGGCAGACAAGACCTTGAAGACAAGGTGATCCGGTTTACCGGAGATCCCATGGAAAGGATCCTGGAAGACCCGGTTCGGATGGTGCGGGCCTGCCGGTTCCGCGCCCTGCTCTCCGGGACCCTTCACCCTTCGGCGGTTTCGGCCATTCAGGCTTTCGGGGAGCGCCTTTCGGACCCGACTGCCAAAGAACGAGCCGGCCTCGAGATCATGAAGGCCATGACCCTGGAAAAACCTTCCCTGTTTTTTAGATCGTTGCGGGATACGGGTCTGCTGGCGCGTATTTTCCCGAGCCTGGATCGCTGTCATGATCTGGACGGAGGCCCCCATCACGCAGAAACCGTGTTCGAACACTGTCTTCTGGTGGGGGACGCTCTTTTTGCCCGCATGCCCCTTTTGAGACTGGCCGGATTTCTGCACGATGTCGGCAAATTCGATGCAGCCGTGGTGGAGGACGGGGTTTTGTCCTTTGCGGGTCATGAAAACCATATCGAAGCAGTGCTGGACGATCTGACCGGGCTGCGGTTTTCCGTCAGGGACAGAACCCGTGTGACGTCTCTGATCCGGACCCACATGCGGCCCCTGACCGAAACCAGCACGCCTAGGGCCGTGCGGCGGCTCCTGGCCATGCTGGACAGCCATGCTGTCCCCTATCGGGATTTTATGCGGATGCGCATTGCCGACAAAAAAGGCAATCTGGCCAAGCGGCCCTATACCCTCGGGGAGATCCGGGTTCGGCTGAAAAAAGTAACGGATGCGATCCATTCGACCCACGCATTCAATATCAACAATCTGGAAATTTCCGGCCGGGATATTGTCAAGCTTCTGGGCATCAAGCCGTCCCCGGAGGTGGGCCGAATCAAGCAGGCCCTTTTCGAAGCGGTTCTGGACAATCCGGAACTCAACCATTTGGATGAATTGAAACAATTATGCCGATCCTTTCAGACAAAAGAATGATTCTCATTTTCGGGTGCCTGGCCATTTTTTTCCCGGGCGCTTTTGTGTTCGGGTTTCCCGGCGTCATGGCCTCGGAATGGCAGGCCATGTTCAATGTGAACAAGGCTCAGATAGGTCGGCTGATGTTTTTCATTCTCGCCGGAACAGGCTTTTCCATGTATCTGGCCGGAAAGCTCCAAGAGCGGTTTCCCGCCCGATACCTGATTTTCACGGGCAGTCTCGTCTGTTCGGCCGCCATGGTTTACGCGGCCCGGGCCGCTTCCATGACGGACATATACATCTGGGCTTTTCTGGAAGGTTTTTTTACGGGATTTGTCTATATTCCCTGCCTGACTCTGTACCAGAAACTGTTTCCAAAGAACAAAGGACTGGTTACCGGGGTATTGAATCTGACCTTCGGAGGCTCGGCGGCGGTCATGTCCCCGGTCTTCACTTTTTTTCTGGTGTCCAGGGGATATGTGTTCACCTCGTATTTTTCAGCGGTGACGGCATTGCTGGTCGGGAGTTTCGCGGCTCTGCTGATCCGGCTTCCCTGGGAATCTGAAGAGAACGGCGGGTCGCGGCCTGAAACTCTGTCTCTAATTCAGACCGTCAAGTTGTCCGCCTTCCGATACCTTTGGTGTACCTGGGCTTTGTCCGGGGCTGCCGGTGTTTCCCTGATCGTTCTGTCCGCTTCCTTCGGACAGCAGCTGGGATACGGGGTCACCCGGTATGTCTATATCCTGACCGCGTTCAACATCCTGAACGGAATCGGTCGCCTGGTCTGCGGGCGCCTTGCGGACCGTCTGTCCAAACAGAAAATTCTCATGACGGTGTATCTCATGGCCTCGGCGGCTTACTTCCTGATGCCCCATTGCCGGAATCTGTATGTGATCAGTTTTCTGGCCTGTTTTGTGGGACTGGCGTTCGGCGCTATGTTTACGGTTTCAGCGCCCCTCGTGACCGAGGTGTTCGGGCTGGAAAATTTCGGCAAGGTATTTGGTCTGGTATTTACGGCCTACGGTTTTTTTGCCGGATTTCTCGGCCCCTGGGTGTCGGGTTTCATCCTGGATTTCACGGATTCGGATTTTCGGGTGGTGTTCACTTTGTTCGCCTGTTTTCACCTGATATCCTCTTTTTTGATTCTCAAGGTCAAACGGACGCCGTATGGAGGATACTGATACCCCATGAAAATGCATACCGACTGCCTGCCCTGCATTGCCAGGGGAAGTCTGGACGCTGCCCGGCTGGCCACGGACGATCAGTCCCTCCAGCTCCGTGTGGTTCGGAGGGTCCTCGCGGAACTGATCGATTTCGATCTCCATTTCCCGCCGCCCCTCATGGCAGGGTTCATCAGCCGGACCGTGGAAGCCGTGACCGGCGTGAAAGACCCCTATGCCGGGATCAAGAAAAAATACAACGATTTTGCATTGGATCTTCTACCCACGCTTCGAGTACGCGCCGGCACCTCCTGTTTCGAAACGGCGGCCCGGCTCTGCATCGCCGGCAACATCATTGATTTCGGCGCCCACAACCGGGTGGGTCGGCAAAAAGTGCTGGACACCATTGAAGATGCATTGGTCATGCCCCTCAACGGTGATTCGGCCGCCCTGGAAAAAGCCTGTGAAAAAGCCGGTACCATTTTGTGGATCGGGGACAACACCGGAGAAATCGTTTTCGACCAGGTGCTTCTCGAACGCCTGGACTGCCGGAAAATCCTTTATGCGGTTCGGGGCGGCCCGGTCCAGAATGACGCCACCCTGGAGGATGCCGAATATACCGGACTGACCCGGATGGTCGAGGTGGTGGACACAGGGGCCGCTATTCCCGGCGTAATCCTGGACCATTGTTCCGAAGACTTCAGGAAAATATATGACCGGGCCGACCTGATCATAGCCAAAGGTCAGGGCAATTTTGAAACCCTGGATCTGAGGGACGGGCGAATCTTCTTTCTGTTCAAGGCCAAATGCCCGGTGGTGGCGGATCATGCCGGCTGCAGCCTCGATGATATGGTGCTCCGAAGCTTTCACCGTCCCGGACCCGGATGAAAATCCGGCCGGGGGTCTTGCAAGCCTGATCCACCGACGATATAAGTAGCTCCAGGATCCGCCATAACAAAAGACGCAAAAAGGATATACGGGCAATGAGCGACGTCATACTGATCAATATTACCGGCAGGGACCGAAAAGGCCTGGACGCCAAATTCACCGGCATCCTGGCCGAATACGGGTGCAACATACTGGATATCGGCCAGGCCGTTATCCATGAACATATATCGCTGGGCATCCTGGCCGGTATTCCGGATCCCAAGGATTTTTCCGCCATTTTCAAGGACATGCTGTTTGAAGGTCATAACATGGGGCTCGTCATCGATATCAAACCCATCGACTCCATGGACTATGAAAAATGGGTCCACGATCATGGTAAGGAAAGGCGGATCATCACTTTGCTGGGCCGAACCATCACGGCCCGTCAGATTACCGCCGTGGCCTCCATCATTGCCGAGAACCAGTTGAATATCGACAGCATCACCCGTCTGACCGGCCGAATTTCCCTGAAAGAGCCCCAGGAAAGACCCAGGGCCAGTGTTCAGATGTCCGTCAGCGGCAAACCCTTGAACATTCTGAACATGCGAAGCAAATTCATGGAAATCTCCCAGGAAACCGGCATTGATATATCCTTCCACGTGGACAATATTTACCGCAAAAATCGGAAGCTGGTGGTATTTGATATGGATTCCACCCTGATCCAGGCCGAAGTGATCGTGGAGCTGGCCAGACTGGTGGGCGCGGGTGAACAGGTTCACCGGATCACGGAAGCGGCCATGCGCGGAGAAATGGATTTCAAGGAGAGTTTCCGCAAGCGGGTGGCCTTGCTCAAAGGAATCCGGGCGGAGCAATTGATCCGGCTCTCCAGGGAGCTGCCCCTGACCGACGGGGCCGATCTGGTGGCCAAGACGCTCAAGGGGCTGGGTTATAAGCTGGGTATTCTCTCCGGCGGGTTCACCTTTGTGGGAGAATACCTCAAAGACCGCCTGGGGTTCGACTACATGTTTGCCAACGAGCTGGATATGAAGGACGGCCTGGTCACGGGAGAGGTGGTGGGTGACATCGTGGACGGCCAGAAAAAAGCCATTTTGCTTCGCCAGCTGGCCCAGCGGGAGAACATCAGCCTGGAACAGACGATTGCCGTGGGCGACGGGGCCAACGATCTGCCCATGATCAGCATTGCCGGGCTTGGCGTGGCCTTCAACGCCAAACCCCTCGTCCGTCAGAAAGCCTCCAACGCCATTTCCAGTGTCGGTCTGGACGGGCTTTTGTATCTCATCGGTCTTCACGAGCGGGAAATCAAGCAGGAGGTCCGGCAGCCCACAGAGTATTCATATGGATAAAATGCAGGCCCTGATCCGGGAGGTTCAGGCCCTGGAAAGAGAGCTGAACGCCTGCACCCGCTGCGGGATGTGTCTGGCCCATTGTCCTTTGTTCGCGCAGACGGGGAAGGAAGCCGATGTGTCCAGGGGAAAAATCGCACTGATCCAGGGATTGATCCAGGGCCTGTTCGAAGACGCGGACGGGGTGCGGGAGCGACTGCACCAATGCCTTTTGTGCGGATCCTGTGCCAAGGGTTGTCCCAGCGGTGTGAACACCCTGGAAATTTTTATGCGGACCCGGGTTATTATCACCCGTTACCTGGGCCTGCCTCTGATTGAAAGACTGATATTTAAAAAATTTCTGGCCCATCCGGACCGATTCAATAAAATCATGGGGTCGGCATCCGCTTGTCAGGGAATGCTCCTGAAGGCGGACACCAACCTTCAAGGTACATTCCAGGCGCGGGGCGCCTCTTTCCCGCTTAAAAACAGGCACTTTCTTCCCTTGAGCCGGCGTTTTTTTTTACAAACCCGGCGGGCCGGGGAACGGCCATCCGGTTCAAAGGCCCTCAAAGTGGCTTTTTTTGTGGGATGCCTTGTGGATAAGGTGTTTCCATCCATTGCCAATGCCGTTGTCCGGGTACTGGATCATTTCGGCGTCGAGGTGGTGATTCCGGAAGGCCAGGGATGCTGCGGAATGCCCGCTCTGGCGTCCGGAGACGGGCAGACATTTGAAAGCCTGGTCAGAAGAAATCTGGATCTTTTTTCAGAACAGGATGTCGATTATCTGGTAACGGCCTGCGCTACGTGTACGTCCGCCATCGTTCATTTCTGGCCCTCTCTGATGCCTTCCACAGATTCAGCCGTGACGGAAAAAATCCGGTCTCTGGCCGGAAAGACTCTGGATATCCATCAGTTCCTGGTCGGCCGATTTGATTTGGCGGCCGCGATTTCCGAAAAATTCAAAGACAAAGAAATCATCACATATCACGATCCCTGTCATCTGAAAAAATCCCTGGGCATCTTTCATGAGCCCCGCCGGGTGATTCTGGCCGCGGGTCACGAACTTCGGGAAATGAAGGCCTCGGACGCCTGTTGCGGAATGGGGGGGAGCTTTAACCTCAGACATTATGATCTGTCCCGGCGGATCGGGCTGGAGAAAGCGCGAAATATCGCGGAAACCGGATGCCGGACAGTGGCTTCCGGCTGTCCGGCCTGCATGATGCAGCTTTCGGATATGCTGGCCCGGATCGAGCAACCCATTCGGGTCGTTCATCCCATGGAGATTTATGCCGAGGCCCTTCTAGGTCATGATTCCGATGGGGTCTGATAAACGGTGGGGTCTGCGATTCCGGCCTCCTGAAATCCTTTTTTCCGGTGAAGACAGCTGTCGCAGAATCCGCAGGATCTCCCGCTGTCATCCGGATCATAGCAGGAGATGGTCAGACTGAAGTCCACTCCCAGTCGGATTCCGGTTCGGATTATGTCGGCCTTGGAAAGATGAATGAGCGGGGTTTCGATTTTCAGAATCGTTTCCCCGGTGACTCCTGCTCGGGTGGCCAGGTTGGCCATGGTTTCGAAGGCGCGTATGAATTCGGGACGGCAGTCCGGGTACCCGGAATAATCCACGGCCGTGACCCCGATATAAACGGTCGAGGCTTTCAAAACTTCGGCCCAGGCCACGGCATAGGCCAGGAAAATGGTATTCCGGGCAGGAACATAGGTGATGGGGATGTCGCTTTTCAGGATGTCATCCACGGTTGGGTGTTTTGGCACGGACAGATCGTCGGTGAGGGCGGAGCCGCCGAACTGCCGCAGATCGATACCGATGATGCGATGGGCTTTGGCCCCAAGAGCCTCGGCAACCTTGACGGCGGCTTCCAGTTCGACGGCGTGGCGCTGTCCGTATCGAAAACTCAGGCTGTAGATTTCCTTGCCCCTGGATTTGGCCACCGCCATGGCCGTTGTGGAATCGATGCCGCCGCTGGACAGCACAATGGCTTTTTCCGCCATGGATTATACCCCTCTTCTGTCCGGAGGCCAGATGATTTTGTGCTGCTGAAGGGACAGTCTGGCCGGAAGTCTGTCCTCAAGCATCCGGCGCGCCAGTTCGGCCGGGGCCATTCGCCCGAGAACCGGGGACAGATGTATTTTCTCCTTTGAAAATCCGCTTAATTCCTTCCGGATCAAGGCATTGGTAAAATCATAATCTTCAGATGAAGCGATCACGAACTTGATCTCGTCCCGTTCATTCAAATGGTCGATGTTTTTTTTTAAAAAACGGTGAGATTCTTTACTGGAAGGGCATTTGATATCCATGACCCGTATGCATCCGACCGGGACACAGGCGATGTCCCGGCTACCGTTTGTTTCCAGCAGGACCTGGTATTTTTCCCTCAGGAGAAGGGCGATCAGATCGAGGGTTTCGGCCTGGATCAGAGGCTCGCCGCCTGTAATTTCCACCACATCGCATCCGAACGCCGCGGTTTTTTCCAGGATGTCCCTCAGGCTCATGGAAAAAGATTCGTTCATGGCATAGCGGGTGTCGCACCAGGCACAGTTCAGGTTGCATCCGGACAGACGGATGAACACGCAGGGCAGGCCGGCATAAGTGGATTCTCCCTGAATGCTGTAAAAAATTTCGCAGACCTCGAGGCCCACCTATTCCTCCCAGTAGGCCGAGCCGCACCCCGGACTTTCATGCACCATGACACGGCTGACTTTGACGGATTCGGTGTTGAGCCGGCGGGAAAGTTCGGAAAAAAGAAACCGGGACAGGTTTTCCGAGGTCGGGTTGATGCCGCCGAATTCCGCGACATCATTCAGGTTGGTGTGGTCCAGTCGGCTCAGAACATCTCTGAGTATGTTTTTGACATCCCTGAAATCGATGCCCATGCCGAGCCGGTTCAGTTTCCGACATTGCACGAACGCTTCGATGACCCAGTTGTGACCGTGCAGGTTGGAGCAGTTTCCGTCATATCCTTTCAGGGCATGGGCGGCGGCAAAATGATCCTGGACATATATTTCATACACACCGGGCATAAGACCTCCTTGACCGTTCTTTCAGGGATGACTGCACGGCAGTCTATCACAAGCCCTGAACGGAATCAAAAAAAAACCCCCTTTTTTTTCAAAGGGGGTGTCGTTAATTCTTGGTAGCGACGCAGGGACTTGAACCCCGGACCCTGCGGATATGAGCCGCATGCTCTGACCAGCTGAGCTACGTCGCCGAAAAACCCGACAAAATTACCACAATCCGTCTGAAGCTGTCAATACTATTTTTTGGGTTTGGCCTCGGATTTCTCAAAACTCACCACCTTGATATTGAAATTCTGCAGTTTTTCAGGCAGATCGGAAAAGACGATCATAAACGGCACGCTGGCGCCGGGAAGGATGTCCACATTGGCGTTGTGCGCGCCTTCCCGCATGTCGAGCAGCCGGTTGATCTCGGCAATGTCGCCTGTCTTGAGCATTTCTTCCGTAATGATATTGCCGCAGAAGGCATTTTTGACTTTGGCTTCGGGCAGATCTTTTGTGGACAGGGTTCCGCGAACTTCGATGAAACTGCAGGAGGCGTTGGACGGGTTGTCCACCCGACCGGTGATCACAAACAGGGTACCGGCCTTGGTATTGGAGACGAATCGGCCGTTCACGCTTTTTTCATTGGGAAGGGGCTTTAGCTCCCTGACTTCCGGCGTGGGTTTTTTGATATACTGGTCCAGTATGGGAATCCGGACATCGGACAGATAGGGAATCCGGGTTCCAGTCATGAGACCGGCCACGTAAAGGCCGATCACAACCAGAAGAAGAAACAGCAGAATCAAGAGAGGCATTCGGGATCCTGATTTTTTCTTCTTTCGGGTGAAGGCCGGTTCCAGGCCCATCAAGGGGGGGGATTTCGCGATCAGGTTAATCTCTTCCTGCGCAATTCGTTTTTCGGTTTCTTCTTCCTCGTCTTCTTCCTCGTCGTCACCGTTGCCTTCTTCCGGCTCGGTCTCCTGGGACAGGGCCGCTTCGTAGTTCGAGAAATCATCGTCCGGCGAGATGACCGGCAAATCTTCCTCATCAGATTTGGACAAAGATAATTCTTCTTCGGACAGGGATAATTCTTCCGGCTCTTCCCGGCCTGATTCGGATGATTCGGATGCCACTCCCATTTCAAGGGTGGACAGTTCCGATTCAATTTCGTCTAGCTGGATGTTGTCCTCGTCATCGTCCATGGACAGAGTCAGATCAAATTCATCGTCCTCCCGGGCCGTGTCGCCGTCTGTCGCGCCCTGTTCCGACGTATCCGAAAACGAGTGGTCTTCAGGTTTTTCTGTTTTCAGATCAGGATCGTCTTCCTCCATACTGAGAATCAGATCGTCATCGTCTTCTTTCAGTGGCTCGAAATCGATGCCGTCCAGAATGTCGTCGTCCTCGAACTCAATATCCGATTTCTGCTGGGTCGAGGAGAGTCCTAAATCCATATCAAAATCGGTTTCTTCAAAGGAAAACCCGTCGTCTTTTTGCTTTGGCTCCGTATCAAGGCTTCCGGATGGTGTTCCCGGATCCGGTATCAGCAGATCATCGGTCTCAATCTCCAAGTCATCGTCGGGAAGGGAAAAATCGCCTTCGTCCATGTCGAAAGCGGAGGGTTGTTCAAAAGCGGACTCGCCCTGATTGGATGGCTGGCCGTCTGTTTTTGCGGCCGCATCTTCCGGATAGGCCGTGAAAATATTTTTGCATATGCTGCAACGAACTTTCGAACCGTCTTTCCGGATTAGAGCATCATCGAGATTGAAACTTGTTGAACATTTACTGCAGGTAATAATCATTGGGTTCCCCTTATTCCTAAGGTTTAAGGTTGCCTAAAGTTTCAGGTCATAGATGGCTGGAAGGTTTCTGTATTTTTCATTATAATCCAGTCCATACCCGACAATAAACCCTTTTTCAAGCGTAAAACACGAATAGGCCACATCAATTTTTACCTTACGTCGTTCCTGTTTGTCAATCAACGCGCAGATTTTAATGGAGGCAGGGTTCAGAGACCGGATGTGCCGGACGATGTGCTCAAGGCTTTGCCCTGTGTCCACGATGTCTTCAACCAGGAGGACATCCCGATGGGTAAGCGTGAGATTGGGTTGTCGATCCAAAACCAGGTTTCCGGTGGAGTCGGTGCCTCGGTAGGAAGAGGCACCGATCAGATCGATTTCATGATGGATGGATATCATGCGGGACAGGTCGGCCAGAAAGATAAAGGCTCCTTTCAATACTCCCACCAGAACCAGATCTTTTGTCTGATAGTCTTCGGAAATCCGGCGACCGGTCGTTTCAATCGCTTTTGCGATATCCCGGCTGGATATAAGGGGTATGAGTTCAGGCATGGTTGGATTACAATCCTGTGTTCTGAAGTTCCTGGATAAGGTTTTTCTGTTTTTCCGTGAGTTGTTTGGGCATGATTATATTAATCACAACAAACAGATCTCCGCAACCATTTCCTTTCATCAGGGGAATGCCCCGACCGGGAATTCGCATCTTGGATTTATGGTTGGTGCCGGCCGGAATTTTGAGGCTGATGGTCACTCCCTCCGGGGTCACCACCTCGACGGACCCGCCCAAAAGAGCCTGAGTCAGGGAAATCTGGGCGGAAACCAGTACGTCGCTTCCTTCGATGCTGAATCCGTCCGACGGGATAAACCGGGATCGGATAAACAGGTTCCCCGCCGGACCACCTTCTGCGCTCATTTCACCTTTTCCGGGGACACGGATTTTTTTGCCGTCCGTGAGCCCCTTGGGGATATTGACCTCAATGGCTTTGGCCGTCCCGCCCTGATTGATGGTGATGGTTTTTTTGGTTCCCTGCATGATTTCCTGAAGGGTTAGGGGAATTTCGTATTCAATGTCCCTGCCTTTGGCGGGATGCCTTGTTTTCTGCCGGAATCCGCCCTGTCCGGCATTCTGGAAAAAAGGATTTCCGCCGGCGCCCGAAAAGCCCGACCGTTGTCCGCCTCTTCCGAAATTGGCGGAAAATCCGCCCATGGAACCGCTGAATCCGAATTCCTTCAGGATGTCTCCCAGATCGAAATTCCTGAAAATATCTTCCTGCGAAAACCGCTGCTGAAAGTCGGCGGATCCGTAGGTATCATATTGGGTTCGTTTTTCCGGATCACTCAACACGGCATAGGCTTCGCTGATTTTTTTGAATTTTTCTTCCATGGCTTTATCGCCCTTGGTTTTATCCGGATGATATTTCAAAGCCAGCTTGCGATAGGCTTTTTTAATGTCCGACGCGTCTGCGTTTTTTTCAACCCCTAGAATTTTGTAGTAATCGTCCGCCATACTGTGTTCCTTTTGCTGCTAAATCCAGTTATTTTAATAAGTTGCATGTATTAAAGTAAGTTTGAATTGGCTTAAGTCAAGTTGCGTGTTCTGTTTTGGTTCGCTGAAACCGCCACCATGAGAACGGATATGGCCGCCGGCGTCATACCGTCCATTCGAGAGGCCTGGCCCAGCGATGCCGGGCGGATCAAGGACAGTTTTTCCCTCAGTTCGTTGGAAAGCCCGGGGACGACAGAGTAATCAAACTGTTCCGGGATCCGGATTTTTTCCAGGTCCTTGTATTTATTGATTTCGTTGTGTTGGCGCTGGATATACCCCTCGTATTTGATTTCGATTTCGGTCTGCCGCCCTGCCCGATCACAAATGGGTTCTGGCGGGGGGCAGATTTCCATCAAGGATTCATAATCCAGTTCGGCCCGTTTCAAAAGCTGTTCGAGTTTGACCCCATGTTGAATGGTCGAAGATCCTTTGGCGGTCAGAAAATCATTGACCGCTTCAGTGGGTTTGACCACATGGGTTTTGACCCGGTGAATTTCTTTATCGGTCTGTTCCCGGATGGTTTCACATAATTTCAAAGCATCGTCATTGATCAGCCCCAGTTCGTGCCCGATGCGGGAGAGGCGCAGATCTGCGTTGTCTTCCCGCAGGAGAAGGCGGTATTCCGCCCGGGAGGTGAACATGCGGTAAGGTTCGGTGGTGCCCCGGGTCACCAGATCGTCCACCATGACCCCGATATAGGCTTCGGATCGGTCCAGTATAAAAGGTTTGCGGCTTTGAATGCGGCAGGCGGCGTTGATGCCGGCCCAAAGTCCCTGGGCGCCGGCCTCCTCGTAACCGGAAGTGCCGTTGATCTGTCCGGCCAGGTACAGTCCCCGGATTTTTTTGGTCTCCAGGGTCGGGTACAGCTCTTGCGGATTGATGTAATCATACTCGATGGCATAAGCCGGACGCATGATCCGGGCGGCTTCCAGACCCTTGACGGAGCGGACGACCCTGTACTGGATGTCCAGGGGCAAGCTGTTGCCCAGCCCGGACGCATAGATTTCCTTGGTATTGAGCCCCTCGTACTCCAGGATCACATGGTGGCCGGCCCGTTCGGGGAATTTGACGATTTTGTCTTCAAAAGACGGGCAATAACGGGCTGAGCGGCCTTTGATATGGCCTCCGTAAAGAGCTGAAAATTTCAGATTTTCCCGGACAATGGCATGGGTGGTTGGATTGGTGGATCCCATATAGCTCGGCAGCATGGGATTGTCGACAGCCTGGGTGTAAAAGGAAAAGGGCTTTGGGACACTGTCCGATTGATGAACAACAAACTGCGAGAAATCGATGCTGTCCGCGTGAATTCGTGGCGGGGTGCCGGTTTTCATTCGGCCGACGCTGAATCCGAGATCCGCAAGATTGCCTGCCAGATCAATGGATGAAAATTCTCCGGCCCGGCCGGCGTCGATTTTGGACGATCCTATATGAACGGTTCCCTTTAAAAAAGTTCCGGTGGTGATGACCACGGCCCGGGCTGAATAGTCAAATCCGGTCTGGTCCATGACCCCTTTGACGACACCGTTTTCAACCAGAAGACGCTGGACCATGCCCTGTTTCAGATCCAGGTGCGGGGTGGATTCGATCATGGCTTTCATGGTTCTGGAATACAGGTTTTTGTCGTTTTGGGTCCGTGTGGACCGGACGGCCGGCCCTTTTCGGGTGTTCAGTGTTTTGTATTGAATGGCGGAGGCGTCCGTTACCCTGGCCATCCGGCCGCCCAGGGCGTCTATCTCCTTGACGAGCTGGCCCTTGGCGGTTCCCCCTATGGACGGGCTGCAAGGCATGGCCGCGATTTTATCCAGGTCGATGGTCAAAAGCAGGGTGGCGCAGCCCATGCGGGCCGATGCCAGAGCCGCTTCGCATCCGGCATGTCCGGCGCCGATTACAATGACGTCATAGGTTCGGGTGTCTGAATTCATAACGGATAACTATAGCGCGCCGGTGTTATCCGGTCAACATCCGGTTAAAAATCAATCAATATTATTCAGCCTTTGCTTTTTCAACAGGGTTGATGATAAAGATACAGACCAAAAATCAATAGTGTTTGATGAGGAAGACGAATGGCACGGCAAAAAAGGTATTCGGATTACAATACCTATCTGAGGAACCTGTTCGGGGAGCGGGTGCAGAAAATTTCCATCGATGCCGGTCTGACCTGTCCCAACCGGGACGGCCGTTTGTCCCGTAACGGATGTATCTACTGCAACGCCAGGGGATCCGGCTCGGGCCTTCATGCCGCCGGAATGTCCATCCGGCAGCAGATAGAGGCCGGAAAAATCAGAAGCATGAAAAAATATAAGGCCCGTAAATTTCTGGCCTATTTTCAATCTTTTTCCAATACCTACACCACGGTAAAGAGGATGCGCTCCATGTATGACCAGGCCCTTTCCTGTGACGGCATGGTGGGTATGGCCATCGGAACCCGCCCGGATTGTGTGGACCCTGAAAAAATCGATCTGATCGCCGCTTACGCCGAAAATTATCTGGTCTGGGTGGAATACGGGCTTCAGTCCGTTCATGACGCCACCCTGGATCTGATCAACCGGCGGCATACATTTCAGGATTTTGTCGATGCCGTGGCCCTGACCCGGAATCGCGGGATCCGGATCTGTGCCCACGTGATTCTGGGCCTTCCTGGAGAAACCCGGGAAATGATGCTCGAAACGGCTTCGGTTCTGGCGGATATGGGCATTGACGGCGTCAAGATCCATCTGCTCTATGTGGTCAAGGACACCCGGCTGGATCAGATGTACCAGAGCGGCGACTTCCGTCCCATGGAGCAGATGGAATATGTGGACCGCGTCTGCGATTTTCTGGAGCGGGTTCCGGAATCCATGATCATTCAGCGTATCACGGGCGACCCCCATCCGGACGAATTGAGAGCCCCGCTCTGGGCGGCCCGTTATCGTGAAACCTTCAATCTGATCCAGAATGCTCTGGAAACAAGGGATACCCGCCAGGGCAGCCGATATCACCGGGTCGACGGGCATCAATCCGCAAGAAATTGCCGGAACCCTTCAGACATATAAGGTTCCAGAGACTCTCCGGTTTGTTTCAGGATCAGACATTCCGTATCCTCCAGCGTGTTGACCAGAGAAAGGCTTTCCTCCGGGCCCATGACCATCAGGGCTGTGGCCAGCCCATCGGCCAATACGCAGGTTTTCGCGATGACGGAAGCGCTGACGATGCCGTTATCCACCGGATATCCGGTTCTGGGATCAATGATGTGAGAATAGGATTTTCGACCCTGTTTGAAAAAATTCCGATAATTACCGCTGGTGGCGATGGCACGGTCATCGAGGCGGACAACCCGGTAGATACTTTGTCGGGAAGGGTCGGTGTCCGGTCGGGTAATTCCCACGGTCCATGGCTTTCTGTTTTTGTTATGTCCCGATGCATAAAGTTCTCCGCCGATTTCAATGAGCAGGTCCTGGACGCCCGCCGATATGAAAACACGGGCCAGGGCGTCCACCCCGTATCCTTTGGCGATGGAGCCCAGATCCAGGGTGACGGCCCTGTCTTTGCATACGGTTTGGTCTTCGGTAATCCGGATATGGCGAAATCCGGTTTCGGACATAGCTTCCGCTATTTGCGACGGGTCCGGAAGACCGGCGTTCCGGGTCCGGGTGCCGAATCCCCACAGGTCCACAAGAGGTTTGACGGTTCCGTCCCACGCCCCTCGACTCAAACGGTGCAGGTCTCCCGCTGTGCGCAGAACCGCCAGAAAATCCGGGGAAACCCTGATGCACTCCCCGGGTTTCCGGTGGTTGAACAGGGACAGCTGGCTTTTGGGATCGAACATGGACATTTTTCTGTTGATATCGTTGAGGCGCTGGTCCACCCGGGCCTGCCAGTCATCCGGGGATGTTTCACCGGACGACAGGAATTTAATGGTGTAAAAGGTTCCCATGGTTTTCCCGGACAGGATATACAGGCTTTGCTGCCGGGACAGCGCCGTAGATGGCATGACCCAGAATTGGATCAGGATCAGGCAAAGGGCCGGAAGGAGGCAGTTCATGACCCGGCCTCACTTTCCTCAATCTTGGGCAGAGACCTGCGCTGCTCCAGAACTCCGATCATTTCGAAACAGACGATACCGCCGGCCACAGCCACATTCATAGAATTTTTCCGGCCGGCCATGGGGATGTGGACAAAATCGTCGCACACCTTCATCACATGGGACGAAATTCCGTATTCCTCATTTCCCAGCACAAGAACGGTACGATCCTGCCAGGGATAATCCCGAAAACAATGGGATTGCGGCATGGTTTCGATCCCGATCACGCAATACCCGGATTTCTTTTTTTCGAGCAGACATCCGGCCAGATCCGTGACCCTTTCTTCCTGTATCCATTGTTCGGCTCCCATGGCGGTTTTCCGAACCCCGGGATGATTTTTGCCCAGAGTATTGCCCAGGATGAGGGAGGCCAGTCCGGCGGCTTCACAGATTCTGAACAGGGATCCCACATTGTACAGGCTTCTCATCCCGTCCAGGGCCATGTGGCAGTCGGTTACGGCCAGGGTGAAATCGGGATCGGGGGTGTCATGGGTCTGGACAGGCGGCAGCAGGTCCGTGTCTCTGAGGATGGGGCCGGCAGGATCCCGGTGAAGATGAATCCGGTCGGAAAGGGTTTCCAACCATACTCCGGGATCCGCGCTGCCGGGTGGGACAAAAGGATCCCACCCCAACCAGTCGAGAATTTCATTGTACTGCCGGATGAAAAAGGACATTTGGGAGACAGAAAGTCGGTTGGTGGTGATCTGTTGATAAAACTCGGACAGCCAGTCAATGATCTGTCGACGCTGGTTCGAATCTGAAATCGACAGAAATTTTTTCCGTGTGAATCCAAAGGTGTCCATTTCAAGGCTCTATATCAGAAAAACCGGACAGTATAAACACAATTCCCGTTGAAGTTTCGTTTTTCACCTGCCGATAGTGATGCTCAAAAGCAATTTCCGTCATGATCCGGATAAAAGGAGACGCCCATGGCTCAAATATCCAATCCATCCTTGTCGGCAGGCCTGATGTCCCGTCAGAACGCCTTGCCCGACCCACATACCGCTTATTATTATGAGCGCAAACAAAGCCTGAGCTCTACGGAACGCCTGGATGTCGGGCTGACCCTCCAGACCCGTGAAGGTGACGTGGTCACGCTGAGATCCGGCAGTTATTCCAGGATGGACGCCTTTCTGTATGACAGCCGGGGAGCTTTGTACACAGATACCGGCAGGATTTTGGTCAATCAAAGTGTTCGGGAAATCACACTGGCTTCGGGAGAAAGCTTTTTCTTCTCGGTGGAGGGCGATCTGAGTGAAGAAGAGTTCAAGGACATCGAGGCCGTCGTGAAAGGTATCGACCAGGTCATTTCCCGTATGAAAGCCGGAGAAATGGGAAAGGCGGTTGACGCGGCCCTTTCAATGGGGGAATATGCGACTGTTTCAGGATTTTCGGCGGATATCACATTAGAGAAAACCCAGACCCTGGCCTCTTCCATTGCCGCCGGGTATTCGGATCGGGCTTCAGGGTATGGCTACGCCCGGAATCCTCTTGAGTCAGGCAATTCTGGGCCCGCGGATCAGTGGCTCGCCAAAATGATGGAACCGGTCGCGTCGATGAATCAAAAATTGTGGACTCAAATCCCCAAACCTGTAAATCGGCTGTTCACCCATCATTTGCGAGGTGTCGGGAACGCATTCGGACAGGATCATGCCCTTTACCGGATTCTTGAAAAGACCGGCGAACGGATGGATCGTCTCATAGCCGGTCTTGATGAAAAAACAGTTTGATATAGGCTATTTTTTCTTCTTTTTGTGTTTCCCCTTTTCTTTATAAGCCTTGAGTTTGGGGGGAATTTCATACGCGGCGGCCGGGCGCCAGCCGTCTCCTATTGTGGCGGATACCAGCCATCTTCCGTCGGAAGACATTCGGATGTAGAGATTGTTTCCAAAGTAAATATCCGGTACACGCAGCACGACATACACTCCCAGTGTCGCATTGTATTCCAGTTCATATCCGTCATGATGCTTGTGGCGGTATCCATGGGCCGGAGCATGGGGGGGCGGACCCGGGTGGTGATAGGAATGGCCCGGTGGTGGGGCGCTTGGGCGTTGAGCGACGGGATAAGCGGCACAGCCGGAAAATAGCCAGATTGAAAAAACAAGGGTGGCTATAGCCATTACGAACGTAGATTTCATGTTTTCCCCTTCACGCAGTGTTTCAGGTTTGTCTGGTACATTGACGCAGTCATACTGCTCAATGCGTATATACTACCCGATCCGGATCTTTTTGAAAAGGGCTTCGAAGAGTCGGATGGCCTGATTTTTAAAATTGGCGGCCATGTTCCGGCCGAAAAAAGCGGCATTGTCTCCGAATATCAGGGCTGGGCCGAGGGCTCCGGGAGGAATGGGACGCTTTTCGTTCATTGCCTTCACTTTTTCCCACCAGAGACGGGCCGTTTCGCTTTCGTCGCTGACGAAAACAGATTCGAATCCGGCTTGATGAAGACGCTCCAGGAGCTTTTCCCAGGAATCGAGAAAAGATATGGACGGTTTCCCGGCCCAGGGGACGGGATAAAGTAGCTCGTCGCCCCCGCCGCGGATGATTTCATGGAGGATAAGTTTCCCGCCCGCTTTGAGTACTCGACGGCATTCTTCCAGTGCTCTGGTTTTGTCTTCGATATTCATGAGCAGGTGCTGGACCACCACTGCATCGAACCGGCCGTCTTCAAAAGGAAGGTTCAGGACCGAACCTGTTTTGAAGTCGACTCTGTTACCAAGGCCGGTCATACGGGTCAGTTCCCCGGCACATTCGATGAATCGATCTGAAAGGTCCAGACCCGTTACCCGACAGCCCGGTTCCCCGGCCATCAGCCGGGAAGATCCGCCGATTCCGCATCCGACGTCCAGGACACGGTCTTTGGAAGTCAGGCCGGCTTTTTTGAGAAGGTTGAGACTGGCCCTGGCCCCTCCGGTGTGAAGCTGATCCACGGGTGAAAGGTCTCTGGGTTCAATCCGGGAGATATCCTTGCCGGCTTTGCGCAGGGCCCGGGTGATTTTCCGGATCAGTTGGTCTGAATCGTAATGGGCTTTGACGTTGGATTCCATCGTAAATATATGGCAATCCCCTCTGGAATCGCCGCAAAGCGCCCAGAGGGGAAAATGGTTTGTCAAACGGTTATTGTCGAAGTTCCGGCGTGTTTTTCATGCAATCCGGGGTCGCGATTTCATCCCTATTCATACAGAACCGCCAATATGGTGGCTTTGTCGGTTCTGGCCGTAATAAGGTGGGATGTGGTGGACAGATAATAGGCGCTGTCCCCCGGTTCCAGTTCATAGACATCGTTGCCGATGGTGAGATGAGCCACCCCCTCCAGCACGAAAATGAATTCCTCTCCGTTGTGGATGGAAACTTCCGAATCCGGTGTTTTTTCCAGCTGAACGATCAGGGCTTCCATGTGGCGTCCCTGGACTTCCGGGGCCAGGCTCATGTATGAGTAAACATTCTGTTTGCCGGTTTTGGAGCTGGAACGGGCAACGGGCTTTCGTTCGTTTTTCCGGGTGATTGAATACAGCTTGGTACCTAGGCCGGACACCAAACGTCCAACAGCCGCATCCAGGGCTTTGGACAGTTTCATCACCGTGCCGAGCTGGGGTTTTTCCACCCCGTTCTCAATATCGTTGAGCCGGTCCACATCAAAACCGGTCAGATGAGACAGATTTTCAATGGTAATCCCCCGTTCTTCCCGGAGCTGGCGGATGCGTTTTCCCACATCCTCCACTTCGCCTTTTTCATTTTTATGAATATTGCCTGTCAGATCTTCGAAATAATCCACATTGATATGAGGAATCGTGTCCTTTTTTTCCATATCATCTCCTTTCAGGTCGTTAAACGGGAAAACTCTGCCCGGGCTGTTCACCCATTTTTTCCTTGAGTTTTGCCAATCCTGGACGCGCATACTGCATGTGGCCTTCCTTCAGGGTTCGGCCGTTGATGATGGCCTCGCTCCTGAGCCGATGACCCACGGTTTTTTCAAGCTGCCTTCCCAGCCACAGGATCCGGTCGATGTCGTATCCATGTTCTATACCCATTTCATCGATTTGTACAAGGGTATCTTCCAGGCAGACCAGTCCCACGTACCGGGGATCGTCATAATAATAATCCCCGGTTCCCTTGATGGGCCGGTCATCCAGAAAGTTGGCGGGTTGGCCGCCCAGACCCCCCAGGGTGGCTTCGAAATGGGAGATGCCTGCCTGGAGGGCCGCCAGAACGGACGCGGAAGCCACCCGTTTGGTCTCGTGAAAATGGGCGATGTGGAGCTTCGGGTCCGGGATCTCGTCCAGGATCATGGAAAAATAGCGGTAAACCTGGGCTGCGGACGCGGATCCGTCATGATCTGCGTGTTCGATGTCACTGGCGCCGATGGACAGCCAGTATTTGGTGAATTTGACCGCATCGGCCAGATCCGTCGCGCCTCCGATGGGGCTGCCCCAGATGGTGCTCACCGTGCCGCACATCTTGATGCCCACATCCGCGCATTTTTTGATGCACCGCTCGGCTTCCTTGAAATAATTGGGCAAGGTCGTTCCGGAATTGGCGAAATGATGCTGTTCCTCGGTAGAAACCATCATCAGGACCCGGTCAGGGCCCACTCCTCGTTTTTTGAGCTCGATGGCCCGGTCCACGGCCGGCTCCCGGATGGTGATGGCGGTCAGGACCACGTCTTCCATGTTGATGCCCTTCCGATTGGCCCGCCGGACAAAGTCATCGCTTCTCAGGTGGGCCAGAAGATCTTCGGCGTCACGGAACTGGGGCATGCTTTTGGGATTGCCGAGGTTGGTGACCTCGATGTTCCGGCACCCGGCAAAGATGAGTTCTTCCAGGTAGGTGATCTTCGCCTCCGTGGAAATGAATTTTTCAAGATGTTGGAACCCGTCCCGGACGGTAATGTCTCCTATGGTGACTTTTCTGGGCATTCGGGGAAAGATTTTCCAGTAATCATATTCTGTCATGTGATGTCTCCTTCAATAGTTGGGTTGTCTAAAATCTGAAATTTCCAAAGGTGGCATCGCCTACCGGCCGGATATGACTGACTTCAAAGGCCATGGCCAGCCAATCACGGATTTCTGAAAATTTTAATAAACGGTCATTGAGAAGGCGTGAGGCGCAGAAAAAGGGATGCAGTTCGCCTTCATATTTGTCGATCATTTTCTGCTGAAATTCTTGGGTTTCTTCCGGCGACATGGGTTGACCTGCGGCCGTGCGTTTGGCCTGTTCAATGCTCAACAGCACGCCTCCCGCGCTTTTCCCGCTCATGACCCCGGTCCGTGCCCGCATGGTGGAAAAAAGGAACCTGGGACGGTAAGCCCGGCCGCACATGCCGTAATTGGCGGCTCCGTTGTCCGGACCGATGACGAGCTGGATCCGGGGCACCTGGGCGCAGGAAACGGCCCGGACCATGTCGGCCCCGTATTTACCGATACCGGCATGTTCGGATTCCGATCCGATCATGTAGCCGGGTGAGCTCTGGACAAACAGCAGCGGGATTTTTTCATACGAGCACCGGACCACCCATTCGGCGGTTTTTTTGGCGCATTCATGAAAAATGATGCCCGAACCGTTGGATGCCACCACGCCGACGGGTATTCCTTTGATGCGGATTTTCCCCACCAGGATGTTGGAGCCCCGGCCCGGTGCGAAATCCCTTTTGTGTTCGATGAATTCAGAATCATCGGCGATAGCTCTCAGGACTTTATGGCCGTCGATGCCCACATAAGGTGATACGGGCAGGACGTCGTAAAGGGTTTCAGCGCCGGGATCCGGATCCCTGGCTTCATACCGGTGCAGGTGGATGGTCTGGGGCCGGGTCAGAGACAGGAGCTGTCTCGCCCGGGCAACGGCTTCGGCCTGGTCACGGCAGAGATGATCGGCACCGCCGGAGATCTGGGTATGTACCCTGGCCCCGCCCAGGTCTTCGGCGGATATTTCTTCCCCCGTCGCCATCTTGACCAGAGGCGGTCCGCCGAGAAACGAAAACGACTGGCGGTCGATCATGATGGATTCGCAGGCCATGAACACGATATACGCCCCGCCGGCGGTGTTTCCGCCCGTGCTGATGGTGACCTGCCGCAGCCCCTGGGCCGACATCCGCGCCATGTTGTAGAAAATGGAGCCGAAATGCTGGTCATCGGGAAACACGTCGGCCTGCATGGGTAGGAACACGCCTCCGGAATCGGCGATATAAACGCAGTTCAGGCCGTTCTGTTCGGCTACGGCCTGGGCCCGCATGTGTTTTTTCAGGGTGATGGGAAAATAGGAACCCGCCTTGACTCGGCTGTCGTTGGCCATGATCATGGTCCAGTTGCCATGGATTCTGCCGATTCCCGTCACGATGCCGGCGCATGGCACGTCTTCCACCTCCGGATAATGCATGCCGAATCCGGCCAGGGTGGACAGCTCAAAAAAAGGGGTGTCCGGATCGATCAGGTCGGTGATCAGGTCTCTGACCGGCCGTTTCCCCCTTTTGGCCAGAGTGGCGACCGCTTTTTCGCCGCCCGGCCAGACGGCATCCTGCCGGCGCGCTTCCAGCAACTGTTCTTCGGCTTCCCAAAAGGTACGATTGTCCGTCATGGGCCTTATCTCCCTTTGTAGCGAGGTTTTCGTTTTTCCCGAAAAGCCGTCAGACCTTCGATGCGGTCTTCCGTGGGAATGGTGACCCGGTAGGCGTTGGATTCAATGGCCAGGCCCGTGGCCAGGTCGGTCTCGATGCCTCGATCGATGGCGTATTTGGCCATTTCAACGGCAATGGGACCGGTTTCCGCGATCATGTCGGCCATTTTCAGACATTCGTCCAGGAGGGCTTCCGGCGGTGTCACCTGATTGACCAGTCCAATGGCCAGGGCCTCCCGGGCATCCACACGCCGGCCGGTAAAGATGAGCTCTTTGGCTTTGGCCACACCGATGATCCGGGGCAGCCGCTGGGTGCCGCCGCCGCCCGGAATGATGGCCAGTCGGGTTTCGGTCAGACCCATGCCGGCCTTTTCCGAGGCCAGCCGGATATCCGAGGCCAGGGCGATTTCCGTGCCCCCGCCAAGGGCCACGCCGTTTACGGCGGAAATAACCGGCATGGGAAGGTTCTGGATGGCGGTGAGCAGGTTCCGGATGGTCAGGATGTATTTTTTGACTTCCTCCGGGGGCAACCCGGCTCTCTCCTTGAGGTCCGCGCCCGCGCAGAAGGCTTTGTCGCCTTTTCCCGTGATAATCACGGTTCGGACATCGGTCCGGTATTGAAGGGCGTCCACCATGTCCCGCAAGGCGTATAAAAGACGGAAATTGAGGCAGTTCATGACTTCGGGTCGATTCAGGGTCAAAATCACGGCCTGGTTTGTTTCTTCTATCTGAAGCAGGTTCGGGTCTGAGTTCATTTCGGATCTCCTTGGCGCCTAACAGCCGATATAGCGAGAAATAACGATGCGCTGGACTTCGGACGTGCCTTCGCCGATTTCAAGGAGCTTCTGGTCCCGGTAGAACCGCTCCACATTGTATTCCTTCATCAGGCCGTATCCACCGTGGATCTGCACCGCGTGGTCCACTACCCGGGACATGACCTCCGAACAGTAGAGTTTGCCCATGGCCGCCTCTTTTTCAAACGGCCGTTTTTTGCTTTTCAGCCAGCAGGCTTTGTACAGCAGGTTGCGGGCGCATTCGATTTCCATGGCGCAATCGGCCAGTTTAAACGCGATGGCCTGGAATTTGGAGATAGGCTGGCCGAACTGTTGCCTTTCCCTGGCATACTGCAGGGCAAGATCATAGGCCCCCTGGGCACCACCCAACCCCATGGCGCCGATGGACAGCCGCCCCCCGTCCAGGGTGGCCAGCATCTGATGGAACCCGTCGCCTTTTTTGCCCAGGATGTTTTCCTTCGGAACCCGGACGTCGTCAAAATAGAGCTCAGCCGTGTTGGAGGCCCGCCACATGAATTTCTTTTTCATGGGAACGGCTTTGAATCCCGGCGTTCCCGATTCGACAAGGATGCAGGAGTATTCGGGTTTGCCGCTGGGGCGGGTGCCGGTTACGGCTTGGACGGTCACGCCCATGGTCATGTCGCAGGCCGCATTGGTGATAAATATTTTGGATCCGTTGATGACCCATTCATCGCCGTCCAGAACGGCCGTTGTTTTGCTGCCGCCCGCGTCGGAGCCCGCCGTGGGCTCGGTGAGCCCGAATCCCCACAGGCCTTCCCCGGCGCAGAGTCTGGGCAGGTATTTCTGTTTTTGCTCCTCGGTTCCGAAATAATAGATGGGGCCGATGCCCAGAGAGTTGCCGGCCGCAATGGTAGCGGCCTGGGAGCCGTCAATCCGGGCGATCTCTTCAACGGCGATGATATAGGAAATGTAGTCCATGGCCTGGCCGTTGTATCGTTCCGAAACAAACATGCCGAAAAGACCGATCTCGCCCATTTTCCGGGTCAGCTCCTCAGAAAACATCTCTTTTTCGTCAAGCTCGCCGGCAATGGGGGCGATCTCCTTCTGGGCAAACTTTCTGACTTCTTTGCGAATCATTTCCTGCTCTTTTGTGAGGTCAAAATCCACCCTTCGCCTCCTTTGTCCTGTTGGTTATCTATTTGTTTTTTTTATATCTTCCTCTTTCAGGGCCGCCCGACAACCTGGAAAAAACTGATCGAGCGCTCAGTCTATTTCGGATACTACAGGCAAAGAAATAATTTTGTCAAATGTTTTTT
>CAZQIX010000048.1:0-28293 GCA_964593855.1 uncultured Desulfobacula sp. | reverse complement strand
ATGATTTCATGAAATCCGGACATTGGTCGACCCGGTATCGGAGGGATCTCGGCACGATTTTTCAGACGATGTTTTCCACATCGATATGGGCCTGGAAATGTGATTTGAGACGTTCATAGGCCATGATTCTTTCTGTTATCATGTCCGTTCCGTAAAGACCGGCCCCTTCCAATCCGATCATTTTGAACCATCTGTCCAGAACCCGGGGCGAATCAAACAGGCCATGCAGATACGTTCCGGCCACGTTTCCTTCCTCTGCCACACAACCGTCCATGGCCGATACCGGAATCGAGTTTCTGGCCTCAATCCGGATCAGGGGTTGTCCGCCTTCCAATCGGGTTCGGCCCATATGGATCTCATATCCCCTCCCTTGTGCCCCGTCCCATTGGAAATCACTTATCGTGGTTGTTTTCGGAGATTTCAGGACCGTTGTCACGGGCAACAGGTTCAGAGCATTGGTTCGACCCGGCGATCCTTCGATTCCGTCAGGGTCATCCACGTATTTCCCCAGCATCTGGTATCCCCCGCAGATGCCCAGAATACACCCTCCCTTTCGGGCATAACGATTCAGGTCTTTTTCAAAATTTTGGCGCATCCATTTCAGATCCGCTCTTGTGTTCTTGGATCCGGGGATGATCACGGCTTTTACCTCGTGGAGTCGATCCGGCCGGTCTATGAACACGGTCTGCAATCCCTGGATTTTGGTCAGGGCGTGGAAATCAGTGAAGTTGGCAATGTGGGGCAGTCGTATGATTCCTATAGTCGGTTTTTCGGGGCTGATTTCAACCATCGCGGCACAGTGTTCGATTTCAACGGAATCCTCGGCATCGATCCTGAAATGCGTGTACCAGGGTAGAACCCCCAGAATTTTTTTCCCGGTCTTTTTTTCAATCCATTTGACACCATCCTTGAACAAGGCGATGTCTCCTCTGAAACGATTGATGATGATACCTTTGATTCGCTTCCTCAATGAATTCGGCAGACACTCCAGAGTTCCCACAATCTGTGCGAAAACCCCGCCTCTGTGAATATCCGCCACCAGCACAACCTGTGCGTTCGCATATTCAACCATGGGGAAATTGACAATGTCGTCCTGCATCAGATTGACTTCGGCACAGGACCCGGCCCCTTCCAGGATCACCCGTTGGTAGCGCCCAGCCAGGCGATCAAATGCCTCCTGTGCTGTTTTGAACAATTCATTTTTTCTTTTGTAATAGTCTATGGCTCTATGGCTTCCGAACACCCGCCCCAGAACAACGACCTGGGAATAGTTGTCTCCCCCAGGCTTCAACAGAATGGGGTTCATGTCCACATGGGGAACGATGCCGGCAGCTTCGGCCTGAACGATCTGTGCCCGTCCCATTTCCAGACCTTCAGGGGTGATTCCCGAGTTGTTGGACATATTCTGGGCCTTGAAGGGTGCTACGGTTTCTCCCCTGTCCGCCAGAATTTTGCAGAAAGCTGCGGCGACAACGCTTTTACCGACATCCGACCCGGTACCAAGAATCGCGACAGGCGTTTTTTTCATTTTTCGATCCCGACCCTGGCCGCCACACCTTTTCGGAAATAATGCTTGACCTCTTTCATTTCAGTGACCAGGTCCGCCTTGTCGATCAAGGTCGGGGGTGCCCCTCTGCCGGTGAACACCAACTCCACGTTGTCAGGTTTCACATCGATGATGTCCAACAAATCCTTTTCGGACAGAATCCCGCACAAAACAGCCACATTGGCTTCTTCCGCGATGACAAGGTCGTGCCGGTTTTCTTTGAGGATCTCGCAAAGCCTTGTGAATCCTTCACCAGCGGCGGCCATCTCTTTTTCGGACGGTCGACCCATGACGAATTGTCCGGCCCCATACTGTTCGATGGTGATGTTCTCGAATCGGGACAAAGCTTTGATTTCCGAGTAATCCCCTTTTTTGAGGAACTGGGCGATATAGACCTTTAGTCCGGCGCCGGCCGCCCGCACGGCGAGGCCGATCGCGGCTGTGGTTTTTCCTTTTCCGTCACCGGTATAAACTTGCACATAGCCTTTCATGACATTGTCTCCCTAAATTGAAAAAAGGGAGAAAGGGACCACCAGAAACCCCCTTCTCCCTTTTGATATGGCACCGGTATACTCAAATTGCTGCCATAATCTCACAGGCCATAGCCTGATTCTTCCGTCAACCCCATGGAGGGAAAAAACAAAAAACTCTGGATCCTGTGACGACCGGACTCGATGCCGCCCTTATGTTTCATGTGAAACACACATGGGACAGGCGCAATCTGGGTGTCGATCAACGACTGGATGAGGAGGGCGTCGGGCTGTGGAAAATGTTTTGAACGGGTTTCGTTCCGGAGAAGGGCCATTTTCAAAAAATCCTCTTTTATGTCAGGTCGTTATGTGTCGAACGCAGCCTCGATTTCAATAAAAAACCCATATCAGAACACCTCTGACATGGGAACCGTTTTTATCCTCATTTTATTGATCTCGGCCTTGTCCGCGCAAGCAACAGGATCAAACATTCAGGCAGGTTTTCTGACTCCCGGATCAATTTACCAATCACCCCTTCCCGTTTTCAGCCCGTTTGAAATTTTAATAACGGTCTGATCTACAGTGGATATCGTGATCTTCATCCCCGGTTACAGCGGCGGGTCCGTTCCTGATTCTCACAGGATTCCCTTTTAACTGCTCGACTTCCGCGAGCAGCACCCGAAATAATCGACTTTCACAATACGATGGAATTCCGGAAACTGTCAAGGAAAAGTTTGAAAGGACGCCTCGTCAAACAGGATGATGTTGCAATAATCGGGTTTCCCCTGTATCTTAGATCCTTAATTCAAACCGGCATTGGAAAATCCATGAAATTTGACACATACCACATATCGACGGCCCTGAAAAAAAACCTGGCCGATCTCGGGTTCAAGCGGCCGACGGATATTCAGTACAAAGCCATTCCCTCCATCATGAAAGGCGAGGATGTGTTTGCCGTGGCTCAGACCGGGACGGGAAAGACCGCCGCGTTTGCCATCCCCGTCATCGATCGGATTCACAGGATCAAGACGTCCAAAACGTCCTATGGCATCAAATGTCTTGTCCTTGTTCCCACAAGAGAGTTGGCCGCCCAGATCGGAGACGTCTTCAACGCCCTTTCCAGGCATACCCGCGTCAAGGTTTTTACGGTATTCGGAGGGGTGGAACAGGATGATCAGATCCGGCGGCTGGCCGACGGCATTGACGTCCTGGTGGCTACCCCCGGACGGATGTTCGATTTGATCAGTCAGGGAGCCATCAGTTTGAAAATGGTGGATACCGTTGTCCTGGACGAGGCGGATCGAATGCTGGATGAAGGATTTATCAAAGATATCCAGTCCGTAAAAAAGAAACTGACCCGCAAACACCAGACCCTGTTTTTTTCCGCTACCATCAGCAAGGCCATCAAAAAGCTGGCGTTTTCCCAGGTTCGTGCATCGGCCATCCGGATCCAGATTTCACCGGATGACCCGGTGTCCAGAAACGTCACCCATTTTGTCATGTTCGTGGAAATGGACGACAAGCGCTTTTTTCTGCGCAGATTTATCCAAGATCATCCGGAAGCCAGGATCATCGTTTTCGTCAGAACCCGGGTTCGGGCCGAGCGAGTGGTCAAGGCCCTGGAACGGGCGGGAATCGCATCCGTGTCCCTGCATGGTGAAAAAGATCAGAAAGACCGGACCCATATCCTGGATGGGTTCAAACAGGGATTGTTTCAGATTCTCATCGCCACGGATGTGAGCGCCCGAGGGATAGACATCCCGGACATACACTATGTTATCAATTATGATCTTCCGGACAAAAGCGAAAATTACGTTCATCGGGTGGGGCGGACCGGTCGGGGCGTGAAAAAAGGGATAGCCGTTTCTTTTTGCAGCCCGGAAGAAAAAGAGCGCCTGGATGCCATTCAGGGATTCTTGAACAGGAAGATAGATCCCATCATAGTCAGTCGAGAAGAATATGACTATACCATATCTCTCTGGGACGAGCCCGAGAGCATTGAAGCTATGATCCGGGAGCATGAAGCCTGGGAGAAGAAAAGAAAAAAACCGTCCAAAAAAAAGTAATCCAACGGTCAGATAATGGTGATGTCCTTTGTGAACCGATTCAGGACCTCTGTTTCTCCCTGATGGTTGACGGCCACAATGTCCTCCACCCGCATCCCGACCTTTCCGGGAATGCAGATGCAGGGCTCGATGCTGAACGTCATCCCCCGTTCAAGAATGCGCTGGTTCAGAGCGCTGATATCCGGGGCTTCATGAACATCAAATCCGATGCCGTGGCCGGTTCGGTTTAAAAAATACTGCCCCATTGCGTTTTGGTCGATCCATTCACGGGCCGCCTGATCCACGTCACAGCATCGCACCCCTTCCCGAACGGCGTTTATGGCTGCTTGTTGAGCCGACCGTGCAATGGTGTAGATCCGTTCTTCTTCCGTGGATATGCCACCGACAAAAAAAGTTCTGGACGTATCGGAGCAAAAACCTTTGTAGCGGCAGCCGAAATCCAGGAGCACCACGTCCCTGGACGAGACCACACCGGAATCTTCCCGATAGTGGGGTCTGGAACTGTTGCTCCCGCAGGCGACGATGGGCGGGAAAGCCGGGGCGTCAGCCCCTTTGTCTATGAACAGGGCTTCTATCCTGACCTTGATGTCTTTTTCGGTTCTGCCGGGTTTTATGAATGAGGTCAGGTCCGCCATGACTTCGTCCGCCATTCGGGCCGCAATCCTCATTTTGTCCAGGTCCGATTCGGATTTGATGATCCGGGCTTCTTCAAGTAAGGAGACTCCGTTGAGGAAGGTCGTTGAAAAAAGAGACTGCAGGAGCAGGAGATCAACGGCGCGAATGCTCTCTCCCACCGCGACCCGGGCATGGTGCAGATGAAAATCGGTCCAGGCTTGTTTCAAGGGTTCTGAAACCCCCTTGCTGTCCTCCCAGATATAAAAAGGGGCGTTCGACGGCAGCCGGCGCTGCATATCCTCGGCATAAATCCGATTGCAGAAATAAAAATACCGGCGATCCCGGGTCATGACCAGGGCCTGAAGCCGCTCGCATCCAACGGGATTGAAGCCGGTCATGAATTCAAGATGATTGGAAGGGCCGACCATCACAGCATCCACATCGAGGCGGTCCATGATATCGAACAGTTTGTCCAGTTTATCAAGCGTCAGCATGGGTCATTTCCTTGAGAGATCACCCGGAGATCTCCTGTTTCAGAAGACAGCAGGCGATACGGTATTCAGGATGGCCGTGCCCGTCATAAGTCAGGTTTCCGGGCTGGATGAGTTTGTTCATGACGCAACCCTCGGGAATGTCGAGGCAGAACAGATCGGTCTCATTGATTCTGGGCATGGGTTTGAGGGCGTTGTCCTGTATTTCGAAGGAGTGGAGGCCAAAGTCTTCACAAAGCGGGCATCGGTAGACCCTTCCGTTGGGAAAGACAAAAAAATTGTCGGCGACGTTGCCGGCGCATTGAAAAGGTTCCTCCGGGTCCAGAAACACTTTGGGATAGGTCACGACCATGCCCATCCGTGCGATTTGTTCCGCCACGTCCGGAATGGTTCCCAGCCAGGCGTCTCTGGAAACCTGAAGCGGGTGATCGATTCCCATGGAAGGCCCCCGGAGCCCGATGATCTGGATGAAAAACCGTTGAATTCCCAGCTCTTTGAGCAGATCCGGCATGAGCGGCAATTCATGGACATTTCGGTCGGAAACGGTATAGATCAGAGAGCAGTCTATTTGTCGGGCCCGGGCGGCCCGGATACCTGTAAGGACCTGATCGTAACAACCTTTTCCCCGTAGAGCGTCATTGATCGCACGGGTGGCGCCGTCCAGGGAAAAAGATATGAAATCGAGGTCTTCAGGGGAAATGCGGTCCAGAATCCGGTGAAATAGATAGCCGTTGGTATCGATGGTGATGGATTTAAATCCCATCTGCCGGGCCGATGTAACAGCCGAAGACAGATCCGGATGAAGGGTGGGTTCTCCCCCGAGAAAAACAAGGTTGGTCGTGGCGGCCTTGTCTGAAAAAATCCTGAGCCATGCGAGGATCGTTTCCAGGTCCAGGGTGCGTGTTCCGTGCTGGGTCTGGTTGATATAACAGTGGACGCAGGACAGGTTGCATCGGGTGAGAATATGGAAAAAAAGGTTGGATGCGTCTTTTGAAAACGCCACCGTATGTTTTTGCATCAGATATTATCCCATGCACTGTTTAGTGAAACGGGGATCAAAGGGAACCGGGTATTGGCCGTCAAAACAGGCCTTGCAGAAATGCTGATCGGGATTTTCAACCCCCGTTGCGTCGAGCATGCCGTCAATGGACAGATAGTGCAGGGAATCCAGCCCCAGATAATCGCGAAGCTCGTCCAGGGATTTCTGGGCTGCGATAAGTTCTCCTTTGCTGGAAAAATCGATTCCGTAATAACAGGGGAATCTGTGGGGGGGGCAGGAGATGCGCATGTGGATCCGACGGACACCCAGTTCCCTCAAAGCCTTGACACGGGTCTTGGCCGTGGTGCCGCGGATGATGGAATCCTCGATAATGATGATGTCTTTTCCCTTGATCAGCTCCCGGACCGGGTTGAGTTTGACCCGGACGGCAAAATCCCTCATGGACTGGGTGGGTTGGATAAAGCTTCGCCCGACATAATGATTGCGGATCATGCCCATTTCAAACGGAATGCCCGATTCACGGGCATATCCGATGGCGGCATAATTGCCGGAATCCGGAAAAGGCATGACCAGATCGGCCTGAACCGGAGCTTCCAGAGCCAGGCGCCGGCCGTGGGATTTCCGCATTTCATAGACGTTGATCCCGTCGATGGTGGAATCGGGCCGGGCAAAATAGATGTATTCGAAAATACACAGGGATTTGTGGGCCGCCGTTCTGGGATGCCTCAGGCTTTTGATGCCGTCTTCATTGATGATGACGATTTCACCGGGGTCCAGCTCCCGGATGAAATCCGCCTGAATGAGGTCAAAGGCGCAGGTTTCCGATGCCAGAACGTAATGGCCGTTGAGTTTGCCCAGGGCCAGAGGTCTGAATCCGTTGGGATCTTTTATTCCGATGATCTCCCCTTTGCAGGTGAGAAGAACCATGGAATAAGCGCCTTCAATCCTGGAGACCGTTTTTAGGACGGCGTTTTCGACATCACCCTGGATCAGGTTCTTGATGAATAGGTGCAAAAAGACCTCTGAGTCCATGGTGGTCTGGAATATGGATCCCTGGGCTTCCAGTTCTTCTTTCAGGATATGAGCGTTTACCAGGTTGCCGTTGTGGGCCACGGCGTAGGATCGATGCCGGTGATTGACCACAAAGGGCTGAGCATTGGTCAGGATTGAATCGCCGGTCGTGGAATAGCGGACATGGCCGATGGCCGATCCGCCTTCGATGCGTTCCAGGTCCTCCATATTGAAGATTTCGGGCACCAGGCCCATGCCTTTGTGAGAGTAAATTTTTTCAGTGATCTCCCGATTCACGGATATGCCGGCGCTTTCCTGTCCCCTGTGCTGGAGGGCGTAAAGTCCGAAATAGGTGATCTTGGCAGCTTCGGGATGTCTGTAGAGACCGAATATGCCGCATTCATCCCTGGGTCGGTCAAGGTCGGGACATAGGTCAGAAGTGGGTGTTTTCATGGTGATAATCCTGAATGGGACGAACCGTCATTCGTTCTTTGCGAAGCGCTTCAATCGCGCTGCAGATGGCCCTCGCGCCGTCCGTGGTGGTGGCATAGGGAATCTTGTATTTGATGGCGGCCCGCCGGATTTCATACCCGTCCCGCTGGGTCTGGCTGGATGCGCCGGTGTTCAGAATCAGTTGGATTTCATTGTTGGTCATGGCGTCCACGACATGGGGCCGCCCGGCCGATACTTTTTTGACCGGTTTCGTCGGAATCCCGTTGTTTTCAAAAAACCGGCCCGTTCCGCGGGTCGCCATGATCGTAAATCCCATGGCGTGAAATTTTTCGGCCACAGGCAGGGCCGCAGGCTTGTCTTTGTCTTGGATGCTGATGAAAACCGTGCCCTGGGTCGGCAGCTTCTGCCCGGCGGCCAGCTGGGATTTGGCCACGGCCGCGCCCAGATCCCGGTCGATGCCCATGACCTCTCCGGTGGATTTCATTTCCGGACCCAGAACCGGATCCACGTTTTCGAACCGGTCAAAGGGCATGACCGCCTCTTTGACGCAGTAGTAAGGCGGAATGATTTCCCGTGTAAAACCGAGCTCGTCCAGGGTTTTGCCAAGCATGACCTTGGTGGCCAGTTTGGCCAGCGGCACCCCGATGGACTTGGACACGAACGGAATGGTTCGAGAGGCCCTGGGATTGACTTCGATGATGTACACTTTGTCATCCATGATCCCGAACTGGATGTTCATGAGCCCTTTGACGTTCAATTCCCGAGCGATGGCGCGGGCCGCGTCGGCCATCTCCCTGATGTGGGCCTCGGAAATGGAATACGGAGGAAGGACGCAGGCCGAGTCACCGGAATGGATGCCGGCCTCTTCTATATGTTCCATCATTCCGCCGATGACGGTCCGCTCTCCGTCGGAAATCACGTCCACATCCAGTTCAAAGGCTTCTTCCAGAAATTTGTCGATTAGCACGGGCTTGTCCGGAGAGGCTTGAACCGCCAGGTTGAAGAATTCTTCCAGATCATTTTCGTCGTAAACGATTTTCATGGCCCGGCCGCCCAGAACGAAAGAGGGGCGGACCATGACCGGATATCCGATCTCTTCGGCCACCCGTCTGGCGTCTTCAAGGCTCTGGGCGATTCCGTTTTCCGGTTGACGAAGATTCAGCTTCCGGAGCATGGCCTGAAACAGATCCCGGTCTTCGGCCCGATCGATGCTGTCCGGGCTGGTTCCGATGATGGGAACCCCGGCTTTCTGCAGGTCGGTAGCCAGGTTCAACGGCGTCTGGCCGCCGAATTGCACGATGACCCCGTAGGGTTTTTCCTTTTCCACGATGTGCAGGACATCTTCCATGGTCACGGGTTCGAAATAGAGTTTGTCCGAGGTGTCGTAATCCGTGGAAACGGTTTCCGGATTGGAGTTGACCATGATGGATTCCACCCCCTCTTCCCGAAGGGCAAAGGAGGCATGAACGCAGCAGTAGTCGAACTCGATGCCCTGGCCGATCCGGTTGGGACCCCCGCCCAGGATGATGACTTTTTTGCGGTCCGACACCCGGGCCTCGCATTCTGATTCATAGGTGGAATAATAATAGGGTGTGGCGGCCCTGAATTCCGCAGCGCAGGTGTCCACCAGCTTGTATACCGGAACGATGCCCAGGGCTTTTCGTTCGTGTTCGATTTTTTTCTCGGGCAGGCCGGTGAGAAAGGCCAATTGTTTGTCTGAAAATCCGTATTTCTTGGCTTTTTCAAACAGATCACGGGGAAGATGGGCGCCGGCTAATTTAATCTGTTTTTCAAGATCGATGATCTGTTTCATCTGGTGCAGGAACCAGGGATCGATCCGTGTCATTTCGTGGAGCATGGTGATGGGCATGCCGTTTTCAATGGCGTACTTCAGATAAAACAGGCGCTGGGAATTGGGCGTGGACAGTTTGAACTCCAGCTCGTTTCCGGCAACGGCGCCGGGCAGAGGATCTTTTCCGTCTCCACCGAAACCGGCCCGCCCGATCTCCAGTGATCGTAACCCTTTCTGAAAGGCTTCCTTGAAGGTCCGGCCGATGGACATGGTTTCTCCCACGGATTTCATGGCCGTGGTGAGCACGTCGTCGGCTTCGGGGAATTTCTCGAAAGTCCATCGAGGAATTTTGACCACGCAGTAGTCGATGGAAGGTTCAAAGCAGGCCATGGTTTCGCCGGTGATGTCATTGGGAATTTCATCCAGGGTATAGCCGACTGCCAGTTTGGCCGCTATTTTGGCAATGGGAAAACCCGTGGCCTTGGAAGCCAGGGCCGAGCTCCTGGACACCCGGGGATTCATTTCCACCACAATGATGTCTCCGTTTTCCGGGTTGACTGCGAATTGAACGTTGGAACCGCCCGTATCCACTCCGATTTCCCGCATGATGGCAATGGAGGCGTCCCTGAGGCTCTGATACTCCTTGTCGGACAGAGTTTGGGCCGGAGCCACAGTGATGGAATCCCCGGTGTGGACGCCCATGGCGTCGACGTTTTCGATGGAACAGATGATGACCACATTGTCGGCATGGTCCCGCATGACTTCGAGTTCGTATTCCTTCCACCCCAGCACCGATTCCTCCAGCATGACCTGATGGATGAGGCTGGCGTCGATTCCCGATTTGGCGATGCGGTTGAGTTCTTCCATATTGTAAGCCACGCCGCCGCCCGTGCCGCCCAGGGTAAAGGCCGGTCGGACGATGATGGGAAAACCGATCCGGCGGGATATGTCTTCCACTTCGTTCATATTGGTGGCGATCCCGCTTTTGGGAATCCTGAGACCGATGCGGTTCATGGCGCTTCGGAACAGATCCCGGTCTTCGGCTTTCTGGATGGCCTGTTCCGAGGCCCCGATCATTTCCACCCGGTATTTTTCCAGGACACCCGACCTGGCGACTTCGATGGCCGTGTTCAGGGCGGTCTGCCCGCCCAGGGTGGGCAGAAGTGCGTCGGGCCGCTCTTTTTCAATGACCTTGATCACGGTTTCAGGAGTGACCGGTTCGATATAGACCTTGTCCGCGGTTTCGGGGTCCGTCATGATGGTGGCCGGATTGGAATTGATCAGGATGACTTCGTAACCTTCCTCTTTCAGGGCCTTGCAGGCCTGGGTGCCGGAATAGTCGAATTCGCAGGCCTGGCTGATGATGATGGGACCGGCCCCAATGATCAGAATTTTTTTCAGGTCGTCACGTTTTGGCATCTTGGATCACTTTTACAAACTGGTTAAAAAGGTAGGCTGAATCATGGGGACCGGGAGAAGCCTCGGGGTGATACTGAACGGCAAAGGCCCGAATGGATCTGTTTTCAAGTCCTTCGAGGGAATCTTCATTCAGGTTGACATGGGTGATGGCGGAATGGTCCCGACCGATGGAGTTCAGGTCCACGGCGAATCCATGATTCTGGGAGGTTATCTCAACCCTTCGAGTGGACAGATTCTGAACCGGCTGGTTGGCTCCCCGGTGTCCGAATTTGATTTTCAAGGTTTTCCCGCCCATGGCGAGGCCCAAAAGCTGCATTCCCAGGCAGATACCGAAGATGGGAATCTTTCCGAGAATCGCTCGGATCGTTTCAACGGCATAGTCAAGGGGCTCTGGGTCTCCGGGTCCGTTGGACAGAAAAACACCCTTGGGATGCAGGTTCATAACGGCGTCCGCGCCGGTCCGGGCCGGCACCACCAGCACCTCACACCCGGCTTTTTCAAGGAGTCGGATGATATTGTATTTTATACCGAAATCCAGGGCCACGACCGGGAGTTTCTTGCCTTGGTGACGCCAGATAAAAGGGTCTTCCAGTTTGGACGGGTCAATATAATCGGGCTGGTTGTATTTCCAGAAATAGGGTTTCCGGGTGGTGACCCTGGACACCAAATCGCTTCCCAGCATCGATGGGATCCGGGAGGCTTTGAGGACCAGGGATTCGGGATCCAGGTCGGAGGTGGAAATAATCCCTCTCATGGCACCGGATTTGCGGATATGTCGTGTCAGGGCCCGGGTGTCCAGATCTTCCACGCCCAGGACATGGGATCGGATCAGATAGTCGGCCAGGGTTCCCCTGGATCTGAAATTGCTCGGGAAATCCTGGTATTCCTTGACGATAAATGCCGCTACCTGGATTCGGTCCGATTCCACATCTTCGGGGCATATTCCGTAGTTGCCGATCAAAGGATAGGTCATGGTGACCATCTGGCCATAATAGGAAGGATCGGTCAGGATTTCCTGATACCCGGTCATGCTGGTATTGAAAACCACCTCTCCCCCGGCTTCTCCCGGTCCGGTAAAGCTTCGGCAGGGAAACACCCGGCCGTCTTCAAGGGCTAATAACGCTTTCATATCGATTCACATCTGTTCCCCGTTGTGTTGGTCGCGTCCCCCCGTCCTTCTGGAACGGACCTATTTAGATAGCACAACCCCTGTTCTTTTGGCAAGCTACTTCTTGCCGGAAACCGGCAGACGGATGATGAAACGGGCTCCTTGACCCGGGTTTGAAACCACTTCCATTGTCCCGCCGTGCTGTTCGACAATGATGAAATAGGAGACTGAAAGACCGAGGCCGGTCCCTGAACCGATGCCCTTGGTGGTGAAAAACGGTTCGAAAATCCGTTTCCGCAGGGCGTCTTCCATGCCGGGGCCGTTATCTTGAATTTCAATGACGACCCAGCCCCGGTCGCTTCGGAGTCGAACCGTTATCCGGGGCTCTTCTTTGAACAGCGAAGCTTCTGCCATGGCTTCGGCTGCGTTTTTCAGAAGATTGAAGAAAACCTGCTGAATTTCAATGCCTTCACAGAAGACCGGCGGCAGAGAGCGTTCATATTCGCGAACAATGGCGATTTTTTTAAAATCGAAAGCATTTTTGAGGTGATAGTCATTGCAGGCCAGTTCAATGGTATCGTCCATGATGACGGTTAGATCATTGGACTTGAACTGTTTTTCGCTTTTCCGGCTGAAACTGAGCATGTTGCGGACGATCCGGGCGGCCCGTACACAGGATTCGTTAATGTTGTCGAGCATTCTCGGAATGCCCCGTTCCTCCAGGTAATCCTTTAGGTTCCGGATGCGGATGGTATGGGTCAGTGCCAGGCGGATATTGGTTTCGGATTCATCCAGAAGGCGTTGCTTCAAAATCTGGGCATTGCCCATGATGCCGGCCAGGGGGTTGTTGATCTCATGAGCCATGCCGGCGGCCAACCCTCCGATGGACATCATTTTTTCCGACTGAATCATCATTTCTTCGATCCGTATTTTTTCCGTGACGTCGTCGATTCGGATGACGGCGCCTTCCACGGCATTGGAGGTCAGAGGATAGATGGTGATATTTTCGTATACCGGAAGGCCTTCCTCAAGGTGGTGTACTTTGGCCGCTTCTCGGGGCAGTCTGGTCCGGATGGCTTCCCGAATGGTTTCCAACCGGTTCTCCAATCTGGGAAACACTGATTCCAGCCGCCGGCCGCAGGCCTCGGGCGAAGGGATCCCTGTGATTTCCCGGGCCTGCCGATTCCACTGGGTCACGATTCCGTCCGCATCCACCCCGATGAGGACCGAGGGCATGGAATCGATGACGTTGCTCAGGTAATTTCTGAGCATCCGGATATTCTTTTCGGCTTGTTTTTTTTCGGTCACTTCGTTGAGAATGCGGGTCCGCATATCGTTCATCGCCGTCACCACCCGGGCAAGCTCGTCGGTTCGGCCGGTCGGGACGTCCGATCGGTTGAGCGTAAGGGGAACATCCAGGTGATCCAGATCCATGTGATCGGCGTATCTCGCCATGGCGCTCAGATGACGGGACACCAGATAATGAAAAATACCGAGAATGAACAGGGAAGTGAAAAAAGTCCTCACGGCGCGGCTGGATAGAATGATCAGCCCCCGATCGACAATACGCCGGCGAACCTCTTCAAGACTGGCGATGACTCGGATTTCCCCGATGCGGGCCTGCCTGTCGAAATGCCGGTATTCCAGTGGAAAGGTTTTTTCAATCGAGGCGCCTTCGGGAATTCTACCCGCGACGGCCAGAATGTCCCCCATTTCGGTTCTGACTTCCAGGTACTGGATATCCCGGAGCTGGAGAGCCCCTTCCAGATGGGTGAGGACATCGTCCGCCGCCATGTTCCAGGTGCTTTTGACAATGCTTTTCAGATAGGAGTCCTGAATCTGGCGAATCTGCTTTTCAATAAAGGCGAGTTCGCCCCGGTAATCCATAAAAAGCTGAACACCGGTTTCAATCAGGGTGAAAAAGAAACCCAGCATCAGAATATAAATCAGGAAACGGGCTCCCAGGGTTCGGGCGTTGACGAATGGAAGCCATTTCATGGCTGATCGACACCGTATTGTTGCAAAATTCGACCGTAGGCCTCGGACGCTTTGAATTCGGACAGTGCCTTGGAAAAACGTTCAGCCAGGCGATCATGGCCGGGTTTTCGGGAAAAGGCCGCATAAAGGTTTTCCGAATGAACCAGGGGAAGCAGAAACCGGATTTTGTCCAGAGACCCGTCTTTTCGAGCAAGCGCCCGGATCACGGCCATATTGTCGATCCCCAGATCGTTGCGTCCCAGCAGAACCTTGGCCAGAACCGCCGAACTGTTGGCGCTCTCATCTTTCTTCAGGAATGGGCAGGCGTCAAAATCGGGGCCATAGCTGAACCCGCCGATGACGCCGATGGTGTAGTTCCGGATGGATTCACAGGAACCATCGTAGGCCGCTTGCCTGTCCGCAGCGGTGAACAGCGCCGTCCGACTGACGCTGATGGGTTCTTCCGGGAAGATGATATACGCTTCCCGGTCCTTGACTTTCAAGGCGGAAATGACCACGTCGGCCGCCTGGTTGGCCATCACGTAAAGACACCGTTTCCAGGGCAGGTGTCTGAATTCCACCAAAAGACCCATCTTGCCTGCTACGGCCAGAAAGATTTCGATTTCGAACCCGGCGGGTTTATCGTTTTCCATATAGCCGTATGGCTCCCAGGTGGGAAACACGGCTACCAGGGGCAAAGGCTTGTCCTCACCCCGGGCCGCGGACGGAATAAATGCCCACAAGACAAAACACATGCACACCAGAATGGTTTTTTTCATGGCACCTCTGAACGGCGGATCATCAAAAAGGGGAGGCATGTTTTCCAAAATCCCCGGTACCCTTAAAAAAATCGGTGTCCGCCAGCCTGACCCATCATAGGAGAAACAGTACAATTAATCAAACACAAATGATGGCCCAACCCATTGGGAAAACAAGGGCCGATCTGCCGCGAGCCGGTTTCTATGGCTTGATTAAAATCCGATCTGAGATTATGGTAGGATTTTACATTTCAACAAAGGCCGGCCAATGAACCGTACAGACATTCTTAAAATTTTTCCGGACCTGGCGTCCGGACTGGCGGACCGGATCGCCAACCGAATGGACGCCGTTCACCGGAGCCTGACGGATCAGGGTATGGAAATTGTTTTGAAACGGGACTTGTCCGCCGAGCTGGTAAAAGTGACGGCCTTCAGCGAATACATTGCCTCGGGTTTTATCCGAAAACCCTGGATACTCAAGGAACTGATCGAATCTCGGGATTTTGAGAAGACCTATTCCGATCATACCCATGCGGCCAAACTCGAACAGTTGCTTTCCCGGGAAACGGGGAAGGATGGGTTCAGGGATGCATTGTTGAACTTCAAGACCTATGAAAGCATTCGGATCGCCTGGCGGGACCTGACCGGCCGGGCTCAGCTGGAAGAAACCCTGTCCGACCTGTCCCGGCTTGCCGATGTGGTTCTGACCCGGGTCATGGATACCCTTTATGAGGATCTGTGTGATACCTGCGGGATCCCTGTCGACAGTGAAGGCAATTTTCAGAAGATCATCGTACTGGGCATGGGCAAGCTGGGGGCCGGGGAACTGAATTTTTCATCGGATGTGGATCTGATTTTTGTTTACCCCCGGGAAGGATATACGTATGGCGATCCCATGATTTCCAATGAAGAATTCTTCATCAGACTGTGCCGGCGGTTTTTGAAATTTTTTTCTCCCGGAGCCTATGAGACCATCCTGTATCGGATCGATACCCGGCTTCGGCCCTTCGGCGAGGGAGGACCGCTGGTCATGAGCGGCCCTGCTTTTGAAGAGTATTATCAGGCCCAGGGGCGGGAATGGGAGCGATATGCCCTGATCAAGGCCCGCCCCGTAGCCGGCGATATCGAGGCCGGTCGCCGGCTTCTGAAAAATCTGAATCCTTTTATCTACAGACGGTATTTTGATTATGGGTCCTTTGATTCCTTCCGGGACATGAAAAACCGCATCATGCTTCAGGTCAAGGACAAGAAAGTGAACCGCAACATCAAGCTGGGAGCCGGTGGAATCCGGGAAATCGAATTTTTCGGTCAGCTGTTCCAGCTCATCCGCGGAGGGGTGGAGACCTGGTTCCAGGAACGCAAGATCCTGGTGGTCCTGGAGCTGCTTCAGGTTCATGACTGTATCAGCGAAACCACCAGAACCGACCTGGAAAAAGCCTATTGTTTTTTGAGAATGGTGGAAAACAGGCTCCAGGCCTATGCCGACCTCCAGACCCACGACCTCCCGGAAAAGGAGGATCAGCAGACGATCCTGGCCCTTTCCATGGGCTATGAAACCTGGATTGCCTTTGAATCCGATCTTCGGCATCACATGCAACGGGTCCATCATCATTTCAATCAGCTTCTGGTTTCCGAAGACCAGACCCAGCCGGACACCGGGGCGCAGGACCTCAAACAGTTGTGGATGAACATCAACGATCCCCAGTTCGTCGCCGATGTCAGGTCCATTCAGGGATTTGGCCATCCGGACCGGGTGATGACCCTTCTGCGGTCCCTGGAAGAACATCCCAATACCCGGCGTCTGACCGCCAACGGTCGAAAAAAACTGGCCCGCCTGATTCCGGTGATGCTCAGAAAAATCGGAGCCCAGAAGGACCCCGAAGATATTCTGATCAAGCTGATCGATCTGATCATCACCATCGAACGGAGGACCTGTTATCTGTCGCTGCTCATTGAGAACAAAGGGGCTCTGGACAACCTGATCACCTTGGCCCGCAAGAGCCCTTGGATCATCCGCTTCCTGTCCAAACACCCTGCCCTGCTCGATGAACTCATGCACCCGGCCACCCTTTATTCACCTCCGGGACGGGCGGCCCTGGAAAAGGAAATGGACATCCGGATGGCGGGTATCCCCCAGGGGGAGCTCGAGTTCATGCTGGAAGAAGTGTGCCTTTTCCGTCAGGTCAACATGCTCAGGGTGGCGGCCGCCGATATCAGCGGCAATTATCCCCTGATGAAGGTCAGCGATCATTTGACCTATATCGCGGAAACAGTGCTGAACCGGGTGTTGCGCATCGCCTGGCATATTGTCACTGAACGGTACGGGGTTCCCGAGCATATCTCCGGGCAGGGCCCGGACGACTGCGGGTTTGCCGTCATCGCCTACGGCAAGGCCGGCGGGTTGGAGATGGGATATAAATCCGACCTTGATCTGGTATTCCTTCACAGAGGCGATTCAGGGGTCACCCGGGGGGAAGGCAAGTCCATCGACACCATCCGGTTTTATTCCAACCTGGGGCAGCGGATGGTCAACGCCCTGACCGTTCATACTCCGGCCGGAACCCTTTACGGCGCGGATATGCGGCTGAGGCCGGGAGGGGCATCCGGCATGATCGTGTCCCACATCGATGCGTTTGAGGATTATCTGAAACACCATGCCTGGACCTGGGAACACCAGGCCTTGATCCGGGCCCGGTTCATCACCGGTGACCGAATCCTGGCAGAAGCGTTTGAAACCATCCGCAAAACCGTTTTGACGGAAAAAAGAGATCCCGTTGTCCTGAAAAAAGAAGTGCGGGACATGCGGGAAAAAGTACGGGCCGAGCACCTGAAACCGGCGCGGAATGTGTTCAATCTCAAACAATCGCGGGGCGCGATCGTGGACATTGAATTCCTGGTTCAGTATCTGGTGCTCAGACACGCCAACGATTGTCCGGATCTCGTTATCTGGACGGATATCATGCGGCTGCTGGAAGGGCTGGACGCCGAAGGCATCATCACCGGGTGCGAGAGCGAACGGCTGCAGAAAGCGTATCTGTCCATGCGGAAAGCCGTTCACCGGCTGGACCTTCAGGAAAAACCCCCTGAGGTCATCGATGATCTGGTCCCTGAAATCAGACATCACATCAGGGATATTTACCATCATTATCTGGGAGACTGAAACGCGTTGAAATCAAACCTTATGGATCGCTGGGCAGGCATCGGGCTGATTATGGTGTCCGCCGCATCTTTCGGGACCATGGCCATTTTCGGCAAATTCGCTTACGAATTCGGTGCCGTTCCCCATTCTCTGCTGTTTTTTCGGTTTTTCATCGCCTTCATGGTCATGATTCCCGTGGCCCTGGTCCAGAAACGGAAATTCCCGGCGGGTAAGGACCTGATGATCCTTACAGCCATGGGGCTCATCGGATATGCCGGGCAATCCCTGTGTTTTTTTACGGCCCTGACCCATATATCCCCTTCGCTTCTGGCCATACTGCTTTATCTGTACCCTGTCATGGTTGCCTTGCTGTCGTTTTTCTTTCTCAAGGAGTCTTTCACCTGGAATAAATGTCTGGCTCTGGTCCTGGCCGTTTCCGGAACCATCCTGGCGATCGGCCTGGATACGGGCGGCAACGTGAAAGGGGTACTGCTGGGGATCGGTGCGGCCGTGATCTATTCCATCTACACTGTCACCGGGGCCCGAATCATGGCTCGAAACGATGCGTTCACGGCCAGTATCGTGGTCATCGGCTCCACAGGCGTATTTTATCTGATATATAATATGAAGGCGGGATTTCTCATGCCGGACCAAAGGATGGCCTGGGTCCATATCTTCGCCATTGCCGTGATTTCCACGGCTCTGGCCATCTGGACCTATTTCTGGGGGATGAAACGGATCGGCGCGGTGAACGCATCCATGCTGTCCACCTTCGAGCCGGTAACGACCATGGCCCTGGCATCGGTTTTTCTTGGCCAGCACATCGGATGGGTTCAGGCGGCGGGAGCGGGCCTGGTCCTGTCGTCAGCGGTTCTGGTGGCCATCCAGATCCGGTCGGCGAGTCAGAATATCTGCCAGTTCTGACAGAGAGACAATCTGAAATTCAGCCCCGGTATCGTCTTTTCCCGAAATCCGGCTTTCCCCGCCGGAAAGAAAACAGGATGACATGGGCACGGCCTGGGCGGCCCTTATGTCATTGATGGAATCGCCGATGAACAGGGCGCGGTCCGCCGTGACACCCGACTGTTTCAGCGCTGTGTTCAGCCCTTCGGGACTGGGTTTGACGCGGGTCACGTGGTTTCGGGACAGGATCAGCTCGAAATATCCGGACAGCCGGAATTTTTCCAGCACACCGGACGTGGCCCGGATGCCGCAGTTGCTGACGATACCCATCCGGCATCCGGCGACGGCAAGAGCGTCCAGCAGGGGGCGGGTGTCGGGATAGGGGCGCCAGCGGCTCAGGGCGTCTTTGTCATACCGGTCATAGATCTCTCCCAACCGTTCAAACAGCCGGTCGGCTTTCCGGATGTCCCAGTCCCGGGTCAGGTCTCGGGTGGTGTTGAACAAGGCCGCATAATCCGGCGAAGGCCCGTAACGAGAGGCATCCAGGCCCGAATCGACCAGGACCGGCAGGATTTCAGCCACTGCCTCGGCCAGTCGCCATTGAAAATCCACCAGGGTGCCTTCCAGATCGAACAGGATCAGATCAAAGAGGTTGTCCATGTCATTTTTTCAGGGCCACGACCCGGTGGTCTTCTTTATTTTCCGCCCCCTGTCCGCTGGATGCATGGGTTAGTTTTTCCAGCTCGGAATTGTCCCACCGCTTGAACAGATCATGCTCGATGCCGATGTAATCCAGGACTTTTCCCACGGACTGGTTGATGATGTCGTCAATGGTTTTGGGATGGTGGTAAAAGGCAGGCAGAGGCGGAACGATATGGGCGCCCATTTCCGCGGCCTGGGTCAAGAGCCGCAGATGGCCCACGTGCAGAGGGGTTTCCCTGAACATGAGAGCCAGTTTGCGCTTTTCCTTGAGCTGAACGTCAGCGGCCCGAATCAGCAGGTTCTCGTTATAAGAGTTGGCGATGCCCGACAGGGTCTTGACCGTGCAGGGGGCCACCACCATGCCCATGGTCTGGAAGGAGCCGCTGGCCACGGATGCGGCAATCTGCTTGTTGGTATAGGTAACGTCCGCCATGGCCAGGACCTCGTCCACATCATAGTCGGTTTCGATCTTGATGTTGAGTTTTCCGGCCTCCGATATGATGAGATGGGTTTCAATGCCTCTGTTTTTCAATACTTCCAGCATCCTGACCCCGTAAATGACGCCCGTGGCGCCGGCTATGCCCACAATCAACCGTTTTGCCATGTCTGACTCCTTATATTTTCTGAACCTTTGCTGATGTAAACGGGTTTGACGGTTATTCGTGCTTGACCACTTCCAGCAGATGATAGCCTTTTTCTTCGATCATGGAGATGATTTTTTTAAAGCATTTGGCTTCGAAACGAATGATGAGTCTTTTGCTGCCGGTATCCGGGTTTTTGAGCGTGAACAACCCTTTGATGTCTATTCCCATGCTGAACATGTCTTCCAGCACTTGCCGGATGGTCATTCTGGGTTCTTCACTCATCTCGACGGAAATTCCGTGAAGCCCGTCATCACTGCCCAGAAGCTGACTCAGGGCCTTGGTGAGATCGCGGTTGGACAGAGTCCCCACCAGTTTGTCTCCATCCATGATGGGCAGAAAGCTGCGACCGAACTCTCGGCCTTTCTGGATGGCGGTCTCCACCGTATCATTTATGGAAAGGGTCACGGGTTTACGGACCATGATGTCCTTGACCTTGAGCCGCTCATTGAAATACTGCATTTCATACACATCCTGGGTGGCGATGGCCCAGGAGGCCGCCTCCCTCAGATCCCGTCTGGCTAGAAGTCCCCTGAATTTGTTGTTGTCCACCACGGCCATGAACGGTACTTTTTTTTCATCAAAGACATGCATGGCTTCCTTGGCTGAAAGCTCACTTGAAATGGTGTCGGGATTTTTACGCATCCAGTTTTTAACAATCATTTCTTTTCTCCAATTTACAGGGTTGTTTGAACCCCCCGGTGGTTTCCGACCGAAAGGGCCCTTGGCCGTTAAAAAATTTCCAGAGCGGTCTGAATCACTTTCCGGCTGAATTCAGGATCTTCCATATTGGCGTCCACTTCGATAATATCGACTTTGGAATCCAGCAGTTCTCTCAATGTGTCCACAAAAATCCGGTCTTCCTGCGGATCATGGGTGGGGTTGCCGGGAGCGTCCACGGAAGACCAGCCTTTGGCCGGGATCATGATTTTCACGGGTGCGGAGGCTCCGTTCAGCTTACGGGCAAACTCCCCCGCCACTTGTTTCAACTCGTCCGGAGAAAGCCGTAGCCAAGTCCTGAATTTATCCAGGTCGTATTTGCGCCGTTCATAAAAGTCCGGTTTGTATTTGGATCTTGACGGGGTCATGTGGTTGACCGAGCAGGTGGATATGATCTGGGGTATCCCGGCCTTGCCGGCGGATTCCAGTCGATCGGGGCCGCCGTCCCGCATGTATCCGAAATAATGCTCCCCCACACCGCCGGGGGCCAGATCGATGACGCCTTCGAAAAACCCTTCGGCTATCATTTTTTCCATGGCCTGATCTCCCACACCGGCGGCGGAGAACCCCGTGACCTGATATCCTTCTTTTTCCAGGGCGGCCCGAACGCTGCTGGCGCACTGCTCGCAAGGCCCCAGCATGGTCATGGCAATGGTTTTGCGCTTATGTTCCGCCAGATCGTTTTTCACGTACTTGATCATGCCTTTCATTGCGTAACAGGCCCGGTCCATGACGTTTTTGAGCATGTCCGTCACCCCGGAAATTTCGATGACGGAATGGAAGAGCAGAATGTCGCTGGTACCGATATACCGGGTGGACAATCCGGGCAGGGCGGCTGTGGACGAAATCATGAGTTTGGGAATACCGAAGGGCAGCGCCCGCATCACGTCCGTGGCCATGAGGGACCCGGTGGATCCGCCGATGGCCATGACCCCGTGGATTTTCCCGGCCGCATAAAGGTCTTTGGCGATTTTGGTCGCGCCGTCGATGATGATGTTGGTGATGGTGGACCTTTCTTTGGACTGGTTGATGGCTTCGATGGAGCTGCCGCCGGCCGTTGCGACATCGGCCGGGGTCAGCTCGGCCCGTGAGGCTTCCTTGCCGCGCATGGACAGATCCATGAGCAGAGGCAGCACATCGATTTCCTTGAATTTGTATTTCAGATACCGGGTTTCTTCCCTTTTGGTATCCAGGGTGGAAATGATCAAAACGGTTTTGGGTGTGTTCATGGTTGCTCGCCTTTGAACCGGTTTCGGGACAGGACCCGCTGAATGTCCGGCTGCCCTGTCCCTCGTCCGGATGGTTTATAAGCCCAATCGTTCCCGGATGTCTTTCTTCAGGGTTTCCTTGTTGATCTTACCGGAATCTCCCACCGTGGGGAATTCTTTGACGACCTCCAGGTGTTCGGGCAGTTTGAACATGGCGATATCTTTGGCTTTGAGATGATTCACCATGTCTTTGAAGGTAAAGGTCATGCCGGGCTTGGGAATGACATAGGCGGCGCAGCGCTCTCCCATTTCCCTGTCCGGATACCCCACGATGGCCACGGAGCCGATGGCGGGATGATCGGCCAGAAGCCCTTCCACTTCGGCGGGGTAGATGTTCTGCCCGCCGCGGATGACCATATCCTTGGCCCGTCCGAGAATCCAGAGACATCCCTGGTCGAATTTGACGATGTCCTCGGTGGTGGTCCAGCCGTCTTTGTCAAATACGGTGGAGGTGAGTTCTTCATCCCGGTAATACCCGGCCGGGGCGTGTGGCCCGCGGAAGTACAGAATGCCGGGCTCACCGTCCGGAACGGTCAGTTCACGGTTTTCCTGGTGGGCGAGCCGCACTTTGTTTCCGGGCAGCATCCGGCCCACGGTCCTCCGCCGCAGGTCTTTGGAATCTTCCACCCGGCAGCCGGACACGGACCCCATGTCCTGGGTGCCCAAGTCGCTGGTGATGGAGGCGCCGAAAGCGGCTTCCGCCTCCTCTGCCACCTGGGGCGGCAGGTATCCGCCGGCGGAGCGGATGAACCGCAGGGAACTCAGGTCGTATTTGGACACATCCACTTCCAGCATCCGGATCAGATGGGTGGGCACCACGCCGATGGCCGTCGCTTTTTCCTTTTCGATCAGGGCCAGGGCCCCTTCGGGAGAGAATTCTTCCAGCATCACGGTCTTGGCCCCGGCAATGGGCGCCGCGAAATAGGTCAGGGTTCCGGCTGCACCGCCTGCGTGGGGGGCGATGGCCATGGTGATATCGTCCTTGGTCAGGCTCCAGATGTCCACCCTGCCCTTGGATGTACAGATTCGCGGGGCGGCCGGCCATTCAACGAGTTTGGGAATTCCGGTGGTGCCGGATGTCGTGGTGAGAATGGCCACGTTTTCAATGGCATCCAGTCTTCTTTTTGCCAGGACATCCTTGTCGATGGGAAGCTGAACCCTTTTTTCCACCATGGCGGTAAGGGAATAGGTTCCCTCGGGCGCGCCCGCCGGCACCTGGTCGTCGAACAGGAGGATGTTCTTGAGGTGGGGAAATTCTTTCTGCAGTTCTTCGTACATCTCAAGATAGTTGAATTTGTTGTAAGTGTGCAGGATGATAACGGCCGAGGCCTTGGTCCGGTCCACCATGTACGTCAGTTCTTTTTTCCTGAGATAGGGATAAACCGTAAGGGAAATGAGTCCCGCCCGTTCGCAGGCGATCCGGGCCAGAAATCCGTAAACACTGTTGGGAGACTGGATGATGATCCGGGAATGTTTTTCAAGACCCATTTCAACAAAACTGATGGCCATGGCATCCACCAGTTCCAGGGCCTGTTTCCAGGTCAACCGGTATTTGGAATCCACCAGGGCTTCCTGATCCGGGATCTCCCGGGCATTCTTTTCCCAGAAATCATAAAAGGTTTCCTGGGTCCAGTATCCGTCCCGGACAAATTCGTCCGTCATTTCTTTGGTATATCGAATGGGTTTCACAATCGTTCCTTTCATTAAAATCCGAGTTCAGACCATCTTGCCTTGACTTTTTCGACCATGTCGGGATCCAGCTTGATCTGGATCGGTTTCGGATCCCATTCATAGGGAATCGTACAATCCATGAGAAGTCTTCCGGTAATCCACCTTGCATTGATGGGCAGAGACGGATCCAGCGGGGTGGACCGGCCACGGTTGATAATCTGGCATCGGTTGGGCTGGAATCTGAAACTCATGGCGTACATGACCCTCGGAATATCCCATGAATCAATGTCCTCGTCCACCACGATGACGGTCTTAAGGCCGTAGGCGCCCATTTCCGTTGAAATGGCGGCCGTCAAGACCTGGTCCACATGTCCGGGATACATCTGTTTCATGGAAATGATGGCCAGGAACCGGCCTGCTCCTTCCGGCGGGCAATAACAGTTTTTAAGGCCCGGGATGTTCATTTCGTTGAGCTGCTGCCAGAGGGTGGCGCCGTAGGACAGTGCCATGACCATGTGAGAGTCGGTCACGGCCCGGCCCACAGTGGTGCCCCAGTGAATCGGGTTGTTTCTGTAAGTGACGCATTTGACATCGATGAAGTTTCTGGGATCCGTTCCAACGCCGGAGTAATATCCGGTATATTCACCGAAAGGACCCTCTTCCATGAATTTTTCCGCATCCACAAACCCTTCCACGACAATCTCGGCATGGGCGGGAACCGGCAGGTCAACGACTTCGCCTTTTACTACTTCCACGGGTTCGCCCCTGAAGGCGCCGGCCACATCGTATTCACTGGTGAACGCTCCTACGCGGGCGGCTCCGAGGATGAACAGCAATGGATCGCATCCTGAAATAGAGGCGCAGGGCATGGGCTGTTTCAGGGCCTGGTATTTTTTGAGCATGATGTCCGCGTGTTTGCCCTTGATGAACTGGGTGCCGATCTTGTTCTTGCCCAGAAGCTGGCTTCTGTAGGTACCCAGGTTGACCCAGCCGGAATCAGGGTCTTTGGTAATGATAAAATGAGCGGTTCCGTAGTATTTCCCGCCATCCAGGGGATAGTAGTGGGGGACAGGGAAAATGTTCAGGTCGACATCGTCTCCCATCATAATATTTTCTTTGCACGGAGCTTTTGATTTATCGATGTACACGGGCGGAATGGGTTTTTTGGCTTTTTCCGCCCATGCTCCGTAAAGATCGGTCAGACTTGAGTTTTCAGGTTCTCCCATGATGATGGCAAGCCGTTGAACCGTGGTTGCGGCGCTTGTGATAACCGGTGATTTATAACCTTTGCAGTTTTCAAACAGCAGTGCCGGGCCCTGGGCCTCCTCATTCAGTTTGGCGATATGGGACAATTCCAGATGGGTGTCCACTTCCGCCGTGATGCGCTTCAACAGACCTTTTTTTTCACAGATGGCGATGAAATCTCTCATGTCTTTCATAATTTTTCTCCTTTTTCCTTTGCAGCCCCGTTGGGACAAGGGTAGGGCTGCCTGCGCGATGCGCACGGGTTGTATTTTTGACCGGGCCCCGGTTGTCAGGGCCCGGCGGTTTAACAATAAATGAATTCAGAGGGTGAATTCAGAGGGTCAATCGATTTTGCGACCGGCCACAAGCCCCGCACAGATATGTTCCAGGGCCGATGCCCGCGGAGCCATGACCGGTTCGACTTTTTTATCGCTCCATACGGTTTCCGGGCGGCTCTGAAGAATCATGACCTTGGCTTTGCCCGGAGTGTCTTTATCAATGGCCCATTCAATATCCATGGCCTTGCCGTAATGTTTTTCAATCCGTTTGGCAATCCCGGCCAGTTCGATGGCGTCTTTGTCCGTCAGACACTGGATGTCGGTTCTCTCGTCGGGTACGGCCTGCTTGATCACACAATGGCTCTGGGGATCCCGGGTATAGAGGATGGATTTGTGGGACACCGATTTTTTGATGATTTCATCCGTAATTTTGTTGATGATGAAATTGTCCGGCGTACACTCTCCACTGACAACGCTTTCCCCGAATCCCCAGTTGGCGTCTATGGCGATGGTGGACCGGTCCCCTGTGGCCGGGTTCAGGGTGAACATGACTCCGGCTATCCAGGCATTGGCCATTTTCTGAACACCCACGGAAATGGCTACCTGTTCGTGGGGGAATCCCATTTTGGCTCGGTAGTAGATGGCTCTTGCGGTAAAAAGACTTGACCAGCATTTTTTCACGTGTTTGAAAATGTCGTCGATGCCCCGGATCCAGAGAAAAGTATCCTGCTGCCCGGCAAAACTGGCACCCGGCAGATCTTCAGCCGTGGCGCTGGAGCGGACGGCCGCCGGAACGGCAGGGACGTTGCACCGTTTGGAAAGCCGGCGGTAAAATTCTCCGATATAATCCTGGAGTTCGTCACTGACCGGCGTGTTTTCGATCAAAGATCGAATGTTTTTGCTGGCGGCTTCACCTGAATCCATGTCATTGGCTGCGATCCCGTCCAGGATGCTCAAGATTTCCTTTTTTATGTTCCCTTGCTCGAGGAACAGGTTATAGCCCTTTGTGGTTATGGCGAAACCCGGCGGCACGGGGATTCCTGCCTTGAGTAACTCGCCAAGACTGGCATTTTTGCCCCCCACGAGGGGAACGGAATTCATGTCGCATTCTTCAAACCATAGAACGTAGTCAGATCTTTTTTCCATGATGCCAACCTACCTTTCGATGTAAATTCTTCCTGTGTCACCGTTTAGTTTGATTTTCATGCCGGACTTGATAATGGTCGTTGACTGGCCGGTACCGACCACGGCAGGCATGCCGTATTCGCGGCAGACAATGGCGGCGTGACTCATGATGCCTCCCACATCGGTAATGACGCCTTTGATTTTCTGGAAAACCGGGGCCCAGGACGGAGACGTGGTGGGTGCTACCAGAATTTCGCCTTCCTTGAGCTGTCCGATGTCTTCCACCGACCGGCAGACCCGGGCGATACCTTCCACCACGCCTGGAGATCCTGCAAATCCTTCGATTTCGTTCACCTTGTCAGGATCTCCGATTTCTTTCAGCTTGGCCCAGGCCGCCATGCTTTCGTTGGTAACCCCCCAGAGTACGATGGTAAAGGGTTCGGCAATCACTTTGGGAGGTATTCCCACGGCCGGGATGGGCGGCTGGCTCTTGAATTTCTGGTAAACCCCTTTACGCCATTCGATTTCTTCGGGCCAGTGCAGGGGGCCGTAGCCTTTGGTCCCCGTGGCCCAGGCCGTAACCAGATCCCACAGGGCTTCCTTGATTTCGCTGCGAGACAGGAACCAGATGTCTTCCGTGGCTTTCAGAAATTTATGATCCACCATGATGGCGGATACTTCCCGCATTTTGTTCCAGAATATGGAATGGAACCAGTGTTCCACGTAAAACATATGATTTTCGACATAGGGAAAAACCATTTCGGCCGTGCCGTGGAGCTGATCAAAGGTCTGGCGATCCTGGTCTGTTTTCAGCAGGCTCCTGTATTCGATAATGAGCCGTTTGCGTTCTTGCTGAACCGCTTCCATGGGCCGGTCGATGGATACCCCGCTCTTGATTTTTTCCATGTAAATCCGGATGGAGCTCATGGGAATGTTCAGGTTGTCGTTCCAGGAAATATCCTGATGATACCATCCGGTCCCGGTGGAAATATTGAACCAGGGGTTTTTGGCCTGATCCCAGGCCGCGATCCATTTTTTCCCGTTTTCCGATCCCTGGAGTTGTTCGAGGACATCCTTGACGTCTCTGGCATCGGTTCCGATCTGGGACTCAAGATTGAACTCGACAGCCAGCTTGGCCAGTTTCTTGAGTTCTTCGTCGGGCCGGTACAGAAGGACGTCGATGCCGGCCACCATCTGAGTGATTTTCTGCAATGGGATATCGGGAAAGGCCTTGGTGCAGAAATCCACAAAAGTCACATAAGAGGCGTATCCGAGGTTGAGGAATTCAAAATGGTACTGCCAGCAACGGATGCCCAGATCGATGAGCTTGTCGTAACTCTTGAGCAGTTCATATCCGGATGATGTGCCGAGGCCGTTTTTCACGACGGAGATGTCTTCCACGGCCGGAAGAGGAGAGACGGCGATATTCTCGATATCGGAAATAATTCCCCTCATTTTCTTTTCCCAGTTGTCATGGAGTTTGTCCCAGTTTTCGTAATAATACCCGGCCCTCTCCATAAACATCGGGATTCGTTTCTGCACTTCTTCGGGATCGGTTACGGGGACCGGGGAAATATACACATTCCCGTTGATGATTCGATGATCCACCCCATAAACCGGCGGGACCATGAATATCCGTGCGTTAAACTGGGACAGAGCCAGAAACCAGGCCTCGTCCCAGATGATATCGAAGGGATAGAGGGGTTCCGGATAATGAAGGGCGTCGTTGAACCAGAACATGTTGTTCTCGTATTCCTCCCTTTCTTTGTCTTTGGTGGTGAAAAGATAATGATAGGGATACATTCTTTCCCACCCTTCGGTACCGGGGATTGTTGGGATTTCGTGGGGATTGGGAAAACTTTTGTCTGCCATGCGGACCTCCGTAAACGATTAAG
>CAZQIX010000047.1:0-29032 GCA_964593855.1 uncultured Desulfobacula sp. | reverse complement strand
AAAACCCTTACAGTAAAGCGTACTTCAAGACTTCGGACATATCCTCCGCATAAAGAATGTCCATCTGTTTCTGTATGGATTTCGGGATTTCCCGGATATCTTTCTTGTTTTCCGATGACACAATCACGGTTTTGATACCATTTGCATGGGCCGCCAGCAATTTTTCTTTGAGTCCACCGACGGGCAGAACCCTTCCCCGCAAAGTGATTTCTCCGGTCATGGCGATATTACGGGACACCGGCCGCCCCGTCAGAACCGACACAACCGCTGTACACATTGAAATACCGGCCGAAGGGCCGTCTTTGGGGATGGCGCCTTCAGGGACATGGATATGAATGTCCAGGCTTTTATAAAAATTTTCCTTGATCGCCAGTTCCACGCTGCGGGATCGAACGTAGCTGACAGCCGCCTGGGATGATTCTTTCATCACATCACCAAGCTTTCCCGTCACCAGAACATTGCCTTTACCGGGCATGGTAACGGCTTCGATGGTCAGCAACTCACCCCCGGCCTGGGTCCATGCAAGCCCGGTCACAATCCCGACCCTGTCTTCCTTTTCTCTGGCGCTGTTTCTGAATCTGGGCTGACCAAGGTATTTCATTATCGTGCCGGCCGATATCTGGTGTTTCTTCCTGACATCGGTCTGAACGATTTCTTTGGCGATCTTTCTCAGAATGGAAGATATCTCCCTTTCGAGGTTTCGTACACCTGCTTCCTTGGTATAATTCTTGATGATGGTGTGAATAGCGTTTCTGGAAAAAACCACATCGGTTTCGGACAGGCCGTTTTCCCTCAATTGTTTGGGGATCAGATACCCGTTGGCGATTTTTTCCTTCTCATATTCCGTATAACCGGGAATCTGTATGACCTCCATGCGGTCCCTCAAAGGCGCCGGGATATCATAAAGGGTGTTGGCCGTGGTGATGAAAAGGATCTCGGATAAATCGTAATCCACTTCAAGGTAATGATCGTTGAAATTTTTGTTCTGCTCCGGGTCCAAGGCTTCAAGCAGGGCGGACGAAGGATCACCCCGAAAATCAGCCGTCATTTTATCGATTTCATCCAGGCAGAAAACAGGGTTGTTGTACCCGGTCTTTTTCAAGGTCTGAATGATCTTACCCGGCAATGCACCCACATAAGTCCGTCGATGTCCCCTGATTTCCGCCTCATCCCTGACACCGCCCAGAGAAACCCGGGCAAAAGAACGACCCGTCGCCGAAGCCACGGATTTGGCCAGAGAAGTTTTGCCAACGCCGGGAGGCCCTACCAGACATAAAATCGGTCCTTTGATTTTTTTCACCAGAATCTGGACAGCCAGATACTCCAGTATTCTTTCCTTGGGTTTTTCCAGTCCGTAATGATCCCGATCCAGAATCTCCTGCGCATGTTTCAAATCAATTCTGGTTCGACTTTTCCGAAACCAGGGCAGGGAAATCAGCCAGTCGATGTAATTTCTGACCACTGTGGCTTCCGAAGACATGGGTGACATCATTTTCAGCTTTTCCAACTCCCGCCTAGCCACAGCCGCTGCTTCCCGGGACATTCTTTTCTTCTTGACCCGATTTTCCAGTTCCTGGAACTCACCCGATTCAGCATCTTCTCCCATTTCTTTTTTGATGGCACGCATCTGTTCATGGAGGTAATGCTTTTTCTGAAGTTTTTCCATCTGCTCTTTGACCCGGCCCTTTATCTTCTGGGACATGGCGAAAACTTCGGTTTCTTTCTGGATCAGCTTGAGCAGCATCAGAAAACGATCCTCGATGTTCCCGCATTCGAGAAGCTGCTGTTTATCGAGCAATTTGAAAGGCATCTGGGCAGCGATGGTGTCCGCATAGCGAGATTCATTGACACTCAATGCGTCTAGCGTCTTGAAAAAACTTTTGGAGACATTGCCCGACATCTGGGTATAATGTTCAAATGCTTCTGTAACGGTGCGGATGGCTGCCTCTCTGGAAGTATCCGGCAAAGGCTCTTCGTGGACCGGTACATATTCGACGCCCAGATATCCGTCATCATCCGACAGCTTTACGATCCTGCCCCGCTGAAGGCCTTCAACCAAGGCCTTGACGGTCCCATCCGGCAGACGCAGCAATTGGGTTATCCGCGCTTCCGTACCAACCTGAAAAACATCGTTTATATTTGGTTTTAAAACTTCGGGATCTTTCTGAGTGGTCAAAAAAATCTTCTTGTCCGATGCCATGGCTTCGGACAACGCTTTAATGGATTTATCCCGTCCGACAAACACAGAGGTGGTGATAAAGGGAAATAACACCATATCCCTTAATGGAACCAAAGGCAGTCGTTTCTTCACACCATCCGAACCATCCGGAAGAAAAAATTTGGATATATTGATCATGAAATGTCAGAACTCGCTTTTCAGGCCTGTTTTTTGGGTTGTTCATACAAAAGGATCGGATCTTCTTTTTTCAGCACAACCTCTTCGCCCACCACGCATTCCCGGACATTTTCCTTGGACGGGATTTCATACATGATATTCAGCATGGTTTCTTCCATAATGGCACGAAGTCCTCTGGCACCGGATTTTCTCTTGACAGCCTCTTTGGCCATCGCCACCAGGGCTTCATCGGTAAACTGAAGCGACACGCCTTCAATCTTGAACAATTCCTGATATTGTTTGACCAAAGCGTTTTTAGGCTCTGTCAGAATTTTGACCAAAGATTTTTCATTCAGCTCTCCGATGGAGGTAATGATGGGCAGGCGTCCGAGAAATTCAGGAATAAGGCCGAACTTGATCAAATCTTCGGGTTTGAGCTGCTTAAACAGTTCTCCGATATTCTTTTCTTCCATGGCCTCTATTTTGGCGCCAAAGCCCATCGTTTTCCTGGATAGCCGTTTTTCAATGAGTTTTTCAAGCCCTGTGAACGTTCCACCACAGATAAACAGAATATTGGAGGTGTCTACTTTAACGTAATCCTGCTGAGGGTGTTTACGTCCACCTTTGGGAGGGATGCTGGCAATTGTCCCTTCGATGATTTTCAACAGAGCCTGTTGAACCCCCTCGCCCGAAACATCGCGGGTGATGGATGGATTGTCGCCTCTTTTTGAAATCTTATCGATTTCATCGATGTATATGATTCCTTTCTGGGCTTTTTCAATATCATAGTCGGCATTCTGGACAAGGGACAACACGATGTTTTCCACATCTTCACCCACATAGCCGGCCTCGGTCAATGCCGTGGCATCGGCAATGGCAAAAGGGACATCCAAAAATCTGGCCAGGGTTTGTGCCAGAAGGGTCTTGCCGCAACCGGTGGGACCGATGATCAGAATATTGCTTTTTTGAATCTCGACCCCGTCATTGTTCTTCTGCGCAGCCGAATTCAGCCGTTTATAATGATTGTATACGGCAACGGAAAGCACTTTTTTAGCTTGGTCCTGTTCGATAACATAAGCGTCCAGCATTTCCTTGATCTGTTTCGGCGTCAGCAGATCGCGAGTTCCCAGGAGCTCGGATTTTTTCTCTTTTTCCTCATCTTCAATGATTTCTCCGCATAATTTTATGCATTCATTGCAGATATAAACACTCGGCCCGGCGATCAGCTTCCTGACCTCTTTCTGGTTCTTTCCGCAGAATGAACAGAAAAACTGTTCATTGCCGTCATTCTTACGCCCCATAGCCTTGCTACTCCTTTGAAGATCCGGATGATGCTTCTTCCAAATCGTTTCTGTCCGCCACCACCTTGTCTACAATGCCGTATTCAACTGCTTCCGCGGCCGACATGAAAAAATCCCTGTCCGTATCCCGGGCAATTTTCTGGATATCCTGACCGGTATGATGCGAAATGATCTCATTGAGTGTGTCCCGCATTCTCAAAATTTCATTGGCTTGAATCTTGATATCCGTAGCCTGTCCCTGCGCACCCCCCAAGGGCTGATGAATCATGATTCTGGAGTTTGGCAGCGCCACTCTTTTCCCTCTGGAGCCGGCTGCCAGCAAAAGAGCGCCCATACTGGCGGCCTGCCCGATACAGACCGTCGCCACGTCCGGTTTAATGTATTGCATGGTGTCGTAAATGGCAAGCCCTGCCGTTACCACCCCTCCCGGGGAATTTATGTAAAAACTGATATCTTTTTCCGGATCTTCCGACTCGAGAAACAAAAGCTGCGCAATTATCAGATTGGCTATCTCGTTGTCGATGGCGGACCCGACGAAAATAATACGATCCTTTAAAAGACGGGAATAAATATCATAAGCCCGCTCTCCTCTGTTGCTCTGTTCAACAACCATGGGAATCAGTGGCACAGTTCAACTCCTTTGGATATATAGTCGTTTTTCGATGTCGACCCCACCTCGTCACGAATTTGAATCCGATGACGCGTCTTCGGCCGGATCAGTATTCACGGCGTTTGGATCGACCTCTGTTATGTTACTTCTGCCTAATATAATGTCAACGGCCTTTTTTTCAAGCTGGGTAAACTTATAATAGGCGAGTTGAGCCTTTTCCTTATTGAAAAAATTTTTTACGGCTTCGACCGGGGCATTCATTCCGACCGCCATTTCCTGAAAACTTTTTTCCAGTTCTTCGTCCGTCAGTTCCACTTTTTCCTGGGTGATGATCTTATCCAGAATCATGTGTCGCCTGGCCTGCTTCTCAGCCACTTCCCGATACTGGGTCCGGATTATCTCCCGGCTCAACCCCACTTCTTCCAGACTGGTGTTGTTAGCCGCATAGGCTTGTTCAGCCTCCATGGTAATTCCGTCCAGCTCACTCTCGATCAAGGCTTCCGGGACTTCGAAATGGCATTTTTCCAGCAGGTTCTGGAAAATCTGCTCGGACAGTTCATGCTTGACTCTCTGGGCGTACCCCTTTTCGAGATTCTGACGGATGGAGGCCCGGACCTCGTCCAGAGTTTCGAATTTCCCAAGCCCTTTGACCAGATCATCGTTCAATTCCGGCAGAATTTCTTCCTGGATTTCCTTGAGTTTGACCTTATAAGTGATGGTTTTCCCTTTTAAATCATCATTATATTCATCTTCCGGATAAGCCACATCGATTTCCAGGTCCTGTTCAGGGATAACGCCGACCAGCTTTTCAGAAAATTCTTTGGGCAGATTTCCCCGCCCGATACCCATTAGAAAATTTTCGATCTTGGGTGTTTTGTCAAAGGGCTCACCATTCAGAAAACCTTCATAATCAATGAGCACAAAATCATTGTCCTTAACCGGGCGAGGTTCCTTGATTGTTTCTTTTTTAGCCATGGTCTTCTGTATCATGAAAAGCTGACCTTCGATCTCCTCATCCGACACTGCGTACTTTTTCTTTTCCAGAGAAATGCCTTCCAAGTCGATATCATCCAGCTCAGGCTTAACTTCCACAGTAATATCAAATAGATATGGCTTCCCCGGATCCAGCTCCGGCGGATCGGTCAGCGGGCTACCGACTATGTTCAGATCATGTTCCTTGATGGCATCCATAAATGCGTTCTGGATCAACCGGGGCGCCACATCAGAATGGACATCCTTTGAAAAACGGTTCTCCAGAACCTTCCTCGGAATTTTCCCCTTCCTGAACCCTTTCACATCCGCTGTTTTTCTCAGCTCATTGTATGCTTTATCCAGTTCGCGGACGACGTCCTCTTTCGGAATCTCAAAAGACAGCACTTTTTTAACGCTGCTCTTATCTTCAATTTTTATCTGCATGTTTCCGTCCTGTAATTAAATCCTTTCCGGTTGAATAACCTTTTTTACCTCTGTTATTTATTATCCAAAAAAATGGACCCATCAAAATTTGTAATAGTGTTTTCCGATGCATCACATAAAGTTTACTAAAATAACTCCATTCCACATCCGTGTCAAGAAAATTGCCTGGATAAAGGGCGGTTGAAACGCCGTCAAACATAGAATTCACTTGCTATCAGTATTCATAAATGATATTAAATATTTTTGTTTTTGATCCATGAAATCGGGGCGTAGCGCAGCCTGGTAGCGCGCCTGCTTTGGGAGCAGGATGTCGGAGGTTCAAATCCTCTCGCCCCGACCAGCCTTTAAATAAGGTTAACGGACGCCGATGGTCTTTTTCACATCCGTATTGATTGTTGTCATTTTCTATTATCTGCAGACCGACGGGCTGATTTATGTCACCATCATTGCCGTGGTAGCTGAACTCATCAATATTTTCATGACCCATACCCTGACCCGGTCGGTCGAAAAAAAAGCCGCCGACGGATTCAGCAAAATATCAACCCGCTATAAAGCCAAAATCGCCGAACAGCAGGAAACTATTAAAGAGCTTGAAAATATTCGGGAAGACTCCGTTCGGAAACTCTACAAAGCCAACATGAAAATAAAGGATTATGAAGAAAAATTAGGCATCCAAGAACCCGAAACAATTTCTCCTCCAGCCAAGCCAAAAGACACAGCCGAGGAGACATCGACAAAAGAAACAGAACCCTCTCAGACACCCCGGCCGCGAAAAGATTTTATCGACCTGCCTGAAGGATCCAACAGAAAAAAGCGGCTGATTTAAAACCTTTATTCGTATCTACTCTTTCAGAATTTTAATTCGAACGATCTGGCCCTGCTTGTTAAGGTAGGCCGTGCCCTTAGCAAGGGTACGACCACCGCCGGACACGACGATATCCACCTTTTCTTCAAAAAGAGCCGGAGACGAAAGGTCTTCCTTACGATCAGGCAAAACGGATCGCGGCTGTTCAGCCGATTTTTCCGAAGCGCGTTTTTGCTGTGATTCATAGCGCGCCTTGTTCCTTTCGGCAATCAGCTCTGAAACGCCTGAATAATCATCTGCTTCCCGGCTATCTTGGCATGCGGTAATAACCAACAATATCCATGAAGCAATCAACCCGGCCCATTTTGCTGATTTCATCTGGCTTTCCTCTGGCCGGGTTAAACACTCTCTACCGTAAACCGCCGATTCAATCTCATGGTTGTGAAAAGGCCGTAGACATCCTTGCTCACATTGATCACCTTAAGTTTTCGGCCGGTCTGGTTGAGTGTATTGTGGGTCGCGATAATCACCCCGATTCCTACGGAATCAACCATTTCAACACCGGCCAAATCGATCACGACTTCACCGGACGAGTCATTGATAACGGAAAGCAGTTCATTTTTGAATCCTTCCGTCATGGAGGCCACAACATCCGTTCCCGGTTTGATAATCATCTGATCGCCCTGGTTCACTATTTTGCTCATGCTTTTCTCCTGTGATAAAAAGAAACCTCTGCAATGCCTCGTCAAAATCTTGTCATATCATTATGAAATCCATCAAATTAGAATATCTAATATACCAGAAACCAAGCTGGGTTCAAACACTATTTTGCCCCCATCCAACCCCGCGCTCTTAAAATAGACTTGAAATCATCCGGCATTCCGGTTATAAGTACTAGTCCGGCTGTGCAGGCCGGGTCAGGTGTATTCTGATCGGTCGCCTCGGAACAGAAGGCCATGAACCTCGTCAGGTCCGGAAGGAAGCAGCGATAAGTGATCTCTTCCGTGTCGAGGATCGATCCCGGTCATGCAAGATGCCGAAGCCCTTCTGCCAGCCGGATCTTTTCTTTTCCAGCCCCCTTTCTTTTATATCTTGACATGCTTTCAAACATCCTTATTTTTCAGCCATAATTTATTTCATAAGAAACCGTTACCCATGGCAAACAAGGCATCCGAAAGGATGAGGAGATAACATTGGCAAAGGAAGACAAGAAAAAAGAAGAAAAGGCAAAGGACTCTCCCGAAACACCCGATCCGGACGAAACGCCCTCCAGGCAAAACGATCAAGCTAAAGAACCGGGTTTGGATCAACTGAAAGAATTACTTGCCGTTGAAAAGGATCGGGTCTTGAGATTGTCCGCCGAATTTGACAATTACAAGAAAAGAAAACAGCGGGAAATAGAGGAATTCAGAAAATTCGCCAACGAGGACGTTTTCAAAAAGATCCTACCGGTGGTGGACAATTTTGAGCGCGCCATCACTTCCGCTGAAACCCATACGGAAGAAAGCGGCCTGCTGGAAGGCGTCAAGATGATTCACAAGGAAATCGTCCGACTTTTCGAATCCTTCAACGTCCGAATGGTCAACGCGCAGAACGAACCCTTTGATCCGAATTTTCATCAGGCCGTCACGCGGCAGGAAAGCGATGAATTCCCGGAAAATACCGTGCTGACCGTCCTTCAGAATGGCTATCTGCTTCATGACCGATTGATCAGGCCGGCCATGGTGGTTGTCTCAAAAAAAACAGAAACTGAAAAAAATCTAGAAAATTAAAGATATCTTTTTGGAGGCTATATTATGGGAAAAATAATCGGAATTGATCTTGGAACAACCAACTCATGCGTAGCGGTCATGGAAGCCGGCGGAGAAGTTAAAATCATCACCAACGCCGAAGGGGGCCGCACCACGCCGTCCATCGTTGCCGTAACCGACAGCGGCGAACGCATCGTGGGCCAGATTGCCAAACGTCAGGCCATCACCAATCCCGAAAACACGGTTTTCGGGGTCAAACGGCTCATCGGACGGAAATTCAATTCAAAAGAAGTTCAGACGGACATCCCCAATCTGCCCTACAAAATAGAAGCAGCGACCAACGGTGACGTAAGGATCAACATCCGGGGCAAACAGCACAGCCCGGCCGAAATTTCATCCTTTATCTTGGCCAACATCAAAAAAACGGCGGAAGATTATCTCGGGGAAGAAGTCAAGGAAGCCGTCATTACAGTTCCCGCCTATTTCAACGACAGTCAGCGACAAGCCACTAAAGACGCAGGGAAAATAGCCGGGCTGGAAGTCAAACGAATCATCAATGAACCTACGGCCGCATCGCTTGCCTATGGCCTGGATAAAAAAGGCGAAGAAAAAATTGCCGTGTTTGACCTGGGCGGCGGAACGTTTGATGTATCCGTGCTTGAAATCGGCGACGGGGTATTCGAAGTCAAATCCACATCCGGGGACACCCATCTGGGAGGAGAGGATTTCGATCTGCGGATCATCAACTATATTGCCGATGAATTCAGAAAAGACACGGGGATCAACATCCGTACCGATAAAATGGCCCTCCAGCGCCTCAAGGAAGCTGCGGAAAAAGCCAAAATGGAACTTTCCACCTCCACTGAAACCGCCATCAACCTGCCTTTTATCACAGCCGACGCCTCCGGCCCGAAACACCTGGATGTCAAACTGACCCGTGCCAAACTGGAATCTCTGGTGGCCGATCTTTTGGACAAGCTTGAGAAACCATGCAGGGACGCCCTTAGAGATGCTCACTTAGGCACCGGAGAGATTGATGAAGTGGTTCTGGTGGGTGGCATGACCCGCATGCCGGCTGTTCAGGAACGGGTGGAAAAAATATTCGGAAAAAAACCCCATAAAGGCGTCAATCCAGATGAAGTGGTCGCCATGGGCGCGGCCGTTCAGGCCGGTGTTCTGCAGGGCGACGTCAATGACGTGCTTCTGCTGGATGTAACCCCCCTGTCTCTGGGTATCGAAACCCTGGGAGGGGTCATGACCAAACTGATTGAAAAGAACACGACCATTCCCACCAAAAAAAGCCAGGTTTTTTCAACGGCGGCGGACAACCAGCCGGCTGTTTCCATCCATGTCCTCCAGGGTGAAAGGCAGATGGCGGCGGACAACAAAACTCTCGGCCAATTTGAACTATCCGACATTCCACCGGCGCCCAGAGGCGTTCCCCAGATAGAGGTCACATTTGATATTGACGCCAACGGGATCGTCCATGTGGCCGCCAAAGACAAAGCCACGGGCAAACAGCAATCCATCCGCATTACGGCGGCCAGCGGACTTTCAGAAGATGAAATCAGCCGAATGGTCAAAGATGCCGAACTCCACGCCGAAGAAGACAAAAAGAAACGGGAGCTGGTGGATACCCGCAACACCGCCGAAGCACTCATCGACCAGACCCAGAAAACCCTGAAAGAACACGGCAATAAAGTGGACGAGAAAACGCGGAAGAGCATTGAAGCGGCCGTGGAAGATTTGAAACGGGTCAAAGAATCCAGTGACATCAATGAAATCAAGCAGAAAATAGAAGCGCTGTCCCAGGCCTCGCACAAACTGGCCGAGGTCATGTACCAGCAGGCATCCCAGGACAGCCAGGGCGGTACCGGAGCTTCCTCCGCAGGTTCATCCCAGGATGACGATGTGGTTGATGCGGATTTTGAAGAGGTGAAAAAAGATAAATAAGGGTCCATAAAACCTGTTGAATATAATCCTGCCGTGATTTATAGTTCACGGCAGGATTTTTTTATGGAATATATGGATTTATCAGACTGATGACACTCTCAGACATATTAGCCCGGAACGCCCGGCTGTATAAAGACAAAACAGCGCTGGTCGAACGGATTCCGTCATTGGGAACGCGCAACACCCTGACCTGGGATAAATTTTACAAATTTGCCAACAAACTGGCCGATAGTCTCGGCCGGTACGGCATCCGAAAAGGCGATAAAATAGTCCAGTTAATGACCAACGGACTGGATTGGCTGCCTATCTATTTCGGAATCCTTGCCACGGGAGCCTGGGTCGTTCCCCTTAATTTCAGATTCGAATCCGATAAAATTCTGCTCTGCACCCAAACATCTGAAGCCCGGGTGTTCATCTTCGGCGAAGAATTCACCGACCGGATCGAAGCAGTTCGAAAAGAACTGGAGCGTTGGGTGAGGCTTTGGATCTATACCGGGCCCTCATCCTCCTGTCCGGACTGGGCCCTCGAATACCAGGCGTTTATCGATTCCGGATCAGATGCGCCTCCACCCGACATCGGTCTGACCCCGGACGATGACGCGGCCCTGTATTTTACCAGCGGCACCACAGGAACGCCCAAAGCCGTCCTACTGACCCACCGGAACCTTGAACAGGCCTGCCATGTGGAACAGGCCCACCACAGTCAGACCATCGACGACATTTTCCTGTGTATTCCACCCCTGTACCACACAGGTGCCAAAATGCACTGGATGGGTAGCCTGCTGGTGGGCGGAACCGGTGTTCTACTGAAAGGCGTCAGCCCCAAATGGATCATCGAAGCCGTTTCCGAAGAATCCTGCACCATTGCCTGGCTTCTGGTTCCGTGGATTCACGACATCATCATCGCCATTGAAAACAAGGAAATCGATCTTTCCCAATACAAACTTTCCCAATGGCGGCTCATGCATGCCGGGGCCCAGCCCGTGCCTCCCAGCCTGATCGATACCTGGAAAAAATATTTCCCCGGTCAGGATTATGATACCAATTACGGCCTGACCGAATCCACCGGCCCGGGATGCATCCATCTGGGAGTGAACAACTCGGATCGGGTGGGCCCCATCGGTCTGCCCGGATTCAACTGGGAAGCAAAGATAGTCGACAAGACGGGCCACCTGCTGTTCGGCAACGAATCCGGTGAACTTCTCATCAAAGGGCCGGGGGTGATGAAAGAATATTATAAAAATCCCGAGGCCACCCGAAACACCCTTCAGGACGGTTGGCTGAAAACCGGAGACATCGCCCGTTACGACAAAGACGGATTCATCTGGCTGGTGGATCGGAAAAAAGACATGATCATCTATGGCGGAGAAAACATCTATCCCGTTGAAATCGAAACCTTTTTCCTGACAAACACAAAAATTAAAGACATTGCCGTCATCGGCGTTCCGGACGACCGACTCGGAGAAATCCCGGCCGGCGTCATCAGCGTCAAGCCCGGATGTATCATGTGTGAAAGCGATATCCTCGAATTCCAGAAGGCGCTTCCCCGTTACAAACAACTTAGAAAAATCTATTTCGGCGATGTGCCCCGAAATCCCACCGGAAAAATTGAAAAACCCAAACTCCGACGGATTTACGCGGACGACAAGAGAAAAGACATCGCCAAACTGCTTCGATAAATTCAGACAAAGGAGATGGATTGAACAAAGTTTTTAAAACAGCGCTCTTTTTGTTGCTGACGGTCCTGATTCACTGCGGAATGCAACTACCCATGGGCGCATCGGCCGAAACGGAAATTACCGACTCAATTCTTGCCGGCATTGAAAAACGGTATGCCGGCAAGAGCTTCGAGGCCCAATTCTCCCAGATTTCCACCCTGTCGGCCCTGGACACCACGGAACAGGCTTCCGGCAGAGCCTGGTTCAGTCATCCCGGCAAAATGAAATGGGAATACCTGTCTCCGGAACAGCATGAAATCATTACCAATGGGAAGTTCCTCTGGATTTACCGACCCGAAGAAAACCAGGTCATGCAGGGCGGTGCGGATGCTTTTTTCAAAGCCGGAGCAGGCGGAGCATTTCTGTCCGATATCGCCCTGATCCGGAAAAATTACATCATCACCATCAAGGATCAGACCCAGGATTATATCGAACTGGACCTGGTTCCTGAAAAAGAAACACCCGACATTTCCCTGATCGTCATCCGGGTATCCAGGCAAAACAGCGACATCACCCGGGTGGTCACCCGGAATGAATACGGGGATTCCACTCTGCTGGAATTCAGCCGCATTCAATTCAAACCCGCCGACCCGTCCCGGTTCGAATTCACCATTCCCGAGGGGGTCAATGTGGTGGATCTGGAATAACCGGATCAAAAAGGTTTTCACATGAAAGACAGAATCAGACGACTGGCCCGACAGCGAAACGCCATCATCCTGGCCCACAACTATCAGCCACCGGAAATCCAGGATGTCGCCGACCTATGCGGGGATTCCCTGGAATTGAGCATCAAGGCCTCCCAAACCAGTGCCGACGTCATTGTTTTCTGCGGAGTGCGGTTCATGGCGGAAACCGCCTCCATTCTATCGCCGGATAAGACGGTTCTGCTTCCGGCTCCGGATGCCGGATGCCCGATGGCCGATATGGTGGACCCGCATCGCCTGACGGGAATGAAAAAAGCCCTGGGAGACATCCCGGTGATCACCTATGTGAACTCGTCGGCTGCGGTCAAGGCGGTTTCCGATATCTGCTGCACCTCCGCCAACGTGCTAAAAGTGGTGAAAAGCGTGGAGGCGGACGAAATCCTGATGACGCCGGACAAAAACCTGGCCCGGTATGCGGCTTCGCGAACCTCGAAAAAAATCCATCTCTGGGAAGGATTCTGCCCGTTTCACAACAACCTGACCACCCGGGACGTTGAAAAGGCACGACGAGAGCATCCGGAAGCAATGTTCATCGCTCACCCCGAATGCCCGTCCGAGGTGCTGTCCCTGGCCGACAACATTCAGTCCACCTCCGGCATGATTCGATTTGCGGGCGAATCAGATCGGTCTTCTTTTATTTTAGGTACGGAAAACGGATTGCTCTATCCCATATCCAAGGCCTGGCCAAACAAAACATTTTATCCGGCCTCGGAAAAAATGCTGTGCCCGGATATGAAAAAGATCAGCCTGGACCTTCTGGCCGAAAGCCTTGAAAACCTTTCAGGACAAGTCAAAGTCCCTGAAGACGTCAGGGTGAGGGCGTGGGGGGCGGTTCAAAAAATGATCGACCTTTAAACCGGAGGCGGGATAAACCACGGGGGGTCTTGAACAATAAACCGGCCCAGGGGCCTGTTGGAAGTCCGACACCTTGCTTGATCATCACATGGCGTCCAGGATATCGTCCGGGATATCGGCGTTGGAATAAAATTTCTGGACATCATCCAAGTCATCCAGCGCATCCAGGAACTTGACCATTTGCTCGGCCTCCGAACCTTCCACCCGGGTCAGTGTCTGGGGAATCATGGTGATTTCCGCTTCTTCATATTTTATTCCGGCTGCCTCGACAGCTTCCCTGACCGGATCAAAATCCATGGGATCCGTAATGATTTCAAACCCGTCGTCTTCTTCGCGGATGTCTTCGGCCCCTGCTTCCAAGGCTACCTCCATCAGGGTCTCCTCGGAAACATTCTTTTTGTCAACCGAAATCAGCCCTTTTTTATCAAACATCCAGGACACGCATCCATCCGTTCCCACATTGCCTCCGGCTTTACCGAAAGCATGGCGCACATCGGCGATGGTCCGGTTCTTGTTGTCGGTCAGACATTGGACCAGAACGGCCACACCGCCGGGGCCATAGCCTTCATAGGAAATCTCTTCGTAACTGACCCCTTCCAGTTCACCCGTACCTTTTTTAATCGCCCTTTCATAAGTATCCTTGGGCATGTTCTGGGTTTTGGCGGCATTCAGCGCGGCCCTCAGTCTGGGATTGGACTCCGGATCCCCGCCCCCCATCCGGGCCGCCACCGTGATCTCTTTGATCAGTTTGGTAAAAATTTTTCCTCGCTTGGCATCGGCCGCCCCTTTTTTATGCTTAATGGTTGACCACTTATTATGTCCCGACATGAACTTTCTCCTCTTTAATTTTGTCTTTTGCTATAATATATATCTCTTTGCTGTGTTTTCTGCAGCTTTCCGGTTTCAATACCTTGCATTCTCTGAATCTGATTTTCACCTGGTTCTGGAAATCCATGAAATCATTTCCCTGAAAAATCTTGCAGACAAAATGCCCGCCGTCCACCAGGAATTGATCGGCGATCTCCAGAGCCATGCGGCAAAGCTCGTGGGATCGCGCCGCGTCCACGTCCTTTCTTCCCGTGGTGGCCGGCGCCATGTCGCTGAGAACGGCATTGAACCGCATATTCCCGTCAAATACGGGTGATCCGCTCAGATTGAATATATTTTCCTGTATCGCCTTGACATGGTCCGGTAGCCGAATGTCAACGACCGTCAGATCCACTCCCAGCACCCGGCCGCCTCCGCCCACCAATTTTCCGGCATACAGCAGCCAGGAGCCCGGTGCACATCCCAGATCCAGCACCCTGTCATTTGGCCTGATCACCTTGAAACGGTTCTGAATTTCCTCCAGTTTGTACACAGACCGGGCCGGATATCCTTCCGCACGGGCCCTGCGGGTCCAGTGGTCCTCCCACTGGTTTTTATCAGGCTTTTTCATACGGGCCGCCGCCATCAGAACAATACCGCCATGGCATCTTTTAAAAAACGAATGCTTTCAAAAGCCATGCCCTTCACCTTTGAAAGCTGTTTGATCGTACTCCCCGGCACAAGGCTTCTTTCAAACCCCATCTTGGCCGCTTCCTTTACCCTGGCCTGAATGTGACCGACCGCCCTGATTTCACCGGTCAAGCCGATTTCGCCCACCAGGGTGGTCTTTGGTTCCACGGGTTTGTCCAGAAAACTGGACGCCAGGGCCGCCGCAATGGCCAGATCCGCGGACGGCTCGACGATTTTCACCCCTCCGGTGACGTTCATGAAAATATCCAGACCGGACAGATTCATGCCCAGCCGTTTTTCCATGACCGCGACAATCAGAGACACACGGTGGTGATCCAGCCCCAGGATGGTTCTCCGCGGCGTGCCCAGTCCGGAGCTGGACACCAGGCCCTGAATTTCCACCAGAATGGGGCGGGACCCTTCCATGCAGGCGGTCACCACCGAACCGGGCGACAGACTGGATCGCTCGGACAGAAACACGGCGGATGGATTGGGGACTTCGGTCAGACCTTTTTCGTTCATCTCGAACACACCGATTTCGTTCGTGGGACCGAATCGATTTTTCACGGCACGCAGAATCCGGAACACATGGCTCTTGTCTCCCTCAAAATACAGCACGGTATCCACCATGTGTTCCATGATTTTCGGTCCGGCAATGGACCCCACTTTTGTGACGTGTCCGATTAGAAACACTGGAATGCCCGTCGTTTTGGCCAGCCGCATGAACTGCATGGCCGCCTCCCGGATCTGGGTCACGCTTCCGGGCGTGGACGCCGCATCCGAATGAAACATGGTCTGGATGGAGTCGATGACCAGGGCATCATACCGGTCGGCCGACACCATGGCCAGAATAGAGCCTACGTCAGTTTCAGACACCATGAACAGATCCCCGTTACGGGAATCCAGGCGCCTTCCCCGAAGGGAAATCTGCCGGACCGATTCCTCACCGGACACGTACAGGCATTTTTTCCCGGAACCGGCCAAGCGGGCCAGGACCTGCAGCATGAGCGTGGATTTGCCGATCCCGGGATCACCGCCGATCAGAATGACAGACCCGTCCACGATCCCACCGCCCAAAACCCGGTCGAATTCGCCCACCCCGGTTTTGATCCGGTCTTTTTCTTCCACATCCACCCGATCCATCCGAACCGGCTGGGATTCCGGCGAAGCGGCCCGGCTCCCGGAGGTTCCCGTGAATACCCGCTCTTCGGCCAGGGTATCCCACTCACCGCACTCCGGACACCGGCCCATCCATTTAGGGGCTTGTCCCCCGCAGGCCTGACATCTGAAAATCAATTTATCTTTTTTGGCCAATCGTCACACAACCCTGTTCATCAAGACCATCTGCAAAACGGAATATTATATCATATCCATAAACTTGAAGGCAAGTTTGGGGAGAGTGTCTCAAAAGAAAGATCTTTTTGCCGGGCGCTCCGGGTTTCACATGGTTCCAACCATACCGACCATCAACCAATATTCCGAAGCGCGAATTCCCAATTAATCAGCTTGTCCAGGACAGCCTTGACATATTCGGCTCTTCGGTTCTGGTAATCCAAGTAATAAGCATGTTCCCACACATCAATGGTCAAAAGAGGCTTCATGCCGCTCGTCAAAGGCAGATCGGCATTGGACGTTTTGACGACCTTGAGGGTATCACCATCCATTACAAGCCAGGCCCAGCCGCTCCCGAACTGTGAAAGAGCTGCGGCTTCCATCTCTTTTTTGCATGCGCCCACACTGCCGAAGGAGGTAGTTATTTTCTGTTTCAGGGTCGGCGGCGGCTCGCCTCCACCCTTTGGGGAAAGACTGTGCCAGTAAAAGGTATGGTTCCAGATTTGAGCGGCGTTGTTGAAAATAGCCGCTTTGTCTGCTTGTCCGGCCGTATCGGTAATAATTCTCTCCAAGGGAAGTCCGGCATATTCAGTTCCCGTAACAAGTTTGTTCAGGTTGCTCACATACCCTTGATGGTGTTTGCCGTAATGCAAATCAATGGTCTGGGGGGTGATGACGGGTGCCAGTGCATTTTCGGCATAGGGCAGATCCGGCAGCAAATGGGTCTGATCCGCCATTGCGGCTTTCAAAACTCCGCCCATGGCAAGCCAGGCTCCGGCTCCTGCGGATGCGATGAGAAAACTGCGGCGGTTCATAACGGTTACGCAATGATCTACATTTTTCTTTTCCATGATATACCTCCCGAGGGGAATGATTATAAACTGCACCCGAAAACTGTTTCACCATTTTTTGTGTATACTTGAAATGAGCAGAGAAAAAAACCTATTTTGAGCCGGCGATTCAATGACGGTTCCCTGTTCAACTCAGGAGACCTTTTAATACCAACCGGATCCATATTAAGAATCTTCACGGTAATACAACAATCCGTTTTCACCGAATCGGTAACCGTTTTTCTCAAACAGCGGAATATATTTGCTTTTGGAAATGTGGGCGTTGTTGTTCATGTCGAATTGAATGGTCCGGGACATGGTGGCAATGTCCAGTTGCCAGCCCCGCTCGTTTCTGGTCAGATAAAAAGGCGCGCAGTTCCGGTATTGGGGATCGAAGACCACAATGGCCAGATCTCCGTCTGTGAACACCTTGAAAGTCTTGCCTCGGGTGGTCCGGACCTCGTTGTCCATCTGGGCTTTTGTGAACGGCCAGTTTTTGCTGATCTCCCGGGTTTCATCGGTGTACAGGTCGAAATCATAGCCCCGGATATGGCGCCTGTTTTTTTCGATATCCAGCAGGAAAGCCTGTTCCGGCGTGGGTTGAGGCACGAAAAGGGACAGGATATCATCGGTATAATCCGTCTGATCCGGAACCTGGACGGTTTTCACCCGGACCTTTCGGGTCGCGCCCGCACCGCCGGAATAATATTCCCCTGACGGACGATCCTGTTGCCGGGCCGGATCATAGGCCTGTTCCGCCATTTTCTCATTGGCCTGGGCAATGATCATTTCAAGAGTTGCGGCAATGCCGTCCTGAACCCGTCCTGCCGCGAAAAACGGCGCCATCTGATCCCTTTCAATATAGCCCACGAAAACATCCGGATAGATCCATTCAAGATCGTAGCCGACCTCAAACCGAACCAGCTCTTCTTCCAAACTGAGAATGAACAGAATACCTTTCAACCCGTTTGTGCCATGCCCGATCTTCCAGCCGGAATGCAGTTTTACCGCAACCTCGTCCAGAGAATGACCTTCCAGATCGGGAAAGGTCACCACCACCATGTCGATATCCGCGGCCTGAAAAAGAGCCTTGAGATGCAACTCCAGATCCGGCTTGTTTTTTATCAGACCGGCGTTGTCAAAGATCCGTGTTTCATCCGAAGGGCGCGGCCCTTGAATATACTCGGAAAAAGAGGATTCCGTCGTTCCCCTGCATGCGATGAGACCCGCCATCGCCAGCCAGATCAGGGCGGCAGGCAGAAATCGGCGTATGATGCCTGCCTTTATTCGGGATCGACCCCGAACAGTCGAGGCTCTTTTCGAGTGGCGCAATTTTCCTTCAGCCAGTCGGCAATTTCTTTCATCTTGGGGTCTTCCCATACCCTTGCTCCTTCGGGACAGTTTTTAATGCAGGCGCAGCAGCGGATGCACAGCTCGATCCGGGTTGTCACGCTTCCATTGATGGAAATGGCGGCCTTGGGACAAACGCCGGCACACGTAGCGCAAAGCGTGCATATTTCCGGCATGGTCACGGGAGCAACAGCCATGGCGCGCGTTCCACCCTCATAAGGAAATCTGCCGGGAATTTCCAGGTCCGTCAGGGCGTCAGAAGATGGCAGGGCTGAGATTTTTTCTTTGATTTTTGCCCCGAACGCCTTTGCTTTCCGGTCATCCATGTCGTCCGGACGCCCGTTTGCGATGGGAACGTCCTTTGTCGCGAAGGAGTGCTCCCCAATGAATGCCCCTCCCGCAACCGGAACAAACCCTAACTCAACGGAAAGATGTTTCAGTTCCAGCAAGGCATCGTCAAAGTCCCGATTGCCATATACAACCACGAGGACCGCCGGGGTTTTGTCGGCTTTCAATTGTTTGAACCGATTGACGGCATCCACCGGCAGACGGCCCCCGTAAACAGGGGCACCGATAAGTACGAGTTCGCCTGAAAAGGACGGGATGGGTTGTGGAGCGCCGTCCGGAAGCGTCACGTCAAAATGGGCGACATCTTGCGATGTGATCCCTTCCGCAATTTTTTTCAAGATGTTCCGGGTGGTGCCGGTGGGTGAAAAATAAATAAGGCTGACTTTTTTAACGTCCATTACCAAAGGCTCCTGTTCATTTTGATTAATTTTCCGGCATGCCTTTCACCTTATGAACATTACCAGAATAGAAAAACATGTCAAGCCTGCCCCGATGTCTGCAGAAAATACCGAATCCCTTGGCCGGCGGCGACCAGCGTGGAAGCAAACGGCTCCTGATGGGGTGATCTGTAAAGCGGATGTTTTTCCTAAAAAGAACTTATTCCCTTGCCTTTTCATTCCCGGTTATTTAATGATACTTTTCATTCCGGAATGAATTCGTATCAATTGACAAATATAAAGAATCAATCAACAAAGGAGGATTGAAATGAAAGTGGTTACTCTGCAAGGAAGCCCCAGAAAAAAAGGAAACACCGCCAGAGTGCTTTCCTGGGTTGAAGAAGAGCTTGTGGCCCTGGGTCACGATGTTGAATCCATTTTTTTGAATACCAGAAACCTCAAGGGCTGTCTTGCCTGCGGCAAATGCAAAGAGACGCCGGATGCCGTCGGATGCATCCAGAAAGACGACATCCCGGACATCCTGGAAAAGATGACAACGGCCGATCTGGTGATTTTTGCATCCCCGCTTTATTTCTGGGGAGTGTCCGCCCAATTGAAGACCGTCATCGATCGGACCTACAGTTTTTATATAAATTATCACCAACCCGGCCATGCCTCGCTGGTCGATGGCCAGCGCCAGGCCCTGCTGGTAACCGGTGCGGGCGCCTATGAAAACAACGCCGAGGCCGCTTTCACTGCGTTTGGCCGCATACAGGGTCCGCACAAGGCCGTAAACGCCGGCGAACTGTTCATCGGTTCCTGCACGACACCGGACCGTTTAGATGACGGCATCAAAGAAAAAGCAGTGGCCTTTGCCCGTAAAATAGCAGGATAGGGTACAAGGGTTTTGCACCTCTAAACCTAAAAAATTCGAAAGGACCGATCCCTCGATGCCGTATGCAGGTGAACTGGTGGCCATGGCCACCGTGATGTGCTGGACCCTGAGCGTCCAGTTTTTCGAAGCCGCGTCCCGGCGGGTGGGGGCTACCCCGGTGAACATCATCCGGCTCACCTTTGCCATGGTGCTTTTCGGTCTGCTGCTCCTGGTCCGGAACGGATCTTTGATCCCCCTGCATTTTTCCGCCCATGCATGGATTTACCTGGGGCTTTCCGGCGTGGTCGGTTTTTTTCTGGGCGATATTTTTCTGTTCAAGGCCCTGGTGGAAATCGGCCCCCGGGTGTCCATGCTGATTTTCAGCCTCTCGGCCCCGACCACGGCCGTCATCGGCTGGCTGTTCCTGAACGAGACCTATGTGCCGCACCAATGGATCGGCATCCTGATCACGATTTTCGGCGTGGCCCTGGTGGTGCTCGAACGCCATCGGAAAACCGCCGGACCCTTGTCCCTCAACGTCCGGGAGATTTCCCCCAAAGGCGTGCTTCTGGGGATCGGAGCCATGCTGGGCCAAGCCCTGGGCTATATTTTGAGCAAAACCGGGATGAAAGAAGGGGCCGGATACCTGGACCCGTTTTCCGCCACCCAGATCCGCGTCATTGCAGCCTTCGCCTGTTTCATCGCCCTTTTTACGCTAACGGGAAAATGGAAAAACGTCCGGGCGGCCCTGACCGATTCCCGGGCCGTCGGCTACACGGCCGCGGGTTCCGTGATCGGGCCGTTTCTGGGCGTGTCCCTGTCTTTGCTGACCCTGCACTACCTGTCCACGGGCGTGGCCTCCACCTATCTGTCCCTGGTGCCGGTATTCATCATTCCCTTTTCCATCTTCCTGCACAAAGAGCATGTGTCCCTCCGGGCCGCGGCCGGGGCCCTGATCGCCGTGGTCGGGATTTATCTGCTCATGCGGATGTGACATGTTCATCCCCGCCACCCGACAGGAAATGAAGGCCCGGGGCTGGCAGGCCCTGGATGTCGTCCTGGTCACGGGAGACGCCTACATCGACTCCCCGTTCATGGGTGTGGCCCTCATCGGGCAGGTCCTCATGGCCCATGGGTGCCGGGTGGGCATCATCGCCCAGCCGGACACGGGTTCGGACCGGGATATCGCCCGGCTGGGGGAGCCCGGTCTGTTCTGGGGCGTCACCGGCGGGTGCGTGGATTCCATGGTGGCCAATTACACGGCCCTGAAAAAAAGACGAAAAACCGACGACTACACCCCCGGCGGGGTCAACGACCAACGGCCGGACCGGGCGGTCATCGTATACGCCAACCTGATCCGGCGGTATTTCAAACCCACCCGGCCCATCGTCCTAGGCGGGATCGAGGCCAGCCTCAGGCGGATCGCCCACTACGATTTCTGGTCCGACCGGGTCCGGCGCTCCATTCTCCTGGATGCCAAGGCCGATTATCTGCTCTACGGCATGGCCCACGCCTCCGTTCTGGAACTGGCCAAAGCCCTGAAGCAGACCCGAACGACGGAAGACGTCAAGGGTCTGGCCTGGATTTCCAAAACCCCGAAAGGGGTGGAAATGCCTTCCTTCGAAGCGGTCCGGGACGGCCGGGACGAATTTATCAGAGCCTTTCGGATGTTTTACGGCAACAACGACCCCGCCACGGCCCAAACCCTCTGCCAGCGCCACAATGACCGCTATCTGGTCATCAACCCGCCCGGGCCCCGCAGCGAGGCCTCCGATCTGGACCTGATCCACGGCCTGCCCTTTGAACGGAACCTTCACCCTCTGCATCATCCCCGGGGCACGGTCCGGGCCCTGGACACCATCCGGTTCGCCATCCCCACCCATTACGGATGCTATGGAGAATGCCGTTTCTGCGCCATATCCGTCCATCAGGGACGGACGGTCCAATCCCGTAGCCCGGCCTCCATCCTGCGCGAGGCCGAGATCATTTCCCGGCTGGACGGGTTCAAGGGGTATATTCATGATCTGGGCGGCCCCACCGCCAACATGTATGGATACGAATGCCGCAGAAAACTGAGCCACGGGGCTTGCAAAGACCGGTCCTGCCTGTTTCCGTCCGTTTGTAAAAGCCTGCGGCCCGACCATTCCGCTTACCTGGACCTGATCCAACGAGTGGAACAGGTGCCGGGCGTTAAAAAAGTCTTTATCGGCTCGGGCATCCGGTACGATCTGATTGTAAACGATCTCCGCCACGGACCGGCCTTTCTGGAAAAAATCGTGCAGGACAACGTCTCCGGTCAGATGAAAATCGCGCCCGAGCACTGTGTGCCCCATGTCCTGAACCTCATGGGCAAGCCGTCCATGGACCATCTCACGGCCTTCAAGCTTGAATTCGACCGCCTGACCCGAAAAGCCGGGAAAAAGCAGTTTCTCACCTATTACCTCATGGCGGCCCATCCGGGATGCACCCTGGCGGACATGCGGACCCTGGCCCGGTTCACCCGGGAAAAACTAAGGGCCCGTCCCGAACAGGTACAGATTTTCACGCCCACGCCCTCCACCTGGTCCACCCTCATGTACCATACCAAAACAGACCCTTTTTCCATGACCCCCCTGTTTGTTGAAAAGGAGGCCGGACAAAAGGATCGGCAGAAAAAAACCCTGATCTGATTCAACTGCCCCCATCTCCCGTTCAAATTTATTTGACAAATGGTGTTAAATGGTTTAACCATTATCTTCACAAACCCTTAACCTGTATTTCCCCTATCAGACAGGAGAGACCATGACGGATAATCGAATCAACACCCATCCGGTCCTGGATGTTCCCCGAAAAGAGATGGTGCCTTTTTACTGGAACCAGTCCAGACTTACGGCGGCCAGGGGCGAGATGATCGCGTCCGCGCTGTTTGCCAACAACATCCGCATATTCGGCCACCACCCCAGGGACGGATCGGCCCAGGGCATTTTTTGCGCCAACGGCCAGTGCGCCAAGTGCACGGTAATGGCCAACGGGATTCCAGTCAAGGCCTGCATGACCGCCGTCACGGAAAACATGGTGGTGCGGAGCGTGGAAGGCCTGCCCCGATTGCCCGATGTGGAAGAAGCCCCCAAAATCGGCGATGTCGAGCATGTCGACACCGACGTGCTGATCATCGGCGGCGGCCCGGCCGGACTATCCGCGGCCCTGCAGCTGGAGGAGCACGGCATCTCGTCCCTTCTGGTGGACGACAAGGACGAACTGGGCGGCAAACTCGTTCTCCAGACCCATAAATTTTTCGGCTCCGTGGAAGACTCCCACGCGGGCATGCGCGGCATGGACATCGGCCGGATGCTGGCCGGACGGGTGGAGGCCGGACGCCACATCGAGGTATGGAAAAAAAGCACGGCCCTGTATGTGTTCGACGATCAAAAAGTCGGCATCCTCAAGGACGGGGTCTACAAAATCGTCACACCCAAAGTCATACTCAACGCGGCCGGGGCCAGGGAAAAATTCCTGCGGTTCAAGGGCAACTCCCTGTCCGGCGTCTACGGGGCCGGGGCCTTCCAGACCCTGGTGAACCGGGACCTGGTCAAGCCCACGGAAAAACTCTTTATCGTGGGCGGGGGCAACGTGGGCATCATTGCCGGCTACCACGCCCTGCAGGCCGGAATTAAGGTGGTGGGGCTGTGCGAAGCCATGCCCCGGTGCGGCGGATACAAGGTCCACGAAGACAAGCTGCGGCGCCTGGGTGTGCCCATCTACACCTCCCATTCCATTGTTTCCGCCAATGGGGATGAATCCGTGTCTTCGGTCACGATTGCGGAAATCGACACGGATTTCAATATAATCCCGGGCACGGAAAAGACCTTTGCCTGCGATACCGTCCTGATCGCCGTGGGACTGGAATCCGTGTCCGAATTCGCCCAGGAGGCCCGGTCGGCGGGCATACCCGTTTTTTCGGCCGGAGATGCCGCGGAAATCGCCGAAGCCTCGTCCGCCATGTTCAACGGCAAAATCGCGGGGCTGGACATTGTCCGGCATTTCAAACCGGAAACCAAAGCCATCCCCGATTCCTGGTATGAAAAGGCCGAAATCCTGAAATCCCATCCCGGGCCGGTTCAACGTATCACCCCCCTGCCCGGCGAACAGGGAATTTTCCCCGTGATCCACTGCAAACAGGAAATCCCCTGCAACCCTTGCAGCACGGTGTGTCCGGAAGGAGCCATCCGCATGCAGGGCGACCCCATCAAAGGCCGGCCCCTATTCGAAGGCACCTGTCAGGGATGCATGAAATGCCTGTCCATCTGCCCGGGCCTTGCCATCACCCTGGTGGATTATCGCAGGGATCCGGACCTCCCCACGGTTTTTCTGCCCTATGAAATCGGCAACATCCCGGTTCACAAAGGCGATGTCGTTCATCTGACGGACGTGGACGGAAATCCCCTGGGCGCGTTTCCGGTGCTGGGCGCCAAGGCCACAAAGGACAGCAACCGCACCCAAATTGTCCGGGTCCGCGTCCCCCGGGAGATCGCCAAAAAAGTGGTGGCCTTCACCATCCAGGACCGGAGTGTCTCCGCCCCTCTGACCGAAAAAATTCCCCTTGACCGGATCCGGGACGACGAGGTTGTCTGCCTGTGCGAACGGGCCACGGTGGGGGAGATCCGGGATCTGGTCCGCAAGGGCGTGACCGACATCAACCAGATCAAGGCTCTGACCCGGGCCGGCATGGGACCCTGCGGCGGCAAGACTTGTGCCAATCTCATGGCCCAGATTTTCCGGGCCGAAAAAATCAATCAAGAAGACATCGTAGGCAATGTCCGACGCCCGCTTTTCATCGAGGTTCCTTTGGGGACCTTCGCCAACGGAGGTCAATCATGACAACATATGACGTCATCATTATCGGTGCCGGTTCCGCCGGTGTTCCCGCGGCCCTTTCCCTGGCCCGAAACAAGGTCCGGGTTCTGGTCATCGACGCCTTGGCCTCACCGGGTCAGGGCCAGAACAAAAAAGCCATCGGCGGCATCCGGGCCACCCATTCCGACAAAGGCAAAATCACCATCTGTAGGCGGAGCATCGAGATCTTCGCCACCTGGAAAGAGCTTTACGGGGACGATATCGGCTGGATTCAGAACGGATACAGCTTTCCGGCCTACACGGACCAGGATGAAAAAAAACTGAAGGATCTCATGAAAATCCAGAAATCCTTCGATCTCAATATCGACTGGCTGAGCCCCGAGGACTATGAAAAGCTGGTTCCCGGCATCAACAGGCACAATCTTAAAGGGGCCACGTATTCGCCGGAAGACGGCAGCGCATCCCCGCTGCTGGCCGTCAACGCTTTTTATTTCAAAAGCCTGGCATACGGGGCCCGATACCGGTTCCGGGAACAGGTCCAGGGCATCGACATCGCCGGGAATGACGAAATCATGGTCCGCACGGACAAAGGAAAATACACAGCCGGCAAAGTGATCAACGCGGCCGGCAATTTCGCTCGGAACATCGGACGGATGATCGGCCTGGATCTGCCCGTGGAGCCGGACAGCCATGAAGGGGGCATCACGGAACCGGTCCAGCGGTTTTTCGGCCCCATGATCGTGGATTTAAGACCCGCCCATGATCCGGCCACGGCGGATTCCGCCAATTTCTACTTTTACCAGAACAACGAAGGCCAGGTGATTTTCTGCCTCACGCCCAAGCCTTTGATCCAAGGCACGGACAGTGAAGCCACTTCGGTGTTTCTGCCCCAGGTGGCCAAACGCATGGTGGATCTTTTTCCCAAACTGGCCAACCTCAAGGTGCGCCGGACCTGGCGAGGCCAGTATCCCATGACGCCCGACGGCTTTCCCATTGTGGGCGTTACCCGGGAATACCCCAACGTGATCAACGCCGTCGGCCTGTGCGGCCAGGGGTATATGCTGGGTCCGGGACTGGGCGAGCTGCTGTCCCGAATTGTGACTTGCGATTTGACCCCGAATGATATAGAAGTTTTGTCACATTTTGATTTATACCGGGATTTTTCGGGCGCGGAACAATTCAAATAAGGAGACGCTTCACACTTTCATGTTCAAACGGGCCAAACAAAGCAGGGTGTTCCAGGATGTGGTGGAACAGATTCAGAACGCCATTGTCAGCGGCAAGCTCGAACCGGGCAGCAAACTGCCGGCCGAGCGGGAACTAAAGGATATGTTCGACACCAGCCGGGGCACCCTGCGGGAAGCTCTGCGGGTCCTGGAGCAGAAAGGGCTCATTGAAATCAAGCTGGGGGTTTCGGGCGGGGCCATCGTCAAGCGCATCAATACCGAGGTCATGGCCGAATCCCTGGCCCTTCTGATCCGTTCCGGCCAGGTGTCCCTGGAGCATCTGGCCGAATTCCGAATCAAGACCGAGGGCAGCCTGGTGGAGCTGGCCGTCCAGCGGGCCGCACCCAAAGACATCCGGGAACTGGAAAAATTGTTCAAACGGGCCAAAGCCTGTTATGAAAAAAACGATTGGGAAAATTTTCTCAAAATGGATGAGAAAATGCACACCCATATCGGCACCATGACCCAGAACCCGGTGTTTCAGTTCGTGCAGAAAACCATCCATGACAACATCCACCTTTACTACAGCGAATACCTGCCCATGGACCGGGACCGGACCCTTGAAAACCTAACCGATTTCGAAAAACTCATTGAAGCCATGAAAAAAGGCGATGCCCGGACGGCGTCGGAAATCATCGTCGACCACGTCAAGCGATTCAACGACAAGATGCTGGAACAGAACCGGAAAAAAAATTAATTCGCTCCCCCCCTTGCCATTTCAGATCCAAGCTTTTATATATGCCGTTATTTGATTAAATATTTAATTTTTTTTATGATTTAATTTCAAGAGGAGCCCCCATGAAAGATCTGCCGGTCACCCCACCCATCAACCCTGGCATCGTACAACGGGAAATTCACAAAATGGGCCTGAAATGCGTGGGCCTGGCTTCCATCCGGGAGCTCAACCGAATTGTGAACAATATTGAAGCCGCCTCCGGGGCAAAATACATCCGCATGGAAATGGGGGTGCCCGGGCTCGAACCCCCGAAGATCGCCGTGGACGCGGAAATCGAAGCCCTGAAAAAAGGTGTGGGCTCCAAATACCCGCCCTTTGACGGAATCCCGGAACTCAAACAGGAAATTTCCCGTTTTGTGAAAAATTTCATCGACGTGGACATTCCTTCGGAATCCTGTTTTCCCACCGTGGGATCCATGCAGGGGTGCTACATGGCCATGATGTGCACCACCCGACGTCACAAAGGCAAAAACAAAATCCTGTTCCTGGACCCCGGCTTTCCCGTGAACAAGCGACAGGCCAGCGTCATCGGCGTGCCCTATGAAAATTTCGACGTGTATGAATACCGGGGGGACAGACTGCGGGCCAAGCTCGAATCCTACCTCAAGAAGGGGGACATCGCCTCCCTCATGTATTCCAATCCCAACAACCCGGCCTGGATCTGCTTCACCGAGGCCGAGCTGGCCGTCATCGGCGAACTGGCCGACCAATATGACTGCATCGTCATGGAAGACCTGGCTTATTTCGGCATGGATTTCCGAAAAGACTATTCCGCACCCGGACAGGCCCCGTTCATTCCGTCCGTGGCCAAATACACGGACCGCTGTATCCTGCTCATTTCCAGCTCCAAATCCTTTTCTCTGGCCGGACAGCGGATCGGCATGACCGCCATTCCAAAAACGCTGTTCCATTCCAGCGGCGACAACCTGGCACCCTGGTTCGGATCGGACCGGTTCGGATACGCCTATATTTTCGGGGCCATGTACGCCTTGAGTTCCGGGGTGTCCCATTCCAACCAGTGGGGCCTGTACGGCCTGCTCAAGGCCGTGAACGACGGTGAATACAATTTTGTGGACGGCGTCCGGGAGTACGGAGACCGGGCCCGGGTCATGAAGCAGTTGTTCACGGATCACGGGTTCGAAATCGTCTATGACATGGACGACACGGTCAAGATCGCGGACGGTTTTTATTTTACCCTGTCATACCCCGGGTTCACCGGCGTGGAACTGGTGGAAGAGTTGCTTTATTACGGCATCAGCGCCATATCCCTGACCACCACCGGCAGCGATCGTCACGAAGGGCTCAGGGCCTGCGTTTCCATGACCGGAAAAGATCGGTTCCAGGACCTGGAAGAGCGGCTCAAGGCCTTTGAAAAAGACCATCCCGGGGGCGGCGGATTCAAGATCATTATGTCATGATGCCGTCATCCTTCCTTTCATTTTTATGGATGGCGGCCGAATGGCAGATAATGAATCGGTATTCTTTTAGACGGGATAGCTAAAGCTTCACCAATGCTTGATTCACGTCATCCGGGACCAGACTTTTAAACGGGTTTTCCCAATGGGAAGACACCAATGACTTACCGGCCTACTTCACACCATCTGAGATGGCTTTTACATCAAAATTGCCCCTACTGCCAGGGTTCCCGATCAAAAAGTTACTTGCCCGCTTGGTCTGGGCCCGCCCAGGGGGGGACTTCTAAACCCAATGGCTAACCCCGCAAATCCCGCTCATCCTTCGATCGAATGGCCTCAAAAATATCCCTGGCTAAAATGGGAAAAGCAGCCCCCTGAAACTCCTGGTCCGCCCTGTAACGGGTGACGATCTTGTCGTTTTCAGCCATGCGGTCAATCATCAGGTCTTCGATCATTTTGCGGATTCCCAGCACAAACTTGTTCAGGGGTTGACCATGGCCGTCTGGATGACCTGATCGTTTTTGCAGGCCTTTTCCTTGATCTGCGCATGCTTCTTGACCACCCGCTCCTTGGTGGGGGCCAACAGGCAGTCGAAGCACCGCAAAACCGTGAGCGGCAGAATCACCTTGCGATACTCGTTGCGTTTGTACGGGCCGCGCAGCAGGTTACAGATGCTCCAGATGAAATTGGCGAGCTGTGAGTGGAAGGCTTCCGCCCCGGCGGGCACAGCATGTATCAGCGGGTGATGGTGGCGGTGCTGTGCGGG
>CAZQIX010000046.1:0-30137 GCA_964593855.1 uncultured Desulfobacula sp. | reverse complement strand
AATGGGAGCACAAAGTCCCGGAAATCGTGGAAAGAGCCGGTCTGTATCCCAGGCCCCAGGTTTAAGGTTCCATCGCCTCTTGTTTGAACAACCCTTAAGGAAGGATACGGGCCGGGAGTGATTCCGGCTCATATCCTTGTTTTTATTCTGCGACACCATCAACCCCATCGTCAGCCAGCACCAAGGAGACAAAATGCCTGTAATCGTAAAATACATTGTTGTCAGGAATGGAGAGGAAAAAATGACATTTGCGACAAAAAAGGAAGCAGACGCCTATGACAAGATGCTGGATATTGCCGACAATGTGTATGAATTCCTCGAAGGTGCACCCGTCAAACTGGAAGAATCCCAGTTTTCTGACCTCTCTTTGTTCATGGCGGAAAACCGCGATGACCTCATGCTGATTTTAAGAGGCATGAACCCCGGAAAAAAAGATGCCGGCAAACCGGAGCGAAAAGAAACGGCGCCCAAAAAGAGCAAATCCAGAAAAGAGCCGGGCCCTACGGTGGAATAGTCCGGAAGGGCTATATTCCGGCATTGAATGCCCTGCAGGCAGCAACAAAATGTTTTGCAGCCCCGGGCGCGCTGCCGAAATGGAGATGGACCCAGCTTCCGATGGTGTCCTTGACCCGGAACCCCTCATCGCCTCGGAGGGTCCGGCCATGTCCGGAAACCCGGTAAACCGTCGCGATCGCCTGATCCGGGTCCACGATCTCCGAATAATGAAATTCATGGCCCCTGGCCGTTGACCCTGCGGGCCCCAGAATGGTGTCCGCTTTCAAGGTAACCTCCCGGTATCCCAGGGATGCCAGCCTTTCTCGGAGACTCGTCGTAAACGGAAAACAGTCGGTCATGGGAAACAAGGTGTTGTCCCGCCCCTTAAGAGACCGGCACAGATACATGAATCCCCCGCATTCGCCATAGACGGGCATGCCGCTGTCACTGGCCTGTTTGACGGCAACCCGCATGGCGCAATTTTCTGAAAGCTGTCGTGCGAACATCTCAGGGTAGCCGCCCCCGAGGTAAATGCCGGAAATCCCTTGGGGCAGGGCCGTATCAGAGAGGGGTGAAAAAAATATTAATTCCGCCCCCTGTTCGCGTAAGCGTTCGAGATTGTCCGGGTAATAAAAACAGAAAGCCTGATCCCGGGCAACCGCAATTTTCAAATCCAGGGGCCTTTTGTCCCGCAGGTTTTCCACGGGTTGAACCGGCTCGGCTGAAAGCTTGGGGACGAGCTTTGTCATGTCCAGACCCTTGTCCGCGAGATCGTACAGGTTATCGATCTCGTTTCGGGTCAAACTGTGTTCGTCATCGGTCACAAGTCCCAGGTGTCGTTCGGGAATGGCAATCCGGTCATCCTGCAGAATGCCGCCGATGACCGGGATGGAGAGGCCGGAAGATACGGCCTCGGTCAGATAGGTATAATGGTGCGGGCTTCCCAGGTTGTTGAAAATCACTCCCATGAAACTCAGCTCAGGATCAAATTCCATAAATCCCTTGATCAGGGCGGCCGCACTCCGGGCCATGTTTTTCGCATCCACCACAAGGATCACGGGAAGCCCCAGCCATTTGGCCATCTGGGCGGTCGATCCGGCCTCGCTCCGGCCGTCATACCCGTCGAAAAGGCCCATGACCCCCTCGACGACAGATACGTGGGCGTGGCGGGAGGCCTGCTCGAAAATCCGGATATTCTCCCGGCGGGAGAGCAGCCACCCGTCGAGATTCCGGCTGACGGCGCCCGTGATCCGGTTATGGTGCCCGGGGTCGATGAAATCCGGCCCGACTTTGAAAGGCGCGACCCGGTAACCGTTCCGGGTAAGCCAGGCCATGATCCCCAGCGAAATAGTTGTTTTGCCGGATCCGCTACCGATTGCCGCGATGACAAAGCCGTGTTTGTTCAAGTCTCATCTCCTCAGGCCGGCCGATAGCCGGCGGGGATGTTTCAGCAGTCCGAACACATCCAGAATGTCCCTGACCGCCAGATCCGCGGCCATAAGCGCCGAAACGGCCGCACCTTCGGTCTGCATCACGGCGATCCCGACGGCGGCTCCTTTGAGCATCCATTCGTCGTTGGCGCCGTTGCCGACGCATAAGGTCTGATCCGGCCCCAGCCCGATGATATAATCCAGTTTGCTCCGGGCTTGATCTTTTTCCGGGATGATGGTCAAAACGCATGGGATGTCGGCAAGCTCCTTTTTGACAAACCCGAAGGTGTCGGCCGTGATCACATGGAGGGTCGCCTGGTCGGCCCATTGGTTCATTTCCGCTTTGACGCCCGGGATCAGGATCCCGTCTTGGGCGATGGTGCCGTTAAAGTCAAAAACCAGATGGGCGATCCGTTTTTCGCCCACGCCGGGGATGTCGATGCAAATCATGATGGTGTTCCTCTTTCAATAGCCTTGCTTTCATAACGATGGACTTTCCGGTCGGAGAGAACCAGCCGGTTGTCGGCGATTCGCCGTATCTGATCCATATAATGGGAGACCAGAATGATGGTGCATGTCTTTTTCAATTCCAGGAGCAGGGTCTCGATCAGCTGGACCGAGGTTTCATCCAGAGAGGAAGTGGGCTCGTCGAGCAGCAGTACCCTGGGTTCGAGTACCATGGCCCTTGCAATGCACAGTCGTTGCTGCTGTCCGCCGGAGAGAACCTGGGCGTTTTCAGACAGCCGATCTTTGACTTCCTCCCACAGGCAGGCTTTTTTCAGGCAGGTTTCCACTTTCCGGGAGATAACGGTTGGGTCTTTTTCCCCTTGAAGCCTCAATGGAAAGGCCGCATTTTTGTAAATGCTCATGGGAAGGGGGTTGGGGGTTTGAAACACCATGCCTACCAGGCGCCGGAGCTCGTGAACCGGAAATCTGCGACGGTAAATATTTTCAAACCCGTTTCCGAAATCAATTTCCACAAGGCCTTTTACCCGGGCACCGGGAATGTTCTCCCACAGTCGGTTCAATACCATGAGGAAAGTGGATTTGCCCTGGCCCGAAGGTCCGGATATGGAAGTGACGGCGTTTTTTTCAATGTTCAGGTGGACATCTTCCAGAATCACGCGGTCGTTATAATGAAACCACAGGTTTCGTATACGGATGTGGATGTCTTCGTCCATTGAAGCTAAACCCGGGAAAGAGACCTGGCTCTGAGGGTGTTTTTGACGCCAAAAGACAGGGAAAACAGGACCATGCAGATGGCCAGAAGGATCAGGGCCGCTCCGTAGGCTTTGGAAAGCTCCGCAGCGTTCGTGTATTCCGAGGTCATATAATAGATATAAAAGGGCAGGGCTTCAAATCCGGAAAAAATGGATCGGGGAATGCCGGCCGTGGCCACGGCCCCGGTGAGCATGATCACCGCCGTATCTTCCGCGCATCGTCCGATGGCCAGGATGACGCCGCTGACGATCCCGGAAAGGGATGCGGGCAACAGGACATGGACGAGATTCTGGAGCCGGGTGGCGCCCAGGCCGGGCGCCGTCACCCTGAGAGACAGGGGAAGGCTTTCCAGAGCCGTCTGAGTGGTCCGGATGATATAGGGCAGAACCAGGAATGCAAGAGACAGAGCGGAAATCAGCAGGCAGGGGAAAATCCGGTCGCTGAAATAATGATGCAGAAATACGGTGATGGAAAAACCGAACAGCCCGACCACGATGGATGGGATACCGGCCAGGATGTCAAACAGAAGGGTGAAAAATCCTTTGATTCCGGGCGGTGCATATTCGGCCAGAAAAATGCCCGAGGCCAATCCCAAGGGCAGGGCCATGGCCATGGAAAGAACGACCAGGCATAAAGTCCCGACCATGGCCGGAAAAAGGCCGCCGAACACCTGGCGTTTCAATAAAAGCGCGTCCAGGGGGCGGGTATCGGAAAAAATGAGTTCAAGATGGAGGGTGTGGTATCCTCTCACGACCAGAAAACCGAGGATGAGGGTCACGGCGCTTGTGAGAACTGCGGCGCAGGCCCAGGAAAAAAGGCCGAGCAGTCGGTCATGGATGGGAAATCGGTTCATCTGAATGTCTTCCGGTTTAAAAAACGGGCCGCTGCAATGCCCAGGCAGGTCATTATATAGAGAGTGATCCCGGAGATAAAGAGAATTTTGAATTCAATGCTGTCAAAATCCGCGGCAATGATCAGGGCGATGTGGGCGGTCAGGGTTCTGGCCGAATCCAGAAGGGACGTCGGCATGACAACGGCGTTGCCGCTGATCATCAGGGCGATGAGCGTGTCTCCCATGGCACGCCCGAAGGCAAGGATCAGGCCGGTGAGAATCCCGCGAAGCGACTGGGGGAGAATGACATGGTAAAATTTCTGAAAAGTGCCTCCGCCCAAGGCGTCCACGGCGTCCAGGTAAGTCCGGGGCACCCTTGAAAAGGCTTCGGAAAAAAACAGGATCATGGTGGGGGAAATCAACAGGCCGAGCATCAGGGATGCGGACAGAATACACATGCCCGAGCCGTAGGCAAAGAATTCACGGATGAGCGGCACCAGCAGAAATACCCCGGTAAAACCGTAAATGACCGTAGGGATGGCGGTCATGACCTGGACCCCTTTTTTCAGCAGTTTTCCCGGTCCGCCGGACCGGACCACATTGATTTGAAGGGCGCAGCCCAGACTTACGGGAAAGCTTATGAAAAGGCTGAGAAGGGCGATGCAGACCGTCCCGGTTATCATGGGAAGGATCCCGAACAGGCCTTTTCCAGGAGCCCAGGAAGAGGTCAGGACCTTCCCTATGAAATCCGAATTCAGTACCGGCATGCTCAGCAGAACCATGAAGATGAGAACGGCCAGTGTGACTGCGGCGCTAAGGATTGATGCCGAAAAAAAGACAATACCGGAAAGCCGGTCCCTGGAATCCATCAATGAACGGGAATAAACCCTTTTCCCCGGATAATCTCGATGCCTTCCGGACTCAAGAGATAGTCCAGGAATTTTTTGACGACCCCGGCGGCCTCGCCTTTTGTATTGCTGTAAAGCCCCCTCGACACCTTGTAGGCACCGGATGTGACGGTGTCGATGCCGGGGGTGACGCCGTCCAGAGTCACCGGCGCGACCGACTCGTCCATATATCCGACGGACATGTAGCCGATGGCATAAGGGTCATTGATAACGGCGGATTTCATGGCTCCGTTGGATGCGACAAAATGGGCTTTCCCGGATATTTCACCTTTGTTCAAACCTTTATCCCAGAAAACCTCACGGGTGCCGCTGGCCTCGTCCCGGGTATACAGGTTGATGGGACGGTCTTCTCCCCCCAGCTCTTTCCAGTTGGTGATATTTCCGGCATAGATATCCTGGAGCTGCCGGCCGGACAGGGCCTTGACCGGATTGGACGGATGAACCACGGGCGCCACCCCGTCCAGAGCCCACATATATACGCCCAGGCCGTAACCGGCTATTTCTTCCTCCGTGGGTTTGCGCCCTGAATTGCCGATGTCCACCAGTCCTTCCCCGGCCTGTTTGATGCCGGCTCCGGATCCGCCGCCGGCAATGGTGATCCGGATGTCCGGATTAAACGTCATGATTCTTTTGGCCGCCTCTTCCATGACCGGAATATGGGCCGTACCGCCGGCGATCCGGATCACTTGTTTTTCCCCTTTGAAACCATCCAGATCTCCGGCCAGGCAGAGGCCGGCCTGAAAGATCCATAGCATTAAAATTGCGGCCGGTTTCATCATTGATTTGAATTTCATTCTCGCTTCTCCTTTCTATTGTTATATCATTTCAAGAAATGCCTCGATTCTGACTCTGAGCTGTTCGGTGTCGGATTCGGAATAATCGGTTTCCAGATGGAGAAAGGGCAGTCCGAAAAAGTCCTGAACCTGTTTGCCGACATGGAAAGATTCAATATTATAGGTATGGCAGGCCTGCCAGGTCAGGTCCACAACCCCGTCAACGGAAAATTCACGGATCATTTCTTTGATCATGTCCATCCTGCCGGGGTTGGGACTCATGACGGAACAGGGAACGGCAAGGTACTGTTCAGCCAGAGCCGTTACCGGGTCTTTTGCTTCATCCACCTGAAACGTCTGCTTGTATCCGCTGCAGTTTTCAAAGGCCACCGGGCTCGCTCCGCACTGTTCGAGGATTTTCACCACCTTGTCCGATCCCAGGCCGACGGGTACGCCGGTCAGAAGGATGCGAGGCGTATGGTCTTTGTATGGGCTTTGTTTTTCTGAGATCAGGTGATCACATACATCCGCGATTTCATTCATGAGATCGATGCCTTTTTGTTTGTCTGCAAAGAAACCTGTTTTGAACAGGATCTCAACCATTTCCATGCCGGTCAGAGGGGCGGGTTTGGCTTTCATGAGATCCATCAGGCGTTTGCGGGCTCTGCGTTCTTTATTCATCAGGGAAATGGCAAGAATCAGACGTTCGTCGGTGATGAGTCGATCTGTCAGGGTTTCAACCACGCCGATCATTTTTATGATTTCAGTTCTCCAGGGTGACAAAGATGCCTCCATATCCTGTTTTTGAGGAAGTTGGAGCACATGAACCGGTTTGATGGCGCTCATGATTTCAAACATCTTTTTTTTGCCGTCACAGGTGGTGTCGGCCACAATCAGGTCTGAAAACCTGAAAAACGGGCAGGTATCAGTGGCTGCAAACCCGAAGCTGCTTTTGATCAAAGGGCAGAGATTTCTGGGAAGGGTCTCTTCAGCCGCCTCTATGGGGGTCTGCCGGGTTCCGCACAAAGGCAGCGGAATGGCGTCCGCGGCCACGGCCACTTCAGTCGGGGAATACAGGCAGTAAAATCCGATGGCGTGGTTTCCCTTCCCTTTGTGGGTTTCAATGTCCAGTATATTCTGTTCCGCAGCCTGCTGGAGTTTTTTGAACAGGGGTTCTTTCATGGGCTTATCCTGAAGCGCGATTGATGTCCGAAACGATCCCCGAAAGGGAAGGATCATTCTCCGGCCTGTGTTTGGGTTGGATTTTCTTAGCCTGAATCATGCGGTGATGGCAAATTGATTAAATTAATGAAAAGTGAAAAAGAGATTGGAATTTTGAATGAAATCGGAGCGGGAACCGGGCCGCCCGGCTCTCCCCCTTTTTGATGAAGTTTTTCGCGTTTCGTTCATCAGGCTTCGTATCGGTAGCCGATTCCGTGTTCGGCGGTAATAAGCCGGAGATTGGACGGATCGTTTTCGATTTGTTTCTGAGATGGGCAATGTGCCGGTCCCGAGTCCGTAAACAGATCATGAATCCATGTCGTGATTCCCTTTCAGGAGCGGAAACGCCGTGTTTTTGCTTGACGGTCTCGGCCTGATCATATTACAATCCGATCATTCCCAAAGAGTTTTCTTCCGCTGCCTGCCCTCTGTTTCGAAGAGTTGCCGCCGTTTCTGCCTCTGGCCGGATGCGATTGTCGGAAACCGGATTCTCCTGATCATGGATAAACCCTGTTATGAAAAAGGAGGCCCGCTATGAGAAACAATCCCCGGAAAATTATGTGTGCCGTCGACTTTTCCGACTACAGCCCCTTGGTTCTGGCCTATGGCCGGACCATGGCGTCGGAATTTCATTCAACCCTTTATCTGTGCCATGTCGTACCCGAACCGGTTCTGGTGGCAAATAACCTGGCCGGTTATATCGAAGCCTTCGGCACCGAGGCCCAGCGGATCGAAGCAGCCCGAACCCAATTGGAAAAGATGGCTGAAGACAACAATATCCCATGTGAATTCCTGATTTCAACCGGCCATCCTGCGGACGAGATCGAGCGGCTGGCTACGGAAAACAATATGGATATGGTGATCGCGGCCACCCACGGCGATTCGGGAATCAAGCGTTTTCTGATCGGTTCCGTCACCAGCCGGCTGGTCAAGACCCTGACCTGTCCCATTCTGGTTCTGCATGCCTCGGAAAACAAAATCAAAATTCCTTTTGAAGAAAGGTTTCAATTGGAGCGGATCCTGGTCGGATGCGATTTTTCTCCGGATTCGCGCCTGGCTTTTGATTATGCCCTGAGCCTGGCCCAGGAATTTCAGACCCGGCTGTACCTTGCCCATGTGATCAAGCCGGATTCAAGGATCTGGTTCAGTGCTTCCGACTACATCATGATGAAGGAAGGGGATTTTGAGGGATGGACAAAGGAAAAACGCGGGGAGCTGGAGAAAGAGACTCCGGATGAAACCTGGAACAAGCAGGGTGCGTTTTATAAAAAGCTTCAGAATCAGCTCGCGGATCTGGTTCCCGAAGAAAGCCGCAACTGGTGTTCGCCGGAAACGGTGATTCTGGAAGGCCATGCCTATCAGGAACTGCTTCGGTACGCCGAACGTATCCGGGCCGATCTCATCGTTCTCGGGGTACGGGGACACAGTATGCTGGAATCCTTTCTGATCGGTTCGACCACCGATCGGGTGATCTCCAGGGCGTTCTGTCCGGTTCTTGCGGTTCGGCAGACGGGTTGAGGTACTCGAGGCAGGTAAAATCATCCAATTTCGGAAGGCGATTGAATTTTTGAATGACGAAACTGATATGAATAGATATTTTGAATTTGATTTGCCGCTTGAAATAGGTAATTTTTATCTGTTTGCTTCAGTGAGAATTCAATCGACAAAGCCGAAGGAGTCGCCTTCAATGACCGATATTCAACACATTCGCCTGACCGAGACGGTCTCCGGTGCCGGTTGAGCCTCCAAACTGGCTCCGGGGGACCTGGACCGGGCTTTGTGCGGCATGACCTTCCCCACCGACGAAAATGTTCTGGTAGGCCTGGACAGGGCCGATGACGCAGGCGTTTACAAGGTGTCCGACGATCTGGCCCTGATCCAGACCGTCGATTTTTTCACGCCCATCGTGGATGATCCCTACTGGTTCGGCCAGATTGCGGCGGCCAATGCCCTGAGTGACGTGTACGCCATGGGCGGCACCCCGAAAACCGCCATGAACCTGGTGGCGTTTCCGGTCAAGGACATGGATCTGTCGATTTTGAGACAAATCATTCAGGGCGGCATCGACAAGCTTTTCGAAGCCGGAGTGGCCCTGGTGGGTGGACACAGCATCGAAGACAGAGAACTGAAATACGGTTTGTCCGTGACCGGGTTTGTCCATCCTTCCAGGGTTCTGGTCAAAGGCAACCTTCATCCCGGCGATCGCCTGATTCTGACCAAACCCCTGGGCACCGGTATTGTCAACACCGCCGTCAAGGCGGGGATGGCCCCCCCGGACCTGGTCGAGCGGGTCACCCGGCTCATGGCGACCCTCAACCGCCGGGCCGCGGACATCATGATGAACTTCGATATCCGGGCCTGCACCGATGTCACCGGGTTCGGCCTTCTGGGGCATCTGGCGGAGATGGTCCTGGGCTCCGGAAGAGGGGTCCGACTGGATTCCCGCCTTGTGCCCGTTATCCCGGAGGCCCTGGAATATGCCGCCATGGGCCTGATCCCCGCCGGCGCCCATAAAAACAGGGAATTCCGGCAGGGCATGACCCGATTCGGCAAAACCGTGGACCGGACTGTTCAGGATATTCTGGTGGACCCTCAGACCTCGGGTGGGCTGCTCGTCAGTGTGCGGGCCGATCAGGCATCCGGGCTGGTCTTGGCCCTCAAGGAGGCCGGGATAGCCGACGCGGCCGAAATCGGGGAAGTCGTGGACGGGCAAAAAGGAGACGGGCCGGAAGAAGTCCTGCTGATTGAATAGATTTCCCCCCCCAAAATTGAGTTGACAAAAAAGAAACGCTTGTCCTAATACTGCTATCGAGCGGAAAAGGTTTATTTTTTCCATGACGAAAGACGGGATGGGAGAGTGTTTTTTATGCAGCAAGATGATATCAGGACGGTTCTTATTATCGGGTCCGGGCCCATCGTCATTGGCCAGGCATGTGAATTTGATTATTCAGGGACTCAGGCGTGCAAGGCATTGCGGGAGCTGGGATACCGGATTGTGCTGGTCAATTCCAATCCGGCCACGATCATGACCGACCCGGTTATGGCCGATGCCACCTACATTGAACCGCTGAATGTGGAACGGATGACCCAGATCATCGAAGCGGAGCGGCCTGATGCTCTGTTGCCCAATCTTGGGGGGCAGACCGGTCTGAACCTGGCCTGTCGGCTTCACAAGGAAGGCGTTCTGGACCGTTTCAATGTCAAGGTGATCGGGGTAAACCTCGACGCCATCGAGCGGGGCGAGGACCGCCAGGTGTTCAAGGCCACCATGCAGCAACTGGGCATTGAAACTCCCCGGTCCGACATTGCCTATTCCGTAGAAGAAGCTGAAAAAATGGCGGCTGACCTGGGTTATCCCGTGGTGGTCCGGCCGGCTTATACCATGGGAGGAAGCGGCGGAGGGCTGGTTTATAACGTCGAAGAGCTTCAAGCTGTGGTGTCCCGGGGACTCGAGCTGTCCATGACCCACCAGTGCCTGATCGAAGAGTCCATTCTGGGATGGGAGGAGTTGGAGGTCGAGGTGGTTCGTGACCGCAAGAACCAGATGATCGTCATCTGTTACATTGAAAATATCGATGCGGTGGGAGTCCATACCGGCGACTCCTTTTGTTCGGCCCCGTTTCTGACCATATCTCCGGACCTGGAGGAAAAACTCAGGGTCCAGGCCTTCCGGATCGTTGCATCCATCGGCGTGATCGGCGGCACAAATGTCCAGTTTGCCCACGATCCCCGAACCGGTCGGGTGGTGATCATTGAAATCAATCCACGGACGTCCCGGTCGTCGGCCCTGGCATCCAAGGCCACCGGGTTCCCCATCGCCCTGATTTCCGCCAAACTGGCGGCCGGCCTGACCCTCGATGAAATCCCCTATTGGCGGGACGGAACCCTTGAGCGATATAGCCCGTCCGGTGATTATGTGGTGCTGAAGTTCGCCCGGTGGGCCTTTGAAAAGTTTCCCGGCGCCGAAGATATCCTGGGCACGCAGATGAAAGCGGTGGGGGAAGTGATGGCCATCGGAAAAACCTACAAGGAAACGTTTCAGAAAGCAATCCGGGGACTTGAAAACGGCCGTTACGGGCTCGGTTTTGCCGCGGATTATAACAGCCGTTCCCTGGAAAGCCTTCTGGATCTGTTGAAAAATCCCACTAGTGAACGTCATTTCATCATGTACGAGGCCCTTAGAAAAGGGGCGGAAACCGCCCGGATTTCAGCCCTTACCCACATCAAACCCTGGTTCATCGAACAGATGCGTGAGCTGGTCCGCCTGGAGGAGGAAATCCTCAGAACTCCGGGTCGGGTTCCTGCGGACGACCTTTTGATTCAGGCGAAAAAAGACGGGTTTTCCGACCGGTATCTGGCCGGGATTCTCGGGATCGAAGAGCGGGCCATCCGCGGTCGACGAAAGCTCCTGGGCGTGGAAGAGGGGTGGCATGCGGTTCCGGTGTCCGGAGTGAATGACCGGTGTTATTATTATTCTTCCTACCAGGATCCGGGCACAGCCCGGGTCAGCAGTCATCCCCGGAAAATCATGATCCTCGGCGGCGGCCCCAATCGAATAGGCCAGGGTATCGAATTTGATTACTGCTGTGTGCATGCGGCCCTGGCTTTGCGTGAAATGGGGTATGAGACCATTATGGTCAATTGCAATCCGGAAACCGTGTCAACGGATTACGATACCAGCGACAAACTCTATTTTGAACCGGTCACTCTGGAAGATGTGCTGCAGATTTATGAAAAAGAAAGGCCCGAAGGCGTGATTGTCCAGTTCGGCGGCCAGACGCCGCTGAACATCGCACGGGACCTCGCCGACGAAGGAGTTCGCATTCTGGGGACGTCCATTGACAGCATCGAAGCGGCGGAAGACAGGGACATTTTCAGGACCATGATGGAGGCGTTGGAAATTCCCATGCCCGAGTCGGGTATGGCGGCCGGAATCGACCAGGCCATTACCGTGGCCATGAAAATCGGATACCCTCTCATGATCCGCCCTTCCTTCGTCCTCGGTGGGCGGGGGATGGAGGTGATCTATGACGAATCCATGCTCCGGGAATATGTGGCCAAGGCTGTCGGCGTGACCCCGGACCGGCCCCTCCTGCTGGATCGTTTTTTGAACAACGCACTGGAGTGCGAGGCCGACGCGCTTTCAGACGGCCGGGAGGTTTTCGTTCCATCGATCATGGAACATATCGAGCTGGCGGGTGTGCATTCCGGCGATTCAGCCTGCTTTATTCCCCCGGTTTCCATCCCTGAGGACCTGATTGCCGTAATTCGGGAATATACCCGGAAAATCGCCCAGGCCCTCAAGGTCTGCGGGCTCATGAACATCCAGTACGCCATTGAAAACGGCAAGGTTTTCGTACTCGAAGCCAATCCCCGTGCCAGCCGGACCGTTCCGCTGGTTTCAAAGGTCTGCAACACACAGATGGCCCGCCTGGCCACCCGTTTGATGATGGGAGAAGACCTGGCGGACCTCCATCTCACCGAGAAAACCATTCCCCATGTCGGCGCCAAGGAAGCCGTGTTTCCCTTTGACAAATTTCCGGACGTAGATCCGATTCTCGGTCCGGAAATGAGATCTACCGGGGAAGTCCTGGGCCTTTCCGCCAATTCGGCCCTGGCATTTTACAAGTCCCAGGAGGCGGCCGGTGTTTTCCTGCCCACCCGGCCTCTTCCGGACGCAGGTGCGGGAGCTGTCCTGATCAGCCTTGCCGACAAGGTGGCCCAGGCGGGTCAGGCCCTGGAGATGGGCCGCAAATTCGTCGAACTCGGCTTCCCCATCGTCGCCACTTCCGGGACGGCCTCGTTTTTCATGGCCGGGGGCATCCCTTGCCGGACCGTTGCCAAGATCAACGAAGGACGGCCCCACGTGATCGATTTGATCCTCAACAAGGAAGTGAGCCTGATCGTGAACATTCCGGTCAGCCGAAGGGACGCCCTGGTGGACAGCATTGCCATCCGGAAGGCGGCTATAAAATACAAAGTCCCGTATGTCACCACCCTTTCCGGAGCGCTGGCATCCGCCGAAGGTATTTGTGCAGCCCGGGCCGGCCGGGGCGGGGTCAAATCCTTGCAGGCCTATCATCAAGAAATTTCGGGGTAGCTGTTTTTTATCGGGGTGGTCTTGTTAGTCCTTGACAGGTTCATTTTTATGGATTATTGAACCTGTCATGAATGACAGCCAAGAAGCTGTCGGCAGGATGATTGAAGAAGCCGTCGGAGGTTTCCGGCGGCCGGAATAGAAGATATAAGCCACGAAGGCTTCCGTTTTGCGTTTTTTTGAATGGAACCCTTCGTGGCTTTTTTTGTTTGCATCATGAAAAGAAGCGACGGCCGGAAAGGCAAACCATGGAGGGTGTAAATGCTGATTTAATGGAGGAGGAGAACGATGTTCACTCGGTTTGTTTTGAAAATGGGTTGCCGCCCGCGGATCAAAAAATTCGCAGTCCTATCGAGCCTTTTGTTCCTTTGTTTCCTGGGGAATGGTCCGGCGGGAAATGCTTGGGGCGCTGACCCCGACGAAAAAAAAGAAGCGGATTACCATTTGGCGCCCATCACCGTTTTAGCCCCCAGAGAAGGGGTTGAAATCAATGTGGATAAAACCATCATCGACATGGATGAGTTTCGAAAAGCCGGCACGGTGCGTACCCTGACGGACGTACTCAAGGAAATCGGGGCCATCGATGTCCAGCGGATCAATCCTCTGATCGCCAGTCCGGGCGACGAGGTGTCCATCCGGGGCCTGAACGAAGGGCGTCTGGTAGTTGAAATCGACGGCCGCCGGATCAATCACACGGGCCATAACGGTCGCTACATCGTTGATTGGTCGACGTTGAACATGGACGACATCGAACGGATAGAGATCATTCGCGGCGGACATTCCGTACTGCATCCGTTTGCCATCGGAGGCGTCATCAACCTGATCACCAGAAAAGGCCGAAAAACAGAAGATAACAAGCCGGATCTGTCTCTGTCCACAGGATACGGCTCTTATTCAACCAAGCATATCAACGCTTCGATCAACGGGGGTGCGGGTGCCGTTTTCGGCTATCATCTGTCCGCCGGAAACCAGTGTACGGACGGATATCTGAGAAACAATTCCCAGGACAACCAGACTGTCAACGGACGGTTCACCGTTTATCTGCCGGCCGACGCCACCCTGACCCTGGGGGGTAAATACAGTGAGGTGGAATATGGATTTCCCGTTATCAACGATCCATCTCGATCGGACTATGATTCAAATTATCCGGAATTTCTGGGAACCGCCGATCAGTTGCGGCATCTTCCATCCACCCTTCAGTATGCCGGAGGCCCCAAACCTTATTGGGAAAAACACACTTCTTACCTTGACGGTATTTACGAAATTCCGGCGGGACCCGGTATTTTCAAGGTTCACGGTTTTTCCACCCATGGTCGGAGATGGACACACAGTTACTCCGGAGCCAATTTTACCGATAGTTTCGTTGATGACCGAAGTCGCGGCCTGATTGCCGAATACAGGGATGTGGGGATTTTCGATTCACATACATTTACCTTCGGCGCCGAATACCAGGAACTGGGTCAGCCGAGCGGCAATCGCAACATCTATATTGTCCGGTCCCTTTATGCCCAGGATGTGATCACTATGGGGAATCGATGGCGAATGACCCCGGGTGTCCGGTATTACCATCTGGATAAAGATGTCTATTACGCATGGTTCGAGACCGGCGGTGAAACGCCGGCCTTTCCCACCACCGGGAAAACCCAAACCGATGAAGACCTGTTTCCGAGTTTGAAGGTTGATTTTCAGGCTGACGACACCACGGCTCTGTATGCCGCCGTCAGCCGATCCTTTCGTCTGCCGTGTCCCTGAGATTACTATTGGTGGGCGCGTTGCGCCGACACGAACAACACGACGCTGGATCCCGAGACCGCCTGGGAATACGAAATCGGTGTGATCAAGGACCTGGGACCTCTGTCCGCGAGGACGGCGGTTTTCTATTACGATATCAACGATTATATCAATGACAACGGTATCACCGCTCCGGGTACGGGCCTGGGAAGCAACGCCATTTACAACACCGATCATGTGCGTCTGTACGGCATCGAACTGGAACTGGCCCTGAAACTGGGAGATCGTTTCCGGGCCACGGCCTCGTACCTGTATCAGGAAAGTGATATGAGCCAAACAGGTTTTGAACAGGGATACACCTATTACCTGCCCGATCTGTTGCCCAGGCACAAGGTCAAATTCATGGGGCAGTACCGGATCCGGACGGACGGCTGGCTGATCGCCGGGGTCAGATACGTGGGCAAAAGAGACGCCCAGAAAGAAGAGACCCTGGATGACTACACCACCTTGGATGTGGGTTTTGAACAGGGATTGACCCTGGGCAAGATTCCTTACAATTTTAAAGTGTTCTGCAACAACCTGACCGGTACCCGATATCAGGAACAGAGCGGTTATTCCATGCCGCGGCAGGTTCTGGGGGTGGAGATGGGAGTGCGGTTTTAAACGGCAAAGGAAGATGGAAATGCCCTGGAATAAAAACAAATCCTTGGAAGCGGATATTTTTTCCGATAAATCCAGATGGATTCTCATGGCTTTTCTGACGGTTGTTCTGGTTTCAGCGGCAGGCCTGGCCATGACCATGGGCGCTTATAAAATCACCATAGCCGATGTGGGGCGGGTGTTACGGGTCAATCTGGGTTTTGATTCCGGTTCGGACCGGGTGACCCCGCTTCACCAAACCATCATCTGGAATCTGCGTCTGCCGAGAATGCTTCTTGCCGTGGCCGTCGGTGCAGGCCTGGCAGCGGCCGGGGCGGTTTTCCAGGGATGTTTCCGAAATCCCCTGGTGGAGCCTTATATCCTGGGCGTTTCTTCCGGAGCCGCTTTCGGCGCGGCCCTGGGAATTGTTTTCCCGGCTTTTGGATTGTCCGTACAGGTATCCGCGTTTATCTTCGGTATGGCGGCGGTCATGGGGGCTTACAGCCTGGGTCGTATCAGGGGGGAAACGCCCGTGGTCGCGTTGATTCTGGCCGGGGTCATTATCGGGTCGGTCTTTTCGGCCCTGGTGTCGTCTCTCAAGTACGTGGCCCATGACACCGCTCTGAGGGAAATCGTGTTCTGGCTCATGGGGGGGTTTTATTACACCACATGGACCGATGTATTCACAGTCTTTCCGGTGGTATTCGTCTGTTTTTCCCTGCAATGGGCTCTGGGCTGGAAACTGAATATCCTGTCCATGGGTGATGAGGAAGCCCGGGCCCTGGGGATCCATCCCGAACAATACAAGCTGGTTCTCATCAGTCTGGCTACCCTGTGCACCGCCGTGTCCGTGGCCACGGTGGGCATTGTCGCCTGGGTCGGATTGATGATGCCCCATGCCGCGCGAATGGTTCTGGGACCCGACAACCGTTGGGTGATTCCGGCAGCCGCCATGCTCGGCGGAATTTATCTGCTGGTCTGCGATACCCTGGCCCGAACCCTCACCACGGCTGAAATTCCCATAGGCATATTGACGTCTCTGCTCGGGGCGCCCTATCTGTTTTATCTTTTACGAACAAAAGGCCGGTCGGCTTTTGGAGGTTGATAAATGAAAAAAGGTACGTTTTTTGTTGTGGGAACCGGTCCGGGCGGACCGGATCAGACCACTCTGGAAGTCCTGCGATGCATACAGGGTGCGGATCTGATCCTTTGTCCGGAAAAGATCAGGACGCTCTTTGCGTCTTATATCGGCGACAAGCCGGTGTTGTGCGATCCATGGCAGGGACTGTTTGACTACAAAGGAAAGCCTTGGCGGGAGCTGGCGCGTTCCGATCCGTCCCTTGTTGAAAATTTCAAAAAGGAGAGAATCCGGATCCGGGAGGAAATCGTCGGATCCGTCCGGGCGCATATGATCCGGGGGAACCATGTGGTGCTCATCGAAAACGGGGATCCTTGTCTGTTCGGGCCGTCTCACTGGTTTATAGAAGGGTTTGAAGAACAGGAAGTGAAAATCCTTCCCGGCGTGGGAACCTTTTCCGCAGCCATGGCTGCGCTGAAAAAGTCAAGCATTCCCGCCCATGAAACCCGGTTCGTTCTGCAGACTTCCCCGTTTTTTTTAACGGAAGACGACCGGGATGATGAAGTTTTTAAAGATTTATCCGGATACCCCGCCACCATGGTGTTCTATATGGCTCTGTGGAACATGGACCCTTTGATGACCCGATTGCGTGCCCATTTCCCGGAAGACTTGCCCGTTGCGGTTCTGTACCATCTGGGGGATCAACAAAAACAGCGCATCGTCCGCGGGACCCTGCGGAATATAATGGATCATGTCCGGGACATCGACGAGGCGTTTGCGGGGCTTATCATAGTCGGAAGGTGTCTTGAAGGGACCGGATACCGCAATAAAACCGAAAACCTGGTCCGCGTCTGAAAGGCCGCCCATGCTCGAAGTCGACGATCTTTATTTCAATTATGGGAAGACCTCCATACTCAACGGTGTGTCCTTTAAGGCGGCCCGGGGATGTCTCATCGGGCTTTTCGGACCCAACGGATCCGGCAAGACCACTTTGTTCAAGTGCTGCCTCAAGTTCCTGAAATATCGAAAAGGACACATCCGCATCGACGGAACGGACATCAGCCGGGCCGGTGTGGCACAAATGGCCAAATATGCAGCCTATGTCCCCCAGGAGCATAAGCCGCCCTTTCCCTATCTGGTCCGGGACGTGGTTCTCATGGGACGGTCTCCCCATATGGGGGGCATCTTCGGAATCAGTCGGCGGGATAAGGCCATGGCTTTGGAGGCCCTGTGCATGCTGGATATCCGTGATCTGGCCGATCGCCCCTACAACAGCCTGTCCGGCGGACAGCGGCAGATGGTGCTGATCGCCCGGGCCATGGCCCAGGAAACCCGGCTCATTTTCCTCGACGAGCCTACATCCGCTCTGGATTTCAGCAACCAGATCCGGATCTGGAAAATGCTGCAACGCCTCACGACCCAGGGGATCACGGTGATCGCGTGCTGTCACGATCCCAACCATGTGGCCTGGTTCTGCCATGAGGCGGTAATCCTCAACGGCGGCGGGCGGGTGATTCAGGGGCGGCCCGATGAGGTCATGACGGAAAGAGTGATCAACGGAATTTACAAGGAGATATGCACGGTCAGAGAGGTCGGTGGAATGAAAATGATCGTGCCCGGAGAAATGGGATAAAGCCGGCAAAGGGAAAAAACATGGATCGTTTTCAGCGTTGTCTTATATGGATTGTATTCTGGGGAATTCTGCAGATGGCCGGATATCCGGCCCATGCTTCGGACAAACCGGATCTTGTCCGTCATGTGACCGATCACAGGGGCATATCCGTGAAGATACCTTCGGATATCCGTCGGGTGGTGACCATCTGCGACGGTTTTGTGGAAGGTGTCATGACCGTGCTCGGGGTTCAGGACACGATTGTGGGCCTCGGGTCAGCCTGTATCCCCAGGCATTGGGAATACACCTATCCAAGCGTGACCGGTGAATCTTACGAGTATAAAAACGGTATGAACACCGTCACGTTTCTGAACCCGTTTTTCATGGGCCTGCCCCTTGTGGCAGAGTCCGGCACCGGGGTGAATTATGAAACCCTGGCCGCTCTCGATCCGGATCTCGTGTTTTTGAGGATCGGGTCCTGCGCCTTCGGCACCAATGACGAGAATGCGCGGAAAACCATCCGGATCATCGAATCCTTAGGCATACCGATGGTGGTCCTTCTGGGTTCCAATGCCCATGATCGGCCACACATGGACAGCGTTTCAGACGAAATCCAAATCATCGGCAAGGTGTTCGACAGGGAGCGGCAGTCCCTGGATCTGGCGGCCTTTCTTGAAAAACAGATCGATTTCGTGATGAATCGGACCCGGGACATCCCCGACGGGAAAAAACCCTCCGTACTTCTTTTCGGGCTGTCCCCCAAATCCAGAGAAGCAGGCGGTGCGGGAAACGTAAGAGGACTGAACACCATCGACGCATGGTTGGTGGAATCGGTTGTGAACGCCCGGAATGCTTTCAGGACAAAAGGGGCATGGAATATCCTGAGCACGGAACAGGTCCTGGCCATGGATCCGGACGTGATCGTCCTGATGACCGCCTGGGGCTATCATCCTCCGTGTGAGCTTTACGAAGCCCCTTACTACCGGAGCCTGAAAGATCTCAGGGCGGTCAGAAACCGTCGGGTCGCAGCCCTTCCCTGGACCCCCTGCAATTGCGACAAACGGTTGGAATACCCCATCGATGTCATGGTGATGGCCAAGGCCGCGTATCCCGATAAATTTGACGATATCGACCTGAATGCCTGGCTCCTTGATTTTTACCAGGGTGTTTACGGGGTGGACAGGAAAACGGCTGTTCAGCTTCGAGCCGTTCAATGGATGGACTGGATTGTGGAACAGTGAAAATCGGCCCGATGGAACTTCGTATCGCAGTCTTTCAAGGAGTCTCTTCGGCCGAGAGAATTTTTTGACGGTACAACACCTCCATCAGTTTGGTCTGAGCTATGGCCGTGGCCTGGTGGGGCAGCGGTTCTTTTTCTGTAAAATACATCAGATGAACATTTTCCTGATGAAGCGGTAAAAGGATTTTCGGGGCCGGGCTGTCCATGACGGCCTGGGCCATCCGGGGGGTGATCTCGCCCAGTCCGGCGTTGGACCAGGTTATGGATACGGGGCCGATGATGACATCGACCCTTGGAACGTTCCGGATCAGGGCGTTTTCCCCGGACGCGCCCCTGTGGGCCCCGGCCCGGAGCATGGCCGCGGTTGCTATGGCATTGGTTCCGATGGCCATAAGATCAAACCGGTTTTCATGGAACTGGCGGATATACTTGATGATGACCGCGCCGATCCCTCCGCCGTGGCCGTCAATGACGCATATTGTTTTTTTGTGTGTTTCGTTCATCAGATGCTTTTTGTTGCCTTGGCTGAATATCTGCCGGGCCTGTCTGTAATTTCGGGTTTTTTAAATCCCGCCGCCTGAAACAGATCGGTCATTTCCCGGGCGTCGGGCAGGATGTCTTTTTCCACTCCGGCATGGGCCGCGTGGTGGGCCGCCAGTTCCTCCCGGCTCATCAAATGGGCGATCACCAGGCATCCTCCGGGCTTCAGGACCCGGCCCATCTCATGGACGGCTTCGGCCGGACCATCAAAATGCGGAAAAGCGGCAAAACAGATCACCCGGTCAAAAATGCCTGTTTCAAAAGGGATATGGAGGGCGTCTGCCTGGACGACCGTCCCATTGTCCTCAGCCTTGTTTTTCCGGCAGGCCTGCTTCACCATCGGAAACGACAGATCAAAGGCCGTCACCCGCCCTGAAATGCCGCTCAGGGACTGCAGGTACGGGATCAGAACCCCCGGTCCGGTGCCGACATCCAGTATGGATTCACCGGAAATCACCCCGAAAATGTCGATCAGTCCTGTCAGCCGTTCCCGCACCGGGCCGGGATAGTGAGAGGATTCCCAGTTCTCGGCCCGGATGTCGAAAAATTCGGATTTCATCTGTTCTCCATAAACAAAAAAGGCCGGACTATCAGAACAGGCTGTTTTGCCTGTCCGACCTTCCTGGCCTTGGTTTCAACGGTAAAGAAATCGTTTTACGCACTGCAATTTCTATTGCAGAATTCCGGTCAATCTATGTGAAAACGGTTCAACTGTCAAGGCCAAATCGGAAGGTGGATCGGTTCAGGTCATCGGGATTTTCAATAAGATCGGATGGAGGCATAAAAAGAATCAATTTGTCAAACATCCGGTTTTTTTATATCTAAAACACCTGATAGAGACCCGATTCATTACCCGGGCAGTAGCAAGAAATCACACATTGGAGAACATAATGCCCTTTTTCCTTGAAAGACACTGAGTAAGGCCGGAATTATCTGCCCGTGCCCGGCAGGTGCAAGGCCTTTTCAGGGAAACGGCGGTTGCTTTGTAATCTCCATCCTCACGGCAGACAGGCGTTTCCCTTTACCGTCAATATCATGGCCCCTTGGATGAACCATTATCGGGGGCTGGAGGGAATAACGTCATGTTGGATATCATCAGACTTAAAAATCACCCGAATGGAATCAGACAGAAGGTCAGGGAACTGGTTCCCGACGGAAACCTGAGCGCCTGCCTGACCTGCGGGGCCTGCGCCAGCGGTTGTCCGGCCACGGGAATCATGGACATGGATCCGAGAAAATTTTTGCGCATGGCCGTGTTCGGACTGGATGAAGAACTGGATCGCCATCCCTGGGTCTGGGCCTGCACCATGTGTAAACGCTGCTATGACGTCTGTCCCATGCGCCTGAACATCCCCCAGCTGGTATATTATCTGCGGTCCCAATGGCCCAGGGAAGATCGGCCCAAGGGCATATTGGGCTCCTGTGACCATCATATCCGGTCCGGGGGAGGGGCTATGGGGGTTCCTCTGGCTGATTTCAAATTCACGGTGGAGGATCTGGCCGAGGAATGCCGGACCCAGGAAGGGTTTGAAGATCTCAGGGTGGACATCGATCGGGAAGGGGCTTATTTCGCCCTGAATCAGAATTCAAGAGAACCGGTGACGGAGCCCGATGAGCTGTTGCCGCTGTGGAAGATCCTTCATACCGTCGGAGCCGACTGGACCTATTATTCGGAAATGTGGGGCGGGGAAAATTACTGTATGTTTCTGGCTGACGATCCATCCTGGGAAAAGATTGTCCGGGCCCAGGCCGAACATATCGATAAACTCGGGTGCAAGGTTTTTCTCAATACGGAATGCGGCCATTCTTTTTTTGCGGTCTGGGAAGGGCTTCGACGTTTCAATATCCCCCACCGGTTTCAATTCAGAAGCATTGTGGAATACTATGCCGAATGGATCAGGGAAGGAAAACTGCCCGTCAATTCGGACTGGAATACCACAGGGATCAAATTCACGGCCCAGGACCCCTGCAATGTGGTGAGAAAATCCCTGGGCGACAAATTCGCCGATGACCTTCGATATGTGATTAAAAAAGTGGTGGGCGAGGAAAATTTTGTGGATATGGCGCCTCATAAGTCCAACAATTACTGTTGCGGAGGCGGAGGCGGAGCGCTTCAGGCCGGATATACCGATGAGCGACGCCAATACGGCCGAATTAAATTCGATCAGATTATGGCCACCGGCGCCGGATATGTCGTGACCCCCTGTCATAACTGCCACGCCCAGATCGAGGATCTCGCCCACTTCCATCAAGCACCTTACCACACCGTCCATTTGTGGACCCTGATCTGTCTGTCCATGGGTGTTCTGGGTGAAAACGAAAGAACCTATCTCGGCCCGGATCTTGCGGAATTCGGACTTTGATCCTGCAACCGAAGGGTGAATAAACGAGATATGTTTTCAAGGAGATTGTTATGAATCAACCTGGCTCCATCGGATCGGTTCTGGTGGCCGGCGGCGGCATAGCCGGTATTCAGGCGGCGCTCGATCTGGCAGATTCGGGGTTTTATGTGTACATGGTGGAAAAAAGCCCGGCCATCGGCGGCGTTATGGCGCAATTGGATAAAACTTTTCCCACCAATGACTGTTCCATGTGCATCATGTCGCCCAAGCTGGTGGAAGTGGGGCGGCACATCAATATCGAACTGGTGACCCTTGCCGATATAAAAGAAATACGGGGCACCAGGGGCCATTTCAAAGTGGATATTTTTCAGAGGGCCAGGTATGTGGATGTGAACAAATGCGTTGGCTGCGGGGCCTGTGTCGAAAAATGCCCCGGAAAGGTGGACGATGTTTACAACGCCGACCTTATCAAGCGAAAAGCCATCTATGTCCCCTATGCCCAGGCCGTGCCCCTCAAATACGTCATCGATCCGGAGCACTGCCTCAAGCTGACCAGGGATAAATGCGGGAACTGTGAAAAGGTTTGTCCGGCCGGGGCCGTCAATTATCAGGACAAAGATCGGGAATTCACGCTGGACGTAGGGTCTGTGATCCTGGCCCCTGGGTTTTCCCCTTTTCATCCGGGAAAATCCCTCGTTTACGGCTGGGCCGCCTCCAGGGACGTGGTCACCTCCCTGGAGTTCGAACGACTTCTGTCGGCCTCAGGACCCAACAAGGGGCATATCATACGCATGTCCGATCATGAAGAGCCGGAGAAAATCGCCTGGCTTCAATGCGTGGGGTCCAGGGATATCAATGCCTGCGACAACGGACACTGCTCGTCGGTCTGCTGCATGTATGCCATCAAGCAGGCCATCATTGCCAAAGAACACAATCCCGATCTTTCCTGCACCATTTTTTATATGGACATGAGAACCCATGGAAAGGGTTTTGAAGCCTGCTTTACCGAGGCAAAGGAAAAACACGGAATCCGGTTTGTCCGTTGCAGGGTTCATTCCGTTTTCCAACCATCGGATGAGAACACCCAGACCCTGTTTTACACCGATGAGGAAGAGGCCCGCCTTGTCAAGGAATCGTTTGATCTGGTGGTTTTGTCCGTCGGGATGGAAATCAATGCGGAAACCAGGTCGTTTGCGCGTAAAATCGGCATTGATCTGACCGATCAGGGATTCTGCCGAACCCGGGCCTTCTCCCCTACGGCCACCAGTCGGGACGGCATTTTTGTGTGCGGCGCTTTCCAGGGACCCAAGGATATCCCTCAGTCGGTGATCGAAGCCGGTGCTGCGGCGCTATCGGCCGGTTCGGCAATTGCGGACAGCCGTGGCACCCGAATCAAAACCCTCCCGGCACCCATGGAACGAAACGTCGGGAATGAAGTCCCCCGAATCGGGGTTTTTGTCTGCCATTGCGGGATCAACATCGGCGGTGTCGTCAATGTTCCCATGGTGAGGGATTTTGCTGCAACTCTTCCTTTTGTGGAATATGCCGACGACAATCTGTATTCCTGTTCCCAGGACACCCAACAGATCATTCTGGACCTGATCCGGGAAAAAAATCTGAATCGTGTGGTAGTGGCTGCCTGCAGTCCGAGAACCCACGAGCCGCTTTTCCAGGAAACCCTGGCCGGCGCCGGGTTGAACAAATACCTGTTTGAAATGGTGAATATCCGGAATCATAATTCATGGGTTCACAGAGACGATCCTGAAAAAGCGACCCGGAAAGCCATGGAATCCTTGGCCATGGCTGTTTCCAAGGTGGCGCTGCTTTCTGCGTTGAGGGAAGAGAGCCTTTCGATCAATAAGCGATTGCTGGTCATCGGCGGCGGCATTTCCGGGATGACCACAGCTCTGTCCATGGCTGATCAGGGATTTGAGGCCGTCCTGGTGGAAAAGGACGGACAACTGGGCGGAAATGCCGTCCGCATCCATCGGACGGCTGACGGAACCGATGTCCGCAAAGAGCTGCAGAATCTCATTCAATCCGTGCAGACCCACCCTTTGATAACCGTTTGTCTGGAAACGACACTGAAGGACGTCAAAGGTTTTGTGGGCAATTTTAAGACTACCGTAAAGGGCCTTGACAGCGAACGTGTGATCGAACATGGAGCTGCGGTCATTGCCGTGGGAGCCGAAGAATACCAGCCGACCGAATATCTTTTCGGCACAGATCCGAGAATCATGACCGGCCTGGAGCTGGACCGGAAAATAATGGATCAGGACCCCCTTGTCTTGAATTCTCAAACAGCGGTGTTCATCCAGTGCGTTGGGTCCCGGGAACCCGGACGGCCCTATTGCTCCAGGATCTGCTGTACCCATTCCGTCGCATCGGCCTTGTTCCTCAAAAAACAAAATCCGGACAGGAACGTGTATGTCCTTTACCGTGATATCCGTACCTATGGCGAAAAGGAAAAGCTTTATAAGGAAGCCAGGGAAAAAGGGGTCGTTTTCATCCGGTACGCACTTGACAACAAACCCGAGGTCAGCGCCGGAGACAAGGGCCTTTCCATAGTCGTTCAAGACCACGTGTTGAAGCGGTTCGTGGGCATCGACGCAGATATGCTGGTGCTTGCGTCAGCCGTTGTGTCCAGAAGAGATGAAACCCTGGCCAAGATGTTCAAAGTGCCCATGGACAATGACGGTTTTTTTGTGGAAGCCCATGTCAAGCTCGCTCCTTCCAGCTTTGCCGTGGACGGTGTGTTTTTGTGCGGCCTGGCCCATTACCCAAAACCCATTGATGAATCCGTGGCACAGTCCCAGGCCGCCGCTTCCGGAGTCTCCCGATTGTTTGCTAAAGACAGCATCCGGACCCTCGGCCAGACCGCGTGGGTTCGGACAGCGCTCTGCAGCGCCTGCGGCGTTTGTGTGGCGATCTGTCCGTATAACGCGCCTTATTTTATTGAAGAAGGCAGGGACAGGGGAAAAGCCGGTATCAATCCCGTACTCTGTAAGGGGTGCGGTCTGTGCGTGGCCTCCTGCCGGTCCGGAGCCGCCGGTCTTCGGGGATTTGAAGAAGAACAGCTCATGGCCGTGATCGACCATGCTTTTTGAATGGAGATACCTCAATGACGGAATTTGAACCGAAAATCATTACCTTTCTCTGCAACTGGTGCAGTTATGGAGCCGCGGATCTGGCCGGTGTCAGCCGTTTCCAGTATCCCCCCAACATGCGCATCATCCGGATTCCCTGTTCAGGAAGAATATCGGCCAGGATGATTCTTCACGCCGTCAGAAACGGTGCCGACGGTATCTGGATATCCGGATGTCATCCAGGCGACTGCCATTATATCGAAGGCAACTTCTATGCGCGTCGCAAATTCGCCCTCCTCAAAGATCTGTTAGAGTATTCAGGTCTCGAGCCGGGCCGTCTTCAGTTTTCCTGGATATCGTCAGCCGAAGGCGTCAAATTCGCCGCGGTTGCACATGAAGTCATCGAAGCCGTCCGGAGACTCGGACCGGCCCGCCGGCTGGTTAAAACCCTGCCCTGGGAGGTCTGATGAAAACGATTTCCGAAAACATCAGACGGATCGCTTCCAAATTGCTGGAAGATCAGACCGTAGACGCAGTGTTCGGGTTCGCGAAAGCGAGCGGGGCCACAATGACCCGGCCTTTTTCGGCCCGAACCCCCAAAGATGCCGAAACCCTTTGTTTCGACTGTAACTGCAGGCTGAACCTCACGGCCTACCTGTCCTCTTCTGCGGGCAAGGTCGGCATCGTGGTCAAAGCCTGTGACAGCCGGAATCTGGTCACCCTTCTCATCGAAAACCGGGTCAGCCGCGATAACCTTTACATCATCGGTGTGCCCTGCCCGGGCATGGCCGACAGGAATCGATTGATCCAGGCCGCAGGCGGAGATATTCTGGCGCTGGACGATCAGGGGGACCGTATTGTTCTCAGCACCTGGTCCGGCGACACCGTGGCCGCCAGATCCGAAGTCCTTCAGGACAACTGTCGGACCTGCGTCCGAAGAAATCCCGTGATTTTTGACGAACTGGCCGGGCCGCCTGTGGAGGAGCTGGAACTTTCGAACCGGTTTTCAGATGTGGGAATGGTCGAGAGCCTGGACACGGATGACAAACAGGCTTTTTTCGAGGATCTGCTTCGATCCTGCATTCGTTGTTATGCTTGTCGAAATGTCTGTCCGCTATGCTATTGCCCCGTATGTTTTGTGGATGAGTCTTGTCCCCAGTGGGTGGGAAAAACCAATGACCCGGTTGACGTGAAAACCTATCACCTGATGCGGGCCTTCCATGACGCCGGACGATGCACGGACTGCGGAGCCTGCGAAGCGGCCTGTCCCATGGACATAAAAATGCGGTTTTTTACCCGCAAAACCATTCAGGACTGTGTCCTGCGATATGGATGGGAAGCGGGGATGTCTTTGGATCACCGTCCCGCTCTGGACCGATTCAGACTCGATGATTCCCAGGAATTCATCCGATAGGCCGGAAAGCGGATATAATGTAAGGATATTTCATGAAACTGATCACCATGAAGAAAAAAAATCTGCCTGAAATGGTGGAAAAGGCCCGGCAACATTACCGGCTGACAGGTCCGGTCAGAGACGGAAACGGTCATGTTTTCAGGCCGTTGCAAAAAGAAGAGCTGCCGGATCTGAATTATGACCTGACCCGTTTGTCGCCCAAGGCGATCGTATTTCCCCAGTCCGAACCCTTGTTTTTTCTGAGAGGAAAGCCGGGAAAGGCAGAAATGCCGGTTCTGGCGGATATCGTCCCGGATGACGTCCCGTCGGCCGTTCTGGGAATCCGGCCCTATGACGCCAGGGCGATCCATCTTTTGAAACTGAATTTCGACACTCCGGAATACAAAGACCCCTATTTCATCCGCAGATATGAAAATTTGACCCTGGTGGGCCTGGCCGAAAACCATCCCGGTCCCTTCCATTTTTCGACATCCTGCGGGACCGGTCCATTTGATGAAACCTGCCTGGATATCCTTCTGGCGGACACAGGCGATGCGTACATCGGCAAAGTCCTCACAGCCAAAGGGGAAACATTCGCAGCCCATTGCGGCCTGGCTCCAACCGAAAGCCCGGAACTCGAGTCCGCCCTGGCAAAATTAAAAACCGCCGCTGAGGCTGAAATTCAATCGAACCCGGATTTTTCCCATGTCCGGGAGGCGGATTGTATGTCCCTGTATGATGCCCCGTTTTGGAAAGATCTGGCTTTTGCCTGCATCAATTGCGGCACATGCACTTTCGTCTGTCCGACCTGCTGGTGTTTCGACATCCAGGATGAATTGAAAGGGGGGCGCGGCGCAAGGCTGAGGATCTGGGACACCTGTATGTCCGGCCTGTATTCAGCCCATGCCTCGGGCCACAATCCCCGGGCCGAAAACTGGCAGCGGTTTCGTAACCGCTTCATGCACAAGCTCAAATATTTCATGGACAAATATGCAGACGGGATCATGTGCGTGGGGTGCGGGCGGTGCATCCGCTTTTGTCCGGCCGGGATTGATATTCGGCAAGTATGTGAGCGTCTGAACGACAAGGAGGCCCTCTGATGAAAAACCCCTACAAGCCTTATCCGGTCAGAATCGATGATATCCAAACGGAAACCGCCGACAAAACACTGAAAACGTTTACCTTCGTTTTTGCGGACAAAGCGGATGATGCTCTGTTCTCTTACAGGCCGGGCCAGTTTGCCATGCTGTCCATTCCGGGGGTAGGGGAAATTCCCATCGGAATCGCATCGGCTCCCGCTGAAAAAGGCATTTTGAAATTCACCGTGTTCAAAACCGGAAAAGTGACTTCGTTCCTTCATAATATGAAGCCGGGAGATGAAATGGGTGTCCGGGGGCCATTCGGCAACGGGTTTCCCATGGATGAAATGGAAAACAGGGACCTTCTCATCATTGGCGGAGGGTTTGCCTTTACCACCCTGCGCTCCACCGTCAAAACGATGCTGGAGCCGGGATACCGGTCCCGATTCGGACGTATCGATGTGGTCTACGGGGCGAGAAACCCCGGCATGCTGCTCTATCGCAACGAGCTGGAAGCCTGGGAAAAGCGGGAAGATATTTTTATGCACATTACCGTGGATTCGACCGATGACCCCGATTGGCCCTATCATACCGGTTTTGTCCCGGCCGTCACCCGGGAATGTGCTCCGAAAAAAAGCCGGGGAGCCAAGGTGCTGGTCTGCGGCCCTCCGATCATGATTAAGTTCACAAAATCCGTCCTCATGGATCTTGGATATCCTGACGCCGATATCCTCATGAGCCTTGAGAACCGGATGAAATGCGGGATCGGGATGTGCGGGAGGTGCAATATCGGCAGGGAACTGGTCTGCAGGGATGGTCCGGTATTCACGCTGGAAGCTTTGAATCGGACGCCCGGTGAATTTTAGAAGAAACCTCGATTTGCTTCAAATAAAGGAGATGAAAAAATGATAACAGTAACCCAGAAAGCCCGGGAACAGGTCCGGGATTATTTTACCGGCAGAGAAATTCAACCGGTTCGTATTTTCGTCAACCGTGGATGCGGCGGATCCCAACTGGCCATGGCTCTGGATGGGAAAAAAGACACGGATACGTCTTTTACCTTTGACGGCGTGGATTACATCATGGAAACCCGTCTTCTGGAAGAAGCACGACCGGTGGAGGTGGATTTTTCAGGAACCGGCTTTGTCATTTCCTCCAGCCTGGAGCTGGGCGGCGGGTGCAGTTCCTGCGGTCAGGGCGGCTCATGTTGCGGCTGATACGGGGGTTGCCATGATCACTCAGATCCACATCCATCCAAAAGTGGAAAAGCTTCTGGATCAGATGGAACAGCTTGAAAAAGCCCCGTGCATTGCGGCCAGAAGGGCCCGGCAAATTATCAAGGCCATTTTGGAAGGAGTTCATCCTTCCCATGCCGGACGTTTGTCCAGGCGAAAGGATGCCCGGATTGAAAATCTATTCAAATTCGATCTGGGAAGCGGTTACCGGTTGATCTTCATCAAGGAGAAAAACCGTATTCATGTCTTGTACGTGGGGACCCACGACAGCTGTGACACCTGGCTGGATGCCAACAGTCGCAAAAAACCGCACGAAACGCCTGTCCGCATGAAAGTTTATTGCGTCGATTCCCGTGAATCCCAGGAAGTCGATGAAGAATGCCCGGATGATTTGGACGATGCCTTTTTCTCACTGCCGGAAATCCCCCAGGAGGAACTCAAAAGGGTTTTCCGGGGGCTTGTGGAAAGCCGGCAGGCATCGTTTTAGCCATTTTGAAACTCATCCATTCCCTCATAAGGCACTGAGCGCGGCGTGATTGTCCCGCCCGTGTCCGGCGGATACGCAGCCTTTGAAGGGAAATGGCGACTGTCATCTGAACCGAAGGGTCCGACAGACAATCCATTTCCATTGACCGTTACCATTCATGGATATGATGGAGGATTGTGATTGTTATGAAACAAGACCCTATTATCGGCGCCGTTTTGGTTGTCGGGGCGGGTATCGCCGGCATTCAGGCTTCTCTGGATCTGGCCGACGCCGGCTTTCTGGTTCATCTGGTTGAAAAAGATCCCCAGATCGGCGGTGTCATGGCCCGCCTGGACAAGACTTTTCCCACCAATGACTGTTCCATGTGCGTCATTTCTCCCAAACTGGTGGAGGCCGGCCGCCATCTGAACATAGAACTTCACACCATGTCAGAGCTTATGGATGTTTCCGGAGAAGCGGGGCATTTCAAGGCAACTCTGAAGCAGAAGCCGCGGTATGTTCTTCTGGATAAATGTACGGCCTGTGGTGAATGCGCCAAGGTTTGCCCTGTGGATGTCCCTAACCGTTTCGACGAAGGGTTGCGAAATCGCAAAGCCGTTTATAAACTTTATCCCCAGGGCATGCCGGGCGCCTATGCCGTGGACAAACGCGGCACGGCGCCGTGCAAGGCCACCTGTCCGGCCCACGTGAGTATTCAG
>CAZQIX010000045.1:2850-30144 GCA_964593855.1 uncultured Desulfobacula sp. | reverse complement strand
TGCACGCCTGGAAAGCGTGTGTACCCTAACCGGGTACCGAGGGTTCGAATCCCTCCTTCTCCGCCACGAACCATATCGGATAGCATGTCTTATCAAGTATTAGCCCTCAAATACAGACCCCAGCAATTTGAAGATGTCGTAGGCCAGGACCATGTAACCACCACACTGACCAACGCCATTTTGTCGGACCGTATGGCCCATGCCATCCTTCTGACCGGCCCGAGAGGCACGGGAAAAACCACCATTGCCCGGATTCTGGCCAAAGCCATGAACTGCGCCGCAGGCCCCTGTCCCGCCCCCTGCAATACATGCGCCATCTGCAAAGACATCATTCAGGGTCACTGCGCCGATGTCTTTGAAATCGACGGAGCCTCCAACAACAGCGTAGACCAGATCCGGGACCTTCGGGAAAACGTGGCCTACATGCCTTCATCGGCCCGGTACAAAATTTACATCATCGATGAAGTCCACATGCTGTCCGTGGCCGCTTTCAACGCGCTTCTCAAGACCCTCGAGGAACCTCCGGCCCACGTACTGTTCATTTTTGCCACAACCGAAGTGCAGAAAATTCCCATGACCATCCTTTCCAGGTGTCAACGGCATGATCTGTCCCGGATTCCGGCGGGTCGGATCGCGGATCACCTGAAGAGGCTATGCGAGAAAGAAGGGTTCAAAATTCAAAAAGACAGCCTGGATCTGATCGCCCGGGAAGCCGACGGCTCCATCAGGGACGGATTGAGCCTTCTGGACCGGATACTGTCTTCCGCTGCGGAACGGCAGGTCGATCCCCAACGTGTTCTCACTTCACTGGGCATTATCGGCCGTGAGGTCATCCATGACATCGGCCGGGCCGTTCTGGATCAAGACGGGAGAGCCATTGTCGAAATCGTGGGAAAAATCAGCGATTCCGGAATGGATCTGAAAAAATTCTATGTCGACATACTGAGCTATTTCCGCCATCTCAATGTGATCCGGATCTGCGGCAAAGACAGCCCCGCCGTGGACCTCACGGATTCTGAAAAAGAAGCGGCGTTTCAGACGGCTTGCCGAACCTCCGCCGCTCACATTCACGCTGTCCTGAATTCCCTGCTGGCTGATGAAAACCTCGTGCGCTACGGCACCCACACCCGGACAGCCCTGGAAATGACCCTGCTCAAAGCCATGCGGATCGATTCGGGCGCCCAGATCGACCATATCCTGCACCAGCTGGACGCTCTGACAAAACAGATATCCGGCCGGTCGACCGAACCGATATCCGGCCGAATTCCTCCCGATCCAACCGAACGCACGCAACCGGCCGAAAATGACCCTGCGGAAAGGGATGCAGATCCTCAACCCCCGACCGTCTGCGTATCCAGGCCGGGATGGCCCGATTTCCTCAGACATCTGGAACAGACTCAGCCCTCCGTTTTCACGATTCTCAGCCGCGGAGCCGTTCAGGAGCCGTCGCCGAACGAGCTCCTGGTCGAGCTGGCAAACTGCTCCTCCTTTGAAGGACAGCGGGTCAGGAAAAAAGAAGATGAATTGAGACAGATGTGCGACGGATTTCTCGGGAAACGTTTGACCATCCGTATCCTGGAACTCTCCCCCCCTCCCGGGAAAACGGGTCAGGACCAGGCCGAAGTCAAAGCCGGGCCGGGTGCCTTCACCCACCCTCTGGTGATCGAGGCCCAGAAAATGTTTAACGGTGAAATCATTTATTCATGAAAAAGGAGCCCACAGAAAATGATGAACAATATGAACAACATGATGCGTCAGGCCCAAAAACTTCAGAAAAAAATGCTGAAAACCCAGGAAGAACTGGCTTCGAAAACAGTCGAGGCCTCTTCCGGGGGCGGCATGGTCAAGGTGGTGGCCAATGGGGCTCAAAAAATCGAATCCATCGTCCTTGAAAAAGAAGTGGTGGATCCCGATGATGTTGAAATGCTTCAGGATCTTGTGCTGGCAGCCGTCAACGACGCCTTGACCCGGGCCCAGGAAATGGTATCGGCGGAAATGGGTAAATTGACCGGGGGATTCAATATTCCCGGTTTCTGATACCGATCATGACCCATTATCCTGAACCGATACTCAAACTGATTCACAGCTTGTCCAGACTACCCGGCATCGGCAAAAAAACGGCGGAACGGCTCACTCTTCATATTCTTCACGCTTCGGCAGCCGAGGCGTCGGCCCTTGCCGAAGATATCCTGGCCGTCAAAAAACGAATCCGGCTCTGTGAAACCTGTTTTTCTTTCAGCGATCAGGAAAAATGCCGCATCTGCGCCGACCCTTCCAGGGATCCGGGTCTGATCTGCGTGGTGGAAAACCCCACGGACATGGCCGCCATTGAAAAGTCCAACGGATACAAAGGCACTTACCACATACTGGGCGGTCTTTTATCTCCCATCGACGGGGTCGGACCGGACGATATCCGGATAAAGGAACTGATTGGTCGGGTACATCCTGAAACCACTCGGGAAATCATTCTGGCGACCCGAACCAATGTGGAAGGGGAAGCCACCGCCGCCTATATTTTTGAGAAACTCAAACCCGCAAAGGTCCGGATCACCCGCATTGCCTGCGGTATCCCAATGGGAGGAGACCTTCAGTACATGGACCATCTGACCATGCAGAAAGCACTGGAAAAACGATATGGCTTCTGAATTTGAAACCGGGGACGATATTTTTACCTGCCGACAGTGTGGTGAATGCTGCAAAGGATTTGGCGGGACGTATGTCACGGATCGGGACATAGGGCGCATAGCCGCCTATATTCATTGCGATGTGGACCGGTTTGCGGACCGGCACTGCCAGAAATCAGGCTCCAGACTGGTTCTGGCCTGCGGCCTGGACGGGTGGTGTGTGTTTTATGACCCGGACCGGCAATGCACCATTCATCCGGTCAAGCCCTATATGTGCAGAGCCTGGCCCTTTATCCGGGCCGTTATCCGCTATCCGGAGAACTGGAATGCCATGGCCGGGTCCTGTCCCGGCATAAAAAAGGAAGTGCCGGCGGACGCTCTGCGACGGATCGTCGCCCGGGAGAAGGCTAAACTGGATCAGCTCGTCTCCGGAAACTGATTCTGCCGATCAATCCTGCCCGGCATCCATTCCGGCAAACCGCCGGGCGATGCTGTCCCTTTCATAAACGATTTCCACCCGACGGTTCAAGGCGCGTCCCTTTTCCGTGTCATTGGATGCCACGGGATGATAGTGGGCATACCCTTCCGCAGAGATATACTGAGGCGGCACTCCGTTTTCCACCAGCAGGCGGACCACCATGGAAGCCCGGGCACTGGAAAGTTCCCAATTGGATGGATACTGAGTCGATGAAATGGGAGAGCTGTCCGTATGTCCTTTGATTTTCACATGATAGGCCAGCTTGGAAAGAACGGCGGCCACCTTTTTTAAAATATCATACCCCTTGTCCGACATCCGGGTTCCTCCCGCCTCGAACAACAACAGATCGGACATGGTGATCACGATCCCTTCTTCGGTCTTGACGACGCTGACTTCCCCGCCCAGTTTATTGAACAGGACCAATTCCCGGACCTCACTGACGATGTCCTCCATCTCCTTTTCAATCATACCGCCCAGTTCATCGATCTGCTGGTTGTCCGATGGTTCTTCCGACGGAACCGGATGCATGGTCAGCCCCTCCCGGGTGCCTGATTCCGGCACGGACTGAGCGCCGAGCGCGCTTCTCAGAGACCTGACCAGCTCTTTATAGGTTTCCTGCTGGGTGGTACTCATCGCGAACAGCAGGACGAAAAAACACATGAGGAGCGTGACCATGTCGGAAAAGGTACACATCCATTCCGGCGCCCCTTTTTTCTTTTTTTGCTCCTCTGCCGGAGGGGCCAGGGTGATTCTCTCCTCGCCTTGAGCGGCGGTATCGTCAGCCATGGGTTTTCTCTTTTATTCTTTGGTATCTTTCTTGTCCTTTATGTTGGACAGGTAAATTCTGAGCTTGTCTTCCATGAGCTTGGGGTGCTCCCCTTCCCGAATGGAAATAATGCCTTCGAAAATGATATTCATATTGGTGATCTCTTCCTGGTTTCTTCCGGCCAGCTTCAAAGCCATGGGAATAAAAAACAGGTTGGCCAGAACAGCCCCATAAAAGGTGGTGATCATGGCTACTGCCATTTTGGGACCGATGGAGGATGGATCATCCAGATTGGCGAGCATCTGAACCAGGCCGATCAGCGTCCCCACCATTCCGAAGGCCGGGGCGTAAGTACCCATTCCTTCAAAAACGGTGACCCCCGTATCCAGGTTTTTCTTGGTCAAAGCCATCTGCTTTTGCATGATGGCTGCGATATCGGCTGTTTTGACCCCGTCCACCGTCATTTGAAGGGCCTGGGCCAGATAAGGGTCGCTGGTGGTTTGGATGTCGGATTCAATGGACAGAAGGCCTCCTTTTCTGGCTTTGTTGGATATTTCCACCAGATTCCGGATAATTTCTTCCGGCGGCTGAATTTTAAAAATAAATATTTTTGTGGCGGTTTTGAAAACGCTCAGAAAATCTGCCAGCGGGAAAGCGATCATGGTGGAGGCAAGGGTTCCACCCATGACGACCAGAATGGATGGGATATTCACGAATCCCATGAGATTCCCGCCTAAAAGAATGGTGCCTAGAACAAACCCGACACCCGAAACAACACCAATAATTGAAGATATATCCATTCGTTCATGCCCTTATATAAACAGTCTCGTCAACGGGATAGCCTGTGTTGTATTTTTTTATCTTATCAATAGCCTCGCTGGTAAGTAAAGTATTTGCGGAAAAAAGTTTGGTTCCGGTATGGGTAAAAAGAGCGGCCCCAAGGGACATCCCGGGTTCCAGCTGGTGAATTCCGACACCCCTGACACGGTAGGCGTCCGAGCCCATTTCCAATACGGCGAATTTCTCAAGCCAGGCAACCACTGAAGGGTCCAGGCGGCCCCCGGAATAGGTTTCCAGCTCGCCGAGCAGAGCTTCAACCGGGAGCAGATCCGGACGGTCTTTCAGGGAATCGAGCAGGTCGGCGCCTGCGAGAATCCGCGATGCCAATGGAATATCCTTTTTCTTAAGACCCTGGGGGCGTCCGGTGCCGTCCGCATTTTCATTAAGATGCCGGATGATGTCGGCGCATCCGCTGAATTCCGGACAGCCGGCCAGCAGATCCGCCCCTTTTACCGGATATTGATCCAGCAGATCTTTTTCATATTCGGACAGACAGGTATCGGGATGTCCCACCAGGTTTTCAGGCAGCAACAGCAGACCTACCTCATGCAGGGTCGCGGCTTTAGAAAGATCTTGTTTCCTTTTTTCATCCAGCCCCAACCCATCGGCTACGAAGCCGGCGATGCGAGCCACGCGCTCACTGTGTCCCCTGTTTTTTTCGACCCTGACCCGGATCAGACCGGTCAAGACCCCTGCAATGCCGTCCATGTTGGACATCAGGCCCGTTTTGACGGCCCTGATGTCTTTTTTCAACCGGGTCCGCTCCTTGGTCAACTGGTTGATCTGTTTCAATGCATGATTCAATGAAACCCGTTCCTCATACAATTCCGATTTGGCCTGTTTGAGGGCTTGCTCGAAACGATTCAGGTATTCCGTGGTTTTCCGGATTTTTTTCTCCAAAAGCAGATGGGCATGAGCCTTATTTTTTCGATGGGTAAAGAAATCGGCCTTTTGCTTCACATCCTCCGGTGAAAAGGGCCGGATCAGCCAGTCATCGTATTCCCGGCTGCCCCATGCCCGTCGTTCCGACAAATCCGGATAACGGTGCAGGGAACGCAAAACGCCGGGCCGTATATTCTCCGGAAGGCGGGCCGCCGCCTGAACCAGGTCTTCGCCGAAGCGGTCATCAAGGGATTCGACAATGATCAGATCCGGATGCCCAGTCTTCAATGATACCAGGGCATTCGTGTCCTTTGAGCACACATCGAGGACAAAACCGGCCTCCCTTGTAAACCCTGACACATCAGGACCCTGATCCGGGTCATGGAGATACAAAAGGCCGATCGGATCCCGTGGGGAAGCGTGACGGTCATTCTGCGTAGTCATGCATCCACCAATCGTCCCATCCGGTCGTAAGAATGGATTCAGCCAGCTGCTGACCGGTCGGTGTGATCAGTCTGCGCAAAATGACGGGAAGCCATTTTTCAGGTCCTTTTTTTCCGGTTTCCATCATTTTTTTCAACTCAAGGATAAACGAGAGCTGGTCTGCATCCTGAGCCAGACGGGATTCCAGCGTCTCTCCGGAATTGAACTCGATTACCAGCTCCCGGATTTCGCCGCCAAAAGGAATATGACGGGTGGCATGGGAAATCGCTTTTTCCTCGTCCATTCTGCAATATTTTTTTTCGACATAATTCAGATCGCCGGTTCTGGCCTCGGCCAGGTCATGAACCAGAGCCATGCTCAGGATCTTTCCGATATCCGCTTCCGGGTTGAGCCTGGCCATAACCAGACAGATGAATGCGGTCATAAAACTGTGTTCGGCAATACTTTCATGTCCCGAGCCCAGAAACGCATATCCGCTCCTCGCAACATCCTTTAATATCCGGGCTTCAAACAACAGATTGGCAATGGGGTCCATATTCACTCCGGGTCCGTGATAATCGTAACAATTCTTGACTTTTTATAGAACAGGAGTTTTAATAAAGTCAAGCAGTCGAATTTAACCTTGCTCAAGCTTGCCTTTTCAGGAGGGAATATGCGGAACAACGTCAAAATGGTGGCCGTCCTTTTATTCATCATGATCTCAACCGTGTTCTGTGGATCCGCAACAGCCGACGAAACCAAGGAGTTCGTTCCGGGTAAGGATACAGGTTTTTATTACACCATACAAAAAGGGGACACCCTTTGGGACCTGTCACGGAAATTTTACCATTCCCAGTGGGATTGGCCGGGGCTCTGGGAACTCAACCCGGATATCAAAAACCCCCATTGGCTGGAGCCCGGCAGGAAAATCCGCATTTTTCTGAAAGAAGCCGCCCTCCCGCAGACCCCCCGGTTCAACGCGGCGAAGGATGTCGTCCCGTCATTTTCGTATTCTGAAATGGATCGGGTGGCGTTCATCCGAACATCGGCAGAGCCTTCCCTGGGAAGCGTCATACGGGAACAGGATAGCAGACTCATGGCCTCCGCCAACGACATTATCTATATCAAACCGTCCGACCGAGGCACCCTGATACCCGGCGAAATGTATCACGTATTCAAAACGCAGATCATTGAAAAGCAGATCGAAAACCGACCCTTCAAAGGGGTTCTGCACAATATCCTGGCGCAGATCAGAATCATCGATCACAAGGTCCGTTATGTGACCGCTCAGATTACAAAAGCTTACAGCCCCGTGCAAGAAGGCGACATGATCATGGCATTCCGGGAAAGAGAACCGCAGCTGACGGTCGAAGAAAATCCCGAACCGGTTCAGGCAAACCTTGTCTGCTCCGACGAAGGTCATCTGATGATCAACGATCGCCGAATCGCCTTTATCGATCTGGGCGGCGACCATGTCCGTCCGGGACAGATATATTCCATTATGCGTTCCGAGGCCCGATCGTCCGAAAAACCGCTGCCCTGGGAAAAAGATACGCAAATGGAATTTGAAAAAATCGAATCCGGACGGCTGATTGTTCTTCATACGGAAGATATCGCTTCCACGGTCGTGATCCTTTCTTCAAAATATGCCATCCACCCGGAGGACGTGGTCCGATAGAAGAACGGTTATCCCTGTTCCCAGGTGACCCGGAGGATTTCCTGATAGGTAGTCTCCCCGTCCAGCATTTTTTGAACCGCGTTGTCGCGAAGCGGCACAAGGCCTTCTCCAAGAGACTGCTTGCGCATCTTTTCCAGATCGGCATGGTCCGTGGTGAGCCCTTTGAGCGATTCAGTATACGGCATGACCTCATAGATTCCCATACGACCTTTGTAACCTGTATTGCGGCATTTGGCACATCCTTTGCCGTGCTTGAGCCGGACTCTTCCCCGGGATTGAATCTTCAAACCCAGGTCCGTCAGCTCTCCGGCATCCATTTCAAAGGACTGGGCACAGTAGGGGCAGATTTTGCGAACCAGCCTCTGCGCGATTACTCCGTTCAGCGAAGCATGGATCAGATAAGGCGGAATACCCAGATCCAACAGGCGGAAAACCGTTGTGACCGCATCGTTGGTATGAAGGGTGGAAAGCACCAGATGGCCGGTGAGTGCCGCCTGGACGGCTGCCTGGGCAGTCTCGCCATCCCGGATTTCCCCTACCATGATGATATCGGGATCCTGCCGCAGAATGTTTTTCAGCACTGAATCAAAAGTCACTTGAACGGCGGACTGAACGGCAATCTGGTTGAACTCTTCATGGATCATCTCAATGGGGTCTTCGATGGTGGTGATGTTCACCTCGGGCGACGACAGCATTCTGAGGCTTGAATAAAGGGTTGTGGACTTTCCCGATCCGGTGGGTCCGGTCACCAGAACAATACCGAAGGGCATGGTGATGAGGTTTTTATATTTTTCAAAATCCCTTGGACGGAATCCCAAATGTTCCAGATCCTGAAACAGCACATCCGAATCCATGATCCTGAGTACCACCTTTTCCCCAAAGGCCACCGGAATGGTCGAGACCCTGATTTCCACCTCCGTGTCATCCTTTTCCATTTTGATCCGACCGTCCTGAGGCCTTCTTTTTTCGGCCATATCCAAGCGTGACAGGGTTTTAATCCGGCTGACCACGGCGTTGTGCAATTTTTTGGGCAGCTTGTAGACCGAATGCAGGACCCCGTCGATCCGCATCCGGACCAGACAAATGTCCCGCTTGGGTTCGATATGGATATCACTGGCCCGCTGGTCGAACGCATAGGTGAACAGATGATTGACGGCGTGGACAATATGCCGGTCTGTGGAGCCGGGATCGTCATTGGGTTTCAGGCGGACGAATTGCTCCAGATTGCCTATATCGATCCCTCCGGTCACAAAAAGGTCTTCGGCTGCGGCAATGGAATGCCGGAATCCGAAAAACTCGCTGATGAGCTTTTCCACGTCCGATTTCGCGCTGACCACGGTTTGGACCTTGAGTTTGGATACCATTTCCACATCCTTGACGGCTTCCGTATTGAATGGATCAGGCGTGGCCACGATGAGTTTTCCGGCTTCTACCGCCAGGGGAAGCAGAAGGTGCCTGGCCGCGAACGATTTGGATATGGTGCCGGTTACCAGATTCAATTCCAGCTTGAGCGGGTCGATTTTCTGATACGGCACCTTCCAGTCATCGGCCAGGGCGGCGTAGATTGTATCCTCATCCAGGAATTTACCGGGTTCATCCGCCCTCTTCAGGTTCAACCACAAAAGCACGTCGATAAAGGAAACCCATTCAGCCTGATGATCAAGAGGCAAATCCATTGCACCGGTTTTGATTTTCTGCTCGATCAGCATGGATCTTACCCGGCCTTCTTTTTTCAGGGCATCCACGGCCTGGTCCCGAGACAGCAGACGAGCCCTTATCAGCACCTTGCAGATATATTCTGATGATAAACGGTTATCTCTGGTATTGCGCATCGGAATCGATCCTCCCGGCACGCGGATCAGCCCGCGGTTCCGACTATATATATAAGGATAAGGCCAATACTTGTAAAGCCATAAGATTTACATGCGATTTTCATGCAGTGAGCGGGCCTGTTCATCTTTTTCTTGACTTTTAAGGGCGGGTCTGGGCAGATATCCGGATCGATCCGGGCAAACAAGGAGACCCAATGATCTATTTTAAATTATTCTTCACAGCCGTTTTCTGGGGCGGAACATTCATTGCCGGCAAATTGTTGACCACCCGCGTGGACCCTTATTCCGCAGCCTTTTTACGATTTCTGATCGCTTCCTGTTGCCTGGTTTTATGGATACTGAAAACCGAAAGACGTCTGCCGCGGATATCCTGGGATGACCTGATCATTCTCCTGGTCCTGGGCCTGACCGGCATTTTCTCATACAATCTGTTTTTTTTCTCAGGGCTGGCACATATACAGGCCAACCGGGCTTCCCTGATCATTGCCTGTAATCCCGTATTCATAAGCCTGTGTGCCGTGTTTTTTTTCAAGGATCGATTGACCTCTCTGAAAGCCTCGGGCCTGGGGCTTTCTCTTGCTGGCGCGTTTATCGTCATAACCCGGGGTCACGTGTCGGAAATTTTTGCCGCCGGCATCGGCAAAGGCGAACTTTTGATCTTTGGATGCGTTGTCTCCTGGGTCATCTATTCCATTCTCGGCAAAAAAGCCATGCACAACCTGTCCCCCATTGCCTCGGTCTGCTATTCCTCCATTTCCGGAACCGTTCTGCTCTTTTTCCCAGCCTGTTACAAAGGGGTTTTCATCCATTTTCAGGAATATCTCTGGGTGGATTGGGCCAGCCTTTTTTACCTCGGTTTTTTTGGAACGGTGCTCGGGTTTTTATGGTATTACGAAGGCATCAAAGCCATCGGACCATTGAAAGCCGGTATTTTCATCAACTTTGTCCCCATCAGTGCCATTGTTCTCTCGGTTCTCATTTTAAACGAACCCGTGAACCCGTCCCTGATCATCGGCGCCGTCCTCGTGATTGCCGGAGTATATCTGACCAATACCGCCGCATACACCTCGAAAAACATCCGAGCATGAAAGTACCGTGATCTCCGATCCAGACCAAAAAAACAAAACCTGTCGGAGACGCCTTGCATCTCCGACAGGTTTTGTTTTTTATACAACCGTCTGAAGCGGATCTAGTCTTCTTCTACGACAATCGCATCCTGTTCACAGACTTCCACACAGCTTTCACAGCCCATGCATTCTTCTGCGTTGACGGGAACGGATTTTTCATCCTGCATTTCAAAAACTTCTACCGGACAGACATCTACACATTCTTCACAGCCTACACATTTTGATTCGTCGACGATTGGATGGAATCCCATTTTAATATCCTCCTTAAAAAAAACCGTAATAAAAAATTAACACTGCCATTGTTATATTATAAATTCATTCTTTAAATCATAAAAAACGCATTTATAACATGTATTTCATGAAAATCAAGCTTTTTATCCTTTCAAGTCAAGCCGACCAGACAAACCCTTACGGGTTTATCCGACTGCTCAAAAAGCCGGTGAATCTCCCCTCCGGAAAACAAGCGGAGCCGGAGATACCCTTCAAGGGAGCAACCATCTTCCATTTCGGACATTTCTATCTGATGGGCCTGATCTCCGGCACCTCGACCGGCTGCAATCGCCAGTTGTTCCGCAAAGCGGCGCTGCCATCGGGTTTTATTTTCACAATCATTTTCATGCACTTTTATGAGATCGATGTCAAGGGCATTTCTCACGTGTGTGCAAATAGTCTCCAGATGATCCAGAACCGCCTCACTGGTGGTGACATAATAAGTCCCATGCCCGCTCCCCATGGTCGGTTTCCAGTCCTGAAACATGCATCCGGCCCAGGCCTGGACACGTTCCCGGGTCATCATTGCCCCGGGGTCCGGGCCAGGATCCGGTTCCGTGGCGGAAGCACCCGGATCGGATATCGTATCCGAACCCAGAAGAGATGCCATCATCCGCTGCCGTGTCTGATCCACTCCCCGGAGCCGTCTGCCGATCATCTCATCATCTTCGTCCCAGGACCGGGCCATTCTGAGGAACAGGAGATCTCGCCGGTATAATTCCGGGTCGGCGGACGCATTCCCGGAGCCTGCCGAGCCCCGGATCTGTGATTTAATGGACGGGATATCCGTATCCTGTTTGAAATAGGGGTTATCCTTGAGCAGCACCTTCAGATTACGTTCATTTCCCTTATGGATTCGCACCCAGGATCGGTATTGATCGAACGCACGCTCCACTGCCGCCATATCCGCCCGGGGACTGAAAACGGGAACCGCCCGGCCTCTGTCCATGGACTGTTTCAGTCCGGAGAGGCCCGTCGGATCCGAGGCCGCCGGAAACCATCCGAAACTGGGGAAAAAAGCTTCCAGCGTTCGCAGCTGAGTTTCGGAGACATGGGAAAAGGGGAAAAACAAAAAAGAATCGGTCATGCCCCCACCTTTTTATCATGCACACTGACGCCCAGAACCGCCAACTGGTCCCTGATACTGTCGGCCAGGGCAAAATCATTTTTCTCCCGGGCCTGGTCCCGTGCCTTGATCAGATCCCGGATCCTTTCCGGAATGGCGTCAACGGCATCGAAAGTGAGAATTCCCAGAACACTGTCCATATCCTTGAAACAGGCCAGGATTTTCCGGGCGCTTTCAGGATCCAGCCGGTTCCGGCTCATCAGGGTATTGACGGTTTTGACGCCGGCCAGAAGAGAGGTCATGACCCCTGAGATCTTGAGATCGTCTGCCATGTGCTTTAAAAAACCGGACCGGATATCGTAAAGGAGCTGATCAATACCGTCAAAGGGTTCGCCCCACTGAATGGCGCTTAGGGTTTCCAGGCATCGGTTGATCTTGTCCAGGGTGAACCGGGCCTGCATCAGGGCTTGTTCCGAAAGATGGAGGGTTTTACGGTAATGATTGGAGATCAGCCAGTACCGAAGGGTTTTAAAATCCCACCCCCTGTCGGAGAGAAAAGGCAGGGTCAGGGAAGACAGATCCGAAGCACCCAGGGATCCGTCATACCTTACCGGCGCACAATGCAGCCAGTACCGGGCAAGAGACGCCCCTGCCGCCGCCCGGGCGATGGCCACTTCGTTTTCATGATGGGGAAAAATCAGCTCCCGGCTGCCGGTCTGAATGTCGAAATCCGGCCCCAGGTATTTCATGGCCATGGCTGCGCATTGAAGATGAAGGGAAGGCCTGACGTTTCCCCATCGGGTTTTGATCCCTACTCCCCGCTTGAGTTCGGACAGCCGGACCCGTTTGAACAAGGTGAAATCTTTCGGGTTCTTTTTTTCATATTCGTCCAGATCAACGGTTGCGCCGGGTTTGATCCGGTCCAGATCAATTCCTGAGAAGGCCCCGTATTCAGGCAGGCTCGAGATGTCGAAATACAGGGAGTGCAGTTTTTCATAGGAATGCTGCCGGGCCTGAAGCTGAGAGGCCAGCTCGACCATTTCTTCAATATGATCCGATACCTTTGGATAGGCATCGGCCGGACGGATTCCAAGGCTGTCCAGATCCTGCCTGAAAAGATCAAAATAGCGACGGGTGAAAGCGTCCAGGTCCATGCCGACCTGTTGAGACCCCTGGATGGTTTTGTCGTCATAGTCGGTGATGTTCAAAACGTGGTGAACCGGGATGTGGTGATACTCAATATAGCGGACGAGCAGATCGGTAAACACATACCGCCGGAGCTGTCCGATATGGAGCCGTTCATGAACCGTGGGCCCGCAGGTGTACACCGTCACCTTCTCTTTTTCGACGGGGTTGAAAGGGATTTTCGATTTGGTCAGTGAGTTATGGAGGGTCAGGGCGATATGGTGGTCCACGGAAAAAAGGCTGGTGGACAGATACCGTTCCCCGCTGTCCGGGAAGATGACCACGACCACACCGCTTCCGATCTTTCGGGCCTCTTCGATGGCGGCCGCCATGGCCGCCCCGCTGCTCATTCCCACGAAAACCCCCTCTTCCAGAGCGAGCCGGCGGGCCGTCCGGAAGGCGGTCTCATCATCCACGTTCACTTTTTCATCCAGCAGGGACTTGTCCATGATCTCAGGAGTATAAGACTCTTTCATGTTCTTGAGGCCTTGGATTTTGTGCCCCAGATAGGGTTCGGCACAGATGATCCGGATACTCGAATTGTATTCTTTCAGCCGCCTGGACAGCCCCATGAGGGTGCCGCTGGTTCCCACGGCCGCCACCACACTGGTGACCTCTCCCTTTGTCTGTTCGATGATCTCGGGGGCCGTGGTATGATAATGGGCCTTCCAGTTGGCTTCATTGTTGTATTGATCGGTGAGAAAATATTTATCCGGATTTTCCCTGGCCAGCCGATAGGCTTCTTCTATGGCCCCGTCCGACCCGAGGTGTTTGGGTGTCAGGATGATCTGAGCCCCCCTTGCCCGAAGAATGCTTTTGCGCTCCTCGCTGGCGTTTTCCGCCATGGTCAGGGCCAGTTTATATCCTTTGACGGCGCAGACCATGGCCAGACCGATACCTGTATTGCCGCTGGTGGCCTCGATAACGGTTTTGTCCGGCGTGAGTTCCCCTGATTTTTCCGCCTCGGTGATCATATACAGGGCGGCCCGGTCCTTTACCGAACCCCCGGGATTCATGTATTCCAGCTTGGCCAGTATTCTGACCCCTTTAACGGAGTTCATCCGGGTAATTTCGACCAGGGGGGTATTGCCGATTGAATCTAAAATTGATAATGCCATTTGCCCTTACCTCTGCCTCGACTACCGTTGACGTCCGGTATTCAGGCTTGACTTTTAAAGTATAAAATGGCTTTATACAGGAAATTCCGAAGATGTGCAATTTTTTACTGGAAACGCATATGCTCTGTTGGTCAAGTCAAAAGTACCTGCTGTGCGCGGCGGTTGCTTTTTTTTATGGGTTGGTTTGTCTGGTCGGCACAGCCGTGTGCGACCCGCTGCCGGAGAACCCCCGGGACATCCCCTGGCACCTGTCGGCCATGACTGTGAGCTTTGACAGCGGACGGGATATGTACATCGCCGAAGGCCGGGTCCTGATCACGGGCGGCCGGACCCGACTCGAAGCCGATTATGTGGAATTTTCCAACAAAACCCAGGACGCCTTTGCCCAGGGCGATGTACTTCTGGTGTCGGGTGAGGATTCAATTTCCTGCAACGCCATGACCATCAACCTGAAAACAGAGACCGGGGTCATGGACCGGGGAACCATCTACATCGGCAAGAACAATGTATACATCCACGGCGAACACATTCAAAAGACCGGGCGTTTCAGTTACAGCGCCGAAAAGGGCAGCATCACCACCTGTGCGGGTGACGACCCGGATTGGAAAATATCCGGCCGGGATGTCCGGGTGACGGTGGAAGGATACGGAACAGCCAAAGACGCTGTTTTTTTCGCGAAAAACGTACCCGCCGCCTATACCCCGTTTCTGATATTTCCCGCCAAAACCAAGCGTCAGACCGGACTTCTCGTCCCCCGGATATCCAGCTCCGACCGGAAGGGTTTTGAATATGAACAGCCTTTTTTCATAGCGTTTTCAGATCAGGCCGATGCCACCCTGTATACGGATTATATGTCGGACAGAGGGCTCAAGACCGCCATGGAATTCCGATATGTAACGGACCCGGACTCCAGAGGAGCCGTCTACCTGGATTACCTCAGCGATCGCCGGATCGATGACGGTACCCCCGGCAATGAATACGCTTTTGCGTCAACCCCCCGTCGAACCAATGAAGACCGTTACTGGTTCCGTATGAAACACGACCAGGTATTTTCCAATGGATTCAAGGCCCGGATGGACCTGGACCTGGTAAGCGATGCCGATTATCTGCACGAGTTCAAACAGGGGTTTACCGGGTTCGAAAAAACCAACGATTATTTCAAAGAAACCTTCGGCCGAGGCCTGGATGAATATGATGATACGATCCGGGAAAACCGTCTCAATATCAGCCGGACGTGGTGGGCCCACACCTTCAACATTGACGCCCTGTGGTACGACGACATCAATGCCCGCCGCCTGAATACAACGGACACCACTCTACAGACCCTGCCGGCCCTTCTGTTCGACGCGGCCATTCAGCCTCTTGGAAACTCCGGCCTCTACTATGCGATGAACAGTGAATTCCGTTCCTTTTACCGCCCGGACACCACGGATGAACTCATGAACGGCCGGCGGATAGATGCCTATCCCCGCCTCTATCTGCCCTTCAAACTCGGAAAACACCTCAACCTGGGCGCTTTTGCCGGGGCGCGGGAAACGATCTGGTACGCCGATGAAACGGATATCAATACCCGAGACACTTCCGAGACCTTTTACGAACGGCACCTCATGGATTTCGGAGCCGAGATGTCCACTCAGTTCACGCGGATTTTCAGCCCGAAAACCCTTCAGGATACCCGGATCAAACATGACGTGATTCCCAGACTGTCGTACCGGTTCATTTCGGATCCCTTTCAAGAAGACCTGCCGTATTTCGACGATCTGGACCGGATCGACGAACAGAACCGGTTGACCTGGTCCATCACCAACAATATCATCTCACGCCGGACCATAACCGATCCGGAAGGGGAACCCTTTCAGACTTACCGGGATATGGCCTATATCCGCATCTATCAGGACTTTTATATCGACAGGGAACACGACACCCGGCCGGAGAATTTTTCCGATATTTTTCTCACCGGAGAAATGTATCCCAATGACGCCCTTCTTCTGAACCTGGACCTGTCCTATTCCCCCTATGACCACGACTACCGGATGTTCAACATCGGCGGACGGCTGTCCGACCATCGGGGCGATGCCCTGACGGCGGAGTACCGATACACCCGGGATCTTTCCGAATCCTTGTTTTCAAAGATCGACATCATCCTGACCGACACCTGGCAGGCCTATTATTCCATTGAAAAAAACCTGGCCGCCGACACCACCATCGAAACCCGGGCCGGACTGGCCCTTACACGATCCTGCTGGGCTCTGAATCTGTATATGACGGAATCGGAAGACGACACCAGCTTTTCATTCATGATCAACCTGCAAGGCATCGGAGGCGTAGCGCCATGAGCATGAGTGATTTGAACTGGTTTGCCCTGCTGACCAAAAGCAATTTTGAAAAAACCGTGTATGCCGGCGTCATCAAAAAAAAAATCCCGGCCTTTCTGCCCGTCATGCGCCGAAAAAGCCTTCGCAAAGACCGCAGGCTCATGATTGAAGCCCCACTTTTTCCCGGGTATATTTTTGTCCAATCCACCGTCTTCCCGGCGGATCAGCTGACCATCCTCAAAACAGCCGGAGCGGTAAGGCTTCTGGGAAATCAATCCGGTCCCATAGCGGTTCCCGATACCCAGATCGAATCCCTGAAAATCCTGACCAGCTCGGATATCGACCTGGTCACCGGAGCCAGTGTCCAGATAAAAAAAGGCGATCCCGTCCTCATCATCGACGGACCTCTTGCGGGCCTTCGGGGTGAGTTCATCCGTTACAGGGGTAAAGATCGCGTCGTCGTTCGAATAGATCTCCTCGGGCGGTATGCCGGAACCGAAATCGATGAAAGCAAAATTGAGAAGCTCCCGGCGCTGTTGGCATAACTCCTTGACTTTTTACCGGATTTTGAATAAATACAGAAAACTATCAAACCGAGTCATCAGAAAATGAGGAAGCATGAACAAACTTGAACTTATCTCCGCCCTGAAGGAACGGGCCGATCTGACAAAGGCTGAAGCCACGGACATCGTCAAACTGTTTTTCGATTCACTTTCCGATGCGTTTGCAAAAGGAGAACGTGTAGAAATAAGAGGGTTCTGCAGCTTTCACATCAAGGAATACAAAAGTTATACCGGCAGGAACCCGAAAACCGGTCAGAAAGTTCTTATCCCGCCCAAACGGTTGCCTTTTTTCAAATGCGGCAAAGAACTGAGGGATCGAGTGGATTATTAGCCCATGGACTTGGTTCAGAGTTCTTTTGATTTCGATCCCATGCTGTACCAGGTACAAGCCTTTTCCGAATTAGCGCATATCGTTCAGAGTAAAACCATACCCAATGCCCTGCTGTTCCAGGGCCATGAAAATACCGGCAGAAAATCAGCGGCCTTCGCACTAGCAAAAGGATGCAACTGCAGAAACGGATCATCCCTGGGTTGCACCGCCTGTCCGGCCTGCCGTAAAATAGACCGGCGGTGCCATCCGGACATGATTTGCGTTGAACCGCCCGAAGGGAAAAAAATCATTTCCATCGCCCAGGTCCGGGAATTGGGCGCCCTGATCGCATCCCGGCCCAACGAGGCCGAATACCGGATGATTCTGATTCTCCAGGCGGAAACCATGAACACCCAGGCCCAGAACGCACTTTTGAAAATGCTGGAAGAACCGCCCGGCCATACCTTTTTTGTCCTCACGGCCGATCAGACGGACCGCCTGCTGCCCACCATCCTGTCCCGATGCCGCAAAATCCGGTTCAAGCCCCTGACGGCCGGTCAGGTGGCCGACTACCTTGTCCGGCAACATTCCGCCGACCCGAAACTGGCCCGCATCGTTTCGGAAACCTTGGGTCCGGATATCCGCAAAGCCCTGGCCTGCCTGGGCATGGATCCGGAGACCCCGGACAGCCGATGGCTTGAAAAAAGACACCGGCTCCTGGGATATCTGCTGGAAATGATTCAGAACAGCCCGCACAGCATTCTCAAAGCGCTGATGCTGGCCCGGGAGATCAGCCTCGATCCGGAAGCGGTTCGGGAGGTTCTGTCCATCATGCGATCCTTTTTCCGGGATATGATGATCTTTCCCTTTCACCCGGATAAAATCATCAACCTTGATTTTTCCCACGCTTTTTCGGATATTGGATCCCGGATTCCTTTGGATCGATGTGTCGAATGGCTGACGCGCATCCATGACACGGAACAGAAAATCCAGGCCAACTGCTCTCCGCGGTTGACACTGGACAGTTTTTTTATTTCAATGGCAGAATATCCGAGGGATGCGACTGTATGATTAAAATTGCCGGAGTGAAATTCAAAACCGCCGGGAAAATATATGATTTCAAATCCGGGGCCTTTGTGCTCAAGGAAGGAGACGCCGTTATCGTTGAAACCGACCAGGGCCTGGGCCTTGGAAAAATCGCCGTCCCCCCCGTGGAAGTGGAAAAAGACGACAAGGATTTGAAACAGATCCTCCGGATCGCCACCAAAGATGACTTCATCCGGCGTGAAGAAATCAAGGCCCTTGAAACCCGGGCATTCGATTTCTGCATTCAATGCATCAACAATCTGGATCTGCTCATGAACCTGTTCAGCGTGGAATGCGCTTTCGAAAAAAACAAGCTGACATTCTTTTACACCGCTGACGGGCGCATTGACTTCCGGGAGCTGATCAAACTGCTGGTCAGGGAGTTCAGCATCCGGATCGAAATGCGTCAGGTGGGCATCCGCAATCTGTCCAAACACTGCGGCGGGATCGGCAAATGCGGCCGGGAAATCTGCTGCTCGTCCTTTCTGCACACCTTTGATCCGGTTTCCATCAAGATGGCCAAGGAACAAGGACTTTCCCTCAACCCCGCCAAGATATCCGGGGTATGCGGCCGGCTCATGTGCTGCCTGACCTTTGAAAACGATACATACAAAAGCCTCAAAAGGGAAATGCCCAAGATCGGAAAGAAAGTCACCGTGAAAGAAGGCATGGGAAAAGTGGTCCGACAGAACGTCCTGAAAGGCACCGTCACCATCCGACTGGAAGACAACACGGAAATCGACCGGCATGTCCACGAACTTGAAACCCAACCGTCCGGGAACAAATGAAATGAAACGACAATTTTTCACCACCCCCATCTATTACGTCAATGCCAAACCCCATCTGGGCCATGCCTACACTTCCATTGCCGCCGACGTCGCCACACGGTTCAAACAGATGGAGGGGTATGAAACCTGGTTTCTGACGGGAACCGACGAGCACGGGGACAAAATCGTCCAGGCCGCGGAAAAACAGAACGCCGGGCCAAAAGAATACGCCGATCGGATCAGCCGCCTCTTCCAGGACCTATGGCCGATCCTGGATGTGCGCAACAGCCAGTTCATCCGGACCACGGATCCGGACCACATAAAGGTGGTTCAGGCTATTCTGTCGAAAATCCACGCTTCCGGCGACATTTATTTTTCAAGTTATGAAGGGCTTTACTGCTTCGGATGCGAGCGGTTTTATCAGGAACGGGAGCTGGTGAACGGGAAATGCCCGGACCATGGAGTCCCTCCGGAAAACATCCGGGAATCCAATTATTTTTTCAAAATGAGCCGCTATCAGGATTGGCTGGTAGACCATATCAAGACCCATCCGGGTTTCATCCATCCCCGGCAGTATGAAACCGAAATCCTCTCCTTTCTGAAAGAGCCCCTGGAAGATCTGTGCATTTCTCGGCCCAAAACCCGGCTGACCTGGGGCATCCCCCTGCCCTTTGACGACAATTATGTGACCTACGTCTGGTTCGATGCCCTGGTCAACTATATATCCGCACTGGGATATCCGGACGGAGAGCGCTTCAGGAATTTCTGGCCGAAAGTCCGGCATTTCGTGGCCAAGGACATCATCAAACCCCACGGCATCTACTGGCCCATCATGCTGAAAGCGGCGGGCATCGACATATATGACGGACTGAACGTCCACGGATTCTGGAACGTCAGGGGCGGCAAAATGTCCAAGAGTGTCGGCAATGTCACCGACCCCCTGGAAGTGACCCGGGAATACGGGGTGGACGCTTTCCGGTATTTTCTCATGCGGGAAATGGCTTTCGGCCTGGACGCCAATTTTACGGAAGACATTCTGGTGACCCGTATCAATTCGGACCTGGCCAATGATCTGGGCAACCTGTTTTCAAGGGTCCTGTCCATGACGATTCGGTATTTTAAGGGCGAGGTCCGGGGACCTGATCCGGATATCGAAAGGGACAAAAATCTTTCCCTGGCCATGGAAGGCGCCCGAACTCTCCAGGAATTCCGGCAGGCCATGGAGGCCTGTGAATTTCACAGGGGAGTAGGGGCCGTCTGGCAGTATGTCGGCTCCATGAACAAATACATCGACGTCAACGAGCCCTGGTCGCTGGCCAAAGATCCGGCCCGCCTGCCGGTCCTGGAAACCGTCCTGTACAATCTCGTCGAAGGGCTCCGGCTGGTCTCCTGCCTGATCTATCCCGTCATGCCCGGAACATCGGCCCGGATGCAGGCGGCGTTGGGCATGAAACGTCCGGGAAAAGGGTTTTATTTTCTCGAAGAAGCAGGGGTATGGGGACAGATTCAACCCGGCACCAGGGTAGAGCAGCCGGAAATTCTGTTTCCCCGCATTCCGGTTCCCAAAAAGAATGATTAATCTGTGTTTCGAATAACGTCAGGTATCGATTATGTACGATTACAGCAAAGATAATTCATGGCGGTCCTTTCAAACTGATTTTATTTCGCAGAAAAAAAAGAAGACTCGTTTTTCAGGACTGATAAAGTCCATGTTGAGCCTTCTTACAGCATCCCTGCTGTTTGCAGGCATCCTGCTGGTGAACATCGGCGCCCCGGTCAAAGAGGTCAAGACCCTCATTTTGCCTCCCGAATCCGACGAAGATCCTGCGCAGCCGCCGGCATCATCCCGCTCTCCCGAACTTTCCAGGCAGCAGCTCAATGAAATGCTCTCCCAAATCGACGTGGTCCATACCGATAAAAACCGGTTCAACCTGTACACCCCTGAAAACCACTATAAAATCACCACCAGCATCGACTCGGATTTACAGTCCTATCTGCTTTCCCTGATGGACAGAGCCAGGGAACTCACCCGGGGCAAACACCAAAAAGCCGCTTTTGTGGTCATGGAGCCGGAGACCGGAAAAATCATCGCCATGACCGGGTACGACCTGGATCAGCCCGATGTCAACCCCTGCCTGGAATCGGATTATCCAGCGGCCAGCATCTTCAAGATCGTGACCGCAGCCGCAGCCGTGGAAACCCTGGGATACAGCCCGCATACCCAGCTCTATTTCAACGGAAACAAATACACCCTTTACAAACAACAGGTGCAGGAAAACCGAAACAAACATTCCTACGAGATTTCCTTTTCCAGCGCCTTTGCCCAATCCGTGAACCCGGTGTTCGGCAGAATCGGAAAAAACTACCTGGGAAAAGAAAAACTGGAATCCTATGCCACGGCCTTTGGATTCAACGAGCTGATCCAGGCGGAGCTGCCCTTTGTTTCCGGGAATTTCGAAACCAACAACAATGAATTCCACCTGGCCGAATTGGGAAGCGGGTTCAATCGGGACACCACCATTTCACCGATTTTCGGCGCCATGCTGGTGTCGGCCGTTGTCAACAAAGGTCGGGCCATGATGCCCACCCTTGTGGAAGAAATCTCGGACGCATCGGGGAATGTGGTCTATCAAAGCGAGGCATCGACCTACAAATCCGCCATCACGCCCAAGACAGCGGAAACCATGATGCAGATCATGGAAAAAACCATTACCACGGGAACCGCCAGAAAATCATTCCAGGGATGCACCCGGGATCCGATTCTTTCGAGGTTGATCATGGGCGGCAAGACCGGCTCCCTGTCCAACCGGGAACACACGGTCAAATACGACTGGTTCACCGGTTTCGGCAAGGAAAAAAACGGGAACCGGAAAATAGTCGTCGCCATTGTCATCGGACATGCCAAATACATCGGCACCAAATCCAGTGTCTACGCGAACATGATTTTCAAACAGTATTTCAAAAACAACGCCGACACCACCGCACAACTGTAACCACCTTTTTTTGCAGGAGGGCTCATCATGATTCAGCAGGCCGTTGCATTGCTCCCGACAATCCGGAAATGCCTGACCATGAACATTGAAATCGGTTCTTCAATCGCCAGGGCCAAACCCAACACCCTGATTTTTCTACCCTACCGTCCCAATGTCCTCAATTGCGGCATTTCCGCCCTCGTCGCCTTTAAAGGTGGTCCGCCCCTGCCCTCCTCCTTTGTTCTCCACCTGCAGGAAGCTGTTTCGACTCTCAGGGGAAAGACTCTTCCGGGTACCGAATCCCGGACACTGGAAGACTTTCTGGGTGGAGACGATTTTCTGGACCGCCTGTTCGATGACTGCCAGGGCCTGAAACAGGAAAGTACATTTGCGGACCTGTTCTTCGATTCCGACCGCCGGGACCGGATCGAATCCGTCAGTCGGGATATGGAAGATCTCGCAACCGATCAGGCTCTGGTTTTCAAAGACAGGGCGGCCCGGCTTTCATCCGCGGACACGGCCCTTATTTCCCGTCGCATGGAAAGGCTCAGGGATATTGCCTGGTGCATCCGAAAGGAAATCCTGGACAACATCACCGCCATCCGAAGCCTGTGCATGGAACTCTCCAGCCCGAGCCAGGCAAAGTGCCTGGGTGTCTTCAAACGGATCAACGCCGTGTTGAACAGTATTGACCGGCTGGAGGTGCGGGGTCGGGACTCGGCAGGCATCAGCCTGATTTTCACCTTCAGCAAAACGGGGTTCGAAAATTTCAGAGACGGACTGATCCGGGCCGGTCATTCGGACCAGCTCAAGCAACGGACCAACCATATCGTTCTGTCCAACAACAGCATCACCATTCACGACACCTTTCCCGAAAGCAACGGACATCAGGTATCCATCGCCTTTGTCTATAAATTCGCGGCGGAAATCGGGGCACTGGGAGACAACGTGGCGTTCCTGCGAAGCCAGATCAAAAATGATCTCATTCTTCAACTGCTCTGCGGCTACGACTTTGAATCCAGCTCCGTATCCGCTCACACCCGCTGGGCGTCCGTCGGGGATATCACCGCCGCCAACTGCCATCCCCAGGACAACACGCCCACGGACAAAGCGATCGGCCGTTCAGGGATTATCCATGTCTGCCTGAACGGGGATATCGACAACTACCTGGAACTCAAAACCGATTACGAAGCCCGGTATGATAAAATCCATCCCGATATCAACACCGACACCAAATTGATCCCGCTCCAGATCGAACACTACCTCAGACAGGGACAATCTCTGGAAGAGGCTTTCCGATCCGCCGTCAACGATTTCGAAGGGTCCCACGCCATCAGCATGCATTCGGACCTGGCCCCGGGGAAACTGTTTCTGGCTCAGCGGGGCAGCGGCCAGGCCATTTTTGTCGGCATTGCCGACGATCACTACATGGCCGCCTCGGAGCTTTACGGGATCGTGGAGGAAACCCAGCGATTCATCAAACTCAACGGAGAGAACCGGGGGCAGATCGTCATTCTCGATCAGCATTCCCAGGGAGGGATATCCGGCATCCGTTCCTGCTATTACGACCAAACGCCCATACCCTTGGATTCAGGCAGTGTCCAGGCAAGCCGGATCACCTCCCGGGATATCGACCGTCAGCGGTTTCCCCATTATTTTCTCAAGGAAATATCGGAATCCCCCAACTCGGTTGAAAAAACGTTTGAAAACAAATTCAGGCAATCCGATGAAACCGGCCTTTTCTATACCAGCCTGGACCGGTCCGTCCTGCCGGAAGCCCTGGAGCAGGACTTCAGAACCCGCAAGATCCGAAAAATCTTTTTTATCGGCCAGGGTACGGCCGGGATTGCCGCCCAGGGCTGCGCCGATCTGCTGAATTATTATCTGGGGGATCTGCCCATTGAAATCCGTGCCCTGAAATCTTCCGAACTATCCGGATTCCGCATCGGCCCGGAAGGCGAAAACGAATCGTCCATGGCCGGAACCCTGGTGGTGGCCATCAGCCAGTCCGGCACCACCACGGACACCAACCGGACCGTTGATCTTGTCAAGGCCAACGGAGCCGGAACCTTGGCCATTGTCAATCGCCGGGACTCGGATCTGACCTTCAAAACCGACGGCGTCCTGTACACCAGCTCCGGCAGAGATATCGAGATGTCGGTGGCATCCACCAAGGCCTTTTACTCCCAGATCACGGCCGGTGCCGTTTTCGGGCTTCATCTGGCCGCCATGACCCAGGTCCGGTCACCGGAGTTCATCAGTGAAGAAATCCGGGCCGTCATGAGCCTGCCGGACAAAATGAGGACCGTCCTCCGAATGAAAGAGGAAATCAAGGCTTCGGCCGAACGAGTGGCCGTGTCGAAATATTACTGGGCAACGGTCGGCTCCGGACCCAACAAAACCTCGGCCGACGAGATCCGGATCAAGCTCAGTGAGCTATGCTATAAAACCATTTCATCGGATTTCATCGAGGACAAGAAACACATCGATCTCTCCAGCGAACCCCTGATTATCATCTGTGCGGCCGGAACAAGAGAAAGCGTTCTGGGGGACATCATCAAGGATACCGCCATTTTCCGGGCCCACAAAGCCACCCCCGTGGTCATCACCACCGAGGGCGAAGACCGGTTCGATCCCTATGCGGCCTCGGTCTTTAAAATTCCGGAAATCCGGGAACATTTCGCCCCTGTCCTGAACACGCTGGTGGGGCATATCTGGGGATACTACGCGGCCCTGGCCATCAATGACGGATCCCGGTTCATGTACGAGGCCCGGGCCGAAGTGCAGGACCTTCTGGACGAATACACGGCCATGGGCCATGATGTTTACGAAGTGCTTCTGGAGAAACGCTTCCGGGAAACCATCGCCCAGTTCTACAACCGATTCTCAAAAAAACGCCGTCAAGGGGATTTCCCCGCCGCCATGGGCCTGGACAATGCCGCCAACCTCACCCTGCTGCTCAAATACCTTTCCGGACGGCTGCCGGTCTCCGATTTTGAAATCGATTTCGAAATCAAAGGCACCCCCACCAATATGCTGAACACGTTTTTCACCAACATCAACCAGGCCATCAACACCATGGCCAGGCCCGTTGACGCCATCAAGCACCAGGCCAAAACCGTGACCGTGGGAACCAGCCGGATTACGGAAATCTTCGAGGGCATCGTCTTCAACGAACTCAGCGTCAACCGGATCCAGATTTCCCAGATCACCAACCGCAACGTTCTGGTTATCAAAAATCTTCAGGAAGTCATTGCCCGGGTAAACGGCGGTCTGCTTTACCAGATTTCGGGACTGAGCCTTCTGGGCGAAGTGACCCCGGAAACCCGGATCCGGATCGTCAACAAAACCGGAACCCTGAAGGAAGAGCCTTCCCGGGTGGAAACCGACCCCAGGCTCAAGGGCACAAAGAACATCATCGTCCGGGAAGGCAACGTCTACATCGGCAAAGGCCGCAAAGACAGCAAGAATATTCTGGTCATCCCCGTGATATCCGCCAACCCGGCCACTCCCAACATTATCGAATATCTTCTGTCCCTGAACATCGACTTCAAATCATCGGACGATGTACCGCTCCTGAAAAAGATCAAGGCCCTGGGCGGGAAATACAACCGGCTCAAGGACTGGATCCTTGAAAGCGGCAATTTCCAGTGGGATGACAGATACCTGAATCTGGTGGAAGTGGAAACTCTGTTCGGCGAAACCGCTGAAAAGGTCGTGGAAACCATTGTGGCCAGGATTGAACCGATGCCTGAAAAAAACGGTGCTTAGACTGAATCGGAAGGCTTGGACCCGCGATCCATATCCCGGGGAAGCGTGACGCTGAAACAGGTTCCCTTTCCCGGCTCGGAATCCACATAGATCTTTCCCCCGTGTTCGTTGATGATTCCGTACACGACCGACAGGCCGAGTCCGACACCCCGGCCTTTTTTCTTGGTGGTGTAAAAGGGCTCGAAAATTCTGGACATCAATTCTCTGGGGATGCCGGTGCCTGTATCCCGGATCTCGATCTCCACGGATGTCTCCCGGCTGAAGGTCCGGATGGTCAACCATTTGCGGGTGGACTGGCTCATGCTTTCCACCGCGTTGGACAACAGGTTCATGATTACCTGGCGGAGTTGATCTTCGGAACCGCTGATCAGGGGCAGGTTATGTTCCAGTTCCTCGATGATCCGAATCCGGTTGATTTTAAGAAGATTTGAATTCAGCAGCAGGGTCTGCTCGATCAGTTCGTTCACATCCAGGCGGATGATCTCTATCCGAGACTGCCGGGCGAAGGTGAGCAGATTGCCCACGATCCGCCCGATGCGGCGGGTTTCGGTTTCCATGAGCGCCAGATACTGACGGAAGGCGTCCAGCTCTTCGGCACTGATCTCATCCTCCTTCAAAATCCGCTGGGACAGCAGAACCAGGTTCAAAATCCCGGCCACCGGGTTATTGATCTCGTGGACAACGGACGAGGCCAGCTTTCCCAGGGACGCCATCTTATCCTGATGCAGCATCCGTTCATGACTTTCCTTGAGCTGGCGGGTCCGCTCTTCCACCATCCGAAGAAGATCGTCCTGAATCTGCTTTTCATTTATCTTGCGTTTGGTGATATCCCGGCTGATCTCGATAAACCTGGAAATTTTCCCTTTCCGCTCCCAAATGGGAAAAATAGTCAGTTCCGTATAACGGGGCTTTCCATCACTGCCCAGCCGGGACAATTCCGTCCGGCAGTGGCGCTTCTCACGGATCACGGCTTCCAGGGGACATTTTTCGTGGCAATTGCTGCTTTTCCGGGTGGCCTCCTGAAACACGTCCCGGCATTTCCGGCCGATAACGTCTTTCCGGCTGTAATTCATGTGCTTGAGAAATGCGTCGTTGACATTGAGAATGTCCCGATCCGGAGAAATGATCAGGATAAAATCTTGAATTCCGTTGAAAATAATATCTATCTCATTATCGGGGAAATTCACACAACCCTCCTTCTCATAAAAACGGCATGACTTT
>CAZQIX010000045.1:0-2750 GCA_964593855.1 uncultured Desulfobacula sp. | reverse complement strand
TAAAAACGGCATGACTTTGATGATAGTTCTACCATGGATTTCAGATACCGGGCAAGAGCGCAGGCTTTTACACGGCAAAAGCCTTGTGTCGGATTTCAGGAATAGCCGCCGCAAAATCCGACAATCTGAATTATGCTTTGAATTCAATATATTATAAAAGTTATTCCCTGAAGGCTGTAGAAAAATCCAACACCCGTCAAAGACCCGGTTTCTTTCCAGGATCGGGCCGGTCTGCTTCTTATAAATCCCGTTTCCTTTGATACAGGCCAGGCCGGAAACCGGACAGCGGATTGAAACCAAAGTGGCATTGTTCTTGCTCTTTTATCTGTTCAAATCCGGGAAACCATCACTTTTTAAAAACCATCAGCCAAAAGGAGGATCGCCATGACATCCCATCAACTCGACCAAGGTTCAAAAGCCGAAGCCTGTATCTGGATGCAGGCCGGAGTGGTCAGCAAAAAAACCTGCTCCCACCATTACGACTGCACCACCTGCAAATACGATTCCGCCATGGGAAAGCAGGCCGCGGCAGGAAAACACAGCTCCTGGCAGGACCTGCTCCGAACAAGGGACAGCGCGGACCGGGCCTGCCGGCATGCCTTGACCGGCCGGGTCGGACACAGAGCCTGCCCCATGAACTATAACTGTGAGCATTGCGGTTTCGACCAGTTGCTCGAAGACAATCTGTCCATGCTTGGCCGTCCCGCACCGGTCCGGGTCAAAAACATCAAAGGGTTTCTTCTGGCCGAAGACCATTGTTTCCACACCGGCCACACCTGGGCCCGCCTGGACGACGGCGGCTTTATCCGGGTCGGCATGGATGATTTCGTGTTCAAGATGCTGGGCGGCCCAGACGCATTCGATCTGCCGCTCATGGGCCGGGAACTCAACCGGGACCGGCCCGGATGGGGTATCCGGCGCGGCGGCAACCTGGCGGAAATTCTTTCACCGGTCAACGGCGTGATCACCCAGGTGAACCCCAACGTGGCTTCCCGGCCCGATCTGCCTGAAACCAGCCCCTACGAAGAGGGATGGCTGTTCTGTGTCCACCATTCCAATCTGAATGAAGCCATGAAGCCGCTCATGCAGGGCAGTGACACCAGCGACTGGCTGGACGGAGATATCACAGCCCTTGAAACCATGATCGAAGAGACCGCCGGCCCCCTCAGCGCCGACGGCGGCTTTCTGGTCCGGGACATCTACGGTACGCTGCCGGCTCTGGGATGGAACAATCTGACCCGTAAATTTCTCGCTTCAAAGAGGTGAAACCATGACCGGGCATCCCATGAAAACGAAAAAACACGAGCCGGACACAGGCGCGGACAAAGCCCGGCTTCTGGCCCGCCCGTCCGGAAGCCGGCCCTGCATCCATACCATCAAAGGCCATATACCCTTCAGAACCTGCCCCCAGGCGTATCGGTGCATCGACTGTGAATTCGATCAATACTTCCACGACCGGTTCAAAGTCCGGGCAAGGCTGGCCCCCGTCGATTTCGAAAATGTCGGCGGAATTTTTCTGCCCGCCGGTTTCTACCTTCACCCGGGCCATGTATGGGCCAGGATCGAAGACCGGGGAACGGTCCGGATCGGCATCGATGATTTTGCCGCCAGACTGCTGGGACCGCCGGATCAATCGATTCTGCCCCTGATCGGGGAAAAACGGCGCCGGGGGGAGACCGCCTTTGTCCTGTCCCGGCAGGGCCATGAACTTCCTTTTGTATCGCCGGTCAGCGGCATTGTTCTGGAAATCAATCCCGACATTTACCGGACCCCCGGCCGCATCAGCGACTCCCCTTACCTGGACGGCTGGGTGATGATGCTGTATTGCCCCACTCTGAAACAGGATGTGAAACCGCTTTTGTTCATGGACGAGGGCCGGGCCTTCATGGAGGCACAGGTAAAGCGGCTTTACGATTTTCTTGAGCGGGAAACCGGCCTCAAAGCCGCCGACGGAGGAGATCTGATGCCGGATCTGTTTGCCGCGCTTCATGGTTCGGCCCGGGAAAAGCTGCTTTCTCTGCTGAGCCCGGAAGGTTTATAACGGCGTCGGCCAAAAAAATCCGACAGTATCGGCAGAATCGGTCGGATTTGCGGTCCACGTCATCGATCCCCCGGCAGTAGTGCATGATACAGCCGGGATCCTCGCAATGTTTGAGATCAAAGGTATGACCCAGCTCGTGGGCGGCTTCTTTGAGGATGCGGGATCTCCCGGGCTTACTGTCCCGGAAATCCGGATCATCCAGAAGCCGGGATATGGACACCACGGCCACCCTTCCCCCCAGCCGGGCCTCGCCATAGACATGGGTGAGGATCGGGATGAACAGATCTTCCCGGGTCACGGCCAGGGCTTTGAGATAACCCGGCGGCACGGTCTCTTCCAGGATATCCAGAATCTTCGTGGACCAGTACTGATTCCGGTTCCGATCATAGGCAACGGCTATGGAATCCAGCGGCCTTTCAACCCTTGCGTCCACTCCGAAGACATTCCGGACGCCGTCCGTGACGGACTGGATCACCCAATCGGGAATATCGCCGATGGGCGCGACGAGGATGACGGGGTCTGGGCTCATGGGATCAGTCACCGGCCAAAAAGGGTCAATCCGGTTTGAGCTCGTAACGGGAAATTTTGTTATAAAGGGTGGATCGATCGATTCCCAGAATCGCGGCGCTTTTTGAAATATTCCATCCGGTCTGGTCCAGAATTTTCCGGATGTGATCTTTTTCCACTTCATCCAATGAAAAATAGCGGG
>CAZQIX010000044.1:0-31670 GCA_964593855.1 uncultured Desulfobacula sp. | reverse complement strand
GAACCCATGCATCATTTTTTCATTGCCATATTGATCGTTCTATCGGCGGGTCTGTTTTCCCTGTTGTCGGGCAGGCAGGCCCGTTCCGTCAACCGGTCCATCCAGATGATCTCGGTGGGTTTGATGGCCGGAGGATGTTTGTGGGGTCTTGTCGACGCCCTGGCCATCCTCCGGCATTCAACCGGAGGATCCCTGACCCTGAACTACCTCCATATGTTTGCTCTGTCCTTCAAGACCGACGGGGTGTCCGCCTTTTTTCTGGCGGTGATCTGGGCCGTGTGCGGCCTGGCCTGTGTATACAGTTACAACTATATGGACCATGAAGCAAAGCCCGTGAAAACCCGGATTCAGTATTTTTTTTTCAGTGTGCTCATCGCGTCCATGGTTCTGGTGGTGACCGCGGCCAACAGCCTGACCTTTCTGCTCGCCTGGGAAATCATGTCCCTGTCGTCTTTTTTTCTGGTCATGCACCACCACGAGGAAGAGGAAAACCGGAAGGCCGGTTATCTGTATTTTGTTTTTTCCCATGTCGGCGCCATGTTCATTCTGGCCTCATTCGGACTCATGTATGCCTGGACCGGAAGTCCGGCCTTTGAATCCCTGGCCGGACTTCCTGAATCCGTCCGGATTCTGATTTTTATGTCGGCCCTGGTCGGGTTCGGCTCCAAGGCCGGGGTGTTTCCGTTCCATGTCTGGCTTCCTTTTGCCCATCCGGCCGCGCCCAGCCATATTTCAGCGGTCATGTCCGGTGTCATGATCAAGACAGGCATTTACGGTATCATTCGGGTTTATATGCTGCTGGACCTGCACACAGGGGTGCCGGGCATGGTGATGATTCTGGCCGGTTCCATGTCCGGCGTTCTGGGTGTGGTATACGCCCTGGGACAGCATGACCTGAAAAAGCTCCTGGCTTACCACAGCGTGGAAAACATCGGTATCATCCTCATGGGACTGGGAGTCGGGATGATCGGAGTTTCGTCCGGTCATCCCGTCATGGCGGTCCTCGGATTCACCGGTGGATTGCTTCATGTCCTGAATCATGCCCTGTTCAAATCCCTTTTGTTCATGGGGGCGGGCATGGTCCTGCATCGAACCGGGACCCGTTCCATCGACGCCCTGGGGGGCCTGATGAAAACCATGAAGCTCACCGGTATCACTTTTCTCATCGGATCCCTGGCTATATCCGGACTTCCGCCGTTCAATGGATTTGTCGGCGAATTCATGATTTATGTCGGCGGTTTCCACGGCGTGGCCCTGGACCCTGTCGCGTTTATTGCGGGGATTGTGGCCGTCATAAGCCTGGCCGTCATCGGAGGGCTGGCCCTGGCCTGTTTTACCAAGGTTCTGGGTGTGGTTTTCCAGGGAGAGCCGCGTACCGGGGCGGGCGTCGGGGTGACGGAAAAAGGTCCGACCATGATGGCGGCCATGGTTGTGCTGGCAGGGGCCTGTGTTCTGATCGGTGTGTTTCCCCAACTGATTCTGGATCTGCCCATGAAAGCCGTTCAGGACATCGGGCCGGGATTGGGAGCCGAGGCTTTTGAATCGGTTTCATCCCATGCCGGATCGCTGACCCTGGGGGCGCTGACACTTGTGGGTCTGTTCGTCGTCGTTCTGGCCATCCGCGCTTTCTGTTACAAAGGAAAGGCGCTCGGCGCATCCGGCACCTGGGGATGCGGGTTTACCCGTCCCACGGCACGGATGCAGTACACCGGTTCATCGTATGCTTCCTCTATCCTGGACTTTTTCCGGCCGGCGGCGCCGTTGACGGAACATCATCCCCCGGTTCAGGGCCGGTTCCCGGCGGCCGTCCACTATGAGAGCCATATCCGGGACATCGCGGGGATATTCATGTACAAGACCGTGGTGAATCCCATCATGTATTTTTTCGACAGACTCAGGTGGATTCAGCATGGGGATATCCACCTGTACATCGGATACATTCTTCTGGCCATCGTTTTGCTGCTGTTTTTCATATAATCGAAGGACTTCGATGACAAGGAGCTGCCGTCAATGATTCAATCCATCCTTTTTTATATGTTCGCCGTTGTGGCGGCTCCGTTTTTTTCCGGGGTCATTTTGAAGGTCAAGGCCTTTTTCGGTGGGAAAAAAGGGCCGCCGTTGCTGATTCATTATTACACCCTGATCAAACTGTTCCAAAAAGGATCGGTTTACAGCACCAGTACCACCTTTCTGTTCAAACTTGGACCGGTGGTGTCTCTGTGTACGGTCCTGACGGCGCTCCTGTTTCTGCCCGTTGCCGGACACAAACCGGTACTCTCGTTTCAGGGCGATGCCTTGTTCGTGCTGTACGTTCTGGGTCTGGGGCGGTTTTTCACCATCGCGGCCGCCATGGACACGGCCTCCCCCTTCGAAGGCATGGGCGCGGCCCGGGAAGCCTATTTTCCGATTTTCTGCGAAGCCGCCACCTTCATGATCCTGATTCTGTTTTACCGGCTGACTCAGGATTTGTCTTTATCCGCATATTTTGCCGGAACCAACACCCTTGATCTGTGGTACCTGGCCGGAGCGCCCCTGCTGTTCATCGTACTGTCCTTTTTCATCATTCTATTGACGGAAGGTGCCCGGGTGCCGGTGGATGATCCGGCCACGCACCTGGAACTGACCATGATTCATGAGGTTATGGTGCTGGACCACTCGGGTCCGGATTTCGGTCTCATCGAGCTGGGTTCGGCCCTTCGGCTGTTTTTTTACGCGACTTTGATTTCAAGGCTGATTCTGCCCTTTGCGCCCCGGGTTCCGGGACTCACCATCATCTTTTTTCTGGTGGGTCTGGCTCTTGTATACGTGGCCGTGGGCGTCACGGAATCCGTCATGGCCCGTTTCAGAATGGACAAGGTACCGCAGTTTGTCCTGACATCTTTTGCCCTGGCCTTTTTTGCAACCATCATCACATTGGAGTTTATTTAAATGACCATCCTTCAGGTGGATACGATATTAACCCTGGTCCTTCTGTCCGTGCTGTTTTCATACGGATCCAGCCGACTGCCGAGGCTTATCAAGCTGGTCGCATTTCAGGGCGTGGCGGTTTCCATGGTTCCGTTTTTCACCGTGCACGACATGAGCGGCGGCGGAGTCGTCTTCACACTGGTTACACTGGCGGTCCGGGGCATCATCATTCCCATGTGCATTTACACCGCCATCCGGAAAGTGGCCATCAAGAGGGAAGTGGAACCGGTCATCGGCTATCATGCTTCGGTATTGTTCGGGCTTGGCCTGATCGTGGCCGTGACCTGGATCAGCGGACGGTTGAACATTCCGGCCGTCCAGGGGCATATCCTTCTGATCCCCACCGCCATGGCCCTGCTGATAACCGGCATGTTTCTGCTCATGGCCCGGCGGAACGCCATTGCCATGGTCCTGGGATATATCATGATGGAAAACGGTATTTATCTGGCCGGAACCACCATTTCGGTCCGCGCCCGGCATATCGTCGAATTCGGGATTCTTCTGGATATTCTGGCCGGTGTCATGATCATGGCAATTATTCTTCAGAGCATCAAACGAACCTTTGATGATGTGGACACCGCTCATCTGAGGACTTTAAAGGAATAGAGGGGTGCCCATGGTCGAGATCGTTTTTCTGATTCCATTTCTAACGGGCCTGACGGCATTCTTTGTTCCAAAGACAGTGGGCCGTCCCCTTCTCATGGGCACGGGCGCTCTTCATCTGATTGTGTCCCTCAATCTTTGGAAAAACAGACCGGATGCCCTGTTCAGCCACTATTTCGCGGTTACGTCCGAAGGCCTGCTGTCGCTTCTGGTTATCTCTCTGTTGTTTTTTCTGATTTCCGTTTATGCGGTCGGTTATCTGAAGGAAAGGGAAATTCAGGCGGAAAACGTGTTTTCGGGGTTCATGCTCCTGTTTCTGTCGTCCATGACCATGGTGACCCTGTCGGATCACATCATGGTCATGTGGATCGCCATCGAAGCCACCACCCTGGCCAGCGCTCCCCTGATCTACATTCATCGTTCCACGGCATCCCTGGAAGCCACCTGGAAATATGTGCTCATCTGTTCCGTGGGCATTGCCATGGCCCTTCTGGGATCGGTGCTCATTACCCTGTCCATGGACATCGGCGGGGTGACGGCGCCCATGTCCTTTTCCAGGCTCACCGGGGTCGCCGGGCAACTGGATCCTTTCTGGCTGAAAGCCGGATTCGTTTTCATTCTGGTGGGATACGGGACCAAAATGGGTCTGGCGCCCATGCACACCTGGCTTCCCGACGCTCACAGCGAAGCCCCCAGTCCTGCCTCGGCCCTGCTGTCCGGCGTGCTTCTGAACTGCGCTTATCTGGGGATTTTCAAAACCCATAAAATCATGCACGCCGCCGGCCTCGGAGATTTTTCCGGAATGATCTTGATGGCTTTTGGACTGATTTCCATTCTGGCCGCCGCCACCTTTATCCTACGACAGAATGAATACAAACGGTTGCTGGCCTATTCCAGCATCGAAAACATGGGCATCATCGCCTTCGGCACAGGGGTCGGAGGGCTGGGAGTTTATGGGGCCGTGATCTGCATGATTCATCACAGCCTGATCAAATCATCCCTGTTTCTGTGCGCCGGCAATATCCTGCTGGGGTACGGGGACCGACTCATCAAACACACAGGGGATCTGGCCGGCCGCATGCCCAGGACCTTTGTGGCTTTTTTCGCGGGATTTGCCGGAATCTCCGGATTTCCGCCCCTGGGAATCTTCATCGGAGAGGTGTTCATCGTCATGGGCGCTTTCAAGGCCGGGCATTATGCGGCTGTCGGCATATTCATGGCAAGCCTTTGCGTGATCTTCGCCGGACTGGCCAACCAGGTCATGAAAATTTCCTTTGACGGGTTTGACCGGCGCGTCCGGCTCAAAGAAAAGGCCGCCCTGATCTGGCCCCAGTACATTCTGCTGCTGACCTCGTTGCTGCTGTGCTTTTTTATCCCCTCATCCCTTTACCAGACCATAGTGGACGCCGTCAAGGCGGTCGGCGGAGGATTCTGACCATGCATTCCCTGTTGAAAATATCCAACGGCGAAGCCGTTGATCGCCGGAAAATTCCCCATTTCCCCTTTGTCGATTTTTGCGGCCATGTTCTTGACGTCGTGAGGCAGGGCGGGAAAGTGGTTCAGTATTTCGGCTACATGGACGAGGGTGCGGTCAAACTCATGGCCGTGCTGAGAACGGATCATTTGATGGCGGCCGGTTGTGAGGCGCCGGAGGTTTATCCGTCTTTGACCCGGATCTGCGAGCCCTTCCACATGTTCGAGCGGGAGATCGCCGAACAGTTCGGCGTGGTGCCCGAAGGACATCCCTGGCTGAAAGCGGTGCGGTATCACGCCAATTACCGGAAGACGAAGGATGTGTTCGGCAACCATTACAAAGAGGATATCCCCGGCCGTTACCCCTACTACCAGGTGGAAGGGGAAGAAATTCACGAGGTGGCCGTGGGACCGGTTCACGCAGGCGTGATCGAGCCCGGTCATTTCAGGTTCAACTGCATCGGAGAGCGGGTCCTGCATCTGGAAATCCAGCTGGGCTATCAGCATCGGGGGATCGAATCCCTGTTGACACGGGTGGATGCCAAGCGGCTGCCCATTCTGGCTGAAAACATGGCCGGGGATACCACCATCGGTCACGGCCTTTGCATGGCCCAGGCCGTTGAGGCCCTGACCCAAAGGGAACCGGATCCGGGCGCGAAAATCATCCGCACCATTGCCTTGGAACTGGAACGACTGGCCAATCATATCGGCGATCTCGGCGCTCTGAGCGGAGATGTGGCCTTTCTGCCGCCGGCCAATTATTTCGGCCGAATCCGGGGAGATTTTCTGAATCTTTCCCTTCTGCTCAGCGGGAACCGTTTCGGCAAGGGCCTGATCCGTCCGGGCGGAGTGCGATTTCCCCTTTCCGACGATGTCCGGAAAACCCTGGATGAACGCCTGAAAGAATTGAGACCCCAGGTGGAACATGTCCTGGATCTCCTTCTATCCGCTTCCACGGTCCGGGCCCGGTTCGAGGACTGCGGGCGCGTCAGCCGGGAGGACGCCGATTTTCTGGGACTGGTGGGACCGGCGGGCCGGGCCTCGGGTCTCGCCTATGATGTCCGTCGATGCTTTCCCATGGAACATTATGGAGAGATACGCATTTCGGAAACCAAACAATCAACCGGGGATGTCTATGCCCGCGCCCGGATCCGGAACGATGAAATTCTGGAGTCCATGTCCCTGATTCAATCATTGATTCAACAACCGGTGGAGACCCGATGGGTGGCGCCCGGCGATTTCGCACTTTCACCCGGCAAACTGGTGGTGACCGTGAACGAAGCCTGGCGCGGCGAAGTGTCCCATCTGGTTTTGACGGACAGAGACGGCAAAATCCTTCGTTACAAAGTCAAAGATCCGTCCTTCCATAACTGGAGCGGTCTGGCCATGGCTTTGCGCAATACGGGCATATCGGATTTCCCGTTGAACAACAAGAGTTTCAACCTTTCCTATTGCGGATTTGATCTTTGATGGAACCATCGAAAGAGAGTTGACGATATGTTCAGCGTATTCAGAAACAGACTCGAACAAGGGTATCGGACCTGCAGCTACCCCAAGGAAAAACCGCCGGTTTTCGAACGGTATCGGGGACGGCCGGTGATACAGCCGGACGCCCCCCGGGAAATCATGGACGCCTGTGCCCTCGCCTGTCCTCAGAATGCCATCGATGCGGCCCGGAAGACCATTGATCTGGGGAAATGCATTTTCTGCGGGACCTGCGAGCAACTGTCCGAAGGGGCATGTGTAAAGTTCACGGGTGACTTTGAAATCGCGGCGGCTCAAAAGCAGGATCTGGTGACGGCCGGTGACCTGCCGGATCTGGCCAACCATGCCCGCGGCCATTTCAAGAAACTTTTCGGCCGGTCGCTTCAGCTCCGCCAGGTGTCCGCCGCCGGTTGCAACGCCTGTGAAGCGGACCTGAACGTTCTGGCCACCCCGTTTTTCGATCTGGCCCGCTTCGGTATCAATTTTGTTGCTTCCCCCCGCCATGCCGACGGGATCGTGGTGACCGGACCGGTCTCCCGAAACATGAAAACCGCACTTCTGCAAACCTGGGAAGCCGTTCCCGAACCCAAGGTGGTAATTGCGGTGGGAAGCTGTGCCATAACAGGCGGCCCGTTTTCGGGAAGCCCTGAAATCACCGAAGGGCTGGATCAGATCCTGCCGGTGGACCTCTTCATTCCGGGATGCCCGCCCCATCCGCTGACCAACCTGTATGCCCTGCTCACGTTTTTTAAATGACCCATAATAGACATAAGGAGACCATTACCCATGAATCAGTTGTCATTGCTTAGTGATCGAATTATCAGCCGGGTGAACGTGAACCTGAGCGAATTTGATTTCAATACGGAGTCGTTCGTCAACCATACCCTGGATCATGAAAAAATGCTCAGGTTCTATGCATTTTACGGCATTACGTCCAGGCATCCTATTTTTTTTCAGTTCAAGCATTCCAATATCGCTGGCAGCTATTTTCTGGGCAAATGTCTGGTGAGCCGGTCTGCCATCTACAAGAGCGATGTCCGGGGGGACGAACTCAAGCGGGCCGGGGACAATATCCGGTGCGCCAAAAACATCCCCTTGGTGGAGGACGAGATCATCACCATTCGGGACAGCCTTCTTTACAAAACCCTGGTTCACAGCAATTCCCACAACCTGGAAAACCCGGAAGAATTCAGCATCCGCAACACCATTTCCGCCCATTACGTCAATATCCACGGAACGACCCTGGAGGGCTGTTTTCTAGGGCCTTTTGCCACGGTGGATCTCATGAATCTGCATTCCTGTATCCTGGGGGAATTTTCCTATGTCCAGGCCGGTGAGTTGTTCCACCGGAAAATCGATCCCGGAACGGTGTGGATCCGGCATCCCAATTTCGAGTTCAAATATAGATTTGACAAAGGGGCGCTGGACGAGTACATCGGTGTGAACGAATATCATCAGCCCAGGGGACTCATCTATGATTTTGTCAAAAACCGTGAACAGGATTATGAACATTTGTTTGAGGTCATGAACCTGGAACCCTTTGAAGCTCCCGCTTCTTCCGCCGTCAACCGGTACGCCGTGATCAAGGGGAAAACAACCATTGGAGAAAATGTCCTGGTGTCCCAGCGGGCTTTTCTCGAAAATGCCGTCATGGGAGACGGATCCAACGCCCAGGAAAACACCTATATCATCGATTCAAGCCTGGAAGGGCTGAATATCACGGCCCACGGCGGGAAAATCATCAACACCCTCATGGGACGGGAAACCTTCGTGGGATTCAATTCCTTTCTCAACGGCAAACCCGAAGCCATGATCGCGATCGGTGACGGATGCATTGTCATGCCGCATACCATCATCGATCCCAAGGCCTCCATCCGGATTCCGGCGGAACATCTGATCTGGGGGTTGATCAATTCAGAAGAAGATATTGCGACCCATACCATATCCCTGGATGATCTGGCCGAGGTTCGGGATAACCTGAGAATCGGCAAAATGATTTTTTCCGGAAAAGGGTCCATTTTCATCGATGTGTTCAGAAAGCGGATGAGCAATATCCTGCTTCAGAACGGCGCCATGTTTCATGACGACGAGAACCGGGGCCACGCCCAGGACGACCAGAACATTTCTTTTAACCTGATTCAGCCCTACCGGACCGGGGGAAATATGGGACTGTATCCGTCCATGCGGATCGAACCCTGATCCCCGTATCCCCGTATCCTCACTGAATGCATGACTCAGGCCTTCAAAAGAAGGAAATGGAGTGAGGTTCTGGCCCGGTCTCCAGGCCGGATCCTGATGCTGGGGTATGCTTTGCTGATCGCCTTGGGAGCCCTGCTTCTGGGTCTGCCCCTCGCCTCCGCTTCCGACGGTCTTTCATGGATCGACGCGCTGTTCACGGCCGCGTCCGCAGTGTGCGTCACCGGGTTGACCGTGGTGGATACCCCCCAGACTTTTAGTGTGTTCGGAAAAGCGGTGATCCTTTTTCTGATCCAGGTCGGCGGGATCGGCATCATGGTTTTGTCCACGATCTTTTTACTTTTTCTGGGCAAGCGGATCGGGATGACCGGAAAACTTTTGATCCGGGACACCTACAGTTTTTCGAGGGGAAAAGGGGTCCTGGGTCTGGTCGGCCGAATAGCCGCATTTACGGCTGTCATAGAGATCGCCGGGGCCGTCGTTCTGTTTTTCCGGTTTTCCGGGCAGTACCCCCTCCATCAGGCCATCGGCTATTCCGTTTTCCATTCCGTCAGCGCATTCTGCAACGCCGGCTTTTCCCTTTTTTCAGATAGTTTCGAAGGGTTTCGCCGGGACTGGCTGGTGAATCTGGACATTTGCGTCCTGATTGTTCTGGGCGGGATCGGATTTGTCGTCATGGACGAAGTCCTTCATCGATTCACGTTTTCACGGCGCTGCTGGTCCTGTTTCAGTCTGCATGCCAAACTGGTTCTGGTTACCACCGGGCTTCTTCTGAGCGCCGGAACCGGGGTCGTTTTTTATCTTGAAATGAACAATACCCTCGCGGATCTGGCCTTTCCCCACCAGGTTCTGGCCGCTTTTTTCCAGGCCGTCAACGCCAGGACGGCGGGATTCAACACGGTTGACATAAGCGCGCTCACCAACGGCACCCTTTTTATCACCGCGATCCTGATGTTCATCGGCACCGCGCCCGGATCCTGCGGCGGCGGGGTCAAGGTCACTTCTCTGGCAAGCCTGGCCATACTGGGGGTGTCCCGTTTCCTGGGGGAAGAGCATCCCCACGTGTTTTTCCGCCGGATCTCCGATGAAAGTATGAACCGGGCTCTCAGTCTGATGATGATCAGTATGGTTATCATCATTCTAGGCGTATTGCTGCTGCAGCAGGTGGAAATCGGTCGGGTACCCCATTTCGCGGCCCGGGGCCAGTTTCTGGAAATATTGTTTGAAATCGTCAGTGCTTTTGGTACGGTGGGTTTGTCCACAGGGCTGACCCCCACCCTGTCCACGTCGGGAAAATGGATCGTCATTGTCATGATGTTCATCGGCCGGCTGGGACCTCTGGTTGTCGGCATCGCCCTCACCCGTCAGGGGCCCGCAAGGCGGTATGCCTATGCCGAGGAAAATATCATGATCGGATGAAGGAGACCGCCATGAAACAGTTTTTGGTGATCGGGCTCGGCAATTTCGGCCATTATCTGGCCACACACCTGTACAGCAAAGGCCATGACGTCATGGCCATCGATAAAAATCCCAATCTGGTCCAGAATATTAAAAACCAGGTCACCCAGGCCATCGTGGCCGATGCCACGGATGGGGCCGTCATGGATTCTCTGGGTGTGAAAGATGTGGATGCGGCCATCATCAGCATTGGATCGGTATTGAGCAACTCCATTCTGGCGGTTCTCAATCTTCAGGAGATAGGCGTCCGGCATATCGTGGCCAAGGCCATCAGTGACGCCCATAAAAAAATACTGGAAAAACTGGGCGTACAGGAAATTTCTTTTCCGGAAAAAGACAATGCCGTTTTCATGGCCGAACGTCTCGACAACCCCAACCTGATCGATTATCTGCCTTTTCTGGAGGGATTCAGCATCATCGAGCTGGCCGTGCCGGACCGGTTTGTGGGACAGTCTTTAAGGCAGATCAACCTGACCAATCGTTTCAATGTTCAAGTGGTGGCCATCAAGGAAATGGTCCCTGAAAAAATGCATTTTATTCCCAAGGCGGATTTTGTCCTCAAAAACAGCGATGTCATGATTCTCCTGGGCAATGACCAGGGGCTGAAAAAATTGCGGGACATCTGAATCCGGTTTATAGCAGGTTGAGTTCGAAATTCCAGAGACCGGGCCGGTCTTTCATGCGGATGCATTTGGGAACGGGTTCCACCATGTGGACGAAAAGGGAAAATCCGGCCTCGGCCAGTTCTTTTTGTCGGGGTCGCAGATCCAGGACCCAGTTGGGAAACACATGGCAGTTCCGTTTTCTTCGGGTGACCCAGGCGATTTCGCCCTTGGGGCTGGTCAAGGCCCGGTCGGAGGTCAGATCTTCGGCCATGATCCGTGAAATACCCAGAGGCCAGTTTCCGTAAATGACCAGGCCCAGCGGCAGTTCGCTGTGAGCGGGCAGGGCGGCCAGGGTTTTCCCGTCCAGTTCCGGGCTGACCACCGCACCTGAAAACCCCTGCTGTTTCATAAGGTTCAGGGTCATGTGGTTGGCGATATTGCAAAAAGGCCCGGCCCAGAGATTCAGCCGACCCGGGTTATTGAAAAGGGAAATCTGCCAGGGCGCGTTGAGTACGAACTGCCTGGCTCCTTTCCGAATCGCCCGGTCGATGAAGTCCGCGCAGAGTGCCTGGTCTTCGGGAAACAGGACCGGATCCAGCCACAGCCATGTGCGGGCGGACGGCTGAAGGGTATAATCCCGACTGGATATCCACAGCCCGGTTTCTTTGTCACGGCGGGGGCGGCCAACGTCTCGGGAAAGTATCATCTCACGGATTTCAGAGCGTTTTTTGACTTTCCGTCCCTGGGAAGCCGCCACCGACGATTGGCCCGAGGGGCGGACAGAAACTCTGTCCATGCCGTTCAATTCATTTTCAAGATTTTGAATCAGGGTTTTCAATTCAAGTTCGCGTCGATCAATCAGATAAACCGGGGTTCCGGATCGGATGAGTCCCCGGGACGTCCTGCCCAGATAAAATTTTCCTTTTTTGGGGATGGCCCGCGTCACCCGCTGGACCTCATGGAAAGCATCTTCTTCGGACCCGATTCTCAAAAGATCGGAGGGCATGAGCGCTTCCCTTGTTATGAAAAAAGGGGCACGGGGGTTTTGAATTCGTCCTGTAAAGCGTCCGGAACCTGTTTCCGAATCATGATCCAGTGGATTGAACGGCCTCTGGGTCAGAAGCCGGTAATGGCTGAAAGGTCTGCCCAAAGCATTGTTCAGGCAGGCCAGAGCTTCTTTTTTCAGATCCGGACGATCTCTGAGCAGACGATAGGCCCGGACTGTATAATACACATAGTGGGGGCTTTTTTTGCGGCCTTCGATTTTCCAGGTGGTTACCTCGGGAATCTGTTTCAGCACCTTGACCAGGACATCGGCTGAAAAATCCAGACAGGAAAAATACCGTTTCCGGACCCCGTTCTGCTCGTACATCCTTCGGCACGGCTGAACACAACGGCCCCGCAGGGCGCTCTTGCCGCCAAACCAGGAACTCCAGTAGCATCGTCCGGACACGCTGTAGCACAAGGCGCCATGGACAAACACTTCTAACCCCATGCCCGCCGGGACGGTCTGGGCCATTTGTTTGATTTCATCTATGGTGAACTCCCGGGGCAGAACGATTTTTTCAAATCCCATGGATCGCGCCTGGCTCATTCCCGCGGGAAAACTGAGGCACCCCAGGGTGGACAGATGGAATGCTTTTTCAAATCCGGCTTGACGGGCCAGGGAAATGAGCGCCGGATCCTGGATGATCAGGGCATCGGGATCGACATAGGATGCCAGCTTGGACAGAATACGGCGGGCCTTTTCCAGTTCGCTCTCTTTGATCAATGAATTCAGTGCGACATAGACCCGGATGTTTCTGACCCGGGCCAGGCGGGTGAGCAGAGCCAGTTCCTCTATACTGAAATTGTCGGCCTCCATTCGGGCTGAAAAAATCTTCAGCCCGCAATAGACGGCATCGGCGCCGGCCGCGACCGCTGCCAGAAAGGAATGGGTATCGCCGGCCGGCGCAAGAATTTCCGGGAGGTTCACGGGTTCCGGTCTCCGGACACAATCCCCGCCTGTGGCGCGGGCGCAGGGTTGTCGGACCGGTCGTTTCCGAAGCGGATAACGTTGGCGATTATGATCAGGATGATAAATATGATGATAATGACAGCTTTTCGTCTTTTATAGGTTTTATGTTTCAATTTCTTCTTCTCCACCAATCATAAAAAACTGCTATGTTATGAAAATCCCATCATCCTAAATTGAAATCCGTATATTTTCAACAATAAAGATGGTTATGGAAAACAGTCCTGCAGGGAATTCAGGCCCGGATCCGTCCAAATCAGCCGGAAAGTGACTTGATTGTTTTTGTCGCCTATTATAAAGGATAACCCCATGGATATGAATCTGTTTTTAAGACCGGGCGATACCCTGGGAGTCTGTGCACCTTCCGGGAAATTTGACACAGGCCTCCTGGAGCAGGGGGTTCATGTGCTGAATGCCCTTGGTTTTCAGGTCCGGCTTCCGGAAGCCATTTTCAATGAAAAACGCTACCTGGCCGGTGACGACCGGACCAGGGCCGGCGTGATCCGGGCTCTTTTTGCAGATCCGGATATCCACGGCATTATCTGCGCCAGGGGAGGGTATGGGGCGTTACGGATTCTGGATTACCTGGATTGGGAAATCATCGGTCAAAATCCCAAGCCCTTTATCGGGTATTCCGATATTACCGCACTTTTGATGGCTATTTTATCCCGGACCGGGGTTCCGGTCATTCATGGGCCCAACCTGGTTTCTCTGGCCTCGGCGGATCAGGAAACGCTGGACGCATTTGTTCAGGTCCTGACAGGTCCTTTGGCGGCCATAGAGATTTCCTGCGGAAGCGTATTGAGTCCCGGAATCGCCCACGGCGTGATCAAGGGCGGCAATCTGGCAACTCTTTCCCATCTCCTGGGAACCCCTTATCAGCCGGATTTCACGGATGCCGTCCTGTTCATCGAAGATGTCGGGGAGCCTGCCTATAAAATCGATCGGATGCTGACACAGATGAAAATGGCCGGCATGTTCGACCGGATACAAGGGGTGGTGACGGGTTTGTTTGAGAACTGCGAAGATCAATCCCATGTTCAGGAAATTCTGACAGAGATTTTCGTTGAATACGCCATTCCCGTAATTTGCGGAATGCCGGCCGGCCACGGAAAAACCAACCGCCCGTTTGTCATGGGCAAACAGGTTCACATGGACACCCGGACCATGACCCTGGAATGGGTGTGAGGCAACAGGATCGATGTCCATTCGGCAGATTTCGGAGGTTTTTCAAACAGCCGTTTCCAAAGGGGTGTTCCCAGGGGCCGTCCTGCTCTGTGCCGTAAGAAGTCGGGTGATCTATCACGAATGTTTCGGACTGGCCGATGTGTTTGACGACAGACCCATGAACCGGGACACGGTTTTTGATCTGGCCTCCCTGACCAAGCCTCTGGCAACCACGCTTGCTCTGGCCGGGCTCGTCGAACAGAAAAAACTGTCCCTTTCTCAAACTCTGGGAGAGATTCTCAAAGTATTTCAGTCCACTGATAAATCCGAGATCACCCTGGACATGCTGCTTCGGCATACGTCCGGATTGCCGGCCCATCGTGCATATTACCGGGTTCTGTCCCGAATGGCGAACGGCCGGAGACAGTGTCTGCGGGATCTTCTTCTCAAAGAACCCCTGGTTTACCCCATCGGGGAAAATCAGATATACAGTGATCTTGGATTCATGGTCCTGGCCTGGGTCATTGAACAGGCAGGGGGGCGGCGCCTGGATCACCTGGTTGCGGAAGCTGTTTATACTCCTCTCGGCATTTCCCGTCTGTTCTTTGTGCCGGTCGACAAAACCCGTGAGTTCCGGGATGGATTGGATGGTATGTTCGCGTCCACCCGGTATTGCCCCCGCCGGAGACGGGTTATGGTCGGGGAGGTCGATGACGATAACGCCCATGCAGCAGGAGGGGTTGAAGGACATGCCGGATTGTTCGGCGATGCGACGTCGGTGCATGTTCTTTGTTCGGAAATTTTGCGGGTTCTGGAAGGGGGATACTCAACGGTATTGCCGACGGACACCCTTCGGCGGATGATGACAAGAAAAAACAATCAGGAGCGGGTGGCCGGGTTCGACACCCCCTGCAAAACCGGATCGTCATCGGGACGTTTTTTTTCACCGGCTTCGGTCGGTCACCTGGGGTTCACCGGCACTTCTTTCTGGATCGATCCGGAAAGCGGATTCATCGTTATCCTTCTGACCAACCGGGTTCACCCGTCCGGAGAAAACCCGGGTATCAGGGAATTCAGGCCGATGATCCATGATCTGGTCTGGTCCGAGTTCATGTAAAATAATCGGAACCCATGGTTTTTGCACTTGTCAAAAAGTCATAACTTTGTTAGCAGATAGTGTTTATAAATTTGATCATTTTTAAACCCAGGAACCCACAATATTCTTTAAAGAGGATTTATGAATTTTATCATGGACTCCATGCTCGGGGCGTTTTCCAACGATCTGGCCATTGATCTGGGAACGGCCAATACTCTGGTTTATGTAAAAGGGAAAGGCATCGTGCTGAGCGAACCGTCGGTGGTTGCCGTCCGAACGGACAAAACCGCCAAAAGCAAAGTCCTGGCAGTGGGTCTGGAAGCCAAACGGATGCTGGGCCGGACGCCGGGCAATATCGTTGCCATAAGACCCATGCGGGACGGAGTGATCGCTGACTTCCAGGTGACCGAGGCCATGCTCAAGCATTTTATAAGAAAAGTCCACAACAACCGCAAAACCCTGGTCCGTCCCCGCATCATCATTGCCGTTCCGTCGGGTATCACCCAGGTGGAGATGCGGGCGGTTCGGGAATCGGCTGAATCCGCCGGTGCAAGAGAGGTTTTTCTCATCGAAGAACCCATGGCGGCCGCCATCGGGGCCGGACTTCCCATTACGGAACCCACCTGCAACATGGTGGTGGACATCGGTGGAGGAACCACGGAAGTCGCTGTGATTTCCCTGGCCGGTATCGTTTACACAAGGTCTCTGAGGGTGGCGGGCGACAAAATGGATGCCGCCATCAGTCAGCACATCAAGCGCAAATACAATCTGCTCATCGGCGAGAGAACTGCGGAAATCATCAAGACCACCATCGGCAACGCTTACCCGGATATGGAAAATATCGAAACCATAGAGGTCAAGGGGCGGGATCTGGTTTCCGGCATCCCCAAGATTCTGGCCATTGATTCGGAAGAAGTCCGGCTGGCTATTTCCGAACAGATCGACGCCATCGTGGAGACGGTCCGGATTGCGCTGGAGCAGACACCGCCCGAACTGGCATCCGACATCGTCGATTCCGGCATTGTACTGACAGGCGGCGGTGCTTTGCTCAAGAATCTGGACAAGCTGTTGCGTGAAAAAACGGGCCTGCCTATTGTCGTGGCTGATGATCCGCTATCCACCGTGGCTCTGGGATGCGGAAAAGTACTCGACAATATTGATATCCTGAAAGAAGTCGTCATTAATTGATTTCATGTTTTCAAGGAAGCTGTTTATTTTTGTCGGCGCGGCGCTTTTTGTGGCCATCATCTTTACCGTTATCACCATGAGCAGCCGGAATACGTTTTCAATGAACAGCATTGAGCGATTCGGCATTTCCCTCGTATCCCCTTTTTTTAAATCCGCAACCCGGACTCTTCATGCGACCCGAGACATCTGGGTGACTTATTTTGCTTCGGTTCACGCGGTTCGGGAGAACGCCGATCTCCGAAGGCAGCTGGGGGAAGCCCTGGCCATCCGGAACCGGTATGAAGAATTGAAGCTGGAAAATCTCCGACTTAAAAAATTCGTGCATTTCACCAGCGCCGTTCCCGATACCTACGTGGCCGCAAGGGTTATCGCACGGGACCCTTCTCCCTGGTTTAAAACCATTATCATCGATAAAGGAGCGCGGGATGGGATTGTCAAAGGCAGCCCGGTTCTGGTATCCGAGGGGGTCGTGGGACAGATCATCGAAGTTGCGGGCAACTATGCGCGGGTTCTTCTGATTATCGATCGGAATTCGGCAGTGGATGCCCTGGTTCAGAATTCCAGAGTTCGTGGCATGGTCAAGGGAAACAACGAAGAGAACTGTTTTTTTGTGTATGCGCTGAGAAAATACGAGGTCAGGCAGGGTGAAATGATTGTTTCCTCCGGTCTGGATCAGGTTTTTCCCAAAGGATTGATGATCGGCCGGGTGCTGGAGGTGACCAAGGCCCATTCTCAGCTGTTTCAGGATGTTGTTATTGAGACCAGCGTGGATTTTGAAAAACTTGAAGAGGTGCTGGTCCTGAAAAAATAAAGCCGGGTCGGCGGTTTAGAGGCGTGACAATGAACACTCTGTTTCCCATTTTGTTAATCCTGTTCCTGGCTGCCCTGCAAACGGTTGTGCTTCCCTGTCTTCCGTTTTTCGACCATTGTTTCGACCTGTTGATCATCGGAGTGCTTTTTTTGAGCCTGGCGGCCGCCCATTGGTCCATGCTGCTGATTATCAGTCTGATCGGTGTCTTGATGGACAGCATTTCCGGGGTTCCTTTCTTTTTCCATGTGTTTTCCTATGTATCCATCTATTTTATGGTCCATGCCATCAAAAGACTGATTTTTATTCAGAGTCTGGTTTTTATCTGGATTACCGGCTTTCTGGCCATACTGGTACAGCATGCGCTTCTGATTTTTTCGATTTTTGTCCGGCAGGGTGCCGGGGCCTTTGGAGATATTGATTTAAGTCTTTTCATTCTGCAGATCGGCTACGGAATCGTCATCATTCCCCCTGCCGTGGTCATGGTTCAACTGATGGGAAGGCAATGGGCATTCATGTCCAGATCTTTCAGGCGGCAGGTTATTCAGAAATACAGAGATTAATCCCAGGTGAGTGAATTCAACAAAAACCCGGAACGGGAATGGATCAAGCAGCGTATTATAGGGGTAAGTGCCTGCATCCTGTTCGCCTTTTCGCTTCTTTTTTTTCGTCTGGTCTATCTGCAGATCATCAAAGGCGAAGAATACCGCCTGCTGTCTGAAAAAAATGCCGTCCGGCTCATGGGAATCAAATCTTCGAGAGGCCTCATATTTGACCGCAACAAAAAACTTCTGGTGGACAACAGGCCTTCGTTCAATCTGAAAATCATGCTGGAGGACGCAGGGGACGTTGAAGAAACCGTTCGGAAAGTGGCCGGGATTATTGAAGTGCCTTTTGAAGATTTGATGGCCAAGATCTCTGAAGCCGGGCAGGGGGCATTCTACCGCCCTGTTTCTTTGCGAAATGATATTTCGAGAGATCACCTCGCAGTTATCGAGGCTCATAAATTTGACCTTCCCGGAGTGTTCATCGATGTAGAGCCCACCCGACACTATCTCAACCAGAAAACTGCGGCCCACCTCCTGGGATACCTGGGAGAAGTCAATAGCGATGAACTTCTGAGCGGAACATACCCGAATGTCCGAACCGGTGACAACATAGGCCGATATGGCATAGAAAAAAGTTTCGAGACTTATCTTCAGGGTAAGCGCGGTGGACGACAGGTGGAAGTCGATGCCAATGGGCGTATCATCAAGATTCTGAAAACGGTTGAACCGATTTCCGGGTATGACCTCAATCTATCTCTGGATCTCGACCTTCAGAACACGGCCGAAACCCTGCTGGAAGGCCAGCGGGGAGCGGTTGTGGCCGTTGATCCCAACAATGGGGATGTTCTGGTCATGGCCAGCAGCCCGGCTTTTGATCAAAATGATTTTATCGGCGGGATCAACAGCAAAAAATGGAACACTCTCCTCAACGATCCGGGCAAACCGATGATCAACAAAGCTATCCAAGGGGAATACCCACCAGCCTCCACATACAAGATCGTCACGGCCATCGCGGCTCTGGAAGAGAAGTATATCAATCAGCACTCAACGGTCTATTGTCCGGGTTTTTTCAGGTACGGAAGGCGTTCTTACCGTTGCTGGAACAAACACGGTCATGGCAATGTCAACGTCATTGATGCCCTGTCCCAGTCCTGCGATGTTTTTTTCTATCAGGCCGGAGATAAATTGGGGGTGGATATGTTGGCCCGCTATGCCGGAATGTTTGGGCTGGGTGAAAAAACCGGGATTCTGCTGGATAATGAAAAAAAAGGCTTGATTCCCACATCGGCCTGGAAGAGAAATCGTTTCAACGAACCCTGGCATGGCGGGGAAAACCTTTCCATAGCCATCGGCCAAGGCTATAATCTGGTTACACCGCTGCAAATGGCCGTGCTGATAGCGGCTGTGGGAAACGGCGGGACCTTGTACACGCCTCGGATCGTCCGCTCCGTCGCCGATAGCGAAGGTCGGGTGGTAAAAGCTTTTGATCCTGAAATAAGGGCTTCCCTGTCCGTGAGCAGAAAAACAATGGACATGGTCAGAAACGGGATTTTAAAAGTGGTGGAAGATGACCGGGGGACTGCCAAGCGGATACGGCAAAAGCACGTTCAGATAGCCGGCAAGACAGGCACCGCACAGGTTTTCAGCGTGAAAAAAGGCGAAAAAATCGATTCCAAAAACCTGGCCTATTTTTTGCGGGATCATGCCTGGTTCGTTTGTTATGCGCCGGCTCAAAATCCCGTCATCGCCGTCTCCGTTCTCATTGAACACGGTGAGCACGGGTCCAGCGCGGCAGCTCCCATTGCCGGGGCACTGGTCGAACAGTACATTCCGGACCCTCTTGCCGAAGAAATCCGGGAAACCGAAAATACAACGGAAAAAACGGATTCCCATCAGGAAACCGAAACGGAGTGAACCATGTTTGACAGACGTTTGATTGAACATTTCGACTGGGGTTTTCTGATGATGGTCTGCCTGATCGGTTCTTTAGGTCTGGTAGTGTTGTACAGCGCCTCCTCTGCCGGCCATCAGAACGGGGAAGTCAGCATTCTGTTCAAAAAACAGATGGTCTGGATGGCGACCGGCGGTGTAATCATGATGGGGTTAATGATGGTTGATTTCCGAACCTTTGAAAAATTGAATCTGTTCATTTATGCGGTATGTGCCGGATTGTTGATCCTGGTTCTGGTTTTCGGTCATGTGAGCGGCGGTTCCCAGCGGTGGATCAGCCTCGGATTCTTCAGAATCCAGCCATCGGAGCTGATGAAGATCGCATTGGTCATCAGCCTGGCATCAGCTTACGCCACATGCATCTCCCAGACCGGTATCAATTTTCATAAACTCATCAAACCCGCGCTTCTGTGTGCGATTCCTTTTTTTTTGATCGTGATCCAGCCGGATCTCGGTACGGCCATGCTGCTGCTCTTGATTGCCGGGTCCATCACTCTGTTTGTCAAAGTCGAAAAAAAAGTGTTCTTATCGCTTTTCGGATTGGGAATGGCAGCCATTCCCCTTCTTTGGATATCATTGAAAGACTATCAGAAAGACAGGATTCTGACTTTCCTGAATCCGGACCGGGATCCTTTGGGTTCGGGATATCATATCATCCAGTCCAAAATCGCCATCGGTTCCGGGATGATGACAGGAAAGGGATTTCTCAAAGGCACGCAGAACGCCTTGTCTTTTCTTCCTGAGCAGCATACAGACTTCATTGTTTCCGTGCTGGCGGAAGAATGGGGTTTGGCGGGTGTCTCTCTTTTGCTGACCCTTTATGTTGTTCTGCTGTTCTGGGGACTTAACATTTCTTATAATTGTCGGAATATGTTCGGATCTCTACTGGCTTTCGGCATAACCGCCATGATTTTCTGGCAGATTTTCATCAATGCCGGAATGGTCATGGGTCTGATGCCTGTTGTGGGGGTGCCTCTGCCCCTGATTTCCTATGGCGGGTCGTCCGTGGTGACCAATATGGTGGGATTGGGCATTTTAATGAATATCAGTATGCGGAAATTTTCATCCCACTAGATCCGATTTCCACCTCCTCGTCGAGACGGGCTTTGGCCGTAAATATTTTATGAATCAATGTTGACAAATACTTGTTCGGATGGTACTCAGATCACGGTTCAAATGGAGTTCAGGCTGTTTTTGTGTAAAAACAGCCATAAGATATAAGGTGTTGAATTTTTAATAATTATTAACTGGCGGAGGGGATTTTATGATAACTGTGATTCCTGATATATCCCTGGTATATCAGATGATCAATTTCCTTGTTCTGCTTTTTGTCCTCAACCTGGTTCTGTACAAGCCGATTCGTAATGTTCTTCTTGAACGAAAGGCAAAAATCCAAGGGATGCAGAAAGGGGCTGAAAATGCCCAGCGCGACCTTGTTGCCGGAGAAGATACATATAACAATGGCTTGAAACAGGCCCGGGCTCAAGGTTTGAAGAAAAAAGAAGCCTTTATTGAGGAAGCATCCAAAGAAGAAAAGGAAATCATCGACAGGATTAACAAGAAAGCTCAGGCCAACTTTGCGGACATCCGGAAACAGGTGGCCCAGGAAACCGAGCAGGCCCGAAAAGCGCTGGAAGCCGAGGTGGATGCGTTTGCCCAGGCCATCGGCGAAAAGATATTGGGGAGGGCTTGCTGATGAGGAAAAAAGAAAAGGGAAAATGGCTGATCAAGCAGACAGGGATTGTTCTCGCCGTTATTTTTCTGCTGTGCGGAGCGGCTCTTGCCTCATCCGACGGCGGGCACGGCGGTGTGCATAATTCATGGCTGAGCATCGACACCTGGAAGACCATGAATTTTGCAGTCCTGATCGTTGTTCTGTTCCTGGTGGCCAAAAAACCCGTGGCTGAATTCTTTTCATCCCGTGCCAAGGGTATCGAGGATGAAATCAAGGTGCTTGAGCAGAAGAAAAAAGATGCTGAAATGAAACTGGCTGAATATCAGGCCAGATTTAAAAATCTTGATCAGGAATCCAAAAAGATCGTTGAAGAATACATCAAGCAGGGAGAAGAAGCCAGAGCACGGATTCTTGCGGAGGCGGAAGCTCAGGCGGAAAAGCTCGAAATCATGGCCAAACGCAACATTGAACAAGAGTTCAAGTCCGCGAAAGCCAGATTGCAGCAGGAGATTTCCGAAAAAGCCATGAGCAAAGCCGAAGCACTCATTAAAGCCTCCATTTCATCTGAAGATCAGGAGAAGCTTGTTGATGAATATTTGAAAAAGGTGGTGGCCTGATGAAAAATTTAACTGTGTCCAGGCGCTATGCCAAAGCATTGATTCTTATCGGTCAGGAAGACGGAAAGGCGGAGCAGTACAATGCTGAGTTAGAGTCCGTCGTCAGCCTGTTTGATGCCCAGAGTGATTTTGAAAAAGCGTTGACAAACCCCCTGTATAATAAAAATGACAGGAAAAAGGTTCTTCAGGCCGTTCTGGCCGGAACGGATCTGTCAGGCATTATGAAGTCTTTTCTAATCCTTTTGTTTGACAAGGGGCGCATCGGATTTTTGCGGGAAATCGCTTCATATTATAAGGATCTGGCAGATGAGCTCAAGGGAGTCGTGAAGGCCAGTATTGTTTCTGCAACGGCACTGTCCTCAGATGCGGTCGCCAAAATCAAGGAGGCGTTGTCCAAAAGAGTCGGAAAAAATATTGTTCTGAAGGTTGAGCAGGATCCAAGTCTCATCGGAGGTGTCGTAACCAAAATAGGTGATCTTGTTCTGGATGGCAGCGTAAAAACCCAGCTGATGAATTTGAGAGAAACTTTAAAAAAAGGTGAGAGTGTCTAATGGAAATTAAAGCAGAAGAAATAAGCCAAATCATAAAAGACCAGATCAAAGGTTTTGATGCAGAGGTCGACCTGAGTGAAACAGGCGTTGTTCTTTCTGCGGGTGACGGTATTGCCCGCGTATACGGCCTTGAAAAAGTAAAAGCCATGGAGCTTGTCGAGTTCCCGGGCGGTATTCTGGGGCTGGCCTTGAACCTTGAATCCGACAACGTGGGTATAGCGATTCTGGGAGATGACAAACAGATCAAGGAAGGGGATATCGTTAAACGGACCGACCGGATCGCATCTGTTCCCGTGGGCGAAGAGCTCCTCGGCCGAGTCGTAACCACGACAGGAGAGCCGGTGGACGGTAAAGGCCCCATCAACGCCAAACAATATATGAATATGGAACTGGTGGCTCCCGGCGTTATCGCCCGGAAATCCGTTCACGAACCCTGCTATTCCGGCGCCAAAGCCGTAGACGGCATGACACCCGTAGGAAGAGGACAGCGTGAACTCATCATCGGTGACCGTCAGATCGGCAAGACAGCTCTCGCGGTTGATGCCATCATTGCACAGAAAGAAACCGACATGAAATGTATTTATGTCGCCTGCGGTCAGAAAAAATCAACGGTTGCCCAGGTGGTGGCCGCTCTTGAGGAACATGGGGCCATGGAATACACCACGGTGGTCGTTGCCTCCGCTTCCGAATCCGCCGCCATGCAGTACCTGGCGCCCTATGCCGGTTGCGCCATGGGAGAGTACTTCCGCGACAAGGGCGAACACGCGCTGATTATTTACGACGATCTTTCCAAGCAGGCTGTCGCTTACCGTCAGGTCTCCCTTCTGCTCAGACGTCCTCCCGGACGTGAAGCCTTCCCCGGCGATATCTTTTACAACCATTCCCGTCTGCTGGAAAGGTCCGCTAAATTGAGCGATGAACTGGGTGCCGGATCTCTGACCGCGCTACCCATCATTGAAACCCAGGAAGGCGACGTATCCGCTTTTATCCCCACCAATGTGATTTCGATCACGGATGGCCAGATTTTTCTGGATAAGAACTTGTTTTTTGCCGGTATCCGACCGGCAATCGACGTGGGACTCTCCGTATCCCGGGTCGGTGGTGCCGCCCAGGTCAAAGCCATGAAACAGGTGGCAGGTACCCTGCGGCTGGATCTGGCCCAGTATCGTGAGCTCGAAGCGTTCGCCGCATTCGGTTCCGACCTTGACGCAGCGACCCAGAAACAGCTGACCAGAGGAGAAAGGCTGGTTGAGCTTTTGAAACAGCCACAGTTCAAACCCCTTCCCATGGAAAAAATGGTGACGGTGCTGTATGCCGGTACCCGCGGTTATCTGGACAAATACCCCAGAGAAGCGGTTTCAAAATATGAAGAAGGACTGTATCCGTTTGTGGAAAATCGGTTTCCTGAAATTTTTTCATCTCTCAAAGATAAAAAGGAAATCACCAAAGAGATCGAAAGCAAACTGAAACAATGCCTTGAAGCCTATGATGAAGAATTCAAGGATACCATCTGAAAGATCAGGTTTTTTCTTTGATACGATTCATTAACACAAGGCTTGAAAGGTAGATCATATGGCAACGTTAAAAGAAGTAAAATCCAAAATAGTCAGCGTCAAGAAGACTAAACAGATTACCTCTGCCATGAAAATGGTCGCCACTTCAAGGTTGCGCGGAGCCCAGAACAGAATGGAGGCATTCAAACCCTATGCGGGCAAGTTTGCCGAAGTGCTGGGCAGTATCGCGGGCAAGTCCGGTGAGAATGCAAGTCCATTGCTCGTTCCCCGGGATGAAGTTAAAAAAGTGGCGCTCATTCTCTGCACCTCCGACAGAGGGTTATGTGGCGGCTTCAACGCTAGTTTGATAACAAAAGCGGATCAGTTCGCGCAATCGGAACTCGAAGGTAAAGACGTCTCCTTTATCTGTTTTGGTAAAAAAGGGAGGGACTGGGCCAGAAAAGCCGGCCAGGCCATAGACGATCAATACGTCGGTGTGGTGGGCGGCAATATCGCATTCGGTATCGCTTCCTCTTCCGGCCAGGCATTGATAGATCGTTTTCTCAAAGGAGATCTGGATGAAGTATATTTGATTTATTCCAGCTTTGTAAATATGGCCAAACAGGAAGCGACCCTGAAGAAAATTCTTCCCATTCCGTCTCTGGCTGAGTTGACCGGAGAGGGGCATACGAACCAGCAGTCGGAGGGGTTTCTCCCGGAACATATCTGTGAGCCTTCTTCGGATAAGCTTCTAGGGGAAATGCTGCCGAAAAACGTGTTTATTCAAATATATGACGCATTGCTCCAGACATCGACCAGTGAACATGCGGCCCGTATGAGAGCCATGGAAAACGCAACCAAGGCATGTGAGGATATGGTGGGAGAGCTCCAGACCATTTTCAACAAAACCCGTCAGTCCAAAATCACCGGTGATCTCATGGATATCGTCGGCGGTGCCGAAGCCCTTAAAGGGTAACTCGAAACGGATATGCTAAATACAGAAACAGCTTTATAGGAGAGAAAAATGGCTGAAAATATAGGTAAAATTTCCCAGGTACTGGGTGCTGTTGTTGACGTTGAGTTCGAACCCGGAAAACTGCCGCCGGTTCTGACCGCATTGACGGTCACCAACCCCACCATCGGTGAAGAAGAAGACAACCTGGTAATCGAGGTTGCCCAGCATCTCGGTGACAATGTCGTTCGATGCATCGGCATGGATGTTACCGACGGACTTCAGAGAGGCATGCCCGTCAAGGATACGGGCGCACCCATCATGATGCCGGTAGGCAAGGCTTCCCTCGGCCGGGTTCTCAATGTTGTGGGAAGACCGGTGGATGGTCTCGGTCCCATTTCAAAGGAAAAAATGCTTCCCATCCATCGACATCCGCCCCAGTTCACGGAGCAGGATACAACGGTCCGGGTTCTTGAAACAGGCGTCAAGGTTATCGATCTTCTGGTTCCCTTCCCCCGTGGCGGGAAAATGGGCATGTTCGGTGGTGCCGGTGTCGGCAAGACCGTTATCATGATGGAAATGGTCAACAATATTGCCATGCAGCACGGTGGTATTTCCGTTTTCGGCGGTGTGGGTGAGAGAACCCGCGAAGGCAACGACCTGTACCATGAAATGAAGGGATCAGGGGTTCTTCCCAAATGCGCGCTGGTTTACGGCCAGATGACCGAGCCTCCCGGGGCCAGGGCCAGAGTCGCCCTTTCCGCATTGACCTGCGCGGAATATTTCCGTGATGTAGAAGGGCAGGATGTGCTGCTTTTCGTTGACAATATTTTCCGTTTTACCCAGGCAGGGGCGGAAGTTTCCGCTACGCTTGGTCGTATGCCGTCCGCCGTTGGTTACCAGCCGACACTTGCCGTTGACATGGGCGAATTGCAGGAGAGGATTACCTCAACGGACAAAGGCTCGATTACCGCTGTCCAGTGCGTGTACGTTCCCGCCGACGATTTGACCGACCCGGCTCCGGCAACCACATTCGCCCATCTGGACGGAACCGTCGTTCTCTCCCGCCAGATTGCCGAGCTGGGTATTTACCCGGCTGTGGATCCGCTGGATTCCACTTCCAGGATTCTGGACGCGTCTTACATTGGCGAAGAACATTATCAGGTGGCTCGTACGGTGCAACAGACCCTTCAGAAATACAAAGAACTTCAGGACATCATCGCCATTCTGGGTATGGATGAGTTGTCGGACGAGGACAAGATAACCGTTCAGAGAGCCAGAAAACTGCAGAAGTTCCTGTCCCAGCCGTTCCATGTCGCTGAAACATTCACCGGAATGGCCGGAAAATTTGTTAAGGTTGAAGATACGGTTCGATCATTCAAGGAAATTATTGATGGGAAACACGATGATCTGCCGGAAAATGCTTTCTATATGGTGGGTTCCATTGAAGAGGCCATTGAAAAAGCGAAATCCGTTTAACTCTCCGGAGGAATATTATGGCTGAGAAATTGTTTCTTGAAGTCGTTACACCGCAGAAATCAGTTGTCAGCGAAGAAGTTGAAATTGTGGTGGCTCCGGGTTCAGAAGGAGAGTTTGGTGCTTTGAAAGGACATACCACATTCCTTACATCTTTGAATGTGGGTACGCTTCGATATCGCGATACCGGTGGACAGGATCGATATGTCTTTATCAACGGCGGGTTTGCCGAAGTGTTGCCCGACAAGGTGACCATCCTCGCGGAATCTGCGGAGCGTCGTAAGGATATAGACGTTGAAAGAGCGCTGCGGGCCAAAGAGAGAGCTGAAAAGCGCCTTGCCGACAGAACGGTCGATACGGATATCATCAGAGCTGAAGCAGCATTGAGGCGGGCTCTATATCGCTTGAAAATCAAAGATATCATAAAATAGATGGTATAAATTCAAGGCAACAATATCCATCATATTCGGCAAAACGTTGGATCGTTAACAAGGGGAAGGCTTCAAAATGATTGAGGTCTTTCCCTTTTTTCTTGAAAAACGATTGGGGGCTTTATGGACAAAAATGCGAACAACATTGACCTTGGCGTCATTATTTTGGCGGCAGGCAAGGGAACCCGCATGAAATCCGGATTGGCCAAAGTGCTGCATCCTGTTGGTTCAAGGAGCATGATTCTGCATGTGGTAGAACAGGCACTGAAAGTAACACCGGAAAATGTCTATGTGGTGGTTGGTCACCAGGCGGAAGCAGTGAAAGAAGAAATCAGTCATTGGTATGAAGTGGGGTTCGCCTATCAGGAACGGCTCCTTGGAACCGGAGATGCCGTCAAAGCAGCCGTTCCATATCTTTCTCTAAAGATCAGGGATGTACTGGTCCTTTGCGGGGATGTGCCCCTTATCAGGGCCAAGACCCTTCGAGAATTGGTCGCCCGACATAAGGATTCCCGCTCCGATATAACGGTTCTGGCTACCGAAGTGGACGAACCAAAGGGTTATGGCCGTATTGTTCTGGATGATGATGGCGGCCTTGTCTGTATTCGCGAGGAACTGGACGCTTCCCTGGAAGAAAAACGAATTCAAAAGATCAATACGGGGATTTATTGTTTTAACAGAGATTTTCTTGTGTCGGCATTGGAACGGCTGACGCCTGAAAACAGCCAGAAAGAATATTACCTCACCGACGTTATTGAGATTGCTCGGCAGTCAAAGAAAAAACTTTCGGTCGTTACCGTTCAGGACGCGAGGCAGGTGGTCGGTGTCAATACGTTGGAAGATCTTGAAAAAGTCGCACAGATGCTACCAAAATTCGCGGAAAATGAATTGCCTTGACTTTGAGAAATATTTTGAACTATACTGAACGCCTATCAGTTGATGGATATATGAATTCGGATAATGAGCATATAAAAGAGAAGTTTGATGATATCGATGCAAAAATCGATTTGTTGATTGGGTATTGCCGGTCTCTTCAGATTGAAAACAAAGCGTTGCAGGTTAAAATCAGCGCTCTCGAGGCTGATCTTGATGAAAAAAAAAGAACTGCGGGGCAATTTTCAGAATATGAGGCATTTATTCAATCGAAAATTGATGGTTTCTTGTCGAAATTAGACACTTTTTCAGGTGGGGCGCATAAAAACGAATCATCAAACCCATAACATCAGTCGGTTTTAAAAGGGAACTCATTGGATGAGCTGGTTGTAATCGAACTTTTCGGGGAGATTTACAGATTCAAGCCCGGCAGTCAGGTTGAAAATCCGGAACAAGTAGTACGGTATTTTCAAAAATATGTTGAAGAGGCTGAAGCATCATACGCAAATAAAAATTCAGAAAAAAGTAAAGTTGTCATTCTTATGCTGGCTGCCATGAATCTGGCAAAGGACTTTCACAAACTGGAAAAAAAATATGCCGAGCTTGAAATAAAAACCGAACGCAAGATTTCATCCATGTTGGAAAAAATAAACATAAGCATTGAACAATACAGTAACAAAAAATAAAGGTAACCATTTACCCCTGCAATGTGCGTGATTGTCTGGCAGTCTTTGTCCTAACGCATTACTAAAAGGGAGTTCACGCTTATACCGGTGTGCTGGGTTCCTCAAAGCAAGGAAAAGCCTGAAGGTATAATTGGACGCCCACCTTCTGAACCAATGGTTCAAAGCCTTAATAGCAACACGGCAGTTTGTGGGGGTAACTGTTACATTTTTTTGATGCAATAATTTTTTCCCCTTCCTTTCATCCCACCCCTGATTTATATTGTTCCGAATAACCTGACAGTATTCACCCGGATAATTGAATATGGGTTGATGCTTATACACATAAACGGAGATTTTGAATGGATTATATGCTGGTACTCTCAACAATAATAATTGTTTTGCTGGGATTGGGAGTCTTTGCCTTTTGGTTGGCCAGAAAGAAGGTCATTCAGGAAAATCGCAACATTGAAGAAGAACAGAAACGGATTATTGAAGAGGCTAAAGTCAAAGCCGCCACACTGTTGAAAGAAGCAAAGCTGGAGGCCAAATCCAGACTTCTGGAAATGAAAAGCGATTTCGATACGGAAACGGAAGAAACACGATCGGAACTGAAGAAAGAAGAGCGAAGGCTTGCCAAAAAGAGCGAAAAGCTGGATTTGCAGGAGGAACAACTGGTAAAAAGAGAACAGGTTCTTCAACGCAAAGAGAGCGATACCCAGAAAAAACTTGAAGCAGCAACGAATAACGAAAGATTGTATATAGGATTGCTGGAGGAAACGAAAAAAGAACTTGAAAAAATATCAGGGTTGACCCTTGAGGAAGCCAAAGATCTTCTTTTGAAAACCATTGAAGACGAGGCCAAGCATGAGGGAGCCAAGTTGATTAAAAGAATCACCGGTGAAGCAAGGGAAAATGCCGACAAGGAAGCCAAAAAAATCATATCTACTGCCATACAGAGGTACGCAGGCGATTATGTGGCGGAAAGAACGGTTTCCGTCGTTCATCTTCCCGGAGATGAAATGAAGGGACGCATCATCGGTCGGGAAGGACGGAATATAAGGGCTCTTGAGGCGGCAACGGGGATTGATCTGATTATAGATGATACGCCTGAAGCCGTTATTCTTTCCGGATTCAACCCGGTTAGGCGGGAAATTGCCCGACTGTCACTGGAAAAATTGATTTCAGACGGACGTATCCATCCGGCTCGGATTGAAGATGTCGTCGAACGCGCTACCGAGGAGGTAGACCTTGCTATTAAGGAAGCCGGTGAGCAGGCGGCTTTTGATCTTGGTGTGCATGGGATTGACCCCGAATTGATCAAAGTTGTGGGCAAACTCAAGTTCCGGACCAGTTACGCCCAGAATGTGCTGCAGCATTCGGTGGAAGTCGCTTTTCTGGCCGGAGCCATGGCTGCGGAATTGGGGCTTGATTCCAAGCTGGCCAAACGAATGGGGCTCCTTCATGATATCGGCAAGGCGGTCGATTATGAGGTCGATGGGGCCCATGCCATTATCGGGGCCAAACTGGCCAAAAAATACGGAGAAAGTGACAGCGTCGTCAACGCCATCGCTTCACACCACGAAGATCAGATGCCTGAATCCGTTTACGATTATATTGTCCAGGCCGCCGACGCCCTTTCCGGAGCAAGGCCGGGAGCGAGGAAGGAAAGTCTGGAAAATTACATCAAACGATTGGAGGACCTGGAAAATATCGCCAATGCATTTGAAGGCGTTACCAACACATATGCCATCCAGGCCGGACGTGAAATCCGGGTCATCACCGAAAGTGAAAAAATATCCGATGAGGCGGCTGTTCTTCTTTCACGAAACATTGCGCGCCAGATCGAGGAAAACCTGACATTCCCGGGACAGGTCAAGGTTGTGGTGATTCGTGAAACCCGGGCCGTGGAATATACGAGAAAATAAAAATAAGGGATCTGTGTCGTATGAATGTGTTGTCCATACTTGAAGAAAGAGGGTTTATCGAAAACACGACCCACACTGAGGAGCTGGCGGCCTATCTTTCAGATGGCCAGGCTACTTGTTATATCGGATTTGACCCTACAGCTTCCAGTCTTCACGTGGGAAGTCTTGTCTGTATCATGGCCCTTGCCCATATGCAGAGAAACGGACATCGACCCATAGCCCTGGTAGGTGGTGGTACGGGGCTTATCGGAGATCCATCCGGCAAAACGGAACTGCGTAAAATTATCACCCAGGAAGAGATTGAAATCAACAAGAACGGCATTCGACATCAATTGAGCCGATTTCTCGATTTTTCAGCAGGAAAAGCCCTGCTTCTGGATAATGCGGATTGGCTTACCGATTTGGGATACATTCCGTTTTTAAGGGATATCGGACGACATTTCAGCGTCAACAGGATGATCAAGGCCGAGAGCTACAAAAATCGAATGGAATCGGAAGACGGGCTTACCTTCATCGAATTCAATTACATGCTGCTGCAGGCCTATGATTTTATGCAACTGGCCAAATCCCATGACTGCCTGCTCCAGATGGGCGGATCCGATCAATGGGGCAACATCGTCGCCGGTGTGGATTTAGTCCGCAGGACTCTCGGCAGGCAGGCTTTTGGCATTACCTTCCCACTCATTACCACGGCGAGTGGCATTAAAATGGGGAAAACCCATAAAGGGGCCGTCTGGCTTGATTCTGATCGATTTTCGCCTTATGAATATTATCAGTTCTGGGTTAATGCCGATGATGCGGATATAATCAGGTTTCTGGCATTGTTCACTTTTCTGCCGATGGATGAGATCCGGGATGTTCAACAGCTCAAGGGCGCGGACCTGAACAAGGTCAAGACAATACTGGCCTATGAGGCTACAAAAATATGCCATGGAGAGGGCGAAGCGGTCAATGCCTTGAATTCTTCTGCCTCGATGTTCGGATCCATTGAGATACCGGCTTACATTCTTCCTTCCAGCAGAGCGCCAAGAAAAATTCAAGGAGTTATCGAACAGGAAGGTTCCGTTCCGTCAACGATTATGAACAGGTCAGAATTGGTCGGCTCCCTTTCCGTGGCGGATTTGCTTTCAAAAGTCGGATTGTGTGCATCCAAATCCGACGCCCGAAGGCTGGTGCAACAGGGTGGGGCCTATGTGAACAACGCCCGGATAATGGATTTTGAGCGTTTGATCGGTGAAGAAGACATTAATGGAAACGAAATTTTGATCAGATCGGGTAAAAAGAAATACCATAAAATTATTTTACGATAGGTGCAAAATAATAATTGACAAAATTTTAATCCACGTATATATTGTGCGGGTTTTGTCGGTCAAAGCACAGGCGGATCTGCAAGACGAGTTTTGATCTTTGAAAATTGGTCAGTGATAGTAAGTAAGAGCGGGTCTTAAGAAGAA
>CAZQIX010000043.1:0-32165 GCA_964593855.1 uncultured Desulfobacula sp. | reverse complement strand
ATTACTCGGCTGAAAGAATCCAAAGTAAAATAGGACATAACGAATCATTTCATTTGTCCTTTAAACATTCCCGAATCATCAGTCCCGCCAGGATAGCCGCAAAAATCACATGAACCACGGACACCAGGAGCATGGCCCGGACATCGACGGGCCACCGTATCCAGAGCAAAATTCCTGAGGCGGCCGTAAGCGTACCCATGATGAACAGGCCCCGGGCGGGTTTGCCGGAACAAGCCCGCTTTCGGAGCTGCCGGAAAAAGGCTGCCCCGACCGCCAGCATCAGAAAGGGAGCCAGGATGGGAAAAGCGGCGTCAAGGGTTTGCCGGATGCCGGCGGCCATGCCCGTGTGCGCGATGATCCAGACATGGGCCGTGCTAAAGGCCGTCAGCGAAATGATGATGGAAAGCCCGGGACGTGCCTTGAACAAAGCGGGCGCCCCCAGAACGGCCGAAAGGATCAGGGCGGCCGGCAGGAAAAAGGACCCGGCGCTCAGGTAAGCCCCGAACCAGGTGTTCCAGAGGCGGGTCGAGGCCGGCAGGCCGAGAAATTCGGACATGGAAACCGTGACGGGGTTTCCGTTGTTCCCGAAATAATCCGTGACCACCGGACCGTTGAAGAGATGGGCGGTTTTTGAATGGCAGTCCCTGCAGCCGCCGGCGCCCAGGGCTTTGTCCGCCGGGGCCACGTTGTGGCTGATGGAATAAAAGGGCAGCCGCTGTACCCAGGTGGTGTCTGGTGATTGGTTCAGCGAGCCGTCCCCCAAAAGAGAATACATGTGGCCACCCGTATGAAAATAAGGGTTCGGGCGGGTGATGCGCTGATTGAATGAAAGGGTACGGGTCAGGGTTTGAAGCATCCGGCGGATGTCTTCCTTTCGGTGAAAATCATAGGATGGGTCACGCCGGCTCAGATCGTTTTCGCACTCCTTATAGGCGGTTTCCACTTCGGACAGAAACAGGGGGACGTGGACCCCGTTGTCCTGCCGGTTGGTGAACAGGGTGTTGAGCATGGGATTGACCGGTGTGATCCGGGGAATGCCGTCCTTGTCCTTGGCCCGGATCACGTAGGCGGGTTTCCAGGGCTTGGGATCGCCGAATCCCCGGGTGCCGGGCCGGGCATGCTTTCCGAATATCCCGGTGTTCAGGTACATGGCGGCCACGGCGCTCCTGTGGAGTTCCGGAATGTGGCAGGCTTCGCAGGAGAGTTTGTCCAGATGGTCCGGCCGGATGCCTTTGTGCCTCATCCGGGTCGCGCCCATGTGCCCCTGGGTATGACAGTCGCGGCAGGAGCGCATGGTGTTGTCCAGTTCGTCCGCCACCCGGCCGTCCGTGGCATTGCCCTTGGCGAAATTGTGGCTGATGTCTCCGGGGTGGCAGTCCACGCAGGTCAGCCCGGCCAGATGGTGTACGTCCGGATTGAGGGGGTCGGCCCATGAATTGCCCCGTTTGCCCAGATCGATGGATTCATGGCAGAGCAGGCAGTTTTTGGGCTCGGGCCGGAACACCATGTCCGGCATGTAAAAGGCGCCGTCCTCGTTGAACAGGCGCTTGTTGTAGACCACCCGGGGCGTTTCGCCCTCACTGACCTTTCCGTAGACCCTTCCCAGGCCGGCCGCGGCCGTTCCCGCCCATTTGAAGTTCAGGTCCTTGATCTGGGCGATGCGGACCTGGATCTGATACCGGTTGCCGTGGCAGAAAAAACAGTCCGGTTCGATGACACCGGTCCGGTCCCATTGGCTTTGGTAATAGTCTCCATCCAGGGTGTCGGCCAGCTCCGGGTTTTCCGCCAGACGCAGATCATACCGGAACCCGTCCCGGTCGACCTCCAGCATGCCTCCGCCCGGATGGCATCCGGCGCATCCCGGCTTCTGAAACCCCTTGAAGGGTTCCGGGGTCCTGGCCACAAAATCAAAGGCCGTCAGGTCGATCTCATCGGGATGGGTGTTGCGCTTTCTGGCCAGTTGGAAAAAGCCGTAGGTGATCATGCCGCCGGTCAGTCCGGTGGATACCTGCCAGGGGGTTTCCGTGTCCCTGAACCGCTCGTCGTCGGCCTTGTCCCAGTCCATCATGAAATGGTAGCCTTTGGCGATGGTGTCCACATCGTGGCAGGCGCCGCAGGTTTTCCGGGGAGAAAAGGGCTGGTCCGTATTCTCCCCCGTGATGGGGTTGATGATGTCGCCCTGGTCCGTTTTCAGGAAAAACGGGGGACAGGTGTCGGTGACGGCCGTCGCTGCGGCTGGAAGCCAAAGTCCGATAGCCGAGGCGATCAGGCACAGCCATATCCGGTGAAAAAATACGGCCCATGGTTTTGGGGAAAAGTGGTTCGTCATGTTTTGCTGTTCCCGGCCCGGTAAAAGGAACGGTTGGCCGTTTTCTTATCAAAGGGCTGATGGAAAAAAGCCCTGTAAAAGCGGTCGGCTTCGGTTTCCATGTCAAAACTGAAAATGTCCGGGTGCAGGACATTGGCGATGTGCATCAGTCCAAGGACCCACCGGGGGCTGCCGAAATCCCACAAGGGGAAGTGATCGTATATCCGGTTGTTCCTGACGGCGTTCACTCGAATGTCGTGTTTGATGCAGTAATCATAAAAATCGGACACCGGGCAGGACAGAAAGCCGGAGATGAAAATGATGTCCGGGTTCATGGCCATGAGTTCTTCCCGGGAGATGGTCACGCCCGGCTTTCCTTTCCGGGTCAGTTGACGGTTCAGGCAGGTGCCGCCGGCCGCTTCCACCAGGTGGGTCTCGAACCGTTCCGCATTCAGTGCGAACAGGGGATAACCCATGGCATAATAGACGGTGGGGCGTTGGACGTCACGGGTCCGGGACCGGATACGCGCCAGGGTCTGGTTGATGAAGATCTTGAGGCGGGTTCCGGCCTCGATGCAATCGGTTTTAAGGGCCAGGCGGTCGATGATGTCACCGTAGGCATCGGGCAGTTGAACGGTTTCGTGAAACTCTTTGAGATAATCGGCGGCCATGAGGTCAAACCACAGGCGGGACACTTTTTCAGGGTCATGGGCACCGATGCAGACCAGAATGGCATGCAGCATTTCAAAGGCCCGGGTGGTCCGGTAACCGCCGAAAAAGCCGTGTTCGTCATACCGGCGGGTTCCCACGTCTCCGGTGATGGGCGGCCTGAAGCCGCATCCGCAGACGGCATCGGGCGGGCAGGTCACGATCCGGGAACCCATGGGGCCGAAAAATTCACGGGTGATGAGGGTCCGGCCGCATTCCGGGCAGAAGGTGTTGAGCTGGTCGGTTCCCGGTGAATTGAACAGATACACGTAGGGCATGCGCTGTTTCAATTGGGCGCAGAGCGCTTCAGATTCCCGGATGGTCGGCTCGAATTGGATTTCCGCTTCGCCGAAGGGAATGAACCGCATGACCTGGAAGGGAATGTCGGGGGACAGAGCGGCCGTGAATCCGGCAATCCGTTCCACATCGGCCTCACATCCTTTCAGGTGAATGGCGGCCACTTCCACATGAATGCCGGCTTCGAACAGCCGTTTCAAATTTCTCAGCACCGGAGCGGACGAAGGCACGCCGCACTCCCGGTAGGCATTGTCGGAATATCCCTTGAAGCCGATGTTGACGAAATCCGTGAGGGGAATGAGTTGTTCCAGGGCGGATTCGCTGAAATAACCGTTGGTGGAAAATCCGGTCAGCAGGCGGTGTTCCTTTGCGGTCCGCAGCAGTTTCAAAAATGAAAAAAACGACACGGTGGGATCGTTGAGGCAGAATGCAATACCTTTGCAGCCCTCGTCCAGGGCCTTTTGAACGACTTTTTCAGGGGGCATGTGTTTCAAGGCGGCCGAAAGGGTTTCCGTCCCCTGGGTCAGAATTTCGGAAATGCAGCCCGGACAGGCGAAATTGCACCCCATGGTGGACACCTGCAGAAATTTGTGGTTGGGGTAAAAATGCAGGGTGGGCATGGTTTCAATGGAAATGGGAAACAGGGTGGAATAGCTGTCCGGGTATCGCTCCACCAGGGTCTGGTTCCGGTTTCCGATCATCCGGCACCGGCCGTAACCGTTGTCGCCGATATGACAGTTGAGTTCACAGATGCCGCATTTCATGAGGCTTTCTCCTTGCAGAGGTGGATCCAGAACCCGGTATCGGACTGCTCCATTTCGTAAAGTCCGGGAAGGGTTTTGTCCAAGGCGGCCCGGATGCGTTTCATATTTTCCGGCCCCCGCCTTTGTCTGCTTCTTTCTTCAAAACCGTCATCTTTCTGAGCCATTTGTTCAAAGATGCGCTGTTTTAATTCAGGAGTCCCGAACCCGCCACCGATATGGGTTCGCCCCCCGGGTTTGAGCACCCGGTAAATTTCCCTGAAAGCCCCTTCCAGGTCCTCCCAGAAGAAAATGGACCCTCTGGAAACCATGAGGTCGGCAAAGTTCTTTTCAAAGGGCATGTCGGCAATGTCCGACTGGACTGGGGTGATGCGGTTTTCCAGGCCCGCGTCCCGGATATTTTCCAGGGCGATGGCATGGCTGTGAGGGGATTTGTCCACGGCATAGAGGCGCAGGTCCGTGATTTCGGCCAGGGCGATGCAGAGGGCCCCCGGACCCGCACCCAGATCAATGCAGGTGCCGGCGGCAATTCCGTGGGCGGAGGTGATCTGTCGAGCAATGACCGGGTAAATCGGCGCAAATACGGTTTTGACGATTTCATCCATTTCCCTGGCTGCTTTGAGATCTTTTTCGTCATCCAGATACGGGTTGTCTACCGGCATGTGTGTTCTCCTTTTGTTGAATGTTGTTATTTCTTTCTGTTCCGGGCAAAATCCCGGGTTGAAAAATGGAACAGGTCCAGGGCGATCCGTCGGAGTTCCGGGGCGCAGTCCGCGGGTCGGAATTCCCTGTCCGAAGCAAATTCCCGCCAGAAGGGAGGCAAGCTGTCCAGGCGGGTGGCCATGCCCCCTTCCTTATCTTCCACCACATACAGAACGGTCTTGATTCCGGAATTGATGATCCGGGTCAGGCACATGGGACAGGGCTCCACCGACGTCACCAGGACCAGGTCTCCGCAGTCCCTGGGGTTGCCGCCGTATCGGGGGGCGTTCAATTTTTTCACGCGGTCCTCGTAGCGGTTGAGCAGATCCATCTCTGCGTGCAGATCGCTCCTGAAATGCGGGTCGAATTGCCGGTTGCGGCCGTATTCTATCACTTTTCCATCGGCGTGGTCCACCAGACAGGCCCCGATCCCGCCCGATCCTTCTTGAATGGCTTTCAGGGCGATCCGGATCACGGCCAGGGCATGGGGGTCGTCCTTGTACGCCGGGTTGACGGTATAGGATGCAATGCGGTTTTCCAGTTTTTGGAGCTTGTCTTTTGGGCTGTCCGCATCGATGGGACCCGGCCGAAAAAGAAAAACAGCGGCAAGAATAAAAACAAGGACCTGTTTCATAATTTGTCCTTTCGGTGCACCACGCCCATCAATCCCTGGTTGAACAGGTTTCTGGCAAAACACTCGACACTGATGTCCACACCGAACATCATGTGCATGAACATGCTCCGGTTTCCCACGGCGATGCTTCTACCCGGATAATCCATGGCCAGGGTGTTTTGGGGAATGAAGTTCAGATACCCGGAAAACGGAAACCGGATATGTTCTTCGTTCCGGTCGAAATAACGGAACCCGGCCGGGTAGGCGAACGGTTCGTGTTTCCCGGTGGAAAGGGTCAGGTAAAAGGCATCGCCGGGTTCATAGCAGAACCAGCCGGCGCCGTTTCCGCACAGGAACCTGTCGGCCGGGAAATGCTTTTCACCGACCCCTTCCACCAGGATCAGGGCTGTTTTACGATGACCCAGGGACGACCGAACCAGGGTTTTAATTTCCCTGAGATCATCTACCCGGCCCAGGGGTGTGAAAACGGGAATTCTGAAATTGTTTTCAGGCACGTGAACCGGTTTCCGCAGGGTGGTGCCGGTGGTTCGGAATGAAAATCCCTCGGCCGCCACAGCCAGGAAATCCGGCATGAGGTCCATATCCTGATGAAAGGTCAAATCCGGCTGCACCTCCCTGAACACATGGATCCATTCCTCCTTTGAAACCAGACGTTCGATCCGCCCCAGATCCCTGAGGTATTCCAGCCGATCCATATCGGCCCGGCTCGGCCGGTGGATGCCGCAATACCGGGCCGACCAGTTGGCGGAAACAGCCAGTCCGTCCAGCATGGACAAATCCATTTCACCCTTGAGGGGCATCAGTCCGCCGGTGCCGATGATCACGGGCGTGTATCCGGATGCGGCAATGAAATGCATGGCCTCTGCCATGGCATTGACGCACAGATCGTCCAGGGCCTCTGGCGTAAGGGCCGAATGTCGGGCCGCAAAAAACTGCTGAACATAGCTCAGGCAGACCAGGTCGGGGGCGTAGTCATGGATCAGGTCCAGGGCGGTTTGGGATACCCACTGGTTGGCTTTTTCATCCACGTCTCCGGGATAGGGATTTCGCCTCAGCACACGGCTGACCATGGACACAACGGGATGGGAGTCGTCCAGGGGCTGACCGGTTTCAAGGTCGAACCGGTTCTGCCATTCCCTGGCGTCGATGATGGCAAGACTCATTTCAAATCGCCTCCATGGTTGGTTTTTGATCGAACTGTTTTTCATTCCAGCCCACCCGGGTGCCGAGCATGGCGATCACCGTGCCGCAGGCGGCGCACACATTGCCGGGAGCCAGAAACGCATCCAGCCGGTCGCCGGAGCACCCCAGGCTGAAGCGTTTGACGACCACCTCGCCGCAGTTGGGGCAAAGGGTGTTGACCCAGTTGGAACCTACAAAATTATGGAAATAGATGTAGGGCAGAAATTTCCGCGAGGCTTCGAGTAGCCGGTTGATTTTTTCGATATCCGGATATTTGAAATCCTTCATGTCGTGTTCGGGAAGGAGTCGGAACACGTGCCATGGGATTTCCGGGTGGATATCGCAGATGAATTCGGCAATATCGGTGAGTTCATGGTCGTTGACGCCTTCGATGACCGGAGAGGCGATTTCCACGTGGCAGTGCCGGGACAGGGTGTAAATGTTTCTCAGGATGGGGTCCATGTTGCGGATGCCCACATATTCCCTGTAGAATGAATCACTGAATCCTTTGAGACCGACATGCACGAACGAGAATATATCGGCCAGCATCAGGGTGGATTCTTCCGTGGTATACCCGTTGGTCAGACAACCCATGGGAATTCCGGCCCTGTCGGCTTCGGTTTTCACGCGCATGAGACTGGGCAGGGAAACGGCCGGTTCGTTGACGTTGAACACGATATTGTGGCAGCCCAGTTTTTGGGCCATGGCCACCAGTTTTTCAGCCGGCAGGGTCACCATGACATCCTGGATGTCGGCCGGGTTCCGGCAGGCGATAAATGCGTTGGAACAGTATCGGCATCTGAAATTGCAGCCCGCCGTGCCGATGATCATGGACCGGGATCCGGGATACGCATGGTAAAAGGGGACCGATTCGATCCGGGAAGCGATATAGGTGCACCAGCGGTCCGGATAGATTTCCGCCACAGTGCCGTTTTCATCCCGGTACATCCCGCAGAAGCTCTTTCCTTTTGTCAGATCGCACCGGTGTTCACAATAATGGCATTTCATTGCATCACCTTTTGATTTTGATTCACGTTTGGTTGATTCCTTGTTGCTTGTTTCGTAACGCCCTGATCACTGATTCTTGGATCCAAAGTCCTGGGAATCTGTCTGGGGACTACCACAAACACCCCTTTTTGGGTGACATCGCACTGGATGTTGTCTCCCAGGACCCCGGCCAAGACTTGATCGTTGAGGATGAGACCGGTTTCCCCCTTTGTCCGGACCCTTCCTTCATGGATCAGTACAGCGTCATCACAGTAATGATGGGTCAAGTTGGGATCGTGAAGGGTGATGACCACCGTCATGTTCCGCCTGCGGGCCGCTTCCCGCATCAGGGCCATGATCCGGTGCTGGTTGGCGAAATCCAGATGGGCAGTGGGTTCGTCCAGCAGCATGATGGGGGTGTCCTGGAACAGTCCCCTGGCTAGCATGACCAGTTGCCGTTCTCCACCGGACAGGGTGTTGAAGTCCTTGTGGGCCTTATGGTCGATTCCGGTCTCGGCCATGGCTTGAAAGGCCTTTTGTTTTTCCTTTGTCGAGGGGGCTGACCAGGCCCGGATTCGCGACGCTCCGGCCATGAGAACCATGTCCAGGCATGAGAACGAGAAAGGAGAAAAAGTCATCTGGGGGACGACGCTGACCCTGCGGGCGATTTCATGACGGTCCAGGGTCCGGATGTCTGTGCCCAGGATATGGATGTGGCCGCCGGTGATGGGCAACACCCCGTTGATGCATCTGAGCAGGGTGGTTTTGCCGGAACCGTTCCGGCCCATGAGGGCGCAGATCCGTCCGGGGGCCACACTCATGCTGATCCGGGAAATGACCGGAATTTTTCCGTATCCCGCACTGATGTCTTCAACCCTGAGATTCATGGGAAAACCTCGTTTTGCCGGCACTGATCACCAGATATCCGAGAAAAGGGGCGCCGAATATAGATGTCACGATGCTGATGGGGATTTCGGACAGCATGACGCTTCTGGCCACAGTGTCCATGATCATGAGAAACAGCCCGCCCAGAAGGGCGGTGACCGGGATGAGGCGGCTGTGCTCCGATCTCGTCAGATAACGGGCGATATGGGGCACGATGAGTCCAACCCAGGCAACGGTGCCGACACTGGCCACGGCGCAGGCCACCATGAGTGTGCTGACCAGAACATAGAAAATGCGCCAACGGGTGACATGAATACCCATGGAAAGGGCGTCTTCTTCGCTCTGGGTCATGATGTTCAGGCGCCAGGCAAAAACCGTCATCAAAATAATGCCCGGTACCAGAAAGGGAAGTGTCATGCGGATTTTGACCCAGGAGGCGGTATTGAAGCTGCCCATGGTCCAGAACACGATCTGGGCCAGCTGATCGTAGGGATTGGCCAGGTACATCACAAAAGACAGCCCGGCTTGAAAAATGGCCGACACCACGATCCCGGAAATGACCAGGACCGCAGGTGAACGGTCTCGGCCCAGGGAAGCCAGGATATAGGCCAGGGTGACCGCGATGATGCCGAAAAAAAAGGCATTGGCTTGGATGATCAGCATCATGGGCGGCAAAAACATGATGGCCAGTGCCGCGCCAAAGCAGGAGCCGGCCGTTACGCCCAAAATGTCGGGGGCTGCCAGGGGATTTCGGAAAAGGGCCTGGAAAACCGCTCCGGCCGTTGAAATGCCCGCTCCGGTCAGAAAGGACAGAATGATCCGGGGCACCCGGATGTTCCAGAAGATCAGGGTCATTTCCGAAGGAGCGGACAGCCATGGATGGTCTATACCCATGGGAGAGGCCAGCAGTCCGGCCAAGTGGGATGGGTGAATGGGGTACCGGCCCGTGCACAGGCAGATGAAAGCGGCGACTGGAAAGGCCAGCGCGACAATGGCCAGTTTTTTTTTCATTAAAGGCGGCCCCCCAGTTCTTCAAAGGAATAACCGACAAACTGTTGGTAGAATTCGTCGGCCAGGGCCGTCATGTCGATGTCGGAAAAAAGGTCGGGATAAAGGGTCTTGGCCGACCAGACCACGCCCAGGACACAGTGGGGGGCCGGATAGTCCCACCATCCGATATTGGAGGGAAATTCATAAACCTTTTTGTTTCGGATGGCCGTGACGGTCTGGAATTGGGGGTTTTCAAGAATCCTGTCCCTTCCGTACACATCCAGGTAGGATCCTAGAAAGATGACGTCCGGATTCCATCGGACAATCTGTTCCGGGGATACATCCGCCCAGAATCCCCTTAGCTGTTCGGCCACGTTCACGGCTCCGGAGCGCTCCAGGATAGGCGTCTGGAGCATGTTCCCGGTGGCCACGGAATAGATGCTCCGGGGCCCGGCGAACATTACCCGGATCGGGGTGGTCACCCTGTTTTTGAGCCGGGATTCGACCAGAGAAAGTATCTCCCGGCAGGTTTTGATGTAAAATTCCCCTTCCTCCCGGCAGCCCATGACCTCGGACATCAGACGGACGGCATGAAAACTTTCCTCAAAATTCTCTCCTTTGACGGCCACCACGGGGATACCGGCATGTTCGAACAGTTCGATCTCCGATGTGTCCATGGATGTGTAACAGAAAATCAGTTGCGGGTTGAGGCTGACCAGGCCCTCGACATTGTATCCGTGGCTCTGGACAATGCCGGGGAGCCGGGCGAAAGAAGGGTCGATATCTGCCAGGGCCTGCCCTTCACGTCCGTACAAGCTTTTTTCCACCAGAAGATGCTGCTGCTTCAGGGCGAAAATGATTTTTCCCCCGAAATGATGGAGGGCCGCAATCCTTTTCGGATGGACCGGCACCGTCACGGTCCGGCCCAGTTGGTCGGTGATCACCCGGGTCCGTTTCTGAGTCGATTCGGAATGGCCGCATCCCGAAGCCGACAGGAGTCCGGTCAGAATCATACATAAGACGCATGCCGCCTTTTTCATGACACGTCCCAGTAGACCAGGGCCGATCGGTTGCCCTTGGGCCAGACATATTCGCCCTTGGATTCGGTCAGGTTCTGTTTGAGTAAATCCATCAGAAAATCGTCGTCATCCGAGTTTTCCGAAAGCCCCAGCCGGTTTCTGGTTTCCTCGAAAGCGTCCGCCAGTGAATTGTGTTTCCAGGCCGGCCAGGTTCCGTCCGCCTCCATGATCACATCCGGAAAAATGTCCATGCCGAGAAGGGCGTTGTAAGCTATCTGAAAGTTGGGGCTGTCGTAAGGCTGACCGAAAATCCTGCGGGCCGCCTCAGCCATGACCGAGTTCATGAACACGGCCCTGAGTACCATGATGCATCCCCGGGTGGCCGTGTCGTTCATTTTTTGCGCAAAGGCCTTGAAATCTCCCACCCCGTACATGGAATGAGAGGCCAGGACATAATCATGGGGCGGGACATCGTCTTCCGGCCAGTTGCTGTCCATGACGTCGATATTGGTGATGCCCTGGTCTCTGATTTTTTCATCGAGCACTTCCCGCATGGCGGAAGAAGGTTCAACAGCCGTTACCCGGGACGCATAAGGCGCCGCCAGTATCGACCATTTGCCGGTGCCGGCCCCGATGTCCAGCAGGGTGGCGCCGGGGGTGTCCTTCAGCTTTTGGATGAGAAAATCCCGTGAAGAATCCGGTTTGGACCATCGTTCTTCCACCATTTTGTCAAAATCCCGGGCCTTGTGTTTCCAGAAGTCATCCTTCGGGTTTTTCTTTTTTTCTGAAAAAGCCCGGCTCTGGATGTCCGATAATTTACGCCATAATTCATACCAGTCTGTAAGCGCTTCCATGGCACCTCGTTTATTTAGATTGTCGGGACAAAGGGTCCGTTTTCAGTATGGACCACTTCCACTGGATTATTATAAGTTTGAGACAGCAAGGCGCGGGTGATGGTGTCCTCGATGCCTCCAAAAGCGATGAGTTCGCCTTTTTTGAGCAGCACGACCCGGTCGGCGATGGCGATGGCGGCGTTGGGGTCGTGGGTGGTGAATATCACTGTTCTGCCTTGAGCGGCAATGTCCCGTATCAGAAAAAGCATTTGTCTGGCATTGATCAGATCCAGGTGGGCGCAGGGTTCGTCCAGGAGCAGAATATCCGGATTCTGAGCCAGGGCCCGGGCCGTGTGGACCAGTTGTTTTTCCCCGCTACTCAGTCTGGTGACCGCATGATGGGACAGATGGGACATGCCTACGGTGGATAGGGCTTTTTGGGCGGCCGAACGGTCAGTCGGGCCGGGCATGCTGAATAGTCCCAGATGAGGGGCCCGGCCCAGGAGGACATATTCCTGAACGCTTAGATCAAAAGGAACGGTCTCGTTCTGAGAAACCATGCCGATAAATCGACGGATTTGCTCCGGCGGATAAAGGGTCCTGGGTTTTCCAAAAAACAGGAGGTCTCCCCGGTCCGGCTCATAAAGCCCGAGAAGGATCAAAAGCAGAGTGGTCTTGCCCACTCCGTTCGCGCCCAGGACGGCGTTGACGGTGCCTGTTTCCAGATCCACGTCCAAATTGGACACGACGGGAGGCTGTTGCTTGTCATAGGAAAACCAGAGATTTCGGATGGAAAGGGCCGTGGTCATTCTTTTCCTCCTTTTTCGGCCGGAAACCGTCGATTCATGAGCAGGGTAAGAAACAGTCCCGCGCCGATAAAAGACGTGAGGATGCCCAACGGGATTTCTCCGGAGAGAAGGGTTCTGGAGGCGTTGTCGCAGAACAGTAGAAAAAAGCCTCCGAGCATGAGTGAACAGGGCAATGCAGTCTGTGCGTCGGATCCCACCCACCGGCGGGCGATGTGAGGGATGATCAGTCCGACCCATCCCACTTGGCCGGTTTTGCATACCACTGAAGAAACTGCGAGCACGGCGACGAACAGTAAAAACAGCCGTTCACGGGAAGCATGGGCCACCAGGGAAAAAATGGTTTCGTCTTTCATGGATAAAAGGTTCAGCCGCCATCGGAACAGGGTGATAATTATCAGACAGGGAAAGCAGACGGCCAGAATTTGAAGACAGTCCGGCCAGGTGACGCCCCAGAGGCCCCCCAGCAGCCAGAAGGTCAATTCAGGCAGTTCTCTTAAAGGGTCGGCAAGGTATTTCAAAAGGCCCGTGCCCGAGGAAAAAAGGGCGGAGACGGCGATGCCGGAAAGAATCAGCCGGAGGACCCAGTCTCCAAAGCGGATTTTAGTGGCTATGATCCATGCAAACCCGAGGCCCAGAATGGCGAACAGGGCGGCCGATCCCTGGATGGCCGGCACAGTCCCTCCCAGGATCACGATCCCGAGGGAAGCGCCAAAGGCGGCACCGGCCGAAACCCCCAGAAAACCCGCATCCACGATGGGGTTTCTGAAAACCATCTGGAACACGGTTCCTGCGGCGGACAGGACCATGCCGGCGGTAAAGGCGGCTAAAATCCGGGGGATCCGTATATCCAGAATGACCTTCTGGACCAGATCGTTGGTGAACAGGTCCAAAGGATGGGTGATATAGGGCGACGGGTATCTGCCCAGAAACACGGATCCGATGACTAGAAGAATGGCCACCGGAAATACCATCTTGCCTTTGGGTTTCGTTGGGGACATATCAGATGGTTTCCGGAATCAGCCGGGTCCGGATGATGGTATCGTCCAGACGGTACAGAATCTGATAAAAAGTTTGCACCGCCCGGCGGATGTCCAGGTCGGCAAATCGTTTTGGATAATTCATCTTGGCCATCCAGAGGGCTCCCAGTATCCATCGGGGGCTGGCGGAGTCCCAGCCGTAAATATCCTGGGGGAACAGATGCAGGCGGCTGTGCTCCGCAGCTTTCAATGCGCGCCATTTGGGATCGCCGTACAGGCTTTGCAGAACGTCGGATCCATTGAGCTGATACCATACAATGAGATAGATGACATCCGGATTCCAGGACGCAATCTGTTCAAACCCCGTAACCTGCCATCCATCCCGGACTGTCATCCCCCCCAGCCAAACGGGCCTGCCGCCGGCGATCAGGGCCTGACGGGTCTGAATCCAGGCAGGGGCCGGAACATTCAGATTCAGGGCCCGGCCCCGGTTGCTGTATTCCAGGACCAGAACCGACGGCTGTTGGTCGGTGGGCACGTCTTTCACTCTTTCCCGGATCATGGACAATTGATTCCGGTAATATTGAATAATGGCCGCCGCTCTTTGGGGGTTGCCCAGCACTTGCCCGATATTTTCGATGTCCTTGAGAAACATGTCCGCTGTTTCCGCTCCCACATACATGACGGGGATACCCAGCGGTTTTAGGGATTTTTCCAGATTTCCGGAAACCGTTGACTTTGAAATCACCAGATCCGGTTTCATCGCGGCCACGCTTTCAGGTCCGGGATTGGTCTTCAGGGTCGCTTTGGAGGAGAACGCCGGGTCCACCAGGCTTAAAAACTCATCGTCCTTAAATACTTTGACCTCGAATCCCGTGAGCCGTTCCCGGGTTTCATCGAACATATAGAGCATGTGCAAGGGAATGAAGGGTGCGGCGCCCACAACCACGATCCGTTCCGGAAGTGTGTCAAGGGTCAGGCGTTTTCCGGCGGCATCCACGAGATGGACGGGCGCGGATCCGGAAGTCGCGGGCATGAGCCAGCAGGCCGAGATCATCAGAACGAGGGTGATTTTCAGGAAGTAAGCTTTCATCATAGGTTTTCAGTTCCTGACAGCCCTGAGAACCGGGACGCATATTTTCCGGTTGATGTTTTCCAGTACCCGGATGACCCGTATCCGGATGCCGTAGGTGGTCTCCAGGACATCGTCGGTCAAGACCTCGTCCGGAGCGCCCAAGGCCAAAAGTCGCCCTTTTTTGAGAATGCCGACTTGGTCCGCGTTCAAAAAAGCGTGGTCCGGAAAATGGGAGGCCATGATGATGGTGATGCCGGATCCGGACAGATTTTCCACCACTTCCAGGATTTTGATCTGGTTGCCCAGATCCAGGTGGGAGGTGGGTTCATCCAGCAGCAGAACGCCGGGTGACTGGGTCAAGGCCCTGGCGATGAGAACGAGCTGCCATTCCCCGCCGGACAGCCGGTTGCAGGGCCTTTTGGCCAGCCGGGCGATCCCGATCTGCTCCAGGGAGGCCATGGCCATTTCCCTGTCTTTCCGGGAGGGGGAGGAAATCATGCTGATTCGGGAAGCCCGTCCCATGACAACGATTTCTTCCACGGTAAACGGGAAGGTGGAAGTCAGGCTCTGGGGAACAAAACCCATTTTCCGGGCGATTTTTCCCGGACTCATGTCGGTCAGATTGTCTCCGTCAATGCGTACGTTGCCCGAAGTGGGTCTGAGCAGGCGGGTGATGCATTTGAGCAGGGTGGATTTCCCTGACCCGTTGGGCCCCAGAAGGCAGAACACCTCTCCGGGGTTGAGGGAAATGTCGATCTCTGAGAAAATCCGATCTTCCCAATGTTGGGAATACCCGAAGGACAGATTGTGGATATCCACGCGGCCGGCCATGACTCAATTTCCTTTCTGGGTTTTGCGGAGCAGGAAAGCGAATACGGGGGCTCCGAAAATGGCGGTCAGGATTCCGATGGGGATCTCTGTGGCCAGGGCGGTCCTGGCAATGGTGTCCACGGCCACCAGGTAAGCGGCGCCGATGACCATGGAGATGGGCAGCAGGTATTTATGGTCCGGTCCGACGATGAGTCGCCCGATATGGGGGATCATTATGCCGATCCACCCGATGATCCCGCTGATGCACACGGCCGAGGCCGTAACAATGGTGGCGCAGATGATGATCAGGGCTTTGAGCTTTTCAGTGTGGACGCCCAGGGATCGGGCGTCTTCCTCGCCCATGGCCAGCAGGTTGATCCGCCAGCGGACCAGGAGCAGTATGGACATGCAGATGATGAAAATCGGGGCCGTGATCAGAATGTTTTTAATGGACACATGGTTCAGGGACCCCAGAAGCCAGAACACAATGGCCGGCATTTTGTTCATGGGATCGGCGATATATTTCAGAAACGAGGTCAGAGCCGAGAACAGGGAGCCTACGACAATGCCGGAGAGTACCAGCATCAGGATAGGGGTCATTTTATACACCCGGGACAGGGCATAGGTCATGCCCACTGAAGTTAGGCCGAAGGCAAAGGAAAAGAGATGAATCATCCAGATATTATCGAAGATCAGAATGGCCAAGGCCGCTCCGAAACCGGCACCTGCCGCAACGCCCAGAATATGGGGACTTACCAGGGGATTCTGGAACACACCCTGAAAGGAGGCGCCGGAAATGGAGAGGGCCGCCCCCACCAGAATGCCGGCCAGGATCCGGGGTAGCCGGACATCCATGACCACGGAATAGGTCGTCGCGGACCAGTCCGCTTCAAGGGGCAGAATCGGGGACAGGAAGATCCGGAGGGTCTGGACGAAGTCGATGTTGACCCGGCCCAGGCACAGGGAGGCAAATCCCACCACCACCAGAAGAAAAATAAAAATTCGGATCCAGGTGTCGGGTTCAAAAAGATTGGCCCGGCCCTGGATATGATGCGTTTTATCCTTTATGGCTGATTCCTTTCATCATCCGCGATTCATAGGCCCCGGAAAGGATGTCATCCGCCTGGGTGTCCGTCAGATCGAAATCAAACACCTTTTTGTAAAATTCTTTGATCAGGCAGGGCACACACACATCCCGGAATCGTTCCGGATAGGCGGTGGCGGCCAGCCATAAGGGATAGACCACGGCGGACTCCGCGGTGGGGCGGTTGAAAATGAATACCCCGGCCGGCTGGTAATACACCTGCCCGGTGGCCACGGCCCGGATGACCCGCCACTGGGGGTCGTTCCGAAGATCTTCGATCAACCCCGAATTGATGATCAGAATATCCGGATTCCAGTCAAGGACCTGCTCCATGGACACTTCCCCCAATCCTGAATGCAGGCCGGTTTGGTTTCCCAAGGTGGTTATGGATTCGGCCGAATTGATGCATCCGGCCAGTTCTATGTGTTCCTGCATGAACGTATCCCCGCCCAGGGTAACCAGATGGTTGGGATTGTAGCCCTGGAACACGGTTTTTCTCGATCCCGGGGGAATGTTCATGGTTTTTTCCTTTACCAGACCGGTTATCTTGTCCAGAAAAGCCACATAGCGTTCCGCCCGTTCAGGTGCGTTCAAGATGGCTCCGTAGAATCGGATTTCCTGTTTGATGTCCACCAGGCCCTCTCCCATGCTATCTTCCAGAAACGCCACCGGAATGCGCGTTTTTTCAAGGACGATGTTGCCGTCGATGTCTCCGGTGATCACGATATCCGGATTGGAGCGGATGAGTTCTTCGATGTTGATGCTGCCGGATGTGGTTCGGGGGCCGGGAAGTTCCATGATGGAGGGGTACATTTCCCGGATCAGGGTGGACATTTTTAGGGTGTTGGTGACGGCGCAGAGTCGGTCCTGGACGCCCAGGATGAACGCGATCTGCCCCGTGGGTCCGCCGAGAAGGGCGATTCGTTCCAGGGGCTCTTTCACTTCAAAGGAGCGTCCTTTCATATCCGTCACGGTGCGGCCCCGGCCCTGGGGCCCCGGCACGTCATTTTCATGGGCGGTCCAGGTCCTGAAAAGAAAAAACACGGCCAAAAGGCCGGCCGCGAGCCATAACGCTTTTTTTGTCATGTTTCCCACACGCTTAATGATACAGGGCAGCGGGGAACGCGGATGGGAAAAAATCCGCGGGGGCTGCCCTGTATACCGGTTTGATGGGTTTAAAAGCTGAATTTCATACCGATCAAAAGGCTTCGGCCCGGATAGGGTCCGCTCCCTTCTTCGTAATCTTCATCGAAGAGGTTCCCGGCCTCCAGAAACAGGTCGGTGTCCACTTTTTCGAAAAACGGCAGCTTCTGGCTCAGTTTGGCGTTGCAGACCCAGAATTCGTCCAGCTGGACCGGGCTGCCCGAATCGTCGTATTCGATCTGTTTACCGGTATAGGCGGCCTGGAATGCGGCGGACAATCCGAAATCAAAGGCGTAGCGTGCGTCCAGGGTCAGCTTGTGTTTGGGAACGTACTCAGCGTCCGTTGACGGGCTGGCGTCGTCGGCCCTGTCTTCGGCTGACAGGTAGGTGTATCCCAGTCCCAGGCTGAGATTCCAGGTTGTGATGTAATCCACCTGGAATTCGATTCCTTTGATTTCGCTTTCACCTTTGTTCATGTATTCCCAGTTGCCGTAATTTCTTTCCCGGACGATCCGGTCTTCCACATCGTTCAGGAAGGCTGCCAGGGAGATGTCCAGGGCCTTGCCGAACCCTTTTTCCACCCCGATTTCATAGGCGATGGTCTGCTGCGGTTTCAGGTCCTTGTTGCCGCCGGCCAGTTCGCTGTAAAGTTCCTGCATCTGGGGGAACCGGGTTTTTTTGCCGACCGAGGCATACATTCTGAAGTCATCGGTAAAATCATAGGAGGCCCCGGCCTGGGGGTTCCAGCTGTCCGTACTGTCCCGGTCGACGTCGCCGTAAGCCTTGACGGGTTCGTGGACGTCAAAACTCACTCCGGCGTTCAGGGTCAGTTTTTTGAACACCCGGATTTCATCTTCGATCCCGAAAGAATAGACGTCCACCTCATATTCTTCTTCGGGCTGCCATCCCAAGGTGGTCGCGCCCATGGTATCGGCGTCGAAATAATCCCGCTGGGTGTGGTTGTCCTTGAGGTAGCTGGCGCCCATCTTGATCAGGCTGGAGTCACCGAAATCCAGGTAGGCCTGGACTTCGCCGCCGATGCTGTAGTCGTCATAAGAGCTTCGCTCAAACCATTTTCTTCGGGTGGTGTGGGCGCTATCCCAGCTCACGTCTTCCAGAGTGTCGGTGTGGTCCACATAATACACCCTGGCCCGCATGGACAGGATGTCCGTGAAATCGTGCTCCCCGGCCAGGTTCAGGTGCCACTGACGCCATTCGTTGAATTGCCAGTAGCGGTAGAATTCAGTGGGGCAACCTTTTTCATTGTCATGGTAATCAAAGGTCAGGTAAAGTTTGGATGCATCATCCCATTCGTATCCGATCTTTGTGTTCAAGGTGTTTTTGGTGTAATGGCTCAGATCCCTGGTGCCTCCGTCTTCGTTGAATTCCGTGCCCAGCCCGGTTCGGGGATTGTTGGGGTCAAAATTGTCCGATAGTTCAAACCCGTCGGATTTCCTGTGGCTGGCCGTGATCCAGTAATTGAAGTTACCCTTGCTGGCCCCATGGTTCATGATGTAGTTCCGGGTGCTGTTCTCTCCAAAGGAAGTGGTCACGCTGGTATAGGGTTTTTCCCCGCCTTTTTTGGTGATGATGTTAATGACCCCGCCCATGGTGTTGGGGCCGTACAACACCGAGGAGGCTCCTTTGATGATTTTGATTTTGGCGATGGCGTCCACCGGGATCTGGCCCAGGTCCAGGGATCCGAAATAGGCTTCATGGGCCGGTACGCCGTCGATGAGGACTTTGACATCTCTCTGGTCGAACCCTCTGAGTTTCAGGGTGGACTGCCCTTTGCCGCCGACCTGGACGTCGATGCCGGGAACGGCTTCCAGAGCTTCGGCAACCGTCTTGTGGCCCCGCATTTCGATGTCTTCGATGGAAATCGTGTCGGTGCTGGTAATGGTATTGAACTCATCCCCTTTTTCCATGATGAGAACGTCACCGAGATCGAACACTTCTCCGGATTTGCCGGCGGGCCCGGCCTCGGCCGGACCCGTGATCATGAAAGCCAGCAATAAAAGTGCGGCCAACGCATTCCAACGGTTTTTCATTGTTTTTCTCCATAATTATGATTCAAATCAAGACCCTGATGCCGTTTTTTTAAAGCATCCCAACGCATAAACAGGCATTTATTTATTCAGTAATTGGGCGCTTGTCAATCATTTATTGTTGTTAATGATCCAAATGATGATAATATTAATAAATATTAACCAATAATTACCAATTCGAACACATTATGGAGAATGAGGATTGTCTGGGCCGGTTTTACCGATCCTTTAAAAACACGTGGTGGTATTCCTCTTCGGACAGGTGCCGTTTGAGTGTGGTGTTGACGAGCTCGTAGATATCTTTGAGTTCGTCGTCGGACAGGCGGGGCAGGAGCAGTTCCATAAACCGGTCTTCCGAGAATTTCTGAAGATAGAACTGGAGCGTTTCTTCGTCGGTTTTGCGGTCCAGTCCGAAGGCGCCCAGACCTGTGTATTGCTGAATGAAATCATGGTGGTCCTTTTTCATGCGTGGTAAATCCTTTTCCTAAAAGAGCGTTTACAATTCATAGAAATATTTTTATACTTTTACACTAAAATGAACTTTTGCGCCAAGGCGGTTATCCGGCCTCTCCTATCAAACAAAACGCCTTTATTCAAGGAGCTTTATGGATTTCAAACACCTCGCAGAGCAACTGGAAATGGATGAAACCGATTTCATGGAACTGATCGATCTGTTTGTGGATACCACCCGCAGAGACATCGCCGGAATCCGGGCGGCGCTCTCAGCGGGTGATGCGGTCGGTGCGGCGTCCGGGGCCCATTCCATCAAGGGGGCGTCCGGAAATCTTGGGCTGGATGAGCTCTTTGTCATGGCCCGGGAGATGGAAATGCTCGCCAAAAAGGGATCTCTGGACGATTTCGAGGACCGAATCCGGGCAGTGGAAACCCGGGTGAACGCCCTTTATTCATCGGCCCGGGGCTGAGGAAACCATCAACCATGGACCATCAACACCCCTATACCGTTCTGGTGGTGGACGACAATCGTCTGAACCTGAAACTCATCGAAAAATCCCTGTCCAAAGAAGGCTATAAAGTCCTGAGCACGGACAACGGCCCAAAGGCCAGGGCCCTGGCACTGAGCGAAAAACCCGATCTGATTCTGCTGGATATTGAAATGCCCGGAGAAAGCGGGTTCGAGGTCATCCAAAAGCTGAAAGAAAATACCGAAACCAATGCCATCCCGGTGCTGTTTCTCACCGGGATCAACGAAGTGGACGCCAAACTCAAGGGGTTTGATCTGGGCGCCGTGGATTATATCATCAAACCGTTTCATCCCCTGGAAGTTCTTGCCAGGGTCCGGATCCATCTCAAGCTGTCCATAGCCACCAATTCTCTGATTTCGGGACAGGCCGGCAAGCTCAGACAGATCACTGAAGCCCAGGTGTCCATGCTTCCCCAGCCGGCGGATCACCCGGATGCCCGGTTCGGCGTTTTTTACAGGGCCCTGGAAGAAGCCGGCGGTGATTTTTACGATATTCTGAATATTTCCGAGCATATCAAAGGATATTTTGTGGCTGATTTTTCCGGGCACGATATCCGGACCAGTTATCTGACGGCTTCCGTAAAGGCACTGCTCGCCCAGAACTGCTCGCCGGTCTACTCGCCCCTGGAAAGCATGAAAATAATCAACGACGTGCTGGTGGAAATCATGCCGGACGGGAAATATCTGACGGCCGGCTATCTTCACCTCAATCGGACCACTTGTAAGCTGACCCTCATTAATGCCGGCCATCCGCCCGTTCTCTGCCTGCCGGCGACGGGGGAGCCTTATTTGATCAAGAGCGAGGGAGATATCCTGGGAATGTTCAAGGACGCCCATTTCGGGTGCCGGACCCTGGATGTGAGGCCGGGCGACAGGTTCTTCGTTTATTCGGACGGGCTGGTCGAGTCCGCGGAAGACAAGATCACCTGGGTCAGCGGGGCCGAAGGCCTGTTGCCGGCTTGCCGCAACCTGGCGGGTGTTCCCTTTGAAAAGGCCCCGGAAGTCCTCATCCGGTCCATATTCGGAGAGACCGGGCGCCTGCGGGATGATGTCGTCGTTTTGTGTGTCGAGGTATGAGCCCCATGAACCGACCCAATGGAGTTTTTGACGTTAAGGAGAGCGAGACCGGCATCGGGTTTGTTTTTTCTTCGGTCATGCCCCACATAGACGAGGTGTGTGAGCGGGTCGGTCAATACCTCCGATCCGTCGTGCCGGGGATCGGCAAACATCTGTTCGCCATCCACCTGGTGATCCGGGAAGGATTGACCAATGCCGTCCGGCACGGCAACGGCGGAGATCCGGAGAAACTGGTCCGGTTCGAGCTGCTCATCGATGACGGAAAAAAGGTCCGGATGCGGATCGAGGACCAGGGCGAAGGGTTCGACTGGCGGGGGTATCGGACGGACCATCTGTCCGATGGGGAGGATCACGGCCGCGGTATCATTATCATGAACACGTATTTCAATAAGTACGCCTACAATGAGAAGGGCAATGTCCTGTATCTCGAAAAAAAACTGTCCTCCTGATTTTAACCCGGCTTTAACGAAAATTTAACGGATTTCTAATACAAATGCTCTATTCTATGCTCAGTCCATCCGCAAGGGAGCGGGTGGCGCCATAATACCACCCAAATCGGGAGTCAGAAATGCCGGGCCATTTGCCGAGAGAAATCGAAAAACTGAAAAAAGAGATCCTGTCGCTGGGAGCCATGGTGGAAGATCGGTTCCGGAAAGCCATTTATGCCGTCAGAACAGGGGATCAGTCCCTGGCGCGGCATATCATGGACACGGATGTGCAGGTCGACCAGCGGGAAATCGAAGTCGAGGAGGAGTGCCTCAAGATACTGGCCCTGCATCAGCCGGTGGCCACCGACCTTCGGTTTATCGTCGCCGTTATCAAAATCAACAACGATCTGGAGAGGATAGCCGACTATGCGTGCAATATCGCCAAACGGTTCATCCTTTCCGCCGATGACCCGGATCGCTTCAAATATGATTACGCGGCCATGGCCGACCAGGCGGCGAGAATGCTCAGAAAAAGCCTGGACGCCCTGGTCCGGATGGATGTGGACATGGCCTACGAGGTCCGGGATATGGACGAGGCCGTGAACGCCATGCGCAACGAGGCCTACGAGACCATGAAGCAGGACATTCGGAGCCATCCGGACATGGTGGGGGAAATCATCAACATGTATTTGATTTCCCGTCACCTGGAGCGGATCGGAGACCATACCAAAAATATTGCCGAAGAAGTGATCTATCTCATTGAAGGGGAGATCGTGAGACACAGGTAGCTATCATGACCAAAGAAACCATTCTGATCGTGGATGACGAAGAAGACATCGTTGAATTGATCCAATACCATTTGAAAAACGAAGGGTATTCGGTGTTGACGGCCCGGGCGGGCGAAGAGGCGATCCGGATCGCCCGCCGGTCCGGGCCGGATCTCATCGTTCTGGATCTGATGCTGCCGGGCATGGACGGCCTGGAAGTGACCCGGGTTCTGAGGGGCAATGACGATACCCGGGATCTGCCCATCGTGATGCTGACGGCCAAGGGAGAAGAATCCGACATCGTCACCGGACTGGAGCTGGGCGCCAACGATTATATTTCCAAACCGTTCAGCCCCAGGGTCCTTATGGCAAGGATCCGGGCCATCCTGAGACGGCGCAGAAAAGAATCCGAACCTGTTTCGGAAAAAACGGTCCGAGAGGGGGATCTGGTCATTGATCCGGCTCGCCACGCGGTGGTTCTGGAAGGCCGGACCCTGGACCTCACTTTGTCGGAGTTCGCGCTTCTGGTGTTTCTGGCGGGCAAAAAGGGCTGGGTCTTCACCCGGGGACAGATCGTGGACGCCATCCGGGGCGAGAACTACGCGGTGACTGAACGAAGCATCGATGTGGTCATTGTCGGACTTCGCAAAAAACTCAAACACTATGCCCATGTCATCGAGACGGTCCGGGGCGTGGGATACCGGTTCAAAGAATAAACCCCATGAAAAAGAAAACCAAGCTTATCTGGCATATTTTCCCGTCTTTTCTGGTGATCATTGTGCTGTCCATTTCAGCCGTGGCCTCCTATTCGACCCAGTATTTCAAGACATTTTTTCTGGAGAACGCCGAAAAAGAACTGATCATCCGGGCCAGGATTCTCAAGGCCCGTTTTTCGGAAATCCTGATCAATGATCCCAACGACGCATCCTATATCAATGCCCGGTGCAGAGCCATCGGCGAAGAAACCGGGACCCGGGTGACGGTCATTCTGCCGTCCGGGGTGGTGATCGGTGATTCCTTCGGGGATCTGTCATCCATGGAAAACCATCTGGAGCGCCCGGAAATCCGGGAAGCCCTGAAAAGAAAAGAGGGTATCTCCAGGCGATACAGCTCGACCCTGGACAAAAACATGATCTACATCGCCTTGCCCCTGGTCCGGGACGATCAGGTCATTGCCGTGGTCCGGACTTCCCTGTCCGTATCCATCATCGACGAAAAAATCCGGTCCGTCCGAAACAATATCCTTTTGGCCATGGTGGCTGCCATGGTGGTTGCCGGAGCCGTCAGTCTGATCCTGTCCCGCCGGATCACCCGGCCGGTCGAGGAAATGAAGCAAGGGGCCGCGGAACTGGCCCGGGGACGTCTGGATCAGCGGATGGCGGTGCCGGATTCGGAGGAACTGGCCGAACTGGCCGTGACCATCAACCAGATGGCGGACAGTCTGGCCGACCGGATCCGGGCCTTCGAGAACCGCAGCCGGGAGCTGGAGGCGGTCCACGCCAGCATGCAGGAAGGGGTCATCGCCATTGACAAGGATGAGCGGATCATCACCATCAATCAGGCGGCCGCCCGGATTTTCGGGTTCGAGGCCCATGAGCTCAAATCCCGGTATGTGATGGAAGCAGCGAGAAACATAGAATTTCAGAAATTCATCCAAAGGGCTCTGCAGACCCATGAGCCGGTGGAGGCCGACATTTTTCTTCCCGGAGACCAGGACCTGATTCTGAACATTCATTCCTCGGCTCTCTTCGACAGCGGGAACCGTCGGATGGGGACCCTGATCATTTTTCACGATATCACCCGGATGCGGCGCCTGGAAAAAATGCACAAGGATTTTGCCGCCAATGTGTCCCACGAATTGAAAACCCCTCTGACCACCATCAAGGGCTTTATCGAAACCCTCGACGACATGCTGGGCCGGCAGGAAAAACAAGATGCCGGGAAATTTCTGGGCATCATCGAAAAAAACGTCAACCGCATGGAGGACTTGATCGACGACCTGCTTTCCCTTTCAAAGCTGGAGCGCCTCGAGGGGACCCAGGTGGCTTTCGAGCGGCAGAATCTGGCGGACCTCCTCCATGGGGCCCGACATTCCATCGAGCCGGCCGTCAGGGCCAAAAATATCCGTTTGACCGTGGACTGTCCCGAGGATTTAACGGTGACGGTGGATGCCATCCTCATGGAGCAGGCCATTTTCAACCTGCTGGACAATGCCGTCAAATACAGTGATGAAAACAAAGAAGTCGAGATCCTTGCCCGCAAAAACGGGGCGTTCATCGACATCCGGGTCAGGGACAACGGCTGCGGAATCGACAGAGAGCATCTGCCCAAAATCTTCAACCGTTTTTACCGGGTGGACAAATCCAGAAGCCGTCATGAGGGCGGCACCGGTTTGGGTCTGGCCATCGTCAAGCACATCGTACAGTATCACAATGGAAAAATCGACGTTCAGAGCGTTCGCCGCCAGGGAACGACCTTTACGATCAGCATTCCCGGATAACGGAGATCGCCCCGGCAAATCCTTAAATCAATAAGGAAGACGGGACAGAATGAGGAAAAAAGATTATTCCGAGGCCTTTTTTACGGGGGGATTTTCAGTGTCCCGGGTCGGAAAATCATTTTCGTGGGCCAGCAGGCTCGCCACCGTGATCCGATCCAATCGCTCGAACATGGCCCTGCTGGCTTCTACCCAGACCCATCGGGACAGGCAGTCGCCGGCACGGTTGCAGACACCGCACACTTTTTTGTCCTGTTCCGCGCAGTCGGTGATGGCCGTGGATTCCTCCAGAACGCGGACAATGCTGCCCATGGTGATTTTTTCCGGGGATTTGGCCAGCATGTGACCACCCAGGGGACCTCTGTGACTTTTGATGATGCCGGCCTTGTTGAGTTTGCCGGTAAGCTGTTCCAGATATTTCACCGAGATATTCTGCCGGCCGGACACATCACTCAAAGGAACCGGTTTTTCCTTGCCGTGAATGGCAATATCCAGAATCAATCTTGTTCCATATCTGCTTTTGGTCGTCAGCCGCATCATATTCCTGAAACTCATTTTGTTATTACAGAAGATTCCCATCTTACGCCATTCGGGCTCATGATTCAAATCATTTCATCGGTCTGTTTTGGGAAATTCGGTGAGCCTTGCGCTATCCGGCTTCCTGACGGGCAGGCGGACATGGAAACGGCTGCCTTTTCCCGGTTCGGACATGACCGTCACACTCCCTCCATGATATTTGATGACCCGGTGAGCGATGAACATACCCAGTCCGGTCCCTCTGGACCCTTTGGATGTGAAAAACAGGGTGAACATCTTGTTCCGGGTTTCGGTGTCCATGCCGATGCCGTTGTCGGTCACGGTAAAATCAATCCATCCGTCCATGACCTGCTCGACGGAAAAGCCTACATGATGGTCTTTTTGGGTCCGGTCTACTACGCAGGCATCCAGGGCGTTTTCCAGGAAATTGACCAGGGCCGCCTCCATCCAGTTATGATCCACTTCCATGGTGCCGAGATTTTCGCAGACAGACACATCCAGGGCAATGGCGTACCGTTCGGCCATGGGAGTGATGGTGGAAAGAACGTTTTTCGCCAGAATCGCCACCTCGATGGTTTCATATCTGAGTTCCCTGGATTTGGCATAATACAGGATTTCCAGGACCATTTTCTTGATTTTGTCGGCCATCTGCCGGATCTGCTCAAAGGCCCTGGCCACCCTGGCCTCATCTTTCTGGGCCAGTCCGGTTTCAAGCTGGTAAATCCCGCCGTCCAAGGCCGTGAGCATTCCCTTGACCCCGTGGGACATGGACCCGAGCATCAATCCCAATGAGACGAGGTGATCCTGGAGCTGTCGTATCTGGGTGATGTTGGTGGACATTTCCATCACCTGGGTGATTTCCCCCATTTCATTTCGGATGGGGGCGGTCTGCGTCAGGACATTGTACTGTTTGCCGAACTTGGAGGTGACGATTTCTTCGGTGCTGTGGACTTTGCCGTCATGAAAGGTCTCCTGGACCGGACATTCCGGGCAGGGGGAGGTGCGGTGCTTGTAGATTTCATAGCAGAACTCGCCGATCCGGCTGCTGAAATGGTGTTTGAACCGCTTGTTGGCCGCGGTGATTCGCAGGTTCCGGTCCTGGACCGAAATATAGCAGGGCACTTCTTCGAACAATTGATTGAGCAGATCCTGGGCATTGTGGAGATCGGCCAGCCGGCTGGTGTATCGGCTCATTCGATGGGTCTGGGCGAGGTTTCGGGCGGCCAGGATCAGGCCGATTTCCAGGGCCTTGCTGTTCACCGGAATCTCAAGATACTGGATGGCCTCTGCCCCGAAAAGGTCCATGGCTTCATCCAGTTTATCCCTGGGGGCCAGGATGATCAACTGGACCCGGGGGGATTTTTTTTTGGCCGACAGCAGCATGGGCTGTAGATCCTCATCGATAAAGGGATCGGCCAGAAAAACGTCCCAGTCCGAACGGGTCAGACAGTCTTTAACCTCGGCCGTTGTGTTGGCAACCGTGATATCGTATTGAAGACGCTCGATAAAGGTTTTCAGAGCCTGGGAATGATCTTGGTCCCCGTCAATCAGTAAGATCTGTTTGGTCATGGGTTTTAAGCCCCGGTTACGCCAGGGTTTCCTGGACGATTTTCAGCAGTTTGTCCCGGTCAAAGGGTTTGGACAGGGATGCCACTGCCTTGACCACGGCGTACTGATGACCGGACAGCCCACTGATGACGATGACGGGGATGTTTTTGAGTTCAGGCTCCTGGGACAGTTGCCGGTAAAACCGGGGACCCCATTCGCCCGGCATTTCAATATCCAGGGTGATCAGATCGGGCTTGTTTTTCCGGGCTTCGATCAATCCTTGGTCCACGTCTCCGGCCACAAAGACCTCATACCCGTTGTCGGTAAACAAAGACACGAGATAATCGCTCACATTCACGTCATCATCTATTACCAGAATTTTCTTTTTCATAATCTTCATTCGTCCTTATTTATTGATGCTGATGACCGGACACCCCGCCCTGACAATAACCTGTTCCACATTTCCCCCCAGCCGGATATCGTCGGAGACGTTCTTTCTGGAATGATGGGCCATGACAATGAGGTCGGCATGTTTGTCTCTTGCGTATTTGACGATTTCGACATAGGGGATGCCTTCCCAGGCGTCCATGGAATAGTTTTTGAGTTCTTTGAGCCTGGTTTCATAACGGGCGCGGATTTTTCTCAGGGCCTCCCGGATTCCCTGTTCGATCTCGTCCTGGCTTATGGTCCGTCCGCCCTGCAGAGGTGTGATGTCCAGGGCGTGGAATACGTGAAGTTCGCAATCCATGGCTTTGGCAAGGGTCATGGCGTAAGCGAAGGCCTTGTCCGCGGTTTTTGAAAAATCGGTGCCGAACACGATGGTGGACAGGCCGCCCCAGAAGGAGGCTGCAGGCCGGTTCACCACCAGGACCGGACAGGCCGCTGATTTGGCGACCTTTTGAAGGGTGGTGCCGGCAACGCTTTTCTTGTAGACGGATTCATCTTCATCCCCCGTGCTGCCTCCCAGAATGATCAGGTCGGGTTGGACGGCCTTGGCCTGCCGGAGGATTTCACGAGCTGGAAAACCCACGGTCACGTCGATGGTGTAGGAGAATCCCTGGTCCAGGTATTTGCCGTAATAGGTTTTTATTTCGTCCTTGACCCAGGCGATATAGTCGTCGTTCACATCCACCCGCTCTCTGGTTTTGACGTCTACCACCACCTGACTGTACCCCCGGGAGGGCACGCCCAGAACGTGAAACAGATTCAGCTCCGACCGGCAGGTTTTGGCCATGTTGAAAGCGACCCGTGCCGCATGGTCGCTGGCTGAGGTGGCGGATGTTGCAAATAAGATTTTTTTGAACATATCAAACCCCATTTATGTCGTTCAATGCCCGGTTTTTATTCTCCCGGTTCTATTCTTCCGGCCTCAGATGCTCCGGTACGTCCAGCATTTTAATGATCAGAGGTTTCAGGAAAGACCAGCGGATGCCGATTTCGTATTCTTCTTCCAGGTCTCGGATGGCATCCCAGCAGTTATGGCAGGGCGCGATCACAAGTTTGGCGCCGGTGGCCAGGATCTGGTCCCGTTTTTTGCGCAGAGCCACGTTCCGCTGTTTTCTGAAAACACCGATGCCGTTGAACCCGCCGCCGCCTCCGCAGCAGTAGTTGTGCTCCTTGTTGGGCGCCATTTCCACAAAATAACCGGGCGCCACGATATGCCCCATGATGTCCCGGGTCGCTTTTTTAAGACCCTGATTCCGGATGTAATTGCATGAATCCTGAAGGGTCACCTTTTCCCGGATGCGTTTGTCCGGATCGATTTTCAGTTTCCCGGTATTCAGGGCGTGGGCCAGCCATTCGACGTAGTGAATGGATTCGGCGGGGGGCAACCCGTCCTTTCTGCCCGCCCAGTAAGGGCCTTCAATGACCGTGGCTCTGTGGGCGTGGCCGCATTCGGTTCCGACCATCATTTTGGGCTTTAACCGCTCCATGGCGGCGTACACGCTCTCCACCTGCATCTTGCAAGCGGCCCAGTCACCGGCAAACATGGACAGGCTCGTCTCTTCCCAGCCGGAAGACGGCACTGTCCAGTTTTCTCCGGCCACATGAAACAGGATGGCGGCCTCGGCCAGATCTTCCGGGTAGTGTTTGACCTCCCGGGCGTTCACCGTGTACATGATATCGGCGTTTTCCTTGTCTACGGGAACAGTGAGACCCGGATAGTCTTCTTCGTATTCCTCCACCATCCAGGTGAAGGTTTCGACGAATTCTTCGTCAGTCACATCCATCTGGGCCCGGTAGACCCTGTGCATGCCCGCTCCGATTTTCAGCTCCCAGGGGACAAATCCCTGCTGGTATAAGAGTCCGCGCAGGTAGCCGAACATGATGCCGGTGTCGATGCCGTGGGGGCAGTAAAGGCCGCACCGGTTGCAGCAGGTACACTGGGCCCAGGCCACTTCCATGGCCTTTCGCATGAAAGCATTGTCCACTTTGCCTTTTTTGCGGAGGATCTCGCCCAGAGTGGACTGGATTTTAAAGGCCGGGACCTGTTTGGGATCGCGTCCGTTGACCTGGTAGAGAAAACAGGACTCGGCGCACATGCCGCAGTGGGCGCAGATCTCCAACCAGGTCCGGATACGGGATTTGCAGGTTTTCTGAATGGTGGACCACAACAGATCCGTGTCCACATCCAGGGATTGCATTTCTTTGTAATATTTGTTCCCGCTGGTGTCCGACAGCAGAGCGGTGATGCCTTCCGCCGTATCCACGGGTGTTTTGTTGCAGAATAGTCCTTCGGGCATGTTATTGTTCTCCTTATCGTTCAGACATGCGGATCTTCATCACCAGGCCATCTTTGTGCCCTTCATCCCGCCCCGTTTGATGCCGAAATCCATACCGAGCTGGGCCCTGGATGCAAAGAAGAGAAAGACGTGGGACAGCCGGGTAAAGGGGATGGCGATCAGCAGGAGGCCTCCGCAGAAAATATGCAGATTCAGCCAGAATGCGTAGTCTCCCACCTGGTAACGGGCCAGAAGACCCGTGACAAAGGGGGCCACGGAGATGAGCAGAATAAAATGATCATACAACCGGGTCATGATCCGGACTTCGGGAAGCGCCAGCCGACGAAGGGCGAGAAAAAATGCGCTGACCACCACCACCCAGGTCAGGGCGTCGGCCGCGCCCATACTCAGGGTGAAAAAAGAGATGCCCAGTTTTTCTTCCAGAAACAGATTGTGTCCCAGAAGAAAAAGAGGGACCAGAACAGCGCCGATGTGAAACCCGAAAAAGGCCACGGTAATGAAGGGCTGGGTCCGCCAGCCGTAGGTTCCGAAGGGGATCAGCCATTTGTAAATGGAGCGGGCCGCGCCTTTCAGTCCGGCTGCCGGAAAAGCCTTGTAAGCCACCCGGTCCAATTGCCAGTGAAGCCCTTTGAAATACAGGACGAATCTGACAATCATGCCGATCAGACAGACGCCCAGGGCAGTCCAGAAAAAGATGCCGGTCAAAAATTCATGCATGGTTCAAACCTCCCGAAAACGTTTTTCTAATCCTCGTCCCTGTCTGTGAGAAATTTCCAGAAAAGCGGCATGAATATCAGGATGCCGCCCATGATCAGGTAAGTCACGCCCTTGGTAAAGATCATGAAATCCTGAAGCGTCGCCAATGAAGTGTCCATGGTATGTTTCCTTTTTTCTAATGGGTCTTGTAATCCGGATGAGCGTACAGGATGGGCATCCGGGTGGCTATGAACCGGTAGATAACAATTCCCAGGGTCACAATGAATACCGAGGTGCCCACTTCCATGAAGCTCGGAAAATACCGTTCAGCCGAGGGCAGATGCCAGTTGAAGGCCACGACGGAAATATTGAGCCGGTTGAGGACGATGCCCAGAACCGTCCAGGCGGCGGCCCACCGGACCATGACCAGGTTTTTTTCCCGGGATCCCACGGCATACAGGATGGCGGGAAAAACAACGAATCCGACCAGCTCCAGAAGGTACCAGAGACCCCAGCCCGTGGTGAGATAATGCCAGTTGTGGTCGATGGACAGACCGATGATTTTGATGCCGGCATATCCCATCATGACCAGGGAAGCGGCTTTGGCGAATCCCAGGGCAACCACCCGGCTTTCAGCCAGATGCTCCTCATCCATTTTATGGTGGAGGTACCGGTGGGCCAGGCTGCCTTCGAAAATCACCATGGAGAGCCCGGCGAACATGCTGGAGATGAAAAAATAAATGGGCAGGTAAGATGAATACCACAACGGATGCAGTTTGGAGGGCGCGATCATGAACAGCGCCCCCAGGGACGACTGGTGCAGGGTGGACAGAACCACCCCGAAGATGGTCAGCAGGAGGGTCAGCCGGACCACGATATTGCGGATTTTCCTGAAACCCAGCCATTCCAGGGCTGCGGGGCTGTATTCGATGAACAGCACCGTCAGGTAGAGAAACACGCAGAGCCCTACTTCGAAGAGCAAGGATGAGGTACCCTGGGAAAAGAAGATCGGGTAGGGTAGACGCCAGGGCCGCCCCACATCGTAGTGGAGGGCCAGCACCACCAGGGCGTAGCCCAGGAACGCCGTGAGAATGGCCGGCCGGACGGCGGAGTGGAACCGTTTGAGTCCGAAAATATAACATGCCGATGAGGTGACGTACCCGCCGGCGGCCAGGGCCACGCCGCAGAGCAGGTCAAATCCGATCCAGATACCCCACGCATTGTTGTTGTCCAGATTGGTCACCGCGCCCAGACCCATGGTAAAGCGCATCACGGTCAGCACGAGGCCCCCGGCCAGAATGAGCCCGGTCACCACATTGAAAAGGGTCCATTTGTTATTTCCGGGAATTGTATTTTCCATCTATTCCTCCTGTCCGCTTTCCTTGGCCTTTGCCGCTTCTTCCAGGGCTTTTTTGACTTCAAAATTGATGGCCGCGGTTTTTTCTTTGTTCATTTTTTCCCTGAGCGCCTCTATTTTGCGGTTCATTTCGTCTTCCGCCAGGGTTCTGGCTTCTTCGACGGCGGATTCCCGTTCTTCGTCGGCGATCTTATCCTTTCTTCTGGAAATGGCGTACACACCCGTGAGCAATACCGGCCAGAGTCCGACCACAATGGGAACGGCGGACAGGGGACCCGAG
>CAZQIX010000042.1:10634-32319 GCA_964593855.1 uncultured Desulfobacula sp. | reverse complement strand
CTTAGATCAAGGATAGACCAAGAAAGGATAGACCATGTCCATTGATTTCAATCCCCGGATCCTGACCTTCGCCTGCAACTGGTGTTCCTATGCGGCGGCCGATCTGGCGGGGGTGAGCCGTTTTCAATATCCCCCCAATATGAGGATTATCCGGGTCATGTGCTCGGGCGGGATCAACCCCAATTATATACTCAAAGCCTTTGAAAAAGGCGCGGATGGGGTCCTGGTGTCCGGGTGACACATCGGTGACTGCCATTACCTGGATGGTAATGTCAAAGCCCGGACCATGTTCCAGACGACCCGTGATTTTCTGAGTCTTCTGGGCATCGATCCTCAGAGAATCCGTCTGGAATGGATTTCATCCGCAGAAGGAACCCGGTTCGCACAGGTCGCCAACGAATTTACCCAAACCATCAAGACCCTGGGCCCCGCGGGAATCAGAGAAGAGGCCGGAAGGCAATACTCATGACAGAAATACGAGGAGAAACCACAGTGACAAAGGATATACTTGTCCTTGGCGGCGGAATCGCCGGGATCCAGGCATCTCTGGATCTGGCGGAAATGGGGTTCAAGGTCCATCTGGTGGAGCGTCTTCCTTCCATCGGCGGGAAAATGGCGCAGCTGGACAAAACCTTCCCCACCAACGACTGCGCCATCTGAATTCTTTCGCCAAAGATGCTGGATGTCGGTCGACATCCCAATATTCGACTGCTGGCCTACAGTGAGCTGGAAAACCTGACCGGCAAGGCCGGCAATTTCACGGCAAGGATCCGTAAAAAGGCTCGATACGTCGAAGAGGACAAATGCACGGGTTGCGGCGCCTGTCGAGAGGTGTGCCCCACACCGGTGGTGGATCTTTACAACGAAGGCCACGCCATGCGGAAAGCCATTTATTCCTGGTTTGCCCAGGGCATCCCTTCCACCCACACCATTGACCCCAATCACTGTCGGGTGCTGAACGGAAAAAAATGCGGGATCTGCCAGAAAAAATGCCAGGCCGGGGCCATCAATTTCGAGCAGACGGATGTGGTGATGGAGTTATCCGTAGGGGCCGTGATCGTTGCCACCGGGTATGATGTGTTTGATCCGTCGAGAATTCCCGAATACCGCTACACCCAGATCGACAACGTGGTCACGGCTATGGAATTCGAGCGGTTCCTGTCCGCTTCAGGTCCCACGGAAGGCCATATTTATCGTCCCAGCGACCGTAAGGTCAAAGCTGAGCTGGCCGAGCTGGAAAATAAGGTGGCCAAATCCCGGAAAGTCCTGGAAAAACTCGAATCCGTCCATGGCCTGAGCAGTGATGAATTTTACGAGGCCCATCGGAACGACACTCTGGAGATGACCGAACCTTTGGAAAAAGACCGGGCCAAATGGGCGGAACGATACGAGGCCCACCTGCTCGTTGAAAAACCCTATCTGGCGCTCAAGGCAAAGGCCGAAACCTTTGCCGCCGCCAAAAAACTGGCCTTTATCCAGTGCGTGGGGTCACGGGATCTGCGGTTTTATCCCTTCTGTTCCGGTTATTGCTGCATGCATGCCATCAAGGAAGCCATCATCGCCCATGAACACGACAACGATACCCATTCCGTGATTTTCGGCATGGATATCCGGGCCGTCGGCAAAGGGTTTGAAGAATACAAGATCCGTGGCGGCAATCAATCCAATATTTCCTACAAACGATCCCGGGTGGCGGAAATCACCAAGGATGAAAATGAACGACCCGTAGTGATTTACGAAGACACGCGGGAGCAGAAAGTGAAACAGGAAGCCTTTGACCTGGTCATTTTGTCCACGGCCTGCGGGCCGGTCAAGGACGCCAGGAAGATCGCGGACGTTCTGGACATTGAAATAGACCGGTTCGGATTTTTCCGGACCCATCCGGCCAACCCCCTGGATACCACCCGGCCGGGCGTTTTTGTGTGTGGTTGCGCCCACAGCCCCATGGATATACCGGAATCCGTGGCCCAGGCCAGTTCGGCCGCAGCCCGGGCGGTTCAAGCCGTCATGAAGAACAACGAACAAAAGGCATCATGAAGAAAGGCCTTATATTATGAGCAAGACAAGTGCATCATCTCACGAAGAACCCCGCATTGGGGTGTTTGTCTGCGACTGCGGCTCCAATATCGCCGGTCATCTGGATTGCGCGGACGTGGCCGAATATGCCCAAACCCTTCCCCATGTGGTCTATGTCAAGGAAAATCTCTATACTTGTTCGGAATCCGGAATCGGCGAAATTAAAAAAGCCATCAAGGAACAGAATCTGAACCGGGTGGTGGTGGCCTCGTGTTCCCCTCGGACCCATCAGCCCCTGTTTTCCAGCTCCTGCGCCGAAGCCGGGCTCAATCCCTATCTGTTCGAGATGGTCAATATCCGGGACCAATGTTCCTGGGTCCACATGGGCCGCAGGGATCAGGCCACCCAAAAGGCCAAGGAACTGATCCGCATGGGCGTGGCCAAGAGTGCCGGGCTGGAACCCCAGGAGGCCATCGAATCATCTCTGATCCGGAAAATCCTGGTCATCGGAGGCGGCATCGCCGGCCTGTCCGTAACCCAGGCCCTTTCCGACATGGGCCTGGAAGTGATTCTGGTGGAAAAAACAGCCGCCCTGGGAGGCCTTTTGCAGCAGGTTGACCGGCTCGACACAGGCGAAACGGCTGAGGAGGTTGTTTCTGTTCTGGTCAAGGATTTGATGGCCCGACCCAATGTCACCTGCCATACGTCCGCAACTCTTGAAGAAACGGGCGGGTATATCGGCAATTTCAATGTCCGCATCAAGACCGCCCAGGGGACGCTGGATGAAACCGTGGGTTGCATGGTCGTGGCCACCGGAGCCGTGCCCCTGATTCCCGAAGGCCTTTTCGGATACGACGGCAGAAACGTGATCACCCTCATGGAGCTGGAGCGGAAACTGGCTGAAAACACACTGGATGCCCGTCGCGTGGTGTTTATCCAGTGCGCCGGGGCCAGGAACGAACAGCGGGAATACTGCTCCCGGATCTGCTGCCTGATTGCCGTCAAAAACGCCATGCGCATCAAGGAGAAATTTCCGTTGATGGATGTCCGCATCCTTTATCGGGACATGCAGATGTACGGCACCCATAAGGAGCAGATGCTCTGGGACGCCAGGGGCAAAGGGGTCCGCTTCGATGTCTACAGTCCGGACAACCCTCCGGCGGTATCGGATGGGAGCGTTCGCTTTTTTCAGACCATTACCGGCAAAACCGTTGAGCTGCCGACCGATCTGGTGGTTTTGTCCACCCCTCTGGTACCCCGTAGGGATGCGGCGGCTCTGGCCAACATGATGCGGGTTCCTACGGACCAGAACGGATTTTTCCTGGAAGCCCACGCGAAACTCAGACCTCTGGATTTTGCGGCTGATGGGATTTTTGTCTGCGGATCAGGACGCTATCCGGCTACGTCAACCGAAGCCCGGACCCAGGGCATCGGAGTGGCTTCACGGGTGGCCGCCATTTTATTCAAGGAAAAACTCGTCAAAAGTGCCATTGTGGCGGAAATCAATCCGGATTCCTGCGTGGGCTGCATGGCCTGCCTGACCATGTGCCCCTATGAGGCCATCACATTCGACGCCGACAAAAGGGTTTGCCGGGTCAATGAGATCCTCTGCAAAGGGTGCGGGAACTGTGCGGCGACCTGTCCGTCCCACAGCGCCCAGCTTCGCGGGTTCAAACCGGATCAGCTGCTGGCCCAGATCGGCGCGGCCTGAAAAAAACAAGGCCGACGCGATACCAACCGGAACCGAAACCCAATGACGGGATAGTGATAACAATAAGGAAAAACATACATGAGCGATACATCATTTGAACCCCATATCATTTGTTTTCTGTGTACCTGGTGAGCATATGCCGCTGCTGACCTGGCTGGGGTCAGTCGTATGCAGTATCCGGCAAATATCCGGATCATCCGGGTCATGTGCTCCGGGAGCGTGTCTCCCCATCATGTGCTGCGGGCGTTTCAACAGGGAGTGGACGGTGTCTTCGTGGGCGGCTGACATTTGAGCGAATGCAATTACCTGTATGGTAATTATGCCACTGAAAAGCGAGTGGCCGTTCTATCCCGCATGCTGGAGTTCTGCGGTGTGGAAAAGGACCGGCTTCGGGCAAGATGGGTGTCTTCGGCCGAAGCGCCGGAGTTTGTGGAAGAAATTACCCATTTCATCGACACGCTCAAGCAACTGGGGCCTTCTCCTTTGAAAAAACAACCCTCCCGAACCGTGGCCTAGGAGGCGATAGAGAGACTTATGATTGATCAGGTAAAACGGAAAATCAACACCCTGCTGTCCGAAGGAAGCGTCAAAGGCGTGATCGCAATGGCCCATGCCAACGGGCATGTGGCCCCCTGTGTGTTTCAGACCGGGGACAATCTGGACGACCTCTGTCTGGGCGACTTTGAAAAGCCCGGCGACGCCCGCTATCCCTTGAACAAGATTCTGATAACCCTGGCCCGCCGATATCCAGAGGAAGTGTGGGGAATTCTGGTCCGGGGATGTGATGAGCGGGGCCTTTACACCCTTTTCCGGCTGAACCAGTTGAACCCGGAAAAGGTGCTGACCGTCGGGATTTCCTGCCCGCCGGAGCTGGCGCAGGCCTGTGAATGCAAAAAACCCTGGCCCGATGACCGGGTTTCAGGCGATCCCGTGGACGGCGTAGACCAGAAACGGGTTCGGGAAACCGATGCCCTGGAACGGCCCCGGCGGTTTGATTTCTGGATGGATCAGTTTTCCAAATGCGTCAAGTGCTACGGATGTCGGGACATATGTCCCATGTGCTTCTGCAGGGAATGCAGCCTGGAGTGTGAAGACCTCGTATCCAAAGGCGATCTTCCCGTGGACATTCCGGTCTTCCATCTGACGCGGGCCATGCACATGGCGGACCGCTGCATTGACTGCGGCCTGTGCGAAGAAGCCTGCCCGGCGGACATCCCCCTTCGATTGCTGTACAAGAAAACCGCCGACATCATGAATACGGAATTCGGGTTTACATCCGGGATCAACAAAAACGAGCCATCCCCCTTGAGCTTGCTGGGCCCGGCGCCCAAAAAGGGGTAAAGGTCACTTAAAGAGGTATCATCATGGATTACAGGAATACGCTGACCACCTGCACCTATTGCGGATGCGGATGCCATTTTTTTCTCGAGTCCCTCGACGGACGGCTGACGGGAACCATCCCCTGCAAAACAAGCCCTGTCAATCAGGGCAGGCTTTGCATCAAGGGCTGGAACGTGCATCAATTCGTCCAGTCTGAAAAACGGCTGAAACGGCCGATGCTGAGGAAAAACGGGGAGCTGACCGAGGTTTCCTGGGACGAGGCCCTGGATTTTGCCGCCTCCGGACTGAAACGGATCAAAGAAGAGAACGGGCCTGACGCCGTTGGTTTTTTTGCTTCCGCCAAGGTGACCAACGAAGAAAATTACCTCATGCAGAAATTCGCCCGGGCCGGAATGGGCACCAACAATATCGACCACTGCGCAAGGCTCTGACATTCCTCAACTGTGGCAGGTCTTGCCGCATCCTTCGGCAGTGGCGCCATGACCAATTCTATGGCCGAACTGGAAGATACCGATGTCATTTTTATTATCGGGTCCAATACCGCCACCTCCCATCCCCTGGTGGCCACCCGTATCTTCCGGGCCCGGGAAAAAGGGGCCCGGATTCTGGTGGCCGATCCGAGGCAGAATCAAATCGCGGCCTTTGCCCATCTTTATGTCCGGCATAAACCCGGGACCGATGTAGCCCTGCTCAACGCCATGATGAAGGTGATCCTGGATGAGAATCTGGACGACAAACCCTTTATCGGTGATCATACCGAAGGGTTTGATGGCTTCCAGTCCCTTATCGGTGGGATTCGCCTCGAAGACATGGCCGGGATCACCGGGGTTTCGGTGGCGGACATCCAGACCCTTGCCCGGAACTACGCCCAAGCCGATCGGGCCTCCATTGTCTACTGCATGGGCATCACCCAGCACACCAACGGGGTCAACATCGTCAAATCCCTGGCCAATCTGGCCATGTTGACCGGAAACATCGGTAAACCCGGCACCGGGGTCAATCCCCTGCGGGGGCAGAACAATGTCCAGGGCGCCTGTGACATGGGCGGGTTGCCGAATGTGCTCACCGGGTATCAGCCCGTGACCCTGGGAGAGGCGAGCAAGAAATTCGCCCAGGCCTGGGGAGTTGATTCCTTGCCCATGAAAATCGGGCTCACCATTCCGGAAATGCTTCAGGGCATAGAAAAAGGCGATGTCAAGGCCCTCTGGATCATGGGGGAAAATCCCGTTGTCTCGGATCCCGACGCCGATCACGTGGTCAAGGCCCTGGAAAAAACCGAGCTTCTCATTGTCCAGGATATTTTTTTCACCCCTACGGCACGGCTGGCCGACGTGGTCCTGCCCGGAGTGTCTTTTGCCGAAAAAGACGGGACCTTTTCCAATACGGAACGTCGGGTGACCCGGGTCCGGCAGGCAGTGGCTCCGGTGGGGGATTCCCGTCAGGACTGGCAGATCATTCAGGACATCGCGACCCGGTTCGGGTTTGAAATGGCCTTTGACTCACCGGAAAGCGTTTTCAAAGAGATCGCGGCCCTGACACCTTCCTATGCAGGGATCTCCTATGAACGATTGGAAGGCCCCGGCATCCAGTGGCCCTGTCCGTCCGCCGAACATCCGGGAACTCCGTATCTGCACAAGGACGGGAATTTCACCCGGGGGAAAGGGCTGTTTCACGCCATAGAGTACCGGCCTCCGGCCGAAGTGGTGGATGACGACTACCCTTTCTGGATGACGACGGGGCGCGTTTACGCCCATTACCATACCGGGACCATGACCCGGAACTCCGAGTCGCTTCATTTTGAGATCCCCCAGGGATTTCTGGAGATCAACCCGGCCGATGCCCAGGCTCTGGAAGTCTGCGATGGTCAAAAGGTCCGCATGGCCTCCCGGCGGGGAGAAATCGAAACCCGGATCATGATCACCGACCGGGTGGAAAAAGGGGTGGTGTTCATGCCTTTTCATTTTGAGGAAGCCAATGTCAACAAACTGACCAACCCGGCTTATGACCCCATTGCCAAGATCCCTGAGTTCAAGGTCTGTGCCGTCAAGCTTGAAAAAGTTTGATCCATTTCAGCGCCTCTTCCTTTGGTTTGTGACCCATCGGAAGAGGCATTTTTTTATCTTGATCCATATTCATGCCGAAGCCTATCGCAGGTGAGCAGATTCAGAGGGTTTCCAATCAAAATTTATTCATGTCTCAATGCGTCAATGGGATTGAGCCGGGCCGCCTTGAGGGCGGGGAAATAGCCGAACACCACACCTACCAGTGCTGAAAACAGGAATGACAGCAAAATTATCCACAGATTCAGAACAAAAGGGACCTGGAGAAGATTTTTCAGCCCCAGACTGGTTAAAAGGCCCAACGCGATACCGATGATTCCGCCGGCCGAGGAAAGAACGATGGATTCCACCAGAAACTGGACCATGACCTCCCTTTCCAGAGCGCCGATGGCCAGTCTAATGCCGATTTCACGGGTCCGTTCCGTGACGGAGACCAGCATGATGTTCATGATGCCGATGCCGCCCACCAGAAGGCTGACGGCCGCTATGGCGCTGAGTAGGCCCGTGAGGACCCTGGTCGTGCCGGTCAGCATGTTGGAAATTTCTTTCATGTCCATTACCTGAAAATTGTCCGGCTTGCTTCCCGAGATGCGTCGCCTCTGTCGAAGCAACTCTTCGATGGCGGTCTTGGCTGTTTCCGTGGAAGCGCCGTCCCGGACTGAAACCTGGATCAGAGAAATGTCCGTATTGCCTGAGATCCGCCTTTCAAATGCCCGCAGGGGAATCAGTACGATATCGTCTTGGTCCTGTCCCATGGAGTTCTGTCCTTTGGTTTCCAGCATGCCGATGATCTGAAAAGACAGGTTGTTGAGTCTCAACCGGGCGCCTACAAGTTCCTGGCCGCCCAGCACTTTATCCCGGACGGTGGCACCGATGATGCATACCGAAGATCCGGCCCTGAGTTCGGCCTCGGTGAAAACCCGGCCGACATCTATCGACAGGTTTCTGACCGTGAAATAAAGGTTATCGATACCGGTCAGGGTGGTCGACCAGTTTTCATTTCCGAATACCGCCGTGGCCGAACCGGATGATGATGGGGCCACGGCCTGAATGTCCGGTATCTCTCGGGCAATGGCCCGGGCATCATCTTTTTTAAAGGGCGGAATCTGGCCGGTCGGTCCCGGCCCCATCCGCCGGGCGGGCCGGACCATGAGCAGGTTACTGCCCAGACTGGCGATCTGTTCGGTCACTTGAACCGTGGCCCCGCTTCCCAGGGTCACCATGGTGATCACCGAGGCCACTCCGATGACGATGCCCAAAACGGTCAACATGGAGCGTAACAGGTGCCTTTTGATTTCCCGCAAAGCCAGTATCAGTATGTCTTTGATCATGGGACGCTATTTTTCCGTTTTTCGGTCGGATTGAATCCGGCCGTCGACAAAGTGGATGATCCGGCCGGCATAGGCGGCCATATCCGCCTCGTGGGTGACCATGATCACGGCAATATTTTGTTGGTTCAGGCAGACCAGAAGATCCATGATTTCATGGCTCCGGATCGTGTCCAGATTGCCGGTGGGTTCGTCGGCCATCAGGACCCTGGGTCGGGTCACAATGGCCCGGGCAATGGCCACCCTTTGCTGCTGTCCGCCTGACAGCTCAGCCGGGGTATGGGTTGCCCGGTCATCCAGCCCGACGGAGGCCAGGGCTTCCGCTGCCATGACCCGTCGTTTCCGGAAGGGGATCCCCCGGTAGATCAGGGGCAGTTCGACATTTTCGATGGCCGACGTCCGGCTCAGCAGATTAAAGCCCTGAAACACGAATCCGAAATAATGGCGACGAAGATAGGCCCTCTGGTTTCGGGTGAGGGTCTCAACGGGGATCCGGTCGAACAGATATCGTCCCCGGCTGGGGATGTCCAGGCATCCGAGGATGTTGAGGCAGGTCGATTTTCCCGAGCCGCTGGGGCCCATCACGGCAACGAATTCCCCCGCATGAATGGTCAAATCGATCCCTGCCAGGGCTGTGGATGCGTTGGGTCCGGAGCCATAGGTTTTTTGAACACCCTCCAGCACGATCAGTGGAGCGTCAGGTTCTGAAACGCTCATATCATTTGTCCCGAACCGCCCGCTGGGTGATGAGGGCCATTCCCTCAATGCATTCCCCTCCCAGAACTTCGGTCATGATTCCGTCGGTCAAACCGATGATCACGGTGACAGGCACGGGCCGGTTCTCTTTCAGGGTCCAGACCTGATGGGCGCTGCCCTGAACCATGGTTTTTTCCGGTTGTCTGCGGACCCGGGTCGGCGGACGGGGCAAGATGGCTCCTACCAGACCTCCCGCCCTCGAATCCCCGGTTTCGTCGGGCATGTTGAATCTCAGGGCCGTATTGGGAATCTGAAGGACATTTTTCGTTTCCTGAACAATGATATCCGCCGTGGCCGTCATGCCGGGTCGTAAGGAGAGATCTGAGTTGTCCACTCGGAGAACGGTCGGATAAGTGACCACGCCGTTGACGGTCTGAGACCCGTAATGGATTCGGGTGATGGTTGCCTCAAAGGATCGGTTCATATAGGCATCCACACTGAAGAGTGCTTCCTGGCCCTCTCTGACCCGGCCGATATCGGCTTCGTCCACGTTTACACGCAGTTCCATTCGGGAAAGGTCTTCGGCCAGAGTGAACAGGACCGGGGCCTGAAAAGAAGCGGCTACGGTCTGGCCGGGCTCAATGTTTCGGTCCATGACGATACCATTGATCGGGGATCGGATTTCGCTTTTTAAAAGATCTGTTTCATAGGCTTCTAGTGCTGCCCTGGCCTGGGATACGGCGGCCAGGGCGGCTGCTTTCTCGGACCGGGCTCGTTCATGGGCCGCTTCTGCGGTATCAAGATCAGACCGGGAGGGCATCCGGCCCTGACTCAGGTTTTTCAAAGTCCGATATTGTTCGAGTTTGAGACCGGTTTCCCTGAAGGTGGCCTGGGCCATCATCACACGTGCCTCGGCCGCTTCCAGGGATGCCCGGGACTGAGCGGTCTGGGCATCCAGCTTGGTGGTATCCAGAACCGCAAGCACTTGTTCCTGACGGACCCGGTCATTGTAATCCACGTGGACCCATTTCACCATCCCGGACAGTTCACTGCCCACCTGCACTTCATTGACCGGATAGAGTGTTCCGGTGGCCGTTACCCGGATCGTGATATCTCCACGCTGTATGGGCTGGGTTTTCCATATGGCCGGGTCCTTGTCGGACGGGGAGAAATGCTGCCAGGCCAACACACCGGCAGCGACCGCCACAATCGCGAAGATGACACGGTATTTCATCCGGCCGGATTTTTCCGGCCATGGTGTGGGAGTAGCCTGGCCCATATCCAGGGGGAAGTGGGGATCGGGTTTCATTTTTCGTCTCCAGTGGCGGGAATGATTTCGTTTTCGGTGTCAAACGATGTCCACCCTCCGCCCATAGCTTTGTAAATTCTAATAAAATGAGACGCCGCCGCGCCATCGCTCTGATTTCTGTCATCCTGGGAATTCAGAAAGGATTGACGGGCATCCAGGACACGGGAAAGGTCCGTCAGTCCGGACTGGAACATCTGCATGGCCCGTTCCAGAGAGGATGCTGCCGATTTTTCCGCCTCTTTGAGATGCCGGTTTTTTTCTTTTTCGCTGGAAAAGGAAATCAGAGCATTTTCCACTTCTTCGAAGGCGGACAGGATGACGGTTTCATAGTTCACAAGAGCCTGCTCCTGGAGTGCGGTCTGGATCTGAATGGATTGTCGGACGGCGCCGCCCTGGAAAACGGTCCAGGTAAGGCGGGGACCCAGACCCAGGCCATAACGGTCGGGATGGGGGATGGCCCTGGACAGACTGCCCGGGGAAAGAGCGGATATCCCGATGTCGCCTCCCAAGGTGAATCTAGGATAAAGATCAGCTTCAGCCACACCTATTTTTGCCGTCTGTTCGGCCAGAATCCGTTCAGCCTGCCTTATGTCCGGCCTTCTTCGGATGAGGTCCGCCGGGAAGCCCACGGCAACGTTCTCAGGCGCACAGGGAATGATACCGCCCGGGGTCAGGATGCCGTGGATCTTGTCTGGAAATTGTCCTAAAAGGACGGACACTCGGTTTATAGCCGCTTGGATGGCGGTACGCAGCGCAGGTAAACGAGAACGAACGGTTTCAAGCTGAAATCCGGCCTGATCCAGGTCCAGTTCATCGCTCAAGCCGACTTGACGGCGCCACTGGGTCAACCGGTATATTTCACTCTGGATCAGCACATGGGATTCCATGATCTGAAGCCTGGCCTGTCCGGTTCTCAGTTCAACGTAATTCAAAGCCACTTCGGCCAGAAGAGACACCAGAACATCTCGCAGGTTTTCACGGGCAGCGGCCAGTCCGGCTTCGGACGCTTCCATCGATCGCCGGACACGACCGAAGACATCCCATTCCCAGGAAGCATCAAATCCGGCATAATAGGTTCTGCTGGAACGGGAACCCGGGTTGTTCGGGCTTTCCAAGGAATCATCCGCATCCGCCTGCCGGTTGTACGAATGGGACGAGGATGCATTCAAGGTCGGAAACCGATCGGCTTCGGAAGCAGCTCTTCGCAGACGGGCCTCCTTGATTTTCAACCGGGCTTTTTCCAGGTCTGTATTGCCTTTTACGGCGGTTTCAATAAGGTGATCCAGAACAGGATCCCTGAAGAGAGTCCACCAGGCGGCCAGGGCGCAGGGATCCATGGGTTCGGGGATCAGAACGGAGTTCATATCAGAGTGCCATTGGGGGGGTAGTTTTGTGTCAGGCGGAACATAATCCGGGCCCACGGCGGCACAACCGCAGAAAAGAACCGTGATGAAAAATGTCCGGTACGCCGGACGCCAACCCCTCTTTTTTTTATGAAACAATCGGATCATGCGTTTTACGTTCGAGTCGCCGTTCATGGATCGGATCGAAATTTGAGCAGAAGGGGCAGAATGGATCCCAGAAGGATCAACCCACCGGCAAAAATAAATCCCAGGGAAAACAGGTCTTTTTCTCCGGCCAGACCGATGAGAATGGGGATGACGCCTCCACCAACCAGGAAGGCAATGGGGATGGTGAAGGAAACAGCTATATTGCGGGCCTCTCGGGTTCCAATCCGGGACAGCGCTGCGAATGCGGGAGGGAAAAAGCTGACCGCGGACATGGCCTGGATAAAGATGGCGGCCTTGATCATGGCCCCGGTTAAAATCCCTGTTAAAAGGGTCGCCATCCCAGTGATCATCAGGACCGCCATCAGAGTGGGTTTGAGACCGAATCGGTCGGACAGCCATCCCACTGCAAAGGGCATGGGCAGGGTAAACATCCGGGACAGGGTGATGAGGGTGTTGGTTTCAGCCTGAACAAGGCCGTGCTCTTTGACCAGGTACAAAGGGAGCATGGAATAGACACCCAGGGTGCCGGTGACTCCCACACTGAAAAGGGTTATCATCAGCCAGAAAGAAGGGGTGGCCATGAGGGGCAGAAACGATTTGAGTCGTGGGGATTCTCCCCTGAAATCCGCAATTCCGGCAAAACGGTGGAAACCGAGCCCCAGAATAATGGTGGCCAGACCCACCGTGATGAGTACATTTCGCCATGAGATCCACAGCAGAAGCGCCTCGCACAGAACCGGTGCCAGAAGAAAGCTCAGGTTGGGGGCCAGTTCATGGATCCCGATGCCTTTGCCCCAGTTTTTGGGGGATAAGGATGCAGTCAGCAACGCTATTCCGGACGGCATGTACAGGGCGGAAGCCATGCCGGCCGCGAAAAAGCTCAGGCGCATGAATGTCAGGGTCGGGCTCAGACCCGCAGCGATCAAAGCCATTCCGCTTCCCAGAGCGGACAGCACGATGGTTTTTTTGTGCAGCAACCGGGAAGAGACAAAGCCCGAACAAAGGAGGGCGACGAAATATCCCGAAGCCGTGATCAGAAAAAATGATCCAGCCTGATCCCTTGACAGGTTCATGTCTTCGGTCACCGTGGGAAGCAAAGGCGAAATAATGATCCGGACGGTAAAATTCAAAAAAAAGATGGCGGTGAGAAAAAACAGGGGCAGTAATTGCGATCTGAAGGCCAGTCGGTCATGGGGATGTTCTGTATTCATAAATTCATCGAATCGGTATTGTCAACATCCGTCGGGCCGAATCGAGTCCTTGAATGGGCTCAATCGGGTCCTGCGGGTTACATGCACGGTTTGAAACGGTATCCTATCGTAAAACCGGATCCGGGTAAATCTCTAATTTTTCGTCCGGATCATATTCCGGTCATGGGACAGAGATCTGAACGCCCGTCTGTGATTTATGTCGTTGTCATTGATCCTTACTTGGGGTATGCTCATCCTGGCTTTTGACGACCTGCTTAAACAGGGATAATTTCCGGAATTGCCAGGGAATAGAAATGAAAATCAATATTGCAGTCAATGGGTACGGTCGAATCGGCCGATGTGTGGTCCGGGCTTTGTACGAGGCTCCGAAGTTCTACGACAGAATCAGATTGATAGCCGTTAACGAAACCGCCGATCCCAAAGCCGTTTATCATCTGACCAAATATGATTCCACACACGGGCGGTTCCCTTTTGCGGTAACGCAGGAGAATTCCGCCCTGATCATCGATCGAGGCGGAATTCAGGACCGAATTCGTCTCTTTCAGGAAAAAAATATACTGGACCTTCCCTGGAAGGAGTTGAAGATTGACGGAGTTCTGGACTGCACAGGGATCAACAACGACCGGCGGGCCGCCGAGCTTCACCTGCTGTCCGGGGCCCGGAAAGTGATCTATTCCAAGCCGGGGGTGGATGAAATGGATGCCACTATTGTCTATGGGGTCAACCATCAGACGCTGAGAAAAGAGCATGCCGTCATTTCCAACGCTTCTTGCACCACCAATTGCGTGATCCCCGTGATCCACGTCCTGGACCGAACCTTCGGGATTGAATGCGGCAGCATCACCACCATTCATTCGGCTATGCACGACCAGCCGGTCATCGATGCCTATAATCCGGATTTGCGCAAGACCCGGTCGGCACTGCAATCCATTATCCCGGTCAAAACGGCTCTGGAAAAAGGCATATCCAAGATCCTGCCGGAAATGGCCGGCCGGTTTGAAACCCTGGCGATTCGGGTCCCCACCACCAATGTGTCCATCATGGACATCGCTTTGTTCGTCCGGACCGATACCGATGCCGAATCGGTCAACTGCGTGTTGGAACAGGCCTCTCAAAACGAGTTGGACGGCATTCTGGGAGTCAGTGACGAGCATCTGGTGTCCTGCGATTTCAACCATGACCCCCGTTCATCCGTCATCGATCTTCACCAGACCCGGGTGAGCCGGGGCCGGCTCATCAAGGTCCAGGCCTGGTTCGACAATGAATGGGGCTATTCCAACCGGATGCTGGATACGACCATTGCGGCGTTTGCCGCAGACCCGGGTTAAAGGGAGAGCAGAAGCAGCTTGGCCGTTATTTCTTTCAGCTCCCGGGGTATCCGGGAGATGTCCTCAAAAGGGCGTCGTCCGCTTCGGTCGGCATCGGCAATTTCGTCCATCTCCGGGATGAATCCGAGAATCTTGTAATCCTTCATGCTTTCCCGGATCATATTCTTGTCGGCCTCGTTGCGAATCCGATTCCCTACCACCACGATATTTTGAATTCCGATATCCCGACCCAGACTCCGGATCTTGTCGGCCGCCACGCGGCTTCTCTGTCCCGGATTGACGATGATGATCAGTGCGTCCACCGAACCGGACGTGGCGCGGCCCAGATGTTCGATACCGGCTTCCATGTCCATGACCACGACCTCGTTGCGGGCCAGGACCAAGTGGTTCATCAGCGCTTTCAATATGGTGGATTCGGGACAGATGCATCCGGATCCGCCTTTTTTGACAGTTCCCATGACCAGGAGTTTAACCCCGTCTTTTTCTATGGAAAACCGTTCCGGAATATCATCCACTTTGGGGTTGAGGGTGAAAAATCCGCCCATGGTGCCGGGTTTGGCCCCGGTTCGTTCAGCGATCAGATCGGACAGTTCCGATATGGGAGTGATGGGTATGGACTCATCGATGCCCAGACCTGCGGCCAGGTTGGCAACTGGATCCGCATCGATGGCAATGACGCTGGTTTCCTGGTTCATGGCGGCTATGGAGCGTGCCAGAAGAGAGGTAATGGTGGTTTTTCCCACGCCGCCTTTGCCCCCCACGGCTAATTTTAAACTCACAACAGATCTCCTGTTTAAATGATTTTTTCCAACACCCGGCCTTTGTCATCCAGAAGAAAGACCCTGGACCCTTTGATTGCGGCATGGGTGACAAGGTCTTCCTTGATGATGGCCTGGGCTTCGAATTTATGCTTCATGAGATCCTTGGGCATAATTAGAAAGCACTGCTGGGCCGTTTCCTTTGTCTTGAAAGCCGGTACAAAAGTTTCTCCGGTTTCCTGCTCAGTGTATCCCAGAACCTGTTCGTCCGGGGTTTCAGGATCCTGGACGACAATATAATACCAGGTATCGGCTATCGGCTCGGTCACTTTGTTCATCCTCCCTGGAAATGATTTTTCGAAGTGATATTATAAGACCTTTTCTGATTTTAAAAAGGTCGGATATAGAATAAAAAACCCCTGGTCAAAACAGTCCCAGGGGTTTTGAACACACTCGGTGTTGAAAAAAAGTTAAATTTCAAGCCAGGAGTCTGAGTAAAGGGTTTCTCCCATAATGACTTTATATGTTTTGGCATAATCCTGGAGTTCTTTGCTGAGGCTTCCCATATCCGGTTCGTTGCCGTCCATCATGCCGTAAATCAGATCCACGATATCCTGACGCTGACCTTTGGCGATGGCGGTTAGCTGTTTGTCCAGCGGATCGGAAATAACGGATTTCATACCGTATTTTTCAAGCATGACCATGTAGGTCTGGTTCAGGATGCCGCGCAGGTGCTCCGGTGGTCCGTTAGAGATGTTGGACAGCCCGCAGGTTGATTTGGCACCCGGCGCGATATCCTCCAGCATCATCTGGAAATTCAGCAGGCTCATGAGCTGCTGTTGCTGAATATTCACCGGAGTGACGATGCCGTCCACCCAGATCCGGTCATTGGTGATACCGGCTTCGTTGGCAAAGTAAATCAGTTCAACGGCCAGGGCGGCTCTTTCATTCTCGTCCCTGGGCAGGCCTTCCGGCCCCCACATCAGGGCGACGAAATCGGCGTCGTACTGAGCGGCCAGGGGAACCATCCGTTCATAGCGTTCCGGCCGCGCCATGATGGAATTGATGATATGGGGCTTGCCGGCCGGTTTGATTATTTTAAGTCCGGCTTCGATGGCATCGATATTGGACGTGTCCAGTAGCAACGGCATGTCGGGAACGACTTCCTGGACCACATTGATCACCCATGGCATGAGCTCGGTACCGAATTTTTTAGCCGGTCCCAGGTTGATGTCGATGTAATCCATCCCCAGCTCTTTCTGTCTCAGGACTTCTTCCTGAATGGGTTTGGGATTACGTTTGGCTGGATCCGGCTCTTTGAATTCTTTTCCGATGACCCTGGAAATGACGTTCAGACTTTCACCAAATAGAATCATGTTGTCTTCCTTATGTATTATTTAAAGTTAACGTTAACATCTTAAAAGGGGCCCGACGGCTGGAAAACCGACGGACCCTTGGACAGCTTATTTTGATTTAAGGAACGCGGGAATATGAGCGGCCTCTCTGGGGCCTACGGTGATGGTCCAGCCAGGCAGTTCTTCTTCCACGTCACCGGCGATGGCTGCCGCATATCCGGGGATGATCAGCTCTTTGTGTTTGACCTTATCCATGATGCCGCATTTTTTGACAAAGGCGCCCACGTCATCTCCGCCGAATTTTCCGGCGGCCCATGCAGTCAGAACGGAAAGACCTTCGGAGTCTTTGACCAGCAGCCATGCAGGAACCTTGCTGGCCTCGATTTCACCGGAAACGATGAAGTAAGTGAGGGCGAAGTTCGTTGTCACTAGAACCGGTGAATTTTCATTCGGGTTGCCGATTTCGAAAATGCCTTCGGTAACCGTCATGGGTCTCTGCGGGTCGGTAAAGACATTGAGGCGTTCCAGCAGCAGCGGGAACAGGGATTCGGTCGCGAAATCGGACAGGACTACGATTCCGCCGTATTTGGCCACGAACATGGCGGCGATCAAAGTTTCCATATCCAGGTTGGACGCCATTTCGCAGGGGAAGGTGATGGTCGGGAAGCCCAGCGCTTTGTTGCCGGCTTTCAGGGCGGCTCGGCGGATGGCTACCTGATCTTCCAGAGCTTGTTTGATTTCTCTTGAACCCGGATCAATGACCAGGTCTTTCAGGCCCATGCCGGTGAGTTTGGTGGTAATGGCCTGAAGCGCATCCACGGATTCGGCCTTGACGGCCAGGGGCAGATCGTTTTCCTTAGCCAGGGCGCCCATGGCGTCCGCAGTGCCGGCGGTAGCTGCATACAGCAGAGGGCGTTTGAATCCTGCAGCCGCGATGCCGGCCTTCATGACCTCGAGATCTTCGGTCATCAGCACCAGGTTGAACTCAGATTCTTTGGCGATTTTGCCGGCCACATCACCAAATGCGGCGGCGCCTTTTCCGGCGTCTTTAACCACCAGCAGTTCGGGTCTCAGATTCAGGCCGACCCGCTCATACTGAAATGCATTATACGTCTTGAGGGCCTTATCCAGCTTGGTCGCGTCAATATCGGACGGAACCGTGGCGGCCAGGACCGTGGGATTGTAAAAGGTTTTTTCATGCCGATACAGCACGGTTTCTCCGCCCGTGGTGGTCTGCCGAACCCCTTTGCCCAGTTTGACGGGACGAATGGGGGGAGCGGAGGCTTCCGCCAGCTGGGCCTTGGCTTCTTCGGAAACATAGGGGCAACTGTCGAGCTCGGCCTTCCCGGAGGCCAGGTTCATTGCAAAGGCCAGGCAGGTAGGGACGCCGCACTCCTTACAGTTGGTTTTGGGAAGGAGTTTGAATATCTGTATACCGGTTAATGCCATTTTTATCTCCTTAATTTTTTACGAAAACCGTATGGTAGAAGCCCGGCAGCCTTGATTCTGGTGGTTTCAGGCGGCCGGGCCTTTGTGTTTAATGATCAGCCGCTACCCTACCAGTGGTTCCATGGAAAGGGCGGGATGGCCTTTTTCCTGGAGGAAGGGAAGGATCTCTTCTTCGGTGATGCCGACGGTTTCATCGGCAATCTTGTCATACAGATCGGGAACACCCATGGCAGCTCCGCGGGACATGATTCTGTCTTTCAGCTCTTCCTTCAGCATCTTGGGCATCCAGACCATTCTCAACAGACCGCCGTCTCCAAGGAGGAATTTTCCCTGGGTGATGTTGAATTTGGAGTGACCGACAAATCCGGGGGAACATGCACCACCGCCCATTACGCCGGCAAGGGTCGTGAACTTCATGCCGCAGGGGGTATCACCGGTATAGTCACGGCCGACGGTCATGACGCCGTTGCAGGCAGGCAGCATGGCGGCGATACATTCGCAGCAGCCGCAGGTGGTCATGGGATCATGCACCATGGAGTAGAAATTGTAATGGGTGACGGCCCCTCTGGAGGCTTTGTAGACAAATTCATTTACGCCTTTCCACTGACCTAGTTTCGGATCCAGACATTCCCCTTTGATAATCGGCTGGTTGGGTCCGGTGGGATTGATTTCAAAGGATGCTTTGCAGTCCATCCAGTTGTAGGCGCCGCACAGCCCTGTTCTTTCCGGGCTGACCGTGCAGACGTGGCTGGGGGCAAAAGACTGGCACAGGGTGCAGGAGTAGTAGGTTTCCACATCCTCGTCCGTCATCTTGTCAACGCGTTCGTCACGCATCTTGTAGTTGGCTCTCGCGGTTTCCGTGAGCTTGTCCACATCTGCCTTGTTGGTGTAAAGGGTAACCTGGACTTTGTCCACGATCTTGGTGAAATCCTGGTGGAATTTGGCATGGAGCACAACGCCGATATCCTTGAGGGTAAACCCTTTTTCTATGGCCGCCTTGCTGATGCGGATCCAGGAAATATCTCGCTGACCGATATGCATGATGCCCTGGATATAGTTGATCAGATGGTGAATCTGACGTTCCATGATGGGTTCGAAGTCTTCCTGGAATTCACGGCCGGCGATCTGAACGAAAATGCCCAGCGGGAAGGTTCCGCCTTCTTTGATGCCTGCCAGGTCCGGACCGACCACTTCGACCTTTCCGTCTTCAATGGCGTTCATATCGGCCATTTTGACGAGCTCGGTGCACTGGGTTTTTCCGCCGCCGCACTGAGCATACAGATCGGCGCCGCGGACACGTTCCCCTTCATAGGCCGGACCGAAGGCGCAGGGGATTTCGATGTTGGCCACCTGGACCTTGAGTCCCCGGACTTCAACGGATTTCTGGACCATTTCTTCATGGGCCACCGGTGCCACGACATGTTCGTAGGTGCAGATACCTGTGGGCAGAATTTCCGGAATCGGTGTGTCGGCGATGGTCGGGAAGCCCCAGTTTACACATCCGGCAGCGGCCACGCCCCATTCGGTTCCCACATCGCCCAGAGCGTTGACAAAGGCGAAAATCCGGTCTTTATTGTATTTCAGGATTTTTTTGTAATCACCGGGCTGAACTCCGCCGAAGGCCATGGCTGCGCGGTTGGCAAAGCCGAGGGCGAAGACGGCGGAGGAAATATCCGGACCGAAGGGAACGATACGGGTGTTCCAGCCGATCTGCATGCCGGCGTCCAGACACTGCTGAATCAGGGTTTTGCCGTTGTGGTTGGCGGCGCAGAAAATATACAAAGACCGTTTCTGGTAGTCTTCCACGATCATCTTGGCAATTTCCTTGTTGGGCGCTGCCCCCACCATGGCGGCAAAACCGGGTGCGGAACCGTCCACAAATTCAACCCCGCGTTTTCTCAGGATCGTGTCGTCGGCGGCGCCCACCCAGATCTTTCCGTTTTCAACATCCGGATCTTCCTGGGCAATATAGAAGTCCGGGTCGTTCAGGTATCTCAGGGCTTCTTTGATCTCATAGGAAATAATACCGGCCATACCTGCATCCAGAAGCGGCCCGAGGTACGGGAGCCAGTTTTTCAGCTTGATATGGGGAGGCAGAAGACCTTTGGCAAATTCCATGGGTTTTTTCAGGTCTTCCAGGGTTTCACATTTAAGACCGGTGAGCGAGTAGATGACCGGCAGATAGTAGGCTGTATTCGGGAATTCGACTTTAGTGCTGGCATCATAGGTTTGAAGCGCTTTTTCGAGCTCTCCTTCGACCTGAGCGACTACTTTGTATCCACCCTGAATGGCAGCAAATGCGATTAATTTTGACATATTCTCTTCCTCCTTCGTTGAGGATTTAATTTAAAAATTTTGAAAATCAACTAAAAGTGTTGCCTCAAACATACCGTTATGCTTCAAGTTTCTGGCGATCCGCCATATCCATCAGGACGCGTTCTCTGGCTTTGTCGATACCCAGGGCTTTTCTCTTTTTGTCGATGTGGTTGATCATGAGCCATGCGTGTTTGATGGGATCAGGTTCTACATCCCATTTGCCGCCATAGATATTTTCCAGTTCCTTGGATATGTAGTCGTGGAATACCGGTGCGCCGGATGTGGGCAGATACCCGCCGAAAACAGTGTAAACGCCGGAGGTGACGAAATAATGGCCGATGGAGATGGCTTTCTCGCTCATCCATTCGGGCGCGGAACCGGCTGCCGGGATGTCGCACAGGTCATTGCCGAGACCTCCGGCCTTGATCACTTCCGTTGCTGCCAGAAGGATTCTGGAGTTGTCCACGCAGGAGCCCAGATGAAGGACCGGCGGGATACCGACCACTTCGCAGACTTCCGCCAGGCCGGGTCCTGCGTAAACCTGGGCTGCTTCCGGGGTCAACAGACCGTGGATGGCGGCCGTGATGGCGTCACATCCCGTGGTCAGGACGAGTACGTCGTTCTTGATGAGTTCCTTGATGACCTTGATGTGGATTTCGTTGTGGCGGGATCGGGCGTTGTTGCATCCCACAACCCCTGCCAGACCTCGGATACGGCCGTTGATGATATTGTCGTTCAGGGTGTAGTAGTCGCCCCTGAAGGTTCCGCCCAGGTGGTATTTGATGGATTCCACACCAAAGCCCGCTATCTGGGTGGCTTTGTAATGCGGGATCATGACCTCGGCTTTCCGGTTCTGGAAATTGTCGATGGCCATCTTCACGATGCGGGTTGCGTCTTCCAGTGCGTAGTGTTCGTTGAATTCAATATGAATGACGTTTTCCTGCTCCATCCGGGCAATGGGGTGGGTGGTGATCAAATGGGTATGGAAGCATTTGGCCACATTGGCCAGGTTCTGCATGACACACTGGATGTCCACCACCATGGCGTCGCAGGCCCCGGTGATGATGGCCAGTTCCTGCTGCAGGAAGTTGCCTGCCGTGGGGATGCCGTGGCGCTGGAGCATTTCGTTGGCCGTGCAGCAGATGCCTCCGAGCTGGATGCCTTTGGCGCCTTTGGACTTGGCATAGTCCAGCATTTCCTGGGACTGGGCCACGGCCACGATCACTTCGGACAGGACCGGTTCATGACCGTGGACAATGATGTTGACATGGTCTTTTTTCATGATGCCCAGGTTGG
>CAZQIX010000042.1:0-10534 GCA_964593855.1 uncultured Desulfobacula sp. | reverse complement strand
TTCAGCCACTTCCAGGGCGATTTCATCGATGTCCCGGTCCTTGGTCTCGCCGTCCACTTCCACGGTCGTGGCCACACCCAGATGGGGTGCGACGGCCAGAAGTTTCTGGGTGTCCTTGATCTGGTAGGCATCGGTTTCTTTCCTGGCGGCGGACATAAACACCTCAGCCACGCTTCTGCCGTGGTCGGAATGGGCGGCGGCGCCGGCAGCCACCATGCGGGCGAAGTTACGGGCCGCAATGGTATTGGCGGTTGCGCCGCAGAGTCCTTTGCGGGTATCTTCACCCTGGATCCCGTCTTTGGGAAGCGGGAGCCTGCAGGGTCCCATTGCGCAGTTTTTGCAGCAGATGCCCTGGATACCGATGTTACATGGCTTCATGGCCACGGCCCGGTCGAAAATGGTTTCAACACCGATCTTCTGGGCGTAGGCAATCATTTCCTGGGTTGAGATCTCATATGATGCTTCTATCGGATCAGCAAGTTTTGGTGCTTTTGCTTTTTTCTCTTCTTCCATTAGAGGTTCCTCCTCTTGATTGTATATAAATGTTTTGCAGCAGTCGTGTCCGCTGCATTTCGGCTAGGTTAGCGGTTACGTCTGTGAACCCAGTCCAGATTTTCGATGATTCGATCCAGCATGGTCTTCTGAACGGCTGCGGCTGTCAGGCTCACCTTGGTTTTGGCTTTGGCCGGCGCATCTGTGGCATGCTTGGCTTTTTCGGCCGCTCGCTTGTCGCGAAGAGCCTGTTCTTCAGCCTCTCGTTTGGCAGCGGCGTCTTTCCGGGCTTGTTTCTCGGCTTCGATTTTGGCTTTGGCGTCCGCATCGGCCTTGGCTTTGGCATCGGCTTCCGCCTTTGCTTTTGCGGCCGCGTCGGCTTTGGCTTTGGCTTCCGCATCCGCTTTGGCCTTGGCTTCGGCATCTGCTTTGGCTTTGGCTTCCGCCGCCGGGTCAACGGCTGGGGCGGATGGAGCGGGAGCCGCTTTTTCAGGCGCGGGCGCTGCCGCCTTAGGCGCTTCGGCCTTGGGTGCGGGCGCCGCCGGTTTGGGCGCTTCCTTGGCGGCCGGAGCAGCGGCTTTGGTCGGAGCGGCTTTTGTTTCTTCGGCAATGGTCAGATCCGGTGCCTTGGCCATGGCGGCGAAGTCGATGTCCACGTCATCCATGCGTTTGGTGATGGGTGCCACATCCATTGCGGAACCGCCTCCGGACAGCAGGTTGATGAAGGATTTGACCAGTTTGATGGATTCCGGATGACGCATGATCAGGATGCTGGAACCGGCCAGGAGGTAAGCGACTCCGCCCACGGCTTCCATCAGGATGGCCCGTCTTTCCGGATCACCCAGTTCAGGAGCGTCCTGGACCGTCTGTTTGGCTTCCTTGCATTTCCAGACTTCGTTGCCCAGGTTGTTGATCATGGGGTTCTGAAGCTTGTCGTCACCCTGGGTCATGGCGGCCATGGTCAGCCGTTCCATGACGGAATAGGAATATTCGAGGCCGTACCCGAGACCGCCCGTGGTGGGGTCGACAATGACCTTGTTCAGAGAGACGCCGAGGTTTTCAAGAAGTATGTTGACCTGTTTGGCGAGGTTGACATCGATGGGTGAGGAGGAGATGACGGTGTGTCCGTATCCCATGGCGGCGGCCCCGATGCCTTTGTAGTTTTTTTCTTCCACGGGACCGATGATCAGGTTTTCGCCTTCGCAGGCCTCACATACTTTTTTCAGCACGTCTCCGTCTTTTGCCGGAACGGCGCATCCCCAGACGATAAGGGGAACGCTGATGGCGCCCAGCACTTTTTTGACCGTGGCGGCGGCTTCATCTGGGCTCGCATCCTTGTCGTTGGGATCCGTACTTTTCAGCTGGAGAACGATGGCCTGTGCCCCGTATTCCTCAACGCATTTTTTGGCCCAGGCGGCCGGGTCGCCCAGGACATCTTTGAAAGGGGCTTTGGCGGCTTCCGCCCAGTCTTCCGGCACCATGTCCCAGATTTCCATGGCAATGATGGGTTTGTTGGGCATTGCCCCTTCGAACTGATAAAACGGGTAGCTTGTCTGACCGCCGACCGTAACGGCTTTATCACCTTTTCCAATGGTGACGCCCTTGATACTGCCGGCATAGGTTTCCTTGGTTATTTCAAATCCCACTTTTACCTCCTAAGATTGTTAAAGATAGTTATGAGTTGGGGGGGGTTAAGATGAAACGGACTGGACTTTTTTTGAAAAGGGTGATCATTGAATGGAACGACAATATCAAATTCAGCCAGATCAAACTCATTCAAGCCTAATTTGATATGCTTTTTCATTTAATAGCCCTTATCATTTTGGATTCAATAAATAACAAACTATGACTTATAATTTGTGGGCTTTTTTGTCAATAGATGAGTGTATTTAATGCTTTCCAGGACTTTAAAAGCCAAAAGCCCTATCTGATAAGGAGTCTTGCATTGTAGCTATAATCGGGTATGGATATTGAATCGAATTTAGTTAATAAATTAAGATCGCACGATTGAAAAAAGTTGATTTTTTACGCTGTTTTTAATAGTTAGGGTATTCAGTCGGAAAATCATAACCAAAAAATTATTGGTTTCATCATCACTTAACGGCTCTTTTTTGAGTCCACAGCAACAAGGAGTAAACCATGGCATTAGATCCAACCAAACACAAGGACTGGGAAATTGCGGAAGATGCGGAAAAAACCATGCTGACCATTTATGAGATCGGCGAAAAACTGGGATTGACCAAAGAAGAGCTGCTTCCCCAGGGTCATTACATTGCCAAGATCGACTTCAGGAAAGTGCTTGAGCGCCTGAAGGACAAACCCAATGGAAAATACATCGATGTCACGGCCATTACCCCGACCCCTCTGGGCGAAGGCAAATCCACCTCCAGTATGGGCCTTGTCCAGGGCCTGGGAAAACTGGGTAAAAGCGTTTGCGCCGCCATTCGTCAGCCGTCCGGCGGTCCGACCATGAACATCAAAGGCTCCGCAGCCGGCGGCGGTCTGGCTCAGTGCATTCCTCTGACACCATTCTCGCTGGGATTCACCGGCGACATCAACGCCATCATGAACGCCCACAACCTGGCCATGGTTGCTTTGACATCCAGACTGCAGCACGAACGGAACTACACCGACGAACAGCTGGAAAGACTGTCCGGCATGAAACGTCTGGACATCGATCCCACCAACGTTGAAATGGGGTGGATCATGGATTTCTGCTGCCAGTCCCTCAGAAATATCATCATCGGTATCGACGGTGTGAACGGCAAATCCGACGGATTCATGATGAAATCCAAATTCGGTATTGCCGTGTCTTCGGAAGTCATGGCCATCCTTGCGGTTGCCACGGACCTGAAAGACATGAGAGAAAGAATGGGCAAGATCGTCGTGGCGTACAACAAGAAGGGCCAGCCCATCACAACCGAAGACCTGCAGGTGGCCGGCGCCATGACCGCCTGGATGGTGGATGCCCTCAATCCGTCCCTGATCCAGACCCTGGAAGGCCAGCCGGTTATCGTTCATGCCGGTCCCTTTGCCAATATCGCCATCGGCCAGAGCTCCATCATTGCGGATCGAATCGGTCTCAAACTGGCGGATTATCATGTCACCGAATCCGGATTCGGTGCGGACATCGGGTTCGAGAAATTTTGGAATTTGAAATGCCGTTACTCCGGTCTGACACCGGATTGCGCCGTTGTCGTCGCTACCATCCGGGCTTTGAAATGCCATGGCGGCGCACCGGTGCCCGTTCCCGGAAAACCCATGCCGAAAGAATACCTCACTGAAAGTGTGGAATGGGTCGAAAAAGGCTGCGCCAACCTGATCCATCATATCAGAAACGTCCGAAAAGCAGGCATTTCTCCTGTGGTCTGTATTAACGCCTTTTACACCGATACCGACGCTGAAATTGCCAAAGTTCGTGAGCTGTGCGAGGCCGAGGGGGCGCGGGTGGCTCTTTCCCGTCACTGGGAAAAAGGCGGCGACGGCGCCATTGAGTTTGCCAAGGCCGTTATTGAAGCCTGCGAGGAAAAAACGGAATTCAAATTCCTTTATGAACTGGATATGCCGATCAAACAGAGAATCGAACTCATTGCAAAGGAAGTTTACGGGGCAGACGGTGTCGACTACTCGGCGGAAGCCAACAAGGCCATTGAAAGAATTCAGGCCGATCCGAAACTGGCCGGACTTGGCATGTGCATGGTAAAAACCCATCTCTCGCTGTCCGACAACCCGAGCCTGAAGGGCGTGCCCAAGGGATGGAGACTCACCATCCGCGAAGTTCTCACTTATGGCGGGGCCGGCTTTATCGTTCCTGTGGCCGGTACTATTTCCCTCATGCCCGGAACCAGTTCGAATCCGGCTTTCAAGAGGGTTGACGTGGATGTCAACACCGGTAAGGTCCAGGGCGTATTCTAAATAACGAAAGGAAGATACAATGACTGCGGAAATTATCAGCGGAACCGAAATAAGGAAAACGATCCTTGCCGAAATTAAGGCAGAGGTCGAAGAAATGAAAAAGAAACACGGAAAGGTGCCGGGTCTGGTGACGATCCTGGTTGGCGAAAATCCGGCGTCCATCAGCTATGTGACTCTGAAGATCCAGACGGCTGAAAGTCTGGGATTCAAAGAGATTCAGGACAGCCAGCCGGTGGATATATCGGAAAAGGATCTTCTGGCCCTCATCGAAAAGTACAACAATGATCCGGACATTCACGGGATCCTGGTTCAGTTGCCCCTTCCCAAACACGTCGACGAAAAGAAGGTTCTCAACGCCATCAACCCGGACAAGGATGTGGACGCCTTTCATCCGGTGAATGTGGGTCGGCTCATGATCGGCGGTGATGAAGCCAAATTCCTGCCCTGCACCCCGGCCGGAATCCAGGAACTCATCGTTCGCTCCGGCACGGAAACTTCCGGCGCCGAAGTGGTCGTGGTGGGGCGTTCCAATATCGTCGGCAAACCCATTGCCATGATGATGGCTCAGAAAGGCAAAGGCGCCAACGCAACGGTCACTATTGTTCACACCCGGACCAAGGATCTGGCCGCGCACTGCAAGCGTGCGGATATCCTCATCGTTGCCGCCGGTGTGCCGGACCTGGTGAAACCCGAATGGATCAAACCCGGCTCGACGGTCATTGACGTGGGTGTCAACCGGGTGGGCAAGAATGAAAAAACCGGAAAGGCCATTCTCAAAGGCGACGTGGATTTTGAAGCCGCCAAGGAAATCGCCGGCAAGATCACCCCTGTTCCGGGCGGGGTGGGCCCCATGACCATTGCCATGCTCATGAAAAATACCCTCAGATCCGCACAGCTCAGCCTCGGCTAATTTCGCGGATTCAAGTCCATCAGTAACCCCTAACCGGGATTGGCGCCATGCCGGTCCCGGTTCTCATTTGATCCTGATATGAAGCGTGCCGTAACGCCTCTCCTGTTTTTCCCGCCTGGGTTCGGCCCGATTCCCGAGACATCTGAAGATTTCCCGGATGAGATCGTCCATGGATACCTGGAATTCGTACCGGGATCGGGAAACGGCTTCCGGTTCAGGAATCAGCGGTTCCACGCCGTTCATGGTCCGGATCTTTTCCGCATTCCTTCCAGGACCGGCCGGAGTGGTGCGATCGTACACCGACTCCCGGAGTCGGCCGTCATGACAACGGCGCCGGATGGGATCGGACAGCACGGTGTATGCCTCCTGAATGGCCTTGAAAGGTTTGTCGTCCGATCCGTAATGGTCCGGATGAAAGGTTTTGGCCAGCCTCCGGTAAGCTTCTTTTACAGCCTTGGGGCTCGCATCTGAAGCAATTCCCAGAATACGATAAAAATTTTCAGGCACGGCGCCCCTCCTTGAAGTTTCTGGTACTACGCAATGAAAAATACATGTTTCATTATGAAAAAATTATTTACCATATAGTAATGAATTGAATATTGACACGCATCAATTTATAATTAAAATGATTTTTAAAATCAAGCCGAAAAATAGAAATCCACAAACCAACTGCTAGGAGGATCGTCATGGACATTAAAAAATTCGCTCCCTGGAACTGGTTCAAAAAAGAAACAGAAGAGGACGCCCATCCAGTAATCGTCAAGAACCAATACGGGCACTCGGAGACCGGTTTGCGGGACTCTATGGATGCTTTTCACAAAGAGGTGGACCGTTTGTTCAATTCCGTTTTTAGAGATATGCGGACATCCGACATGGATTTCGGGAGATTTCCCCTGGAAGGGATATCCGGAAGTCTTCTGAAGCCCCGGTTGGATCTGGGCGCAACCGACGATGAATACAGCGTTTTCGTTGAGATTCCAGGGGTGGACAAGGATCATGTGAATCTTGAAATAATCAATGACGTCTTGACCGTGAGAGGGGAGAAAAAAAAGGAGACTCAGGAAAAGAACAAGCATTTTTATCGGCTGGAAAGATCTTACGGGGCATTCCAGAGGGTTTTGTCCCTTCCCGAGGATGCGGACGCAGAGAATATCAAGGCGATTTTCAAAAACGGGGTGCTGCAGGTTCGGATCCCTAGGAAGGCCCGTGAGACTGAAAAAAGAAAACAAATTGAGATCCACTCGGAATGATTGATTCCCCATTGACATGTTGTTTTTCCATTATTAATTTTGGGTTTATCAGAAAAGGAATGTGAATCCCCTGTGGGGTGGAGATCACGCATAAGGTCAAACCAACGCAATTAAAGGAGGAGCAATGATGTTTACAAGATTGAGTGATATCGACAGATTGTTCGGGACCATGGATCTGCTCCAGAAAAAACTGGACAGTTTCTATACCGATTATGACCGGTCCTTTGGACGCCGTTGGGTATCGGACGAATCCGCGGCGCTGACCAACCTTTATGAAAACGGTGAAAATTTCGAGATGCGGGTGGAAGTGCCCGGGCTGGTCAAGGATGATCTGAGTGTTCAGATTCAGGGAAATTACATTGAAATCACAGGCAAAAGATCCTCGGACGCACCGGAAGGATACAAGGTCCACAAGATGGAAAGAGGGTTGAGTTCATTTTCCAGAAGTTTCACTCTGCCGGCGGATGTGGATTCGTCCAAGGTGTCGGCCAATCTGAAAGACGGCATTCTTTATCTTGTGCTACCCAAAGCAGAGGCCGCAAAACCGAAGAAAATAACCATCAGTTGATCAATGGACAGGATTTTCCTTTAAGGGAGGTATATCATGGATAATAGCAAAGAATTGACCCAGCGCGACAATAAATCGATTGACCGGGGACGGGAACTGTCTCAGTTTGTTCCCGCCGTGGATATCTTTGAAAACGAAAATGAAATCCTGCTTCAAGCCAATATGCCGGGCGTCCTCAAGGATCACATCGCGCTCAATATCGACAATGGAACACTTTCTATTTCAGGAGTGAGACGTCTGGCAACCCAGGGTGCGGTAAAATGGGAAGAATTTTCGGATGTCGAATATGTGAGAAGTTTCTCCGTTCCTCAGACCATTGATGTGGAAAAGGTTCAGGCGGAGCTCAAGAATGGTGTGTTGCAATTGCATCTGCCGAAATCAGAAGCCGCCAAACCGCGTCAGATAGAGATCCAGACCACCTGATTCAACCGGTTTTCCCGAAGCGTGTCCCCAGAGGGAAGTCTTTGATGAAAAGACTTCCCTCTGTTGTTCAGGGGCCTTGTGAATCCATCGGGTTTCGTCCATCAAACTGTGGAAAAAAAATACCTGTCATGCTATTGAGACATCAGCCGGTCCTTGTTTTTACAGGATGATCAGCCGGACAACCATGAAGAAGGGGGATGTATGGATAGACTGGATGCGATTTTTTCACCCGAAACCATTGCGGTCATCGGGGCTTCAACCCAGAAGGGAAAAGTGGGGCACGATATTTTTGCCAATATCTTATCCGGCGGATACAAAGGGACCCTTTATCCGGTTAATCCAAAAGCCAAATCCGTATTGAGTGTCAAATGCTATACCAGCATCGCCAATATCCCGGATCCCATCGACCTTGCCATGATCATTCTGCCTCCGTCCGGAGCGCTTCAGGCCGTCAAGGAATGCATCGCCAAGGGGGTCAAGGGTATTGTCATCGTTTCGGCCGGGTTCAAGGAAGTAGGTGGGGAAGGGGCCTGTATTGAAAAAGAGATTAAGGATCTGTGCGCCGCCGCCAAAGTCAGGCTGGTGGGACCCAATTGTCTGGGGGTTATCAACCCTTCCCCCAAAGTTTCGCTGAACGCCAGCTTCTCTTCCCGGATGCCGGCCCACGGCAATGTATCCTTTATATCCCAGAGCGGGGCCTTGTGTACGGCGGTTCTGGATTACGCGGCCGACAAGGGTTTCGGATTTTCCAAATTTATTTCCATCGGTAACAAGGCGGACGTGGATGAACTGGATCTGCTTCGGTATTACCATAAAGATCCGGACACGGACGTGGTCATGATTTATATGGAAGAGCTGAACCGGAGCGCCGAGGAGTTCATCACCGAGGTCCGGGAGATGACTTCGGGCACCCACCCGACCCATGTGATCGCCATTAAATCCGGTTCTTCCGATGCGGGCGCCCGGGCCGCGGCTTCTCATACCGGCGCCCTGGCCGGGGCGGATGCCCTGTATGACGCCATTTTCAATATGTCCGGGATTCTCAGGTGCGCCACCGTCAATCAGCTGTTCGATTATGCACAGGCATTTGCCGCCAACAAATACCCCACCGGAGACCGGATCGCCATTATCACCAATGCCGGCGGACCCGGCATTATCGCCACGGACATGAGCGAACAATCCGGACTCAGACTGGCAAGCTTTTCCGAGGAGACCATCCGGGAATTGAAAAAATACCTGCCTCCCACGGCCAATTTTCACAATCCGGTGGATGTGATCGGAGACGCGGCCCGGGACCGGTATGAAAATACACTGGCCACCGTTCTGAGCGATCGGGGAGTGGACGCAGCCCTGATCATCCTGACCCCTCAGTCCATGACCGACGCCATCGGCACGGCCGAAGCCATCGTTCGCATTGCCGGAAATTCCATCAAGCCCATTGTGTGCGCGTTCATGGGGGTTGTGGATGTTTCCGACGGGGTCAAGCTGCTGCAGAAGCACAAAGTGCCGGTGTACCAGTTCCCCGAGAGCGCAGCCCGCAGCCTAGGGGCTCTTCGCCAGGGTATGAAATGGCTGTTCAGAAAAATTCTGCCTCAGTTTGATCTGACTTATGATATCCAAAAAGCCGGTGAAATCATCGAATCCTGTCTATCTTCCGGCAAAACGGTGCTGGGGGAGCTGGACGGCAGCGAACTGCTTCGGTGCTATGGTTTCCAGACCCTTCCCATGGCTCTGGCTGAAACCACGGAAGAAGCCGCCGAAATTGCGGATCGGATCGGATATCCGGTGGTCATGAAAATCGTGTCGCCGGATATCCTTCACAAAACAGACGCCGGCGGGGTCCGGGTGGGGATTAAGGACAGGGACGCATTGACGGCCGGCTTTGAAGAGATCATGGAAAAAGCCCGGGCCTACAACACGGAAGCCGTAATAGAAGGGATCCTGGTCCAGAAAATGGCGCCAAAGGGAAAAGAGGTAATTCTCGGACTGTCCAAAGATCGGGTTTTCGGACATGCCGTCATGTTCGGTCTGGGCGGCATTTTTGTGGAAGTTTACAAGGATGTGGTATTCCGGCTGTCACCCATGGGGCGGAACGTGGCCCGTCGAATGGTGAAGAGCATCAGGGGCTACCCTATTCTGAAAGGATTACGGGGAGAAAATCCGTCGGATATCGAGGCCATCGAAAAGCATATTGTCGCCCTCAAGGCCATGGCCGATCATCACCCCATGATCCAGGAGCTGGACATCAATCCTCTGTTTGTACATGAGCAGGGGCAGGGGGCTACGGTGGCGGATATTATCGTACGCTTTGAAAAAAAGGAGGCCCCCCATCAGTCTGTATCCTGTGATCGCCAAGGTGCCTGAATCGATTCGGATCCTTGATCCAAAGGCCCAAACCATTGCCTTGAGCCGTCTGGCAAGAGGTTGCGTAAGGCTTTCGGGCCGGATGTCCGGGCTTGATATTCCGGTTTTTGAAAAAGATGAGAGAGGGAAACCCCTGCCTTTCAAGGGAATGTATTGGTCCTTGGCTCATAAGCCCGGTTTTGTGTCCGGCGTGACCGGCATCAGGGAGGTCGGCCTGGATATTGAACGGATCAAGCCTGTTTCCCTATCCCTGCTGGCAGGAATTGTAGACCATGAAGAACGTATCATCCTTGAACAATATGGCCAATCTGATCCCTCCCGGCTTTTTTTCAGAGCTTTCACCGCCAAAGAGGCTGTCCTGAAAAAGACCGGCGATGGCCTTCGAGGTCTTTCTCGGACCAAGATCAGGGGGGGAGGGGATGGTTCCCGGCTTCTGGTGACTTGTTCGGATCAAGTCCAGTGGGTTGAACAGTTATATTTCGATAATTATATTGCCTGTGTGACGGTCGATGAACAGGATCCGCCCGTTGAATGGCGATTCAGAAATAATTATTAACCTAAGGAGATTCTGCAATGGCGGAAGGAAGAGGATTTATCATGCGCGAGACCGGG